>CAZUBK010000001.1:0-325024 GCA_964618725.1 uncultured Pseudomonadales bacterium
GTTGGAAACCCCGGACATCGTCCCCGAAGGGGCTGTCCGGGGAGGACGTCATTGTTTCATGATCTTAAGGGAAAGAAACCGTAGGTTCGATAACCGACAATAGTGGAACTCAAAGAGCACACTATTGTCGAAGTTATAACAGGCAAGCGCACAAATGATAGCAAGATAACGTGAGTTGTCTGCAGAATGCGGAGCAAGCTGTTATTCCGCGTGGGGTCACCCAAAAGATTTTTTTGTTTCTGCCAGGGGCATCGCCCATTGCGCCGCCAAACGCATGGAGCGATGCGAAGGGCGATTTGAATTCGGATCTAAAAGAAGAAAAGAAAACGGAAAACTTGTTACTATTGTTGTGGGACTATGCTCTTAAAAATTAACTATTCCAAGTTTCGTAATCAATAATATGTAGTAATTCTTCGGCCACTATTCTGAAAGAGTCCTTTTTAGAATCGACATCTGACTTTCTCGCCAAGAATCTTCTATTGTGAGCACTAAGATCTCCTAAGTCTTTCAATTTGGCCATTCCCTGTTTTGAGTTTCTAGAGATAGTTATATTAGTATCTTTGGTCAAAATAGAAATTAAGTCTTTCAGATGATAAAAGTTGCCGTCACCACCTTTTATTTCAGAGATTCTACTTTTTCTTTCGTACGTTTCTATAATTAATGTTTCGAGTAAACGACGGATCATTACGTTACAGGCATCAAATAGTCCATAGTCATAACAGCTTGATGCTTGTTCCGCAATTTTTTGTATGTATGGGCGTCCACTTTCGAAGAGCTCAAGTGGATATAAATTATTAGTGGGTTTGACAATTGTTTTCCCAGTATTAGATAACTTTTCACTCATTTCTGACAAAAAGACCGGTGTCAGATAGTACCTATACCTTTTTAAGAAAAACTTCGCTATTCTTGATCGGGCCTTTTTCATATTGACCTTAAGATACCTTGGAATATTTGAGTAGGGTGGTAGATCCAACAAATCAAAACACTTTTTTATGTCGCTGGCATTAAAACCATCCTGTTTCTTTATTCTTATAAGAAAAAACGAGAAAAAGTCGACTTGTGCCGAGCTACCCATTTGCTCAAATCCATTTATAGAAATGACGAAGTTTCTTAAGCCTTCCATTCTATTCAGCTACAATTTTTTTGTGCTGCTTTGGGACTTTTATTGTCCCTTCGGATCTAGTTAGGATTTGCTTGGCTTGAGTCTTACCAGGTTCAGTGATCTTCATTTCACTATCAGTTGGTCTACTAATCCAAGTTTCTTTTTCGGCTCCCCTAATAGAATTTGAGAGGTTTTTCATTCTTACACTTTTTTTCCTATTTGATTCCTCGTATTTCTTAATTATGTCGTCTCTAGTGAAAAGTAGTTTTCCAGAACGATCGATATAGTAGGCATACATAAGCACCCATTCTCTCTCGGATTTAGGTAGCTCCTTTGAGCTTAAATCGTGTAATGACATCAATTCGATGGAATTATCTGGTTGTTCTGCGGTGGGATTTTCCTCAATCACTGCTTGGATTAGTTTATTGTCTGACGGTGGTTTTTGGATCCCTTGGTTTGAAAAAATTGGCAATAATTGATCGACCATTTGACCAAGTCCATTTTTCTTAATTTCCTCAAATTGCTTGGTCACGTCTTCGGAAGGTCCTTCGATCTCCACATTAAATGACCCTAGGCTTACCCGAATTTTTAAGTCTGACATATGCTTCTTAATACTATCATATTTTCTAATTATTGATAAGACGATATTTGAGATGAGGTTTTTCTCCTTCGTTATTTGCGCTATAGGTTGACAAACTATGGCTATAGTGCTAAACTGAATCTTAGTTTCAGTCAATCAAAGGAGAGTTTCACTTGCACAAAAAAGAACTGATTCAAGCTTTACGCAAGTACATTCAAAACTATGGAAAGGATGGGAGAGGTTGGAAAGGCCAGCTTCCATTTGCGTATTATCTCATCTATTACCTTGAGGATCTTACGATCCCCAGTGATGAGGAATATGACTTCTGGAGGATTGAAGACTACCTGCCTCAAATTCTCGTTGATGCTTGGGACACATTCAGAACAAGCACTGATGAGCGTGCTGTTCTCTGTCGAGAGAATTACCAAAAGGAACTCAACCATGAAGTTCCCAATATCACTGAACTTGGTGCTAGCCCAATCCTTGACCAGGGACATGCTGTCCAAACCATCCTTGGCTTTATGATGCGAGCTGTTACGGAGAACGAGTGGATCGAGGGTGCAATTGACGAGTACGTCAACGCCGAGCTTCATCTGCTTCAGCAGAGGTTCGACAAGTTTCTTCGCAAGGTCTACAAGAACGGAATGTTCAAGATCATCAACGAATGCCGAAAGCGAGGCATGAGTGGGACATTTGGTGACACAGAGCTTCGAACATACGTAATTGCCGGACGCACCATGTTCACCTTCGCTCGAAAACAAGGAGATGAAGAGATTAGCTTCTCTTTCGTCAGTGACGATATTGACCCTAACGGCTTGTCAGCAGGAATCCAATCGGTATATGCCGATCTTTTGAATTGCTTAGGCATGATCGATGATGTCATCAACAACTGGCCTTCCGTCCCAGTCGAACAAGAGCAAATATTCAAAACAAATGAGGAAGTTTCTCTCATTTGACACTTTAGGGAGACCCTTCAGGGGTTTCCCTATTTTTATGGTTATAATTGTGGTCAAAATGAATCACAATCTGATCAGGCAAGAATTCAAGAGGGAGTTTGAGAAATGGACTGACTTAATGGTCCAAAGGCGACAATGGTACTTTGATCAAAAGTTTAGGCTCGTCGATAGAACTTTTCAAAGCGTTGTGTCCTACTCCTCAATCTCAGCCGCCTTCATAGCTATTGTGTTTCCCTTGCTTGACAAAACCAGCCCATCTATCCTTGTTGCCTTATGGGCTTTTTCACTCAACGTGTTATTTGGTGTGATATTGGGAAGTTTCCCTATCTTTATTGATAAAAAGGAATTGCCGAAAGCGATGGGTGAAGAATTAAGTGTTTTGAGAAAGTTTCAATCTCAATCTCTAGCTGTCTTCAAAGATCCCACAGAAAAAAATATCGATGGCTACTTCAGACTGAAGGATGCTATTGTCTCGGAAATCGAAAATAAAACCTATTTTCAGGGGTTTAATAATCTACTGAGTGGTTTGTATGTTACTTTCTTGTTAACTTTTTTGGCAGGTTTTTTTAGCTTATTAACGCAGTTTATTACTTTCGATTTTAGTCGAATTGAGATAGTATCCTATCAAATAATAAACATGATTAATGAAGCCACATCTTCTACCTCAGTAAGTCTATTACAATCAATTAAAGGATTTATTCCTCTTCTGTCCTCTTTGGGTATAGGCTCTTTTTTCGGGTATTGGTTCAAGGACAAGCTAGAACAAAATGCAGATAACAGAAGAAAAACAAGAGATGCGAGAGAAAAGCAGTACAAGGATTTTCTAAACAATTTAATGGGATTCTTTGAAGGCTGGGAAGATGAAGCCAAGAAGAAACAATTCATTCGGGATGTTCATACAAACGCGTCTCTTTACGCCTCTGATGATGTACTTAAGTTGGCCTACAAGTTCATAGGAAGTTTTAATGTTACTGGTTCTGAAAGACAAACAGCCGATGCCATATATTCGAAACTTGTACTGGCAATAAGGAAAGAACTTAATCAAATACAAGGTGAAATAGAAACAGAATTAACGGAACAGGATATCAAAGTGACTAAACTAAATTAGATTTCGACGCAGTCGGTCCAGCCTGAAGCGAGACAAAAAAACGCGCGTAAAGCCGAGCGTAGCTCGGAGTGAGGTTTCTATGTAAACCGAACGGAAAATACAAAAGTGGCTACCGCGTGGCATCAGCGGAGTCCTTCGAGTACTCAGGATCTTCGAGGCTACGTTGAGCCAGCGGCGAGCTCCTTTTTCAATGTTTTTTTCTAAAATACGTTAGAACATGGTCCAAATAGTTCACCTCAAGCAAGTTATTCAACAACAATTTGGATTTTAGTGTCTAAGGCCTTTGCAACCCTGCTCAATAGAGAAATTGATGGTTTGGAATTAAGTCCTTCAAGACGAGAAATGACTGATTGGTCAGTATCAATTTGCTTTGCGAGCTGGGTTTGGGTGAGATTCTTTTTGAGTCTAGCTTCAATAATCTGGCGGGCTATTTGCAATTCAACTGCCTGATTTTCATACTCTTTCTTAAAATCAGCATTTTTGAAAAGTTTTTCTTTGAGCTGTTTGACTGTGATGGTTTTATTCTGCGTGTTCATGTGTATTCTGTAGATCTTTGTAATATTAGTTTCAAATCTTCTTGTCTTATTTTTTGTGATTTTTTGATAATGGCATGAATAATTATTTGTTCTTTTGCTTTGATATAAATATAGAGCCTGATTTGTGTTGGTCTTAGTTCCCAAATTGGTCCATTGACTTTCTTGAGGTATCGTTCGTCGAGCGAAAAACCATACTCTTCAAAAAGCTCGATATATTGTAAGGCTTTAGCGGCATCTTTTTGGTTTAGCTTGTTAAGAAACTTATAGATGCGGCTGTCGATTAGTACTTTCATAGTGTATGACAATATTGACATAAAGTCAAGATTGGTAATAAGTCAATTGTACCAAAATTTACCCGAAGTCAAGATCAAGAATATGCTTGTGAAGCAATAGGTACGACTTTTGTCATAACAGCTCACTTTACAGACTGTTGTATCATTCCTTTTGTATCCAAAGGAGGTACTCGATGTTGCCGGCTTTGCTGCCGGTGATAGGTGATTTGGTGTGGCTTTTTACTTTGAGGCCAAGCTTTTCAATATCAACAATCGTTTGTTTGAGGGTCTCTTCTGCCTTTTGATCGGTTAATTTGCCTTTAGTTAGCTTGTGATGACGAGAGGTGGCTTCGTAATGAGGTTTGACGAGGGAGACGATATGACCGCTCGCTTTTAGGTTGTTAATGGCGTTTGGAAGTATTTTTACTTGAGGTGTCCAACTAACATCAATGGAAATGAAATCGACTTTTTTCGGCAAGGCAACATGCATAGCATTGGTCCGTTCCATGACGATGACGCGAGGGTCGTTTCTTAATCGCCAATCTAGGACACCGTAACCTGTCTCAATCGAGTAGACCTTAGTGACACCTCTTTGGAGAAGGACATCAACAAAGCCACCAACGTTGCTACCAAAGTCAGCACAGGTGAGTCCTGTCACATCGACATTAAAGGTGTTTAGGGCGTGAATTAGTTTTTCTCCGGCACGCGAGACATATTTTTCCATATAGATATTCTACTATATGGGACTGATACAAAAAACCACCACGAAGGTGGTGGTTTAAAATCTGAAGTCAATCAAGATAGTTGGTAACTAACCGTTTAAACAGTTTGTATTTTTTGTTGTACGAAGCGTTTTCCGGTAATCCGCAGGGAAAACGAAGAAAGAGAGCGAGAATGATAGTTTTACGACGTTCTCCTTTAGCCTCCTTGGCAGCCTTAAGTTCTTCGAGGAAATCAACCATGGCTTGGTGGAAGATGTTTTGGGCTTGGATGGAATAGCGCCAGCACATGTCACGGGCAAAGGCGACGACGTTGGGATAGTAGCGGTCTCGCACCATTAAGGGGCGATCGATTATTTCCCAACTTGACTTCTGTCTAGCCCAACGTCCCCAATTATTTGGTGTAGTTGGGAGAGCAACTTCGACCCGATTGACTAATCTTGCGACGCTTTTTTTCCCTGGTATACCTGAAGCGAGATCAGGCAACTCCATAGTGATACATGCCTCTTCCCATTCTTTGAGAAGCTGTTTAAAGGTGTCAGCAAGTGCTTTTTGATCGGAGGTAAGAATATATGCTCGATCCTGAAGAAGTAGTGCGTTGATGGCGGCATATAGTGATTCAAGAAAGAACATCTGAGTAACAAAACCGCTAACTGTTTGGATGGTATTATCTTTGTTCTCTTTGTAGATAGAATTGTCTTCGTCGGAAGTTTTGTTGTGAAGAGACGAGGAATATAGGGTAATAATTTCCTTGTATTCGGGTGATGAAGTTGTTGACAGATTTCGTGATGTATAAGAGGTGGCTTTACTTATCAGAGCGAGAATTTGGAAGTAGCGGGAAGGGTTTTTGAAGGGTGCTCCTGTATTGGTATGAAGGCCTAAGAAGGCACAGTTATCGAGATCAATAAGGCCGGCTTGCAGGAAACGAAGGAAGATATATACACCGGTTTTGTAGGACCAAAACGGTCCGGGAGAGATCTCCCAAAAGTTAGTCATATTGCCAAGACCGAGGCGTATGCCGATGGCATCAAGAAAGATGAGATCCTCTGAAATCAGCTCTTGTTTGGGGAGAGGAAACTCTGTCTCATAACCAAGAGTGGCTAATAAATGACGAATGGGAAGATTCTTGGTTTCTCTATGATTAAGACGGGTGCGAGTTCTTTCGGTATGGAGCTTACTTATGCCGTCTGAGTTAAGTTGTTGAGAAAGAGTTTGGATGTTTTCGTGGCCATAGGTGCGGCGAATGTAGGTCAGATACTTCATCTGTTGATCAAAAGAGCTAGTGGTATATTTTGTCCGACTGTTGGGTGAAAGTAGCTTAAGAAGTGTTTGATTGACTGCGTGTTGCTCTGCTTGGCCAATTTGACGATGTTCAAGGTAGCGGTCCATTAATGAAAGTCGGGTTGGCCAGTCCTTTGATGAATTTTGATATTCATTGAGGAGTTCCTGTAGGTATAGATTGGTGGCAATTGTGTCGAGTAATTTGAACCAGGCATTGAAACCGTCTGAAAAAAAGAGGGTGATGGTATGACCGGTTTGGGAAATAATACGACGTATAGTTGGATCGTTTAAATTTAGTTGAAACCCCGACCGTAAGGTCGTGGGTTGTTCATCAAAGCGGTTGTCAAGGGTCAGTTGCGAACTTAATCTAAGTACTCAGCAACTAACTTTTTAAACAATTTGTACTTTTGGTTACTGGTAGCGTCTTCTTTTAGTCCACAAGGGAAATGAAGGAAAAGAGTATCTATTAAACACCGTCGTTGGTCTCCTTTTGCCTCTTTCGCTGATTTAAGTTCTTCAATGAATTCTCGCATTGCTTTATCCATGGCTTTGCGAACACGGCTAGCGTAACGCCAGCAGATACTTCTGCTGAAAGCAACAATATTGGGGTATTCGCAGCCTCGGATGACAAGGGGTTGATCGACGATGTTCCAAGAAGATTGGTGTCTCACCCAGCGAGTCCATTGTCCAGTCGGGGTAGGTAGAGCGGTCTCAACTCGTTGACCGAGTTTGACCATTGAAATTGATTTCGGTCTACTTTGAGTTAGATCAGGCAACTTCATATACCGACAGCCCTCTTCCCATTCTTGGAGGAAATCTTCAAAAATGATAGCCAGAGCTTTTTGGTCTGACGTGAGATCTTTACCGGCTTGTCTAAGCAGATACGCTTTGAGGGCGGCGTTAATGTTTTCGAGTAAAAGTTGATAAGCGGTGAAACCGGTGACGGTTTGAAGAGTTTGTCCTTTGTTTTCGGTATAGGCGCCGAAGTCAGAAGTGCGGTGGTTGAGTTTGAAATACTGGAGGGACGAAGAGTAGGCAGAAAGATTGTAGTGGGGGAGTTTGACTTCACTGGCGTATGAAACAGCCTTCCAGATGGATGCAAGAATGTACTCATTATCAGATACTTCAGTACCAAGAAGGCCGACTCCGGTGTGGATTCCCTGTCGAGCGTAGGTGTAGATATCGATCAGTCCGGCTTGAAGGAAGCGCATGAAGATGAAATTAGCGGTTTTGGCTGAAAGAAAAGGCCCCGGGGATGATTCCCAGTGACCGGAACTGTCTCCACCGGTGCCTAGATGGAAGCCGATGGTTTCCAAAAAGATTAAGTCTTCAAAAGTTTGTGGATCTTGGCAAATAAATTCGATTTCATAGCCGAGTGTCACCTTGAGATGTTGAAGTGGATGGTTAGGTGATTCGAGTAAACCGAGTTTCGCTATTTTCCGTTTGGTATCAATGGGTTTGACTGATTGTTCATTAAGCAGATCTTGTTCAATTTGTCTGACTTTCTCGATGCCGGTTTGGCGTCTGATACTAGCTAGCAATTTCATTCGTTTGGGAAATGAGGCGGAGGTAATCAGGGCTTGATTGGCGGGTGACAAACGATCAATCAGAGTCTTATCGACAAGACGGGTCTCGACTTGGCCGAGCTTGCGATACTGAAAATATTCCTCCATCAGACTTAATCGAGTAGGCCAGTCTTTTGATGATTTTTGATATCGGTTGATGAGTTCTTTTAGAAATGAGTCAGAGGCGATCTTTCGGGCGAGATTTAGCCAGGCGTGGTAGCCAGTTGTAAGATAGAGAACTCCCATACTTCTTCCGGTTAAAGAGAGAGCTTCTCGAAGATCGGGTTGTTGAATGATGGCTATGAATTGATCAAGATACATTTCGTTCTCGTGGATGTATTGGATGACATCATAGAGATCAGCAGGTTCATAGTAGCCTTTAAGGATATCAACTAGCTGAAGGTGAGCCCAGATTTTGTCGGTGATGCGTAGGGGTGGATCTTCGTAGAGTGAGTAGTAGCCGGTGGAAATATTTAATAGGGATCTTAGGACATCAAGGCATCTTTCACCCCTGAAGAAATGGGGGAAATTTTCAGCTTTGACAAATTGGCCAAGTCTGAGAAGTTGACGTCGTGATTGACGGGCGTCGGAAAGAAATGCAAGTAAGTCTTGCCCGAAGGATTTTTCGGCGATCTCAGTGAGGGTATCTTTGATTGCTTCACGATCTTTTTCTGCCAAACGACCGTCACGTCTGTAATAATCGTTGGTTCGAAAGTATTTGTTAATATTTGAAAGAGCTTTATCGACGAGATCTTTTTCCATTTTTTCTCCTTAAGATAGAGAAAGGCCGCCTCAGTTGAGGCGGCCGGTGGAAGGAGAGTTACTCTCCCAGCGTTTCTTCGGGTTCGGCGGCTTCGTCCACTTGGGGATCTTCTGCCTCGAGCTCGTCGTCCATTTCCATTTCATCGGGGTTGAACATTGCGGTTCTCCTTTGAGAAATTTAGCTCAGTAAATCTGAGCCTGTTTGTATATTCTAACTTAAATTCAATACTTGTCAATAGGTAAACTAGTAATGGTTATGAGATGTTTCTAATCGTTTTAGAACCTAGGTAGGTAGGGATGCTATGATCGATTGTTAATGGAGAAAGAGAAAAAAGTAATAATTGAGAAGGAACAACTATTATATAAATTGGATTGGGACTTGACCCGGTTTTATGACTCAGCTGATGATCCTCGGATAGAGGAAGATACGACCATTTTAGAGCAAGTATGTATTGAGTTTGCTAATAAATATGGCGGAGTAGAGCTAGGCGACTCGACTGTTTTACTGATAGTACTAAGTGATTACGCGAAGTTAAACGAGATTTTAGCGAAAAACAAGCCAAGGCGTTATTTGTCGGCCAGAGGTTGGTTGAACATCTTTGATGATGAAGTCCGAGTGAGAGGTGAGGTGGTAGATCAAAGAATAACAAAAGCGAAGAGGGTGGCAGACAGTGTATTGTCTCCCTTGTTGCTTTGGGATGATGAACAAGTGAAAAAGACGTTGGATGATCCCTTACTGATGGATTATCATGCTTTTTTGCGAAGAAAACTAGAAAAAAGAAGTGAACAATTGTTGCCAGCGATAGAAGAACTTTTGGACGAACATAAAGGGGTGTTCCCTGAGCTTTTTAGGGATCTAGAGATCAGTCTTAGAGAAACGAAGAAGAAGGGAATAAAAGAGGTTGAACCGAATATGGTCTATGCTAACTTTGCACGAAGCGAGTATGTTAACAGAATTAGGGCACATGGGTTAGAGGATAAACTGAGAGGGAGAGAAAAGCCGTATAGCTTTCGGCTTAGCCAGTTTGAGATTACTGAGAACGAAGTAATGGAGATGAATCAGGTAATCACTGCTGCGTACCCTTTGGCACACCGATTTTATCGTCTCCATGCTCAATTATTGGGTAAAGAAAAGATTAAACCGGGTCAACGGATGACAAGTGTGGGTAAGATTGAGCTGGATCTGAGTCCTAGGAAAGGGGTGGAGATGATAAAGGAAGTATTTGCCCAGGTAGGAAGGAGGGATTTTGTGGATGGAATGTTTGCCAACGGACAGATAGACTTTTTGCCTTCAGAGAGCAAGAGTCGGACGTGTTTTGCTAGCTTGGGGCCGGACGAGTTTAGTTTCGTTTTGGGAAACTTCGGGTCAAATCTGGGGTCATTGATAACGGTGGTTCATGAGCTAGGTCACGCACTAGATGCCAGTCTTTTCTATCAGCACCCTAATCCGTTGTATCGAAGTCATTTGGTGACGATGTCCGAGTTCCCCAGCAAGTTGATGGAATTGGTGGCTGAAGATGTAATCAGGCAACATTTAACCCCAGCAGAAGAGATAATTTTTTTAGAAAATCGATTGAACAGCACATTCAACTCAGTATTCTTTATCACTGCAATGTTTAACTTTGAAGTTCAATTGCACCAAATGGTGCGGGAAGGTGAGTACCCTTCGGTGGAGAGAATTGCTCAGTTATGGCTTTCTCAGATGAAGGCTTATATGGGAGACGTTTTTGAGTTCTCTGAGAAAGATGGCTACAACTGGGTGAGTATCCCCCATCTTAGAGCATTTTTTTGTTCACATTGTTATATTTTCGGTGATATCTTGGCCCGCAATATGTATAAGAGATATAAGGAGGATTTTCGCTTTTGGAGTCAGATTGAGCAGTTAATGAAGACAGGAACAAGTAAACAGCCGAGAGAGTCGCTTAAGAAGCTAGGCATTAATCTTGATATAGGCTACTGGGTAGAGAGTATCAATAGTTTGGGGGAAGAAGTGGACCGACTAGAAACATTGTGTAGGCAACGAGGATTGTTGAAAAGATGAATCAACGTTTGAGTCCTAACTCTTTGGGTGGGTTCTCGTCTGGGGTTGGAGTTAAGAAAGGAAGGGGGCAAGTAGAGTTAGTTGGTGGGATAGAAAGCTTTTGTTCATACAGAAAGGATTGCTGAAGAACGATTTGTTTGAGTTTTTGGGTGTTGAGATAGTCTTTGTAGAGGAGGACGGCGACGATGGCGAAAAGAAAAAAGGTGGAGATTTTCCAGCTATTGGGGTGTTTGTAAGCCGAGAGCTTTAAGTTGGTTAGGTTTTCTAGTGCGTCGGGAGTTTGGTTGTTCATAGAATTAGTTTATCCTAACTGCAGTTTGCTTTCATAGAAGGCTATGATTAGAGAAAGGTGGGTAATATAGAGCGTGAGAACAGGTTTGAATTGGAGAAGGTATTTCAAAAGCTGAAGTTGTGGGGAATCGAGGAAGTAGGATTCCTGAGAGAGAATGGGGAACTTGATTTGGAAGAATACTGCAAATACTTGGGAGGCTTCAGAAATAATGAATACTTGGGAGAACTTTCTTTGGTGGGTCTATCCAAATTAGACTTGGAGGGTGTCAAGGTAGGCGTCTTTTCTGCTCCGATGGGATTCGGTCACCATCGCCTAAGTCGCTACTACGAGATTTTTCTAAAGACTTTGGGAGTGGCGGTGGAGCATATTGATTTGGGTAATAGTGGAGAGAACTTGAGGGTGATGAAGTTTTTTTCTTCTTTGAAGACAGCTTATGTCAATGGGAGCAATAAAACGGCGGTGGAGACGGGACTCAGTCAATATGCAGAATGGCTTTCGTATGACAGGCATACTTGGTTTACCAAAGCACTAAGAATCTGGGAAGAGCATTGTCCGGAGCATTTTTACAACACATTTATGGGGAAGCCAGGTAAACATTTGACACCGGCTAATACAAGAAGAACCTTTGGAGTGTTAAACACTTTGTTTGGCAAGGAGCTACGGAGATATCTAAAACAAAGAGGGATTACTCATAAATTAGTGTTGTATCCAATGGTCAATGCACTAGTTGGTAAGAAAAATACGATTTTGATAGGAACAGATTCGGTACTTGAGCCAGCGGGTTGGATTCCTGATCCGCTACTGGTGGTAGAGACAGATTACGCAAAAAACAGATTGGTGAAAGCCTGGAGGGGGAAGATGGGGCAGAATATTCATGTATCAAAGGGGTTTCCCGCTCCGGTGGGAGCTTTGATCCGAAGGAGCGAATTGACAAAAAAAAGAGCGGAAGCGATACCTTTGGGGGAACCACAAATTCTTTTTTTGCCAGCAAGCGGAGTGGCAACAGCCCAGTTGAAATCCTTTACAGATATATTAGTGGAAGTGGCACCTTTGTTGGATCAGGGAAAACTTAAAGTAGTGGTGCAAGCCGGAGCTGAAGGATTGGGTAAAAAAGTTCATGACTCTTTGTCGACTCTGGTTGAACAACTCTCGAGTGAATATCCGGGATTGATGAAAAACGTTGTAATTCATCATGGTCAGACTGTGAGAGCGGCGTTGGATCTTTTTGAAGTAGTGGCAGCCTCAGGTAAACCGATGTCTATAGCAGTGAAAGGAAGTGAGATGGCTCGAATTGCGGTACAGTTGGGGATTCCTCACATTGTGACGGGAACAATAGGGGAACACGAGAAATGGAATGTAATTGTTTCTGCCTTACAGGGGGCGGCGGTCATTGTACTGCCAACAGCATTTGATGAGTGTTGGCGATTGGTAGAGTCTAGTGATTTTCCGGAAAATTTAAGGTGGCCAGCCTGGTTTGCGCTGGAACGAGTGTATTGTCACACGATGACGGACGCATTGATTAGGTCGGAAGAGGTGATCAGGAAAGGCAGGTTGGTTGAGACAAATGGGCAGATGATGGTGGAAACGATTGAGATGTTGGTACGAAAAGGCCACTAGCTTGTTTGGTAAATATTCGGATATGATGGAGGGATGAAGATACTGGGAATAGATCCGGGGACCGGTCGAGTAGGTTGGGCGGTGTTGGAAGTAGACAAAGGAAAGGAGAGTTTGATTGAGTGTGGTTGTTTTGAGACGACGGTTAACTCAAGATTAGGAGAGAGATTAGTCAAAGTATTTGATTTTATGGATGAGATATTAGTGCGATTTAAGCCGGACGAGGTGGCAGTAGAAGAACTTTTTTTTGCCACTAATGCCAAGACGGCGATGAGTGTAGGGATGTCACGGGGAGTAATCGTCTTGGCGGTAGCCAAGAAAGGGAAGATGGTTTATGACTATCCCCCACTAAAGGTAAAGATGGCGGTGGCGGGGTATGGGAAGGCGGATAAAAGACAAGTCCAGTTTATGGTAAAGCAGATACTTAAGTTGTCTGAGATTCCAAAGCCCGATGACGCGGCAGATGCGGTGGCGGTGGCATTAACCCATGCCGCGGGGAGAAAAATGAAGCTATTATGAGTGTTACAATACTTCCGTGATTGCATACTTAAAAGGGACGTTACTGACAAGTGATAGAGGACGTTTGATCGTTAATTGCGGTGGGGTGGGATACTTGGTTAATGTATCGGTGAAGGATTTGGCAGGCTTAGAAATAGGAAAAGAAGTAGAGGTCTATGTGCATACCCAAGTAAAAGAAGATATTTTGGCTCTATATGGGTTTCTACGTTTGGAGGATCTAAAATTGTTTGAGAAACTAATCGGGGTATCCGGAGTAGGTCCAAAGATTGGACTGAGTATTATGACGACGGGCAAGAGTGGGGAAATAGTGGAAGCTTTAAAGTCAGGAGAGGTAGAGTTTTTTACTAAGGTACCGGGGATTGGCAAGAAGAATGCGCAGCGATTGATTGTGGAGCTACGAAATAAAGTGGGGAGTGAAGTAGATGATATGAAATTCTTGGACGAAGGAGAGAATGAGGTGGTGGAAGCATTGATTGGTTTGGGATTTGCGAAGAAAGAAGTGATTGGAGTGGTGAAGGAAGCAGACAAAGAAAAGGCTATCGAGGAACAGATTAAATGGTCACTTAAAAGATTAGGATCAAGATGAGTGAAGTTGATGTATTAGATGAAGTATGGAAAAAGATTAGAGCGTCTTCTTGGGATGACTTTATTGGACAGGAAAGGGTGAGGGAATCCTTGGCTATTGCGATGGAAGCGGCCAAAGGACGAGGTGAGTCGGTGGAGCATGTTTTGTTGTATGGACCGCCGGGACTAGGTAAGACGACTTTGGCGCATTTGATTGCCAAAAGCATGGGGGTAAATATAAAGATAACCTCGGGGCCGGCACTGTCACGAGCTGGTGATTTGGCTTCGATTTTGAGTGGCTTGGAAGTTGGAGACGTTTTGTTTATTGATGAAATTCATCGCTTAAACAAGGTAGTCGAGGAGACGCTTTACTCGGCAATGGAAGATTTTGCCTTGGATATGGTGCTAGGAAAAGGGCCGGGGGCACGAGTAATCAGACTAGATCTAAATCGTTTTACTTTGGTGGGAGCGACAACTAAGGCAGGTAATTTGTCGGCACCTTTAAGGGATCGATTTGGAGTAATTAACCGACTAGCTTTTTATTCGAACGAAGAATTAACAGAGATTGTACTTCGGGCAGCGAAACGGTTGGAGGTAAATCTTGATTCAACTAGCGCGGCGATGATTGGAGAGCGCGCTCGAAAAACGGCTAGAGTAGCGCTTAAACTACTGCGACGGGTTAGGGATTTCGCTCAGGTGAAAAATGGTGGGAAAGTAACGCCGATGATAACAGCGGATGCGCTTAACATGCTGGCAATAGATAAATTGGGGTTGGATGAGACGGATAGAAAAATACTGGAAACTATCATCAAAAAGCATAATGGTGGTCCAGTGGGGCTTGAGACATTGGCAGCGCTGGTTCATGAGGATGTAACGACAATTGAGGATGTCCATGAGCCCTTTTTATTGAGTGTGGGGATGCTCAAGCGAACAACTCGAGGCAGAATGGTGACGGGATCAGCCTACAAACACTTAGGGATACCGCTTGACAAGAGTTAGCCGTACTTTGAGGTACGGCTAAAAAGGATCTACTCGCCCTTAAGTAAAGTGAGTGCTTTCCTGTATTTCTCCCAACGTTGGTAGTCTCTTTGGGTTGGTCCCAAAATTCTGGTGGGATCTAAGTTGTCTTCGATGTCAGCGATCTTAACGAGAATGGCATCGATAGGACCAGTGAGAATTCTTTGAATGAAGGCCTCATAGTCGTCTTTTTCTGAGGGTAACTTAGTGACAAAACGAAGAGCTGTTATTACAGCGTCATCATAACCCCAACTTTTGAGATCTTCGAAGCTGACGCTGCAATCCTCTATGACATCGTGGAGAATAGCAATTATTCTTCTATTTTTGCTGGTCATTTTTAGCATGACACGGATAGGGTGAAGAATGTAAGGCTGGCCCACTTTGTCGAGTTGACCTCGATGAGCGTAAGCGGCTAGAGCGATGGCATCTTCTAAGGTAGTCAAGATAGGCTCCTTTATTTGCGAATCAATGTGCTGGTATCGGTATTAAAGCATGCTTGTCGAGCAAGGGAAAGGGAGGCTAAAAATTGGATACAAGCTTGTAGTATAAGATCCTATATGTTCAGGTATTGTTCAGTAGTAATAATTTACTGCTGTATGGGCTATAACTTGACTTATCGTTTTAGAACAAGTTTTCACGGTTCTGTTGACTTATCTTGTAATGTAGAGTCAGTAGCAATCCTTGAATTGCTCTGCTAAGATGGTCATGAATTTGAAAAAGTGCGCTATGAAGAACAAAGTCTTGAGTTTGGTATGCCTATTTTTACTTTTTTTGATGACACCCGCTAGGGTAATGGCGATCGTGGATCCATTAGCGAGAGAGAATAACAAAGTTGGAGTTCATGTCTTGTCTCCTGATGAGATAGAAACGGCGTCCAAGCTAGTCAATGGTGAGAAGGGTAGCTTTGGCTATGTAGTGGTGCCAATTCAAGCAACTGATCGAGATCGTGTCAAGTGGAGCAAGTTTATGAGGAAAGCGACAGAGCTAAAAGTGATTCCAATTGTCAGGGTGGCGACTTATGTCGATGAGGTGAACTGGGAAGAACCAAATAATTTTGATCTGATTGATTTTGCTAATTTTTTAAACGACCTGCCTTGGCCAACAGCAAACCGATACGTAATCATTTTTAATGAGGTGAATCGGGCAGATGAGTATGGTGGTTATGTTTCGCCAAGTAGATACGCTGATATCTTGGTGAATGCGGTAAGAATCTTTAAGGAGAGAAATGAGGACTTTTTTGTTTTACCGGCAGGACTGGATAATGCGGCAAGAACATCTGCGAACGCGATGAAGTGGAACGACTATTTAACGGCAATGTGGCGACATCAGCCTAGTGTTTTTTCTTTGATCGATGGGTGGGTAAGCCACTCATATCCAAATTATGGTTTTATCGGAAAGGCAACAGATGGGCATGATCACTCGATCAGGGGATATCTGTCCGAGCTTAGTTTGATTGCTAAGTTTAGTGAGAAGAAGCTCCCAGTATTCATTACCGAAACTGGTTGGGATATGGAGAAGTTGAGTGAGAGAAAAGTAGCCGAGAACTTTGAATATGCATATACCAAGGTGTGGAATGATGGCCGGGTAACAATGGTGGCCCCATTTTTGCTGATGGCGGGAGAGGGACCATTTGTAAAGTTTTCTTTATTGAAAAAGGATGGGTCACCGAGTCTGGCGTACCGGACGATTCAACGAAGTGTCACAGTAGGGAGACCGGTTGAGGCAGAGTTAGACAAAGTGGCAGTAAAAGGGGTGAATACAAGTAGTAAGGGAAATAGCGCTCAATGGATGGGTGAGCCTAAAATCGATACTTCTTGGTTCAGTGCTTGGTGGCAGAGTCTGACCAGATGGGTTACAGGAATGAAGAAGCAGGATAAAGAGAAAAGGGAAGGAAGGGAGAAGGTAAGGATAGAACTGAAAGAGTACTGGGTGACTAGGGCCGTTGATAATCAGAGTCGAAGTAGGGGGTTATCGGGAAAAAAGAGTTTGGCAGAAGACGAGGGGATGCTATTTGTATTTGAGTTGGCGGGTAAGTATGGCTTTTGGATGCCCGATATGCGTTTTGATATCGATATCGTTTGGATAAGAGGGGGGAGGGTGGTTGGAGTAAGTCGGGGTGATCATACAAAACCAAAAGAGATATCTTATCCCCCAGTAGATGTGGATTTAGTCTTGGAGGTGAATCCAAGATCGGAGATTCAAGTGGGAGATGAAGTGGTCTTAGGGGTAGAATGAGGAGGTGATTATTCTTCATGGTGAAAATCAAGTTCAGTCGAGGGCGAGGTTACAACAGATTAAGGAAAAAGAGAGACAGAAAGAACTGGTAAACCTTAATGGAAAGACGCTGGAACTAAGTGTCTTGATTCAGGCCTTAGAGGCGGGTAGTTTGTTTGGTGGAGATAGATTGGTGGTGGTGGAGAACATACTTTCTTCTCCGGCTTCGAAGCGGCTGACGGAAATCCTTGAATATCTTATTGGACAGCAGGCAAGGGATTTGGTTATCTGGGAAGAAAAGGCCGTATCTGCCGCGGCACTAAAGAAAATCGGAGGGGAGGCAGAAGAGTTTAAGATTAGTTCGACAGTTTTCTCTTTTATTGAGTCTATCTCACCATCTAATACGAAAATGATTCTGAAGGGTTTTGATCAGGCGTTAGAACATGATGCAGTCGAGTTGCTTTTTTTTATGTTGGTGAGGCAAATTAGACAGTTGATTCAAGTGGTGAGTGACCAGGCCTCGTTTAGGGGACCTAGTTGGTTGGTGGGTAAGCTGGCAAGACAAGGGAGGGCTTTTGGTCTTAAGAGGCTTCTATCGATGCATCAGCAGCTTTATGAAATAGATAAAGGGATTAAGATGGGTAAGACAAATCTTGATTTGAAAACGGAGTTGGAATTGTGGATGATAGGATTGTGATAACAGCTTGCTCACTTTTTCAGAGTAACTGGTCGTTACTTTTCTGAAACGTTGCGCTTCCTGTTATATTATCGCCGATAATAGCTGTCGCATTATTGGCTCAATATAGAAAAAAAATGATAGATAAAGAGATCTTTAGAGATAATGATATTAGGGGCATTTATCCAAAGGATTTGGATGAAGGGGTGATGTATAAACTGGGTCAGGCAATACCAGAGGTATTCAGGGTGAAGAAAGTGGCAATTGGACGGGATATGAGAGTTTCAGGTCCCTCATTAAGCCGGGCATTGGCGGATGGCTTATTGAGCCAAGGAGTGGATGTAGTTTTCTTGGGAATGATTAGCACGCCGATGATGACTTTTGCCGCGGCAACGATGAATGTTGGTATGGCGGTGATAGTTTCTTCGTCGCATAATCCAAAAGACTACAATGGTCTCATTTTAGCTAAGGACGGTGGAGTACCAACTTTGCCGGATGAGTTAGAAGATTTACTTTCTAAGGCACTCGCTCCAACAGAGAGGGCACAGGGTGAGCGAGGCAAGGAGAGTGAGACAAATATAGTGGATGTTTGGGTGGAGCACGTAATGAAGATGGTGGAGACAAAAAAAATCAAGACATTGAAAGTGGTGTTTGACGCGGGGAACAGTGTCGAGGCGGTTGAGTTGTCTCCGGTGCTTCGGCGAATGGCGCAAATCAAGTCAGAGAAGTTATATTTTGTTCCGGATGGCAGTTTTCCCAATCATATTCCCAATCCCCTCTTATCGGAGACTTTAACTGATCTACGAAAGAAAGTGGTGGAGATAGGGGCGGACTTGGGGTTGGCCTACGATGGCGATGGAGATCGTGTGCTTATGGTGGATGAGAAGGGTGACATTGTACCGGGAAGTGAGATGACTGCGTTTTTGGCCAAACACATACTCTTGACTCATCAAGAGGAGCATCCGGCGATGCTGTACACCGGAGTAATGAGTAAGATCGTGCCGGAGACGATCAAGAAATATGGCGGACGAGCGATCAAGGTGCACGTCGGTCACTCATTTATCAAGGAAAAGATGAGAAAGGAGAATGCGTTGTTTGCCGGGGAACACTCGGGTCATTTCTATTTTCGAGAAAACTTCTATTCTGATTCGGCCTTGGTGGCGACGCTTAAACTTTTTGAGGCGATTTCGAGGGGAGATGGACCGGTATCGAAGCAGTTGAGTGAGTTTAGGAAATATGCCAAACATGAGGAGATCTCGATTGCCGTGACTGATCGCGAGAGATTTATTGCTATGATGGAGGAGGTCCTTGGGAGGAGAACCAGTAAACTGATAAAGCCGGAAAAGGTTAGTCACCGAGATGGAGTGACTTTTGAGTTTGACGATTTTTGGTTCAATATAAGGCCCTCGGGAACTGAGCCGGTAGTGAGACTTAATCTTGAAGTCTACAAGAAGTCGGAGCTTGAGGAAAAGACAAAAACAATATTATCAATTGCAAAGAGCACTGGGCTCGTAACTAATGTTGTTCATACCCACTCTTGATTGGCAAGATAATTATAGAAAGGATAGGTCCGGCCTATATCAGGCGATCATTTCTTTGCCGGAACAGATAGCGTCCACTTGTGAGGAGATTTGTGAGCTTAAGCTGCCGGTATCGTACAAGCAAGTAAACAAAATTGTACTACTGGGAATGGGAGGTTCGGCTTTGGGGGCAAGAGCGGCTAATGGTTTATTGGAAGATCGGCTTAAGGTTCCCCTAATTATTCAAAATGATGATCATTTGCCAGCATTTGTTGATGAAAAGACTTTGTTGATTTTGTCGAGTTACTCGGGTAATACGGACGAAGTATTACAAGTGGCGCATGAGGCAGAGAAAACAAAGGCACAGCTCTTTGTTATTGCTCATGGCGGGAAATTAAAGGAGTGGGCGATCAAGAAAGAGGTTCCCTACTACGGAATGGAGAGATTGGCGAATCCAGGAGGACAGCCAAGAATGGCAGTGGGACACAGCATCATGGGCTTGATTGATTTACTTAGGGTACTTGGATTGGTGGAAATGGAAGATAGAGAGATCGAGGGGGCGGTTGAGAAGTTGAAGAGCCTGGTTGAGCGATGGAAGAAAGAAGTCAAACTGGCCAAGAATCCAACCAAGAAATTGGCAATGAGTCTTCTGGGTAAGGGTGTCATTATGATTAGCAGTCGACACCTCCGGGGGGCGGCCTATGTGTTCAAGAATCAATTGAACGAAAATGCCAAGACATTTGCTGCTAGATTTGAGTTGCCTGAGCTAGGTCACCATCTACTGGAAGGACTGACTTACCCTCTGGAGCTTAAGGGTGAGTTGATGTTTTTGTTATTTGATTCGGCTTTGTATGACGAGGGGATAAGGAGGAGAGTAAAAATAGTACAAGATATTGTGGGACAGCAAGGACACGAACTAATCAAGTTAGTACCTGAGTCGGAAAACCGGTTTTGTCAGATGTGGGAAGTAATCTTGTTTGGTGAATTTGTCAGTTTCTATCTAGCGATTCTAAACGGACTGGATCCGACGCCAATTCCATGGGTGGATTACTTAAAGAAGAGGTTGGAAAAATAGATATTTGAAAAAAAAGTGGATTTCTGAAAGACTGTAAGTAATGCCCTGGACCCTACCCTTTTCTCAGATACGCAAAGACGATATCCCGCTGGTTGGAGGTAAAGGAGCGAATTTGGGAGAGATGGTGAGTGCCGGTTTTCCGGTCCCGGATGGATTTTGTATTACAGCAGAGACTTATCGAGAAATGATCCGGTTTAACAAGTTTGAAGACAAGATTCGTGAGATTTTGAAGGGACTAGACGTTCACAACTCAAAGATGTTGGCAAAGAAAGCGGCATTAGTGAGAAAACTGATTGAAAGAGCCAATATTCCCACCGAGATTGTTCATGAGATTGCAAAAAGATATTGGTCTTTAAAAAGTAAGGAAAAAAACCCATTAGTGGCGGTTCGATCTTCGGCGACGGCGGAGGATTTGCCTGAGGCATCCTTTGCAGGGCAACAAGAGACATATCTAAATATAAGGGGGGAGACAGATGTGATTCAATCAGTACGAAAGGCTTGGGCGTCATTATTTGAGGCGAGGGCAATTTTTTATCGTGAAACTCAGGGGTTTGACCATTTTAAAGTGGCATTGGCGATACCGATACAGTTAATGGTTCAGTCTCATACTTCGGGAAACATCTTTACAATTAATCCGGTAACAAATAACAAAAATATTGTGGTGGTGGAATCAGTGTGGGGATTAGGTGAAATGATCGTGCAGGGAGCCGTAACACCGGATCATTATGAGGTTAATAAAGAGACTTTGGAGTTGTATTCACGGGTGGTCAATAGGCAGACAGTACAATTGATTAGGAAAGGAAAGGAGACAAAAAAGACGGGAGTGCCTAAGCCAGATCAGGAAAGGCAAAAATTGACGGAGGAGCAGATCATCACTTTGGCAAAATTAGGGATGAAACTGCAACAACATTACATGTTTCCCCAGGACATCGAGTGGGCAGAAGAGGAGGGGAAAATCTTCATAGTTCAGACGAGGCCGATTACGACAATCAAGGCAGCCGGAGAAGCGGCCAGACGGTCGATGACCTTAAATACGAAGGGGTTACAAGTAATTTTACGGGGGGATAGTGCCTCACCAGGGATAGCGACAGGGACGGTTAGAATCCTTAAATCAGCGAGAGAGATCTCGAAGATACGAACAGGGGATATTTTGGTGGCACCGATGACGACGCCTGATTTTGTGCCTGCAATGAAGCGAGCGGTGGCGATTGTAACGGATAAGGGTGGACAGACTTCACATGCGGCGATTGTGAGTCGAGAATTGGGATTGCCAGCGGTGGTAGGAACAGAGAAGGGAACGAAAAAACTGAAAGATAATCAGAAGATAACGGTGAACGGAACAACGGGAGAGATATTTGCTGGGATAGCGGAGACGGTGGAGAATCACATTCTTAAGGAAACAAAACAAAGTGAGGAGATAGTGAAGACGGCGACAAAAGTCTATGTCAATTTGGGGGAGCCCGAGTTGGCGGGATCAGTGGCGAGCAAAGACGTCGATGGAGTGGGGTTACTGAGGGCAGAATTTATGATGGCCCAGATCGGGGTGCATCCCAAAAAGATGATTCACGACAAGAAGGAAAGGATCTTTGTTGGTCAGTTGGCAGATGGACTCGAGAAGTTTTGTATGGCCTTTGGTTATCGACCAGTGATATACCGAGCCTCGGACTTTAAGACTAATGAGTATCGGAGTCTCATTGGGGGCAAGGCATTTGAGCCAGAAGAAGCCAATCCAATGTTGGGCTACCGAGGAGCATATCGCTACATTACCGATCAGCGGGTGTTTGACTTGGAGCTGGAAGCCATCAAAGAAGTAAGAAACAAGCGAGGGCATAAGAATCTTCATTTGATGGTGCCTTTTGTCCACACGGTGGATGAATTAGTGAAAGTGAAGCGAATTATAACCGCGGCGGGATTGAGTCGAGGGCCAAATTTTAAGCTATTTATGATGGTGGAGATACCAAGCAATGTGATATTACTTGAGCAATTTGCGGCAGTGGGAATTGATGGAATCAGTATTGGGAGTAACGATCTGACAATGTTGACGCTGGGAGTAGATCGGGACAACGAAGCATTAGTGGCAGTTTATGACGAGCGTAATCCGGCGGTAATGTGGATGCTTGAGACGGCGATAAAAAAGGCAACAAAGCTGGGACTATTAGCGGGGATCTGTGGTCAGGCGCCTAGTGTGTATCCAGAACTAACGAGAAAATTGGTGGAATGGGGAATAACTAGTATTTCGGTGTCCCCGGATGTAATCGAGAGAACGAGGCGGATTGTGGCAGAGGCGGAGAAAGATGTAGTGAGGAAAAGATAATTACCCTTGTGTTACACTCATTTTAATGGCAAAGATAAAGTCGGTTCGGGCACGGGAAATCCTAGACTCACGAGGGAATCCGACGATAGAGACGACAGTGTGGTCGGATACTGGTCAGGCGGCAGTGGCTTCGATCCCTTCGGGAGCTTCGACGGGAAAATATGAGGCCTTGGAGCTTCGGGATGAAGACCAGAATCGGTTTAAGGGAATGGGGGTGCTCAAAGCTGTAGATAATGTAAACAAGATAATCGCGCCAAAACTTTTGGGTATGGATCCCCTATTTCAGACAAAGATTGACAAAATGTTGGTTGATTTAGATGGGACAGACAATAAGTCAAAGTTGGGAGCCAATGCGATTTTGTCTGTTTCCCAGGCAGTTTGTGAGTTGGGAGCGGTTCTAACTAAACGACCGATCTTCAGATATTTAGCGGAAAAATATGATCTGGCGTTGCCAACAGCAGCAACGATACCTACACCGATCTTTAATTTGATAAACGGAGGAAAACATGGGGCGGGAAATAATCTAGATTTTCAAGAATTTCATATTATTCCTTCGTCTCGACAGAGCTTCACGCAAGCGCTGGCGATGGGGGATGTGATTTATCAGACGCTGAAGGGAGCCTTAATCAAGCGAAACGCCGTCTATTCTGTAGGTGATGAAGGCGGGTTTGCGCCTAATCTGTATACCAATTCGGACGCTTTGGCTCTATTGGTTGAGGCGATAAATGGGAGTAATTATATATTGGGTAAGGATGTGTTTATGGGACTGGATACAGCAGCGAATAGTTTCTACAAAGATGGACGATATGCGATTAAGGATAAAGGGCAACCTCTGACTTCAGAGGAGATGATTGAGTTTTATCTTCAGCTCAACAAAGAGTATCAACTTTTAGAGTTGGAGGATCCGTTGCATGAGGACGATTTTGATGGTTGGACCAAGTTGACGGTGGAGCTGGGCAAAGCGACGATGGTGGTGGGGGACGATTTGCTAGTGACGAACAAAAAAAGACTATTGAAGGCGATCGAGAAGAGAGCGTGCAACACTATTCTGGTCAAACCAAACCAGATTGGGACGATCTCGGAGACGGTGGAAGTTATCAAAATTGCCAAAGAGCAAGGTATGAGCGTGATATCTTCACATCGCTCGGGAGAGACAACAGATGATTTTATTGCCGACTTTGCGGTGGGAACGGGAAGTAACTATGTTAAGTTTGGGGCACCGGCTCGAGGTGAGCGAGTGGTGAAATACAATCGTTTGATGGCAATTGAAGAAATGTTAAATGAAGGCTTTTGATATGTTAGACTCTGCCGCTCATTCTAATTCTCCAGTTGTATTACTTGTTTTGGATGGATGGGGATTGGCTCCAGCAGGAACGGGAAATGTGATTACGGAAAAGACAGCTCCGAATATGTTTTCTCTTATACAGGAGTATCCGAGTACAAAGTTGGCAGCGGCGGGGGAAGCCGTTGGATTACCACCAGGTGAAGATGGTAACTCAGAGGTGGGGCATTGGAACTTGGGGGCAGGTAGGATTGTGGTGCAGTCACAACCA
Source organism: uncultured Pseudomonadales bacterium (assembly GCA_964618725.1). Lineage (GTDB taxonomy): Bacteria > Patescibacteriota > Microgenomatia > UBA1400 > Chazhemtobacteraceae > CAZUBK01. The sequence continues at coordinate 24,281 of CAZUBK010000001.1, forward strand.
AGAATTAATTTATCGATTGTGGATGGAAGCTTTTTTAACAATAAAGCTTTTTTGGCAGCGGTGAAACAAGTAAAAGAGAAAAAGGGTAGTTTACATTTGATGGGATTGATTGGTTCGGGGCAAGTACATGCGTACTATGAGCACCTATTAGCTTTGCTATATTTAGCAAAGAAAAATGAGATAGAGCGGGTATATTTACATCTATTTACTGACGGTAGAGATTCTTCACCTAATGGGGCTCTGCCGATGATCAAACGTTTGGAGGATGAATTAAGGAGACTTGGGATTGGCAAAATTGTGACAATAATGGGACGATACTTTGCGATGGATCGGGATCTGAGATGGGAGAGAACTAAAATGGCATATGAGGCATTAACAGAGGCGGATGGGGTAATTGCGGCTGATCCGATATCAGCAATCGAGGAGAGTTATAAGCTGGGAGTGACTGATGAATTTATTAAGCCGGTGCAAGTTGGTGACAATCGAGCGGAGACGAGAATAAAAGAAGGAGATAGTGTAATCTTTTTTAACTTTCGGGTAGACCGACCGAGGCAATTAACCAAAGCGTTCGTAATGCCAGATTTTGAGACGACGGCAATGGTGATTCGTGGTTTTGACCCATACGAGACAGAAGTTCATCAGAAACATATTCACGCCACCCCGTTTAATACTCCCTTTCAGAGGAAGATAAAACTTAATGATTTGGTTTTTGTGACGATGACGGAATATGAATCGGGACTACCAGTAGAAGAAGCATTTCCGATAACGCCGGTTGGACAAAATCTAAGTGAAGTTGTTTCATTGGCAGGACTAAAACAATTAAAGATAGCCGAAACGGAGAAAGAGCGGTTTGTAACTCATTGTATTAATTGTGGAAAAGACAATGCATACCCGGGGGAAGATCGATTAATTGTCCCTTCGCCTAATGTGGCAACTTACGATCTACAACCGGAGATGGCAACACCAAGTATCGTTCAAGCGGTGGTGGGTAAGCTGGGACGAAACAACTACAGTTTGTTTGTGGTGAACATAGCTTGTCCGGATATGGTGGCACATACAGGAAATATAGAGGCGACTCAGGCGGCAATTGTGGCAGCTGATAAAGCGGTGCGGGAAATTGCTGATGCTGTTTTGGCGAGAAATGGGTTGTTAATGGTCACGGCGGATCACGGTAACGCTGAAGAATTGGTCAACTTGCGTGACAATTTACCAGATACAGAACACTCAACTAATCCAGTTCCTTTGATTTTAGTATCAAAGGTTTTGAAGGAACAAAAGATTGAACTGCGGGAAGGAGTATTAGCTGATGTGGCGCCGACTATTTTGAAGTACTTGGGAATAGAGAAACCAATCGAAATGACTGGACAAGCGCTTTATTAAACCGCTACTATGAAGAGATGGAGATAACGACAATTAAGGTTGAAGAGAAGAAATTGGGTTTTGAACCAAATCTAAAAAACTACCAAAGAATATATCAGGGATTTGATTGGAAGGAAGTAGAAAAGGAGTTAGATTTCTTCGAGGGGGGCAAGTTTAACGCGGCCTACAATGCAATCGAGCGCCATGCTCAGAGTGAGCTTAAAAACAAAGTGGCGTTGTATTGGATTTCTGATGACGGGACGGAAGGGAAAAAGTTTACCTTTAACGAGATAAATCGATTGGCAAACAAATTTGCCAATTTGTTGTTGAACTTGGGGGTGGATCGTGGAGATCGAGTGTTTATTTTCCTACCTCGAGTCCCAGAGCTTTATTTTGGATTCTTAGGGATCCTGAAAACTGGCGCTATTGCCGGGACTTTGTTTAGTGCTTTTCAGGAACAGGCATTATTTGATCGACTAGGAAATAGTGGAGCGAAGGTATTACTGACCAGTAAGGAGTTACTGTCTCGAGTAGCGAGTGTGAGACGCAAGCTACCAGCTTTGAAGCATGTGATTCTGATTGACGATCTGGCAAAGAAATTGGGGAAAGAGAGTGGTGAGTTTAAGACACGAAAAATGAACCTAGATGACCCGGCGTTTATGTTGTATACCTCGGGGACGACGGGCAAGCCAAAGGGAGTGATTCATGTTCATCGAGCGCTGATACATCAATATATGACAGCGAAGTACGTATTAGATCTTAAGAGTGACGATGTGTACTGGTGTACTGCTGATCCGGGTTGGGTGACGGGTATTGCTTACGAGATCTTGGGTAACTGGGCACTGGGAGTCTCGACCGTTGTCTATGCAGGGCGATTTGATCCGGCGACTTGGTATAGCGTAATTGATAGTTATGGAGTTACGGTTTGGTACAGTGCACCAACGGCAATTCGATTGCTTCAGGCGGCAGGTGACAAATTGGTGAAAAAGTATTCTCTTTCAAGTCTGAGACACTTGTGTTCGGTTGGTGAGCCACTTAACCCGGAACCGATTAAGTGGAGTCTTAGAGTCTTTGGCAAACCGTTCCATGATACTTGGTGGCAGACGGAGACGGGAGGAATGATGATAACCAACTATCCTGGTATGCCACTCAAAGTAGGTTCGATGGGAAGGCCGGTACCGGGTGTAGTGGCGGGGATAATTGATGAAAAAGGAAATGAGGTAAAGCCATTAGTGGAGGGTGATTTGGCAGTAAAGAAGGGTTGGCCATCGATGATGAGCACCATTTGGCGAAGGCCTAAAAAGTATAAATCATATTTTATAAAGGCATGGTATGTTTCGGGAGACCGGGCGTACAAGGATCGTGATGGCTACTTTTGGTTTGTGGGACGAGCTGATGATGTGATCAAAACGTCAGGAGAGAGAGTTGGACCCTTTGAGGTAGAATCAGCCTTGGTAGCTCATGAGAGCGTGGTGGAAGCGGGAGTAATCGGCAAACCGGACCCAATTAGAGGTCAAATAGTGAAGGCATTTGTAGTATTGAAGACAGGTATTAGGGAAACGGAAGAGCTAAAGGCAGAGTTGTCAGAATATGTGAAGAAACACCTGGCCGGACACTCATATCCTAGGGAGATTGAATTTATTGACCACCTGCCCAAGACGAGATCGGGAAAAATCGTGAGAAGAATGCTGAGGGCCAGGGAACTAGGATTGCCGCTTGGGGATACAAGTACGCTTGAGGATCACTAATCATTGAGTTCTTATTAATATCACATATTCCCCTCTTAAGCGGGTTTTGGATAGTTTAAGGATCAGATCGGAGAGACTACCTCTATGTAGAGTTTGATGGTTTTTAGTAAGCTCCGAGGCAACGACACAAGGTAGGACGCCTAGCTTGGAGTGGATTTCCTCTAGAGTTTTGACGACACGTTGTGGGGCTTCATAGATAGTAATAGTGAGACCGGTTTCGAGATTCTTGATATCTTGCCAGAGTTTGTTTCGTTTGGCCGTCTTTTTGGGCAAAAACCCTAAGAAAAGGACGCGGTCGGAAGAGAAGCCTGAGAGGGCCAGGGCAGTAGTAGCAGCGGTAGAGCCAGGAATGGTATCGATCTCACCACCACTTTCAATGACGGAGTTAACTAGATGAAAACCGGGATCAGAAAAGGCGGGCATACCGGCATCACTGACAAGTATAGGATAGATTGCTTGTTTTAGGTCCTCGAGTATTTGTGGGAGACGGTCTTTTTCGTGGAACTCGTTGATGACCTTCAGTTTGCCGATGAAGGGATGTGAGAGATAACCTTCGTGAAGAAGCTTGGAATAGAGCTTGTGAAAGACCCGGGTATCTTCACAAATAACCAGATCAGTCTGATTGAGAGCACGGAGAGCACGCAATGAGATATCCAAGTGATTACCGAGAGGGAGTCCGACTAAAGTTAATTTCATGGGTGTATTTTACTACTTTTTCTGATAAAATATATATAAGATACTTTGAAAATTGAAAGGACGCAAGATGAACCAGATCTTTAATGTGGTAGAGGAAATAACGAAGAGGCTAGCACTTTTAGAGTTGGGATCTGATTTGACGATTGTTTTACCAAATGACATACCTGAAGCAACTGTTAGATCGATTGCTTTTGAGTTGTCGTTGCTGTCTGTGAGATCGTTAACGATAATCGTGGATAAGAACAAGTTGATAGTCTACTTGTCGAGCGGAAAGGGGTCAAAAGAATGACAGGGGAATATTAATAGTTAGAAAACCGGGAATATTTCCCGGTTTTTTGTATACTGATGCTAATGCTTAAGAGAATCAATTGGAAAATAGCCGGAAGTGCTGGACACGGGATCAAGTCGATTGGGGCGATCATGGCTCGGGCATTACTTTTGCATAAGTGGTTTGTATACGGTTATGATGAATATCCTTCGTTGATACGAGGTGGTCAAAATACTTATCAGTTGCTTATTTCTAACGAAAAAGTAACCGCTCCGCAGAAAAAGATTGATATATTAGTGGCTTTGAATGAGGAGGGGATAAGTAATCACTTGGAGGAGATAACTGAGGATACGATAGTTATCAAGGATAAGGAGTTAAAGATTGAGATCTTGAAAGGAAAAGTGTGGAATTTGGCAATTTTGGAGATGGCGAAGACTTTAGGCAATCCCTTGGTTCAAAATACAATTCTTCTGGGAGTAACGGCGCAGATGTTCGCCCTGAAGGATGAGGCTATGAGAGATTTAGTCAAGACAGAATTTGGAAAGAAGCAGGAGTTGCTGGAGTTAAACATTAGGGCTTACGAAGAGGGACGGAAGATGGTGGTGGATCGGGAGCAAATTGATTTGAGTAAGGGAAGCAGAGAAGGTAGTGAACTTGTTATGTCAGGAAGTGAGGCGGCAGGGATGGGAGCGATAGCGGCGGGGATGCAAGCTTATTTTGCTTATCCGATGACGCCGTCGTCTCCCCTACTTCATTTTTTGGCCGAAAATCAGGAGAAATTCGATTACTTGGTTCGGCAGCCAGAGGATGAGATTGCGGCGATTAACATGGCTCTGGGGGCATCTTTTGCAGGGGCTAAGTCAATGGTGGGAACCGCTGGAGGGGGATTTGCGTTGATGCAAGAGTCAGTGTCCTTGGCGGGAATGTTGGAATTACCTTTAGTTATCTATGTCGGAATGCGGCCGGCGCCAGCGACGGGATTACCAACCTGGACGTCACAGTCGGATCTTCGGTTTGTGATTTATTCCGGACATGGTGAGTTCCCCAAGATTGTATTAAGTCCTGGAGATACGAATGAAGTGTTTGATTTGGTTCATAAAGCGTTTGAACTGAGTCAGAAGTATCAAGTGACAGTGATTGTGTTAACCGACAAGTTACTGGCGGAAGCACATCAGGTGACGGAAGAATTTCCCAGTCTTTTAGTTGTACCGTTACAGAATATAGAGTGGCGACCGACACAGCCAGAGGGGGAGATGTATCACCGTTATCAACCAACACCAGATGGGGTTGGAAAGCGGACGTTACCTGGGATAGTCAATGGCATTTATATTGCCAATTCAGATGAGCACACTCCGGAAGGGTTGGTTTCCGAGACGGCGGAGATGAGGCAAGTGATGAACTTGAGGAGGTCAAACAAGATGAAGCTGATAGCCGATGAGGCAATAGCTCCAACGATATATGGGGATGCTGAGTCATCGGATTATTTAGTCTCCTTTGGTAGTACCAAAGGGAGTATTTTAGAGGCGTTAAAGGAGCTGCCTGGGATGGGTTTTTGTCATTTCACTCAAGTATGGCCAATTTCGTCTCAAGCAGTAGAAATGCTTAGAGACAAGAGGCTTACAGTAGTGGAAAACAACATGACGGGGCAGTTAGCGGGTCTACTCAAACAAGAATTGGGACTAAAGATAGAGACGAATCTATGCAAAGATGATGGTAGACCGTTTTATCCTGAGGAAATCGTTCAATTTATGAAAGAGAAAAGATGACACAGATAAAAGAAGCGACTGATTTAAACACAAAACAGTTCCCGACTTGGTGTCCGGGGTGTGGCGATTTCGCCATTTGGGCAGCTTTAAAGTCGGCAGTGGCTGGACTAAAGATACCTTGGGAACAGGTGGTAGTGGTTTACGGTATCGGTTGTAGCGGTAATATGTCAAGTTTTGTAAAGGCCTATGGGTTTCATGGTTTACACGGTCGAGGAATACCGGCAGCAGCGGGAATAAAAATGGCAAATCACCGATTAAAGGTAATTGTTGTGGGAGGAGACGGGGATCTCTTGGGAGAAGGAATGGGACACTTTGTAGCGGCGTGTAGGGCGAATCATGATGTGACGGTGATATTACACAATAATCAAGTGTATGGGCTAACGACGGGTCAGCATTCGCCAACGGCGCTTAAGGGAACTAAGAGCAAGTCGGCGCCACTGGGTGTGGTTGATGAACCGATTAACCCAGTACAATTGGCACTCACTTGTGGAGCTAAGCATGTTATGAGAGGCTTTGCCGGAGATATCAATCACTTAAGTGGACTTATCTCAGCAGGATTGGCCTATGAAGGCTTCTCATTTATCGATGCCTTGCAGCCATGTGTGACGTTTAACAAGTTAAATACATATATGTGGTTTAGAGAGAGGATTAAGTATATAGAGAGGCCGGCAACATCGGCACTTGAAGCATTGAAAGCAGGAGTATGGACCAACAAACAGATTCAGATTGGGACATTTTACAAACAAGATTCGGTTAGTTTCACGGCGGGAATCGAACTACTTAGGCGTCAGACATTAATTCAGAGGCAATCGGAAAAACAGGATATTAATCAACTGTTTTCTTTGTACAGATAGACAATGAGTAAGCTAGAACGTTGCTTGAGAACAGAATGGCTTCATCGCCAAGGTTTCTTTCTTGATTATAACGCTGAGACTCAGGAAGATATTGATTATTGGTTGAGAATAAGTGGTCTTATTAATGACTGGGTTGTTATCGACCCAGAAACAGATGAGATACTACTTCTTTCGACCAAGGAGAACGTAGAAAAATGGTGGAAGGAGAACAATGGTGAGTGGCCGATGGAAGACAAGAAGGACAAAAAGGACCATAGAGACAAAAGGGGAAAGAGAGGTAAAAAGGGAAAGAAAGGTAAATAGCTCTTGATTAGGCGAATTTGCGAATGACGCCAACGACTTTTCCTTGGACTTTTACCTTAGTAGCAAAGATAGGGCTCATATTGGCATTGGCTGGTTCCAAGCGGACACGGGTTTTTTCTTTAAAGAAGCGTTTAAGTGTAGCTAGTCCATTGTCAAGAAGAGCAACAACAATGTCACCATTGTTGGCGTCGCCGACCTCTTCGCAGACGACATAATCGCCGTCAAAGATGCCGTCTTCGATCATGCTTTCGCCATTGACTTGGAGAACAAAAGCTTTCTTTTTGCCACTGACCATGGTGGGTGAGACCTTGAGAGTAGCGTCAGGATCAGTGTGGGGTTGAATGGGTTTGCCAGCGGCAATGAAGCCGAGGATGGGAAGCTCAACAACATTGAGTATTTGACCAAGTTTTTTATCAATTAGTTCGATACCACGGACTGCGCCTTCGTATTTGCGGATGACTTTCTTTTTGATGAGGGCTTGGAGGTGTTCATGAACGGTAGCAAGAGAAGAGACTCCAAGAGCTTCGGCAATCTCTTGGAGAGTAGGAGAGAAGCCATTACGTTGGATGTATTGGGCAATGAAATCGACTATTTGACGTTGACGACGATAGAGTGTGACTGCCATAAGTGTTGAATAGTAAATATTAACCTAACTAAATACCAATCTAGTCCATAAACTACCCGAAGTCAATAGGGCGATTCTACTCGAAACACGATACAATGGAGAGATGAAACAGTTTCAGTTAAAGTCAGTATATCGACCTGCAGGAGATCAGCCTCAAGCAATTGGAGGGTTAGTAAAAGGAATAAAAAAAGGTTTGCCTCACCAGGTACTTTTAGGCGTAACTGGGAGTGGAAAGACTTACAGTTTAGCGAACGTGATTCAAGAAACGCAGTTACCGACTTTGATCATTTCTCATAACAAGACATTGGCGGGACAACTTTATCAAGAGTTTCGGGACTTCTTTCCGGAAAACGCAGTATCATATTTTGTTTCCTATTACGATTACTATCAGCCTGAAGCATATATACCAAGGACGGATACATATATAGAGAAAGATGCCGATATCAATGAAGAAATAGATAAACTTAGGCTTTCAGCAACGGCCAATTTGTTGTCTCGACCAGATTGTATTGTGGTGGCATCGGTGTCGTGTATATATAATCTGGGTTCCCCCCTTGTATACGCAAAAAACATTATAGAACTACGATTGGGTCAGGTGATTGATAAAGAAACGATAGTGAGGAGATTAATTGATCTTCAGTACTTAAGAAATCAAGATATTCTGGAGCGAGGTAGCTTCAGAATCAGAGGAGGTAATCTGGAACTTTGGCCGGCATATGAGGACAAAATATTGAGGATTGCTTTTGAAAGTAGTGAGATCAAGATGGCAGAGTGGTTGGATCCAGTAGATTTTGTGGTCTTACCGGACGAAAGTGGAGTGATTGAGCAGACGGGTAGATTCTCAATTTACCCGGCCAAACATTACATTAGCGATCCAACGACGAGAGAGTCAGCATTTGCTCAAATTAGAGGAGATCTGAGTCGAAGAGTAATGGAGCTTAGAGGACTGGGGCGAGATTTGGAGGCACATCGGTTAGATCAAAAGGTAAATTATGATCTGGAGATGATGACGGCCGTAGGATCGGTTAAAGGGATTGAGAACTACTCAAGATACTTTGATGGTAGGGAAATCGGTGATCCACCATATACTTTGATTGAATACATGGAGCACAATGCTAAATTGTTTGGCAAGAATGGCTTTTTGACGGTTATTGATGAGAGTCATATTAGTATTCCTCAAATTACTGGGATGTATCGAGGAGATAGGGCGAGAAAAGAGACCTTGATTGATTATGGTTTTAGGTTACCGAGTGCTTTGGATAACCGACCACTGACATATACCGAGTTTGCCCAAAGGACACCGCAGGTAATCTATACTTCGGCGACGCCGGGTGATTACGAGTTAAGCCTAGCGAAACAAGCTGGAGCGGCGAAAAAGATGCTGGGTGTCGTTGAGCAATTAGTCAGACCAACAGGGTTATTAGATCCTGAGATTTTTGTGCGTCCAATTGAAGGTCAGGTGACTGATTTAATGAAGGAGATCATTATTCGTAAGCAAAAAGGAGAGAGGGTCTTGGTGACGACACTGACTAAAAAGATGTCTGAAGAGTTGGCCGAGTATTTGGCCGATCCGGAAAAAGTGGAGGAACGAACCAAGCAGAAGTTAGACGAGCCAATCAAGGTGACATATCTACATGCTGACGTAGAGACACTAGATCGAGCCGATATTCTCGACAGCTTAAGATTGGGGGAAGTTGACGTAGTGGTGGGAATAAATCTTTTAAGAGAAGGTCTAGATCTACCGGAAGTATCACTGGTGGCGATTTTGGATGCAGACAAGGAGGGATTCCTCCGGTCTCGGGTTTCGTTGATTCAGATCATGGGACGGGCGGCTAGACATGAGAATGGAAAAGTAATTCTTTATGCGGATAAAGAAACTGATTCTATGAGGGCGGCAATTGACGAAGTGAAAAGAAGACGAGAAAGACAGCAGGAATACAACTATAAACACGGTATAACGCCGATGAGTATTAACAAGCCGATTAGGGAGAAGCTTTTGAAGCGAGAAAAAAAGGAAGACAATCAGAGAATGAAAGAATTCAAGGAGTTTGGTTGGAGTACTCCGGAAGAAATCGATCCAGAAGCTCTAACACCGCAGGATAAGGAGAAAATGGTCAAGAAACTGAAAAAAATGATGAATCAAGCGGCCAAGGATTGGGAATTTGAGAAGGCGGCTCAATACCGGGATGTAATAGAGAAGTTATCTTAATTTATGGGGTGATTTTGCTAGATTATTTGGCGAGAACAAGGAACTGACCTTCGGTATCTTCGGCATAAGACATACGTGTATTAACACTCCCGTGACGACGGATGGAGTGTAGAGCATCGTCAAGCGACTCGTGCTCATGAAGTGTTCCCAGTATTTTAGTTATTCTTCTCTCGATTCGTTGTAATGCCTCACCTTCATCACCTAATTGTTCATCTATTCGTGTTAATTCGTTAGATTCGGTTTCAAGTACGATTACTATTTTTGTTTTTGGCCCGGACAGAAGCTTTATGTCTTCAAGCATGGTATTACGTTTAGAGAGAATATCTCGTGGATTGGGGGCGATAACGGTAATAATATCGGGGTGATTGTTTGGAGAAATGTTGCCAATTAGATCACCCGATTGTGCGTCTACTGAGTAATATATTCCTTTGGAATCATTGAGGCCTGTTTTGACCAAACCAGGAGCCTCTGTGGGATCAATATTAAAAACAGTGTCAGATTCTTCGGTGGCAAAGGGAGAACGTCTATCTGAACCTAAATTAAAAACAATTACGCCGTTGGGTCGATTACTTCTGGCGATATTGATTAGGTGATCAATATCCTTTGGTGTAACTTCTGTTGCTTCTTTAGATGATATGGATCCTGTTCTCTCGAAAATTGTCTCATCGCTCATGAAGAAGAATATAGCATAAATCCTTACTTGCACATGTTCGGGTAAATCTCTGGTACAATGTAGTGTTGTGATAGAAGAAAAGAGTATCTCACCAGCAACGCATTTAATTGTTCGAGGAGCAAGGCAGCACAACCTCAAGGGAGTGGATTTAGACTTGCCAAAAAATAGATTGATTGTCTTTACTGGTTTGTCGGGTTCGGGTAAGTCGAGTATGGCGTTTGACACTATATATGCTGAGGGACAAAGGCGTTATGTCGAGAGTCTCTCGTCTTATGCGCGTCAGTTTTTAGGAGTAATGGACAAGCCTGAAGTAGATCGGATTGATGGGTTGTCTCCGGCAATCTCGATTGATCAGAAGTCTGGATCACATAATCCGCGTTCGACGGTGGGAACGGTGACGGAAATTTATGATTACCTAAGACTTTTGTTTGCTCGTGCGGGACATCCACACTGTCCTAACTGCGGCAGGGAGATTGAGACCTCTGATGCGGAGCAGATAACAAGTCAAATCTTAGTGATGGCAGAGACACATTCACAAATGGTGGAACGAAGAGGAGTGAGGGTTATGATTTTGGCGCCAGTAGTGAGGCATCAGAAGGGACAGTTTAAGGAGTTGTTTATTAACCTAAGAAAGCAGGGTTTTAGTAGTGTGAGGATAGATAAACGGATAGTAAGTTTGAATACGGAGAGGGATCTAGTTAAGACAAATTTCCATGATATTGAGGTCGTAATCGATAAACTAATCATAGAACCAAAGATCTTACGTGAGGATGGGGTAGCAAAGTCGGAGACAAGAAACCGTTTGTTTGAAGGAGTAGAGACTTCGCTCAAACTTTCGGCTGGATTACTGGTGACATCGATTGTACTGGACGCAAGCTTTGAGTTTCCCACTAATCCTGAGGAGACAGAGGACCATTTGTTTTCCGAGAAGTTTGCTTGTCCAGTATGTAACATTAGCTTACCGGAGATTGAGCCGAGGACTTTCTCGTTTAATAGTCCAGAGGGAGCGTGTGAGGAGTGTATGGGGTTGGGAAGTAAACTGGCGGTTCGTTCAGAACTCCTGTTAGCGCCTAGTTTATCCCTAAATGAAGGGGCAATTATTCCTTTTGCTGGACAGTTTGAAAGTAGTACCTGGTTGGCTAGACTCATTCGTGAAGTAGCGATACAACAGGGATTTGATGCGAGTAAACCAATAAACAAGTTAAGTCAAGAACAGTTGGATATCTTGATGAATGGAACGGGTGAGAGGGAGTACAAAGTCAAGGGATTTAACACCCAAGGAAGAGAGACCGTCTGGACAACTAGCTTTAGAGGTGTAGTAGCAGAGATTGAGCGGCGTTACGAGGAAACTAGTTCTGATTATGTTCGGAGTGAGTTGGAGAAATATATGGTAAAGCAACTGTGCCCCAAGTGTCGAGGGGCAAGGCTTAAACCTGAGACATTGGGAATTACGATTGACGACAAGTCAATTGTTGAGGTAACCAGTATTAGTATCGAGCAAACATTGGATTGGATGAAACAGCTACCAGAAAAGTTAAATGAGACGGAGAGACGGATTGCTGAACCAATCGTGGAAGAAATAACAGGTAGATTGTCATTTTTGACAGCGGTGGGACTTGATTATCTCTCTTTAAGCAGAGAAGCAGGGAGTCTGGCGGGGGGAGAATTACAACGGATTCGTTTGGCGTCACAGATTGGGAGTCGGTTGACGGGGGTATTGTATGTTTTGGACGAGCCGACGATAGGACTTCATGAACGAGATAATAAGAGACTAATAAATACGCTTAGAGATTTGCAGAATCTGGGTAATACTTTGATAGTAGTGGAACATGACAGAGAGATGATGTTGTCGGCGGATGAACTGGTAGAGTTTGGGCCGGAAGCGGGACAATTTGGCGGGGAGATTGTCTTTCAGGGAAAGGTGGAAGAGATTATGAAAGATCCCAAATCGGTGACCGGAGCATATTTATCGGGGAAAAAGAAAATTGAAGTGAATAATGAAGTGAAGCCTAAGTTTGCTGGTTTTTTGGAGTTGCTTGGTGCGGGAGAGCACAATTTGAAAAATGTGAATCTAAAGTTACCAGTAGGAAAGCTTATTTGTATTACCGGAGTTTCAGGTTCGGGCAAGTCGACTTTGGTTGTACAAACGCTTTACGAGGCCTTGGCTCGGAAATTAAATCGGGCACATAGGCAACAATTGGTGGATTTTAAAGAGATTATTATTCCTGAGCTAGTTAGACGAGTTAGTCTGATTGACCAGAGTCCGATTGGAAGGACACCTCGAAGTAATCCAGCAACATATACCAAGTCTTTTGACTATATTCGTCAGTTATTTGCCAGTACTGAGGAAGCGAGAATCAGGGGATATGGGGCGGGAAGATTTAGCTTTAATGTGAAAGGAGGTAGGTGTGAAGCATGTCAGGGAGAAGGGCAAAACAAAATTGAGATGCAGTTTATGGCTGATCTATATGTAACCTGCCAAGTCTGTCAGGGTAAGCGATACAATTCTCCGACTTTAGAAGTGGAATATAAAGGTAAAAATATTGCTGAGGTTTTGGATCTGACGATTGATGAGGGGTTGGAGTTTTTCAGAGCAATCCCAGGACTGAAAGCTCGACTTTCGACGCTAAAGGAGGTGGGGCTAGGGTACTTACGTTTGGGGCAACCAGCACCGACTTTGTCGGGAGGTGAGGCTCAGAGAATTAAGTTGGCAGCGGAGTTGGCCAAGACGGGGGCGGGAAGAACGGTTTACGTCTTGGATGAGCCAACAACAGGGCTCCACTTCGAAGATTTAAGAAAATTGATAATCGTGCTGCGACAGCTAGTGGAACAGGGTAACACTGTAGTGGTAATTGAGCACAATCTAGATTTGGTCAAGAATGCAGATTGGATTATCGATATGGGGCCGGAAGGTGGAGACAAGGGGGGGATGATTATCGCAGAGGGTACACCCAGAGAGATTGTAGCTCACAAAAGCTCTTATACTGGACAGGAATTGAAGAATTATCTTTAAGGTCGGTTAAGATAGAGTATGCGACGCTTTCTATTGGAATTGAGTTTAGGTATTTGTTTAGTGATTGTTTCTTGGGGACGGGCTCTGGCTAATGCTGAGTTTACGACTAGTTACAATACGACATACAGAGTAAATAGTAGTGGTGTGACAAGAATCGAGTTGTCAGTGGGACTGCGGAACAAGTTGAGTAACATTTATGCCGATAAATTCTCGCTGTCGGTTGGTTACACAGATTTAAAGAACATTCGGGTTAGTGATGCGAAGGGGACGTTAGCGCCTGTTATTGAGGCGACTCAGAATCAGACGACAATTAGTTTTCAGTTTATGGATCGGGTGGTGGGAAAAGATAAAATAAATAATTTTTTTGTTAGTTTCGATACTGATGATGTGGCAACCAAAAACGGTTCGGTTTGGGAGGTGAATATTCCACCCCTTGAGGCAGGTAGAGAGATGGAAGGGTATTTGATAACTTTGGAGATACCAACTGCTTGGGGGGAGCCGGCGTTTGTGACACCTGGACCAACTCAAGCCTATGTATTGCCGAATAATTTGCGTCGGTTTGTATTTGATGGAAAGCAGTTAGGAAACAAACCTGTTTCAGCGGTATTTGGACGAACTCAGTTTATCAAGTTTGATTTGAAATATAACTTAGAAAATTTGGCACCTGTTAAAGCGGAAACGGTGATTGCTTTGCCACCAAATACGAACTATCAAGAGCTTTTGTATGAATCAATAAACCCCCTGCCTCAGCGGGTAATGACTGATGGTGATGGTAATTGGCTGGCCTATTTTAAATTGAACCCGGGGGAGAAAAAGACTGTCGAAGCTCTTGGGATAGCAAAACTAAACTTCGTTCCAGGAAGTTCACCTTTGTCGGCTGAGGAAGCAAAGAAATACTTGCTACCGACAACGCTGTGGCAGACGGAGAATGAAGAAATAAAGAGGTTGGCAGGGGGTTTGAAAACGCCTAAGGCAATTTTTGATTATGTAACAGACAAGTTAAGTTATGACTATACAAAACTGGAATCAGGACCAAAACGACTGGGAGCGGTGGAGGCGCTAGTGAATCCCTTAGATGCCATCTGTACAGAATTTACCGATCTATTTGTAGCCATTGCCAGGGCGGCTGGAATTCCGGCTCGTGAACTGGAAGGATTTGCTTTCACAAATAACGAGAAATTGCGTCCATTAGGTTTGGCAACTGATGTCTTACATGCCTGGCCGGAGTATTACTCTTACGAGAAACAAAGGTGGATTCAAATTGATCCAACTTGGACGGTGACCACGGGTGGAATTGATTACTTTACCAAGTTGGATCTTAACCATATGGTATTTGTAATACATGGCAGAGATCCTGTTAGGCCATTGCCGGCGGGAGCATACAAGTTGGCAGGAGATAATCAAAAGAATGTCAAGATGGAACCGATTGGAGAAATTGTGTTTCCGGGACAAGAGTTGGATTTTGAATTAAGGATGAATCGATGGGGTGGGAAAGCGATGCTCATAATAAGAAATGTGGGTAAGGTAGCGAGTGCCCCCAGTTTAGTGGTAAGTACTGTGCCATCCGATATAATTGATTATCAGACTCGGCTAGAGACTCTCCCACCTGGAGGTGAGGTGGAGATACTATTGCCACTTAGACCAAACAGTGGCTTGGGTTGGTCACGAGCAGAGTTAATACTAAATTATGCCAATGAAGAAAAAAGATTCAAATTTGGTTATCGAAGAAAAATTCCCACTCCGTTTGCCTTGGCAGGGGGTATCGGATTTGGCGGAGTTGTTTTCATTGCTACCTTTACGGCCCGTCGTATATATCTTCGAAGACGAAGAAAAGCGTCCACTGTATATTGGTAAGACGATTCATCCGGTAACAAGAATAAGGCAGCATGTGAAGAATGCTTTGCTAAAACTTAATCAGGCAGAATACTTTGTCTTTGGGGCAAAATGGCTTAAAGTTGTCTCAGTTAACTCAGAACTTGAATCTATTCTCTTGGAAGCAAGGCTGATTCGGTTGTATCAGCCAAAATATAACCTGATGCAGAAAGATGATAAATCCGAGCTATACGTTGTTGTTTCAAAGTCAGAGTATCCTGAAATCACGTTGATTAGAGGGAGTGACCTAACTGGGAAGGAGAAGGTCTATGGGCCGTTTATGTCAGCTAAGTCCGCGGAGCAAATAATGAGGATAGCGCGGCGGGTGTTTCGTATATGTAGTAATCCTCCTAAAAGGGGGAAAAGGAACCGGGCCTGCTTTTATTATCATATAAGACTATGTGATGGTGTATGTATTGGGAAGGTAGAAAAGCGAACTTATCGGAAACGTATAGGGTATCTCAAGAAGTTCCTGGGTGGCCAAGTAAGACAATTGCTTAAAGAATTACTGAGAGAGATAAGGGAGGCCGCGCAAAAAAAGGATTTCGAGTTGGCTTCGAAGAAGCGAGATTTGTATGAAGCTTTATATCACGTCGTATTTATGAACACAGGGCTGTCATCATATTTGAGTTCTCCAACGGAGAATCAAGTTAAGTCGCTTAGAAATCTCTTGATACTGGAGGGAATTGAGACGTCACTTGAGAGAATTGAGGCATATGATATCGCGACCTTGCAACAGAAGGACACGGTTGGCTCAATGGTAGTATTTTATTTGGGTTCACCGCAAAAGAGCCAGTATCGTAAATTTCGAATTAGGGGGCTAACGGGAGGGGATCCGACGGCGATGGCAGAGATGCTTAGACGAAGATTTAGACACAGCGAGTGGGAGCTACCGAGTTTAGTTTTGTTGGATGGAGGGGTGCCACAGCTATCAGTGGCGGGGAGTGAGATACCAGAGGAGATTCCCAGGATTGGTTTGGCAAAGAAGGAGGAGATTGTGATTGTCCCTAAGATCAATGGCGGATACAAAATGATTGAGCTAAGTAAAAGGCAACCAGCACTCAAATTGTTGCAAAATATTCGAGACGAGGCACATCGATTTGCGACCACCTATCACAAGAAGGTGAGAGACAGAAGGAGACTAGAGTGAAGAAAGTGGTAGATTTAACATAAGATGAAAACTATCTTACGTTCTATATTTCTTAACATGATTGTTTTGTACCTGGCGATCAGGATTTTTCCTGGTCTTGCCTATGATGGAACACTAAGAACACTTTTTTTGGCGACATTGGCGTTGACGCTACTTAACAAAACAGCTAAGCCATTAGTCAAGTTATTGTTACTGCCGATTAATTTGATTACATTGGGAGTGTTTGGCTGGGTGGCCAATGTAGCAACTCTGTTTATTTTGACGCGCTTGGTGGCGGGCTTTGCGATAATTAGTTTTTACTTTGAGGGAATAAGTTACCAGGGCTTTATTGTTCCGGCGATGCAAATCTCTTTACTGATGTCGTTTTTTTTGGCATCGGTAACAATTTCGTTGGTTGCGAGTCTAGTCTCTTGGCTCTTAAAGAAATGAAAATGGTAGAATGTGATTATGTTTTTGCTTATAGCTCAAGTAGTGGTGGCGCTGTTTTTGGTTGTCTTGGTACTTTTGCAGTCCCAGAATGCAGGTTTGGGTAAGGCTTTTGGCGGAATGCAATATCGTTCAAAAAAAGGTGTTGAAAAAAGCTTTTTTGTGCTAACAATAGCTTTAGCTGTACTATTTGCAGGAGTATCTTTGATGAATACGTTGTTATAAAATGAGTGTTCTAAGACAGGCTTATTGGTTTGTTCAGGGATTTATTGCTAAGTACAAGAAGACGATTCTAAGTAGTTTTTTATTGGCGGTGGGAGTGGCGGTACTTTTCTTTTTGCTATTACCCAAATTGCCCCGGCCTAAACGTCATTTGTATGTCGGGATTGTCGGCAAACACACTTTGTCACAGATACCGGTCGAGATTGAGAGAAAATTGGGAATAGGGTTAACTAAAACAGGAGAGAATCTACAGCCTGAACCCGGATTGGCCAGTCGGTTTGAGATTCTGGATGAAGGGAGGATTTATCGATTTTACTTACGCGACAGCCTGAAGTGGTCTGATGGTCAGGAGATGAGGTTGGCCGATCTTGAGTTTGTGATTCCGGGTGTTGAGATGATGAAGATAGAGCCAAATACCATAGAGTTTAGGTTGCCAGAAGCCTTTGCGCCGTTTCCAAGTGTTTTGAGTAAGCCGGTGGTAAACGGAACTCGGACAAGCGGGGAGTATGAGATTAAGAATATCCAGGCGGCTGGTCCATATATAGATTTAGTTGAGTTAGAGTCGGAGAGAGAAAAACTTTCATATCGCTTCTATGATTCTAGTTCGCAAGCAGAGCTAGCATTTAAACTGGGACAGATCGATGTATTGTCGGAATTACTCGCCCGACCAGTTGAGGCTGATTGGCCGAACGTGGAATTGAAAGAGATACTGAGAACAGATCTGTTTGTAGCGGTGTTTTACAACACGAGTAATTCTTTGTTGGCAGACAAGAGTTTAAGACAGGGACTTTCGTATGCGATAAAAGATAAGGAAATAGGACAATTAAGGGCGCTATCTTCATATGACCCTAAGTCTTGGGTGTACAACAAGACGGTGAAAGCATATGACTATAGTGAAGCTCGGGCAAAGGAGTTGGTACAAAAAGCGCAACCAAATGGACAAGAGACAATAGAGTTGGCAACTACACCAGAACTTTTGTTTGTTGCCGAGAGAATTAAGAGTGACTGGGAGAAAGTGGGGATCAAAGTAGAAATAAGGGTGGTTTCTTCACAGCCGGAGAGTTTTCAGGCAATCGTGAAGATGGTGAACATACCGGCTGATCCGGATCAATATTCGTATTGGCATTCGACGCAGAATACCAATTTTACTCGACTACAGAATGCCAAGGTGGATAAGCTACTTGAGGACGGAAGACTTTCCATGAGACTTGAAGAACGAAGAGCAATTTATCATGATTTGCAACGCTTTTTAGTCGAGGAAGCACCGGCAACATTCTTGTACCATCCGACGATGTATACAATAACGCGCAAGAGTAAAATTGAAGGTGGAGTAAATTGAGGATGAATATAACTAGGTACGGAATTTGTTGGAGCGTTTGACGACCTTGGCAACGTAGACAATCTCGTGAACTTGGCCAGAATCGTCCTCAATTTGATTGGTGGCTGCGTTTTGGACGTATTGTTGGAGATAAACAGAGAGAGTATCCTGGAGGTGTTTGAGTTCTCCTTTGATCTCTTTGACTTTGTCGTTAATAGAGGCAGTTTCAGTAGTACTAAGTAAATCTTTCTTAATTTGATTTTTCTTGCCATTGACTTCTTTGACTTCAACAAGAGCTTGTTTGTATTCGGGGCTATGTTCCAAGATGTTATCGAGCATCTCTTTGTGTTTGTTGTAGGTTTCTTTATGACGTTCGATTTTCGAGAGATAACTCAAAATTAGACCTTCTAGATTGACTAGGTCTTGTGCAGACAGGGGCTTACTTAGGTCTATCGTTGTGTCATTACTTTGATCCATGCCGGTTAAATATATCGGAGATTAGTCAACTTAAGCAAGGGTTGATTTACATTTTGTAACGTGAAGTTATGAAAAGATTTGCTTATTGAGGTTCTTGGCTTCGTCTAGGAAAAAGGATTGCCAGTCTGCTTCTTTAAGCTCTATGGTGAGATTAGGATAATCTTTAAGTTCAATACTTTGGAAAAATTGAGTTCCTAGTTGTAGAGGATCAATATGCCAATCAAATTTTGTTCTTGCCTGTTGGACTATTTGTTGAATTGTCCAATTGTACTTTTGACAAAGCATATAAAGATCCATGAAGTCACGACTGCGAGGTTTTTGATAAATGGTAAATAACTTGTTAGTGGCAATATCTAGAGGAGAATCGATCTGTGTTTTTTGATAGAAATTAGATTTGTCTATTTGAGGAAAGGGGAAGTAAGTAAATTCTGTTTTAAGTATGGAATTTTCAAATCTCAAAAAAATTAGGTTACGATTAAAGCTAGAATTGATATCTAGTTGCTTGTAGTTGAGTTTATTTTTGATAGATTTCAGGAAAGTTATGACATATGGAAGCTCTACTTCTTGTTCTGAGAAGAAGTCGAGATCCTCGGACATACGATAAGGGATATAGAAGCCAGCTAAGGCAGTGCCTCCGGAGAGATAGAAATCTTTAACTAAGTTTGAGGCAGAAAAGAGATTTAGGAAATCTGCTTGAGTCTTGGTTATTATAGAAGTAGGATGAAGTTTCATTAATTTAGTAAAAATTTAAGAAAGCTTCTTTTTTTCTGATCTAGATTAAGTTTTGAAAGATTTTTTTTAAGGGACACCTTGTTAAGCTTCTCATTATTGAGGCCAAAATTGATTAGATTCTCAAGTCTCCAAAGATTATACTGCTCTTTGTTTTGACGTAGTTTATTCGTGTTGGTTGACCAGTTGTACATAGGTTAATTATATCATTGGTAGATTTTTTTCAGATATCATCTGGCTTTAATGTTATAATCCTATAAACGTACTTTAATAGGGAGGGTGTTTGATGAAACGTAAGTTGATAGTCATTGCTGCTGTGCTTTTTTTGCTTGGATTATTTTTCTTTCAGGGTAAAAAAATTGCTTCGGTTGTCGCTCCGCCATTATTGTCTTTAGTTAAGTCAGACTGTCAATTTCCGGAGGGATTTGAGATCGTCTATGTTGGCTTTGAACCGAAACCTTGGTTGATTGAGGCGACTAGATGTGACCTGAAAGAAACCGTTGAGTTATTGAAAGGCATAGGCTATACCCAATGGCCAGAGAGGGTCGTCATAGGCATCTATTCCCCAATTGAATTCCAAAAGTCGAATCATGGTGTGATAGCAGGAAAAACCTTACAATCTGATGAAGAGTTAGGTTTGGTAGTAATGCAAAGCGGTGCGGGGTGGGATGTTCCTTCGATCAAAATGCGGCGATATATTATGGCACATGAGTTGACTCATATTGTTCAGGGAGTCAGATCTTGTGGCTTTAGAGATTATGGACGACTGACAAGGGCGATTAATGAAGGTGAAGCGGTAATGGTCAGTCAGGGTTTACCTGGCACCTTAAGTTCAGATGAGGTCTGGTTGGATAAAATGATGAGTGGTACCACCATCTCTAATTCAGAGATAGCAATAGCGATATCTGATGAAGATATGGACTACTTAAGTCTGCAAGGATTGAGATACAGTTTTTATAATTTGTTTGCCAGATATCTTCTTGAGCAGACCCCTGGTGGTAAGAAATGGGGAAGGAATGCCTTTTATCTTTATGACTCAGGGCGATGTTCTTTTAACGATGCATCAGCCTTTACCTTCGCCTTTAAAGTCAGTCCGGAAGATGCACTGAATGGTCTAGCTGGATTCAGAGAATAGTTTGATTGAAAAACCACCCGGTGACGGGTGGTTTTTGTGTGTCTTAGTAGATGAAGGCGAAGTATACGCCAGTAAAGAAGCAGACTCCCAATGCTAACAAAATCATCAGAGTGATGATGGGAAATTTGATTGGAGGATCTTCGCGCCTATCGGTTTGATCATTGGTTTCAAGAGAATGTTCGACGTAAGATTCACCGACGGATATGTGGGAATAGAAATCTTGTGTGACTTGGATGTCACGCCCGTCTTCGAGCTGCAGATGATAGATCGTTTCTTGTGAGAAAGGTAGGTCAAAAAGTATCAGGTCCATAAGCCAGTCGCCGTCGGTCGTGTACTTTCGTACTATCTTGGTCTTTGTTATGATCATGTATTCCTCCCTAAGGATCGCTTTTAACGAATAGGTCAAGATCGATGATTGCCGAAATGATAAAAGTGCATGAATCCGCAGTTTACCTCCTAATATTAGTTGTTGCGCTTGTGACGGCGGCGTTCGAGGTCAGAAAGGTACTTTTTGCGAAGACGCAGGCTGATTGGCGTTATCTCGAGCAGTTCATCTGGTTCAAGAAGGTCGAGGGACTGTTCGAGGCTTAGGTCAATTGGAGGAGCAAGTTGGATGATGCCATCAGAAGATTTACTTCTCATATTAGTAAGTTTTTTACCTTTACAAACATTGATTTCTAGATCTTCTTCGCGAGAGTTCTGACCAATGATCATGCCTTCATAGACCTTTGTTCCTGGCCCAATAAAGGTAACTCCTCGACCTTGGGCGGCTTCTAGGCCATATGCCAGGGCATCGCCGGTTTGCCCGGCAATTAATACGCCGGAACGAAGTTTGGGGAGGGGTTTACCTTGAAGCTCAAAACCCAAAAGCTGAGAACTAAAAAGAACGGTACCTTTTGTGGCAGTGAGGAGTAAACTTCTAAGACCAATAATGTTTCGAGTGGGCATATGATAAATGAATTCGACTTCGTGGTCGGATATTGGCTCCATTTTGATAAGAGCGGCAAGACGCTTAAGAAGATGCTGGTTAATAGTGCCTTGGTACTCATTGAGGACAACAATGCTTACTTCTTCGACTGGTTCGGTGACGACTCCATTGATCGTTTTAGTGATGACTTCAGGCTTGCCTACCTCCATCTCGAAACCTTCACGGCGCATAGTTTCGAGTAGGACGGCGAGATGGAGCTCCCCCCTACCAGAGAGCTTGTATTTACCGTTGTCGAGTTTTTCAACTCGAAGACTTAGATTGGTTTGGAGTTCACGCATTAGGCGATCTTCAAGTTGGCGGCTGGTTGAGTATTTACCTTCTTTGCCGGAAAAAGGAGCAGTATTGGCACCGAGAGTTAAGTGAAGGGTAGGTTCACCAATAGCTTGAGAATCAATCGCAGTAATGTCAGAGGAGTCGGTAAGGGTGTCGCCAATGTGCGCCTCAGAGATACCAGAGAGAATAACTATGTCGCCGGCCTGTGCTTGATCAATTTCAAGACGTCCTAGACCTTCGGCGACCATGATTTTCTCGATACTGTAGCTTCTACTTGGGTCTTTGGCGATGACGACTTTCTGATTTTGATTCAGAAGACCTTGATGGATTTTACCAACTAGTAGACGCCCAAGATGAGGATTGTGGTCAAGAGAGGAAACAAGCATTTTAAAAGGTAAATTGACTTCGTTTTGAGGAGCGGGAATATAGTCAATGATTGCTTCAAGAAGAGGAATGACGTTGCCTGGGGCATTTACATCAGTGGGGCGATCAGTAAAGACACTGCCGGTGCGACTCACAGCATAAAGAAAGGGGAAATTGAGTTGATCTTCAGTAGTGGCTAACTCGAGGAAAAGACTTTCAGTTTTACTGATGACTTCATTAATGCGGGCAAAGGGTTTGTCTATCTTGTTGATGACGACAATGATTTTAAGACCTAAGTCGAGGGCCTTTTTGAGAACGAATCTGGTTTGAGGCATAGGACCCTCTTGGGCGTCGATGATAAGGAGTGTTCCATCGGCCATATTAAGAGTACGTTCAACTTCGCCGCTGAAATCAGCGTGGCCCGGAGTGTCGATGATGTTGATTTTGGTACCTTTGTACTCAATGGCGCAGTTTTTGGCCATGATAGTGATACCTCGTTCACGTTCGAGGTCATTACTGTCCAAGATGCGATCTTGGGTCATTTCTTCTTGATTGTCACGAAAAACGTGAGTTTGTTTAAGAAGGGCGTCAACGAGAGTGGTTTTGCCATGGTCGACGTGGGCAATGACGGCAATATTTCTGATTTTATTCATATTTGTTACAAAAAATCCCTTAAACAAATGGAATGACCTGTTGCCAGGTCACTAACTTGGTCATTGTAGCATGATTGAGGCAGCTTGTCTATATATTATGAGATTGATCTAGATTAGCTATGTAAGTGTCTCCTTGACACTAAGAAAGCCTGGGTATACAATGTGTCTTACGCACATTGACAAGACTTCAATATAAAAGGAGAAGGGAATGAAAAAAGACGAAGGAATAATTCCTTCCTTGCTGTGGGTAGACAAGTATAAATTTACCATGGGTCAGTTTGCCTGGTTTTACCAGCCTGGTGCGGTTGTAAGCTATGGCTTTACCAACCGAAGTCTTAATATCCCGCTTGGGAGATTGATTGATGAGGGACGGTTCCGAGAAGAACTTGATCATGTGAGAAGCTTAACTTTTCGGATGCGAGAGTTGGCATATCTTAAGCGCCAGGGGACATACCTACCAGGATACATAAATTATCTGAGTACATTTAAGTTGCCGCCTTACGATCTTAAGTACGAGGGGGAGCAGTTCTCTCTTAAGGTAACTGGGACGTGGCCTGAAACAATTTTCTGGGAGACGCTGATCTTGACGATTCAGATGAGTCTGTACTGTGAGTCTGTTCTCAAACGAGACGGACTTGATCTGAGGGCTGTCTGGAGGGAAGGTGAGCGGCGACTTCTTAACAAAACGTCGCTATTATCAAGCTATACATCCGTTGTTCGGTTGATTGACTTTATCTGTCGACGTCCTTTTAGTGTACCCTGGCACAAGAATGTACTGGAGATCCTGATGCAGGAGATCCCCAATATCTTGGTTGGGACGTCAAATGTTTACTTAGCTTGGAAGAATGATATTCCGGCACTGGGAACGATGGCTCACGAAGTGTTCATGATCTACGCGGCTTTGTTTGGAAGAGACAGTGATGTTTTTTTGTGTGAGTCGGTGTATCTGGCACTGCGTGATTGGGAAAATCTGTATCCCAATGAGAAATTGATTGCTTTGACTGATACCTTTGGAACCTACTCATTTCTTGAGGGCATGCCAAGAGAAATGGTGGAACGTCTTGATGGGTATCGCCACGACTCGATGCAGACACCTGAGGACTACGGATACTTGGTCGCCAACTTCTTAAGAAGCCACGGGATCGATCCAAAAACTAAATCAATTGTTTTCAGTGATGGATTAGATGTTCCCTCAGCAATTAAACTGTCAGAGACCTTTTCCAAAATCTATGCCGTTGTTTATAGTGGCATTGGAGGCAACCTCGGTAATGACATGGGGCTACCTAAGCCAAGCACTGTCGTAAAGCCGATTTCGGCTAACGGTCGGCCAGCGATTAAGCTCTCTGATGTTTCAGGTAAACATATGGGGGATACCACTGAGCAACTTCGCTACGAACGCGCCTTTCTTGCCCACAAAAAAACATATTGAGGTCTTTATGCCGGTTACTTCCAATTTGGGAGTAACCGGCTTTTATGAAGTTTTAGTTAATAATTTGGAGAAACTAGAGAAAATGAAGGACGATTTTTTAGACATTCGAAATCATGGATTTTTACGGGTAGCAGTGGTCAGTCCAAGAGTTTATGTGGCCGATCCGAAGAAAAACGTGGTAGAACATTTAGGCTGGGTAACTAGAGAGGCTTTACGGGGAGCTCAGTTGATTGTCTTTCCCGAATTGAGTCTATCTGGATATACCTGTCAAGATCTTTTTCTATCGACAGCGCTACAAGAGACGTGTCTAACGGCCCTTCAGGCGCTGCTTGAGGGAACTGCTAAGACAAACTCGTTAATTGTAGTGGGAATGCCACTAAAAGTGGGGGACAAACTATTTAATGTAGCGGTGGTGATATTGTTAGGAAGGATATTGGCGGTGGTGCCAAAGACATATTTACCGGATTATCGAGAGTTTAGAGAAACGAGATGGTTTGCTACAAGCAGACACACAACTGAAAAAGAAATTGAAGTCTTAGGTCAGCGGGTGGCCTTTGGAAGCGTTTTGATTGTATCAGAGAGGTATCCAGAGTTAGTTATGGCTGTCGATATCTGTGAGGATCTGTGGATGCCGATCCCGCCAAGTACCTTTGCCTCGCTGAAAGGAGCGACCGTTTTAGTTAACTTATCCTCTTCGAACATGACGCTGACCAAGGACGAGTACCGAAAAGAGTTGGTGGTTTCATCTTCGGCTAAGAATGTGGCGGTGCAGCTATATGTATCGAGTGGGTTTGGTGAATCGACGACAGATTGTGCTTGGGATGGACAGGGGCTTATTGCCGATCGAGGAATCTTGCTGGCGGAAACTGAAAGATATCAAATGGAGGGATCGTGTGCTCTGAGTGACGTGGATTTGACGACACTGGTGGCAGATAGATTGAGAATGAGTTCATTTAGAGATAATGGAGAGGTGGTAACAGGGGAATTTG
The DNA here is from genome assembly GCA_964618725.1 of uncultured Pseudomonadales bacterium. Classification (GTDB taxonomy): domain Bacteria; phylum Patescibacteriota; class Microgenomatia; order UBA1400; family Chazhemtobacteraceae; genus CAZUBK01. The sequence continues at coordinate 49,819 of CAZUBK010000001.1, forward strand.
AAAAAGTAAGATTCGGCGAAAAGTTAGGTGGTGGCGAGAAAGAATATCAGGAGCTAAAAAGAGATTACTCGCCGTGGCCGTTTGTGCCGCAAGACAAGGGACAGAGAGACAGACGATGTGAGGAGGTATTTAAGATCCAGGCAACGTCTTTGAGTCGGCGATTATTGACATTACCTGAGGCAAAGAGAAGATTAGTAGTGGGGGTGTCCGGAGGCCTTGATTCAACTCAGGCCTTGTTGGTGGCGGCCAAAACGATGGATCTGTTGAAGTTACCAAGGAAAAATATTGTCGGAGTAACTATGCCCGGTTTTGGGACGACAAACCGAACTTATGCCAATGCGGTTGAGCTGATTAAGTCGATTGGAGCAACGTTTAAAGAGATTCCAATCAAAGATGTGGCAACACTCTTGTTTACCAAAGTGGGACAAGACAGTAAAGTTCATGATCTGACATTTGAGAATACGCAGGCGTGGAGCAGAAAGTATGTTGAGTTGGTGGTGGCGAGTAAAGAAGGTGGATTGGTCTTGGGAACAGGGGATCTATCAGAGCTCTGGCTTGGTTGGTGCACGATGTATGGAGATCATGCGAGCCACTATGGTATTAATAGTGGGGTGCCAAAGACACTTATTTCCCACTTAGTTAGATGGGTGGCAGAAGTGGAGTTTGCTAGCGAAAAGAAGGTGAGGGAAGTGCTGCTAGATATTCTCGACACACCGGTGTCTCCGGAGCTGTTACCGGCAAGGTCAGGCAAAATTACACAAAAAACGGAGGAAATAGTCGGTCCGTATGAGCTACATGACTTCTTTGGTTATTACTTTGTCAGATTCGGGATGAAACCGTCTAAGATTGCTAGAATTGCCCTGGCAGCCTTTGAGGGGAAATATGGAATTGGAGAGATAAAGAAGTGGTTACGAATTTTCTTGACTCGATTTTTCGCTAATCAATTTAAGCGATCAGTTTTGCCGGATGGACCAAAAGTAGGCTCAGTTAGCCCCTCGCCGAGGGATGAGTGGCGGATGCCGTCGGACATTGCTGTGACGAATGTCTGGATGAAAGATTGGGAAAAAATACCCAAAAAGCTCTAGTTGTTTTCGATACTGGTATATTGTTGTCATGAATCCAGAGAGGCTGCGATTTGTATTTATTAACGGAAAGGGATCGGCGGGTAAGGATACTCAGGCGGATGTTTTGTGTGAAAAAACAAAGGGAGCGGTTCGGATTTCAACGGGGGACATATACCGGGGAGCGAGAACGCCAGATGGCCCTTTTGGTCAGTTTCACTATTTATTAGAGCCGTATATAGATTCGGTTGATAAGGGGGGTTATTTCCCAGATGAGATAATGCTTGAGATAGTGGCTAAAGTAATTGAGAAGGAGATAGAGCAAGGACATATCAACTTTATTTTTACCGGATTTCCCAGAACGGTTGAGCAACTAATGGGGGTTGATCGAATGCTTAAAGAGATGGGGAGAGAATATGATTTAGAGTCGGCATTTATATATCTGGCGGTATTGGACCAACAGTCAAGAGGTCGAGCAAAAAAGAGACGTGATGAAGCCGAGAGGGAAAAGGCGGCGATACGCGCGGATGACATGCCAGATGTAGTGGAAAGACGACTCAATGTCTTTGATCAGAAAACGAGGCCGATGTTGAGAAAATTGATTGCCGAAGAGAGGCTATGCATTGTCAGGGCGAATCGGGAGATTGATGAGGTGACAGACAGTCTTATGCTTATGCTGAAAATCAAACAGTAGTGTAAATAGATATACTGCTTGTATGTGTTTTTCAGCTGGAGCTAGCTTTGCGGCGGGGGGTGGACTGATGGCATCTGGAGTGGCATCTTGGCGAATGGCCCCGAAAAAACTGAGGATGGTGGCAGTGATACCTCTTTTATTCGCAACTCAGCAAATTCTTGAGGGAGGACAGTGGTTGGTACTTAGAACGGGAGTCAGCCACCAGATGTTGGGTCTTGGCTACGTTTTTTTTGCCTTTGTTTTTTGGCCAACATATATACCTCTGATTGTTTACAAGCTAGACAAAGAAAGAAGACGTACTTTGAGTTGGTTCTTGTGTTTGGGAATTGTCGTGTCGCTATATTTGTTGTTTCTTACAATGACAAGACCACTGTTGATATCGATATGTGGTGCTAGTCTTTTTTACCGAATTGCAACACGTTATGCTGTACTTATTGGGGTCATGTATCTGAGCGCTGTATGTGGTTCCTTGTTGGCGAGTTCGAAGAGAGAAATTCGGATTTTTGGGGCGGCCGTCCTACTTTCGGCAATTATTTCAGGAAAACTGTATTTTATTAACTTTGTCTCGGTTTGGTGCTTTTTTGCGGCAGTGTTGAGTTCACTGATTGTTTTTTACATTTGGAAAGAGAATAGACACAGGAAGAAATGAAGATCGCAAAGGAATTTGGTGTTGGAATCATATATTTGAGCACCATATCCTTTTTGATGATGGATGTGTATGGAAACATAAATAGGGTGAAGGACTTGTTGGGAGTGGATTCGGCAGCATTTATGTTTTTGGGGTTAGTTGGCTTATTAGTTCTTAGGTTTAAAGGAAAGTCGAGATTGTCGATGTCGATGATAACGATCAATAATTTATTGGTTTTACCAATCGGACTACTAGCCGGTTCATTATTGGCGTTGGTTGATTTCTTTACTTCAACCAACTTTGTTTTTTCTCAGACGCTACTTAATCACCAGAGAATCTTGATAATCGGGATATTTGGTTTGATTTGCGTTTTGATTAACCTACCGAGACGGTGGATAAAAAAGAACTTCTTTTCGATTGAGTTGCTATCTGTCCCGACTGTCTGGTTCATCTTTTTTGTTATTTCCTTGTGGCCATTCGATGTGTTTCAACGTCTAGTTTACGAAGATGCTTTAGTAGAAAACTTGCAGGAACTGATATTGGCCTTTTGTATGGTCACAACATTCAAAATAGCCTACAAACTATACCGAACGAAAGGGTGGGGAAAACTAGCAATACTTTTTACCTTAATGGGAGTCGTGATTATCGGAGTGGCTTTGGAGGAGATCTCGTGGGGACAGAGGATACTGCAGGTCACATCACCTTCTTTCTTTGTCGAAAAGAACTTGCAACAAGAAACTAATCTTCACAATCTGATTGAGTTTTCAATTACTCAGATTGGATATGTGGTGTTTGGCTTGGTGGCGGGCCTGGCGTGGTTACTCGTTCCAAACAAGGCGGCGAAAAAGCCGAAGATAAAGGAGTTGAAAAAGAACTGGTTGGGGTATTTGATTCCAAGCAGGTATACTTGCGTACATTTTTTGGTAGCAGCAGTATACTTTAGTTATACGGCCATTAATCTGAGGCACGGGATCACTGTCTGGGGAGAAGTGATAGAGCTGATTTTGTATCTTGGAATGGCTATGTACTTAGTGGAAAGACAGTGGCTAGTCGTACCCTCAGCGAAAATGTTCAAAAGGCGTAAATCGTGAAGTTGAGACCTTTTAAGAGGGTTGTGGGGTAAAATTGGAAGAGTGATAGAGCGATCAATACCTAGGGAACACGAAAATAAACTAGAAAAGGACTTCATTTCCTCATATCTGGCTGGGGAGTCGGTAGAGTCTTTGGTGATGCGTTTTCCGTATTCTGAGGCACATGGATATCGACTGCTAGATAAATGGGGAGTAATTAAGTCGGCGGGGAGATCACAGAGTCCGTTTGGTAAGGCGGTATATTTTCTGACCAAGCTAGTGGAGACCAAACTTCCTCTTGAACAACTCTATTATCGTCATATGCCTCCATCAATCAAGGAGGCGATCTCGCGGTCTACACTACATCGGATTGCCAGACATGCACGCCAGGGCTTAACTAGAACTAAGGGAACAGCTCTTATTGCAACATTAGAAAATGATCCAACTCAGATACTGGTTGGACAAGATATATCGATTCCCAATCCAAGAGTGGGGAAGTTCTTTGGGGCATTGTCGTACCCAATGACCTACTCGGTAGCCGGTGAGGCACCACAGACGGCGATAACTCGAGTGCTACAACAAGAAGTGTTGTCAAGCAGCGTTTTGAATCGGTCATTTAATCTTGGTTTGGTTAACTTTGATGTCCAGCCGATGATGAATATCATCATCGCTGATGTTGATGTTTCGGTCTATCACATTGCCATTCCAACAAAATTGGTAGATTCTCTAGCGAGTTCTAAACTAGCACATCTGCGCTTTGCGCCAGTGACAGAAGTGGCAACACTGCCGGCAGTTGACTCTAAGGTGAGGGCGGGGGTGAGAGAAATAGCTTTGGGATACTTGGACTATCTTTATCAGGATCAGGAATACGATAGCTTGATTTGTCAGTTGAACACGGAGTTGGCGCTTCTTGGTGCCTGAGGCCTACCAGTGGTAAAATATACTTGTCGAAGTTATTCGACGGTTTTGCCGGGTGGTGTAATGGCAACACGCTTCCCTTTGGAGGAAGATAGTCTAGGTTCGAGCCCTAGCCCGGCAACAACACTTTTGGAGTTATTCATAGCCATAAAAACCTTGGGAGTGGAGTGGTTTGCTCCAACTCCCAGGGCATAAACTAGAACCGTCCTATCTGAAAGACAATAGGTAAAAGACATTCCCCGATGACATCATCACCCCGACCGTGCCTGGGCTATTGATGGTAATGTGGTGTAATTCGCCATCAGCAGGGATGGTGAATTCGCACCAGAGCGCTCCACAGGTTTCTGTTCTCTCATCTAGAGTTACTTCAAATGCGTATGGTCCCGCCGCCGAGGTTCTAACATAGATTGGCTGCGATCTAGAATAGACATATATTTCACCATACTCACTTAGCACAGATGTGTGTTCACGATGAGCTGGAACACTGACAATCCAGACAATTAATTCGATGATCAACCCCACAAAAATCAACGTTGTGTAGATCCAGGCAAACTTTTTTTGAGGCACCTTAACACCTTTCTATGTATGAAGGATCATATTAAAGATCTGCTGGAAATAATCTTACACCCCGTATTCTAGTTTCGATCGTCACACCTGAGCATTTTTAACTAATTTGTAATATACCTCATTGGCGGTCATGAATCCATGTATTTTTCTCGGTCTGTTGTTGATCTCTTTGATGACGGCTTGGAGTTCTTGTTCGCTAACGGTAGAGAAGTCTGTTCCTTTAGGAAAGTAGTATCTAATTCAGAGAATTGGAATTATTTAACCGGTATAATTTCCACTGGGGCAGCATACAGCGTCTCCACTTTGGAATATTGGGTCAGGGTAAGTCTTTTTGTCTCTTCGAGATAGAAGAGTCGACCGACACAGCGATTGTTGCCCGTTAGTGTTTCATCAAAGAGAAGATAGTAGTCGTTTGGTTCGAGTTTGGCGTTGGTATTGGGTAGGGCATTGCACGAAGCGAGAAACCAGAGGCCTTTTTGGAGATTGAAGGCTTGATCGAAGACCACAAGTGGGGTTATTTTTTTGGGATTAATACTGATCTGATTCTGAGTTAGCTTTTCCAGTAGATCTTGGTGGTGGAAGGCGGTGTAATAGGGAGTAAGGAGGTCATAAGAGACATCTAGTTGGCGGAATAGAGCAACCCAGGGATTGGTGTCTTTTTTTACCCAAATCTTGTTATTGAGAATCAAGAGATCGGCGGGATTGCGAGAGAAGAAGTCAAAAAGTTGGTCAAGCTGTTGATTCTTGCTGGCGATGACATCTTTAATGCCCCGTCCGATTGTTTCTTGATGAAAGATAGCCGTGGCTCGATCTTCATACTCTTTGTGTTCTTGACCGAACTTACCGGTAAAGTAGGCGTAGGAGTCATAGAGATAGGGGGAAATAATGCCTTTGCTGGCAAGAGAGGGGATCAGTTCTACCCACTTGGCATTGTCGACTGAGGAGAGAGAGGTTTCTTTAGAGAGCGATCTAACTCTTTGGATCAATTCGCTCTCTGAAGGATTCATAAATTCGCGGGACTGGTAGTGTTTTTTGGTTTCTAGATAAAGGCCCTTGGCACCAATACCGATGGTGATAACGGCAAGAATCACGAGAAAGATATGAACAAACGACCTCTTTGAGTACTTGTCGACAACAGCAAAGACGACAATTGGAAGACTGAGCCAAATGGGGATGGAGGTTCTCATGCTGAAGTCATTAAAAGTAGGGGTACGAATAAACCAAGTTACAGCGAGGATGAGAAAGTAGCTGGCAATATAAAGGGGCTGACGAAAAGGCTTGAAGACTAGCAGAAATGGGGTGAGAAAGACAAATGGGCCGTATTTGATAAAGAAGGTATAGATGACGTTGATCGAGTAATAGGGGGTGGCGTTGTAGGGATCTAGAGTAAAGCGGTAGAAGAGATTATTTCGATCATTAAAGAGAAGTAGGTAGGGGATGAGGATCAGCCCAGTTAGGAGTCCACTCTTGATTAGAGTAACTCGAAGATGTTTCTTGAAGATAAAAATCAAAGATAACCAAATTATTAGGGTGATTGAGACAAATAGACTGGTGAGCAAGACCATGGTGGAAAAGAGAGTAATCAGAAGGGCAGATGATTTTTTGTAGAGAAGTTGATAGACGGTCCAAACGGTTATAGAGGCGGCTAGAAAGTGCTGGGGGGCAAAGAGAAGGGATTTGTAGACATTAATCAGCTGTAAGCCTTCGTCATTTTGGAGTTGTCCATGGGTGTTAAAGACAAAGGCAATAGCGTCTACGCCAAGTCCGCTGAGAACAAGTCCTATGGCCATGAAGCGATAGAGAGGTCGTTTGATAAAGTTGCCTATCAAAAAAGCGATTGACAATAAGGAAAAGGTATTGGTAAGGAGGATGTACCAGAAGGTGACTAAGGCGCCGGGGAGTTGACTGAGTCGGACGATGAGGGCAGGGAGAAGGTAGTAACCGAAGTAGTAGGAGAGTTTAGCTTTGGGGAAATATGGATTTTGAGGTGGGAAGCCATCCTTGGCGATTTGATTGACGATGTAAGTATGTTTGTAGTAGTCGCCGACGTCGGTCAGCTGAATATGTTCAAAGTTGTCAATCTTTTTGGTAATAATGAAGGGGGAGACAGAGAAACCGGTAATGGCAATGACTGAGAAAATCATTATTACCAGGAGGAGATTGGTTTTATTCTTAAGAAAAGAAAGTAGCTCCTGTTGAGACTGAGACCGAAACCGCTTGAGCCACATGAAGCTTCCGAAAAGACCGAGTATGGTGCTGATAAGCCAGATGGGAGTACTATTACCGAACACAATAAGTCCCAGATACAAAGAGATGGAGACAAGCGAGAATGGCACTAATAATAGATCCATGGTAGGTTTTGAATATATTTGATTTTGAAGAGAATCACAATGCAAAAGAGAATCCATTTATCTATCGTCATCCCGGTGTACAACGAGGAGAAGCGACTCAAAAGTCTAAAGAAGGTATTTGCGTTTCTTGAAAGACAAGAATTTGGGAGTGAGCTAATTGTGGTTAATGACGGTAGTACCGATAAGACACAGGAGAAACTTAGGTTGCTGCAAGGAAGATATCCCTTGCTACTTGTGACGTATCGTTCCAATAGGGGTAAGGGTTATGCAATTAGACGGGGAATGTTGAAGGCAAGGGGTAGGCATCGACTCTTTTTGGATGTCGATCTCTCTACTCCATTAAAGGAATTTGAGAAGATGGTGCCTTTTTTAGAGACATATGAAGTAATTATTGGTTCGCGTAAAATGAAAGGGGCCAAACTTCGAAAAAGGCAACCAATTATAAGACAAACTCTGGGCAGGGTATTTACTCAGCTTTCTCGGTGGATTCTTAACGTGCCAGTAAGCGATTTTACTTGTGGTTTTAAGTGCTTTTCGGCGCGATCAACACGGAATATTTTTTCTCGAGCACAGATAAACAGGTGGGGGTTTGATTCTGAGATTTTATTCTTAGCGAAAAAAATGGGTCACCAGATTAAAGAAGTTCCGGTAGAGTGGAAAAACGATATCAATACAAAAGTTAGGTTTCCCCACGATATCGTTAACTCACTCAAAGAATTGCTGGAGGTAAGAAAGAATGAAATATTGGGTCGATATAACTAAGCTGATATACTGTGACTTAGCTTGGTTTGTACTTTAAAAGGAGATGAGTGGTGGAAGCTAAAGAGAGCTTTGTCATCAATGCGATTGGACATGGGCCTTTGTGGCCAGCTGATCTTGGTCCGATTGATGTAGCCAAGTGGTTGTCCACAATTGGAGTCAGATATGAAGTGATTAATGAAGGAAGGCTGAAAGTATTTGTTGATGATTGGGAACTAATTAAGATTGGAGGGTCATGGTTTTTCCGGAATCAAGAAAAAGGTCACTATTTGTTCAATTGCCGGCCGACGGAGATCGATGATGAGGCGGTTGAGCCATTCTTAGACCAATTGGTTGGGTGGGTGGTCTGTGATGGCAGTGTTTGGTATGAGCAGGGTAGACAGAGATTCTTGGTAGAGATTGAGGGGGATGGAGAGCGCGAACTGCTTGTAAAATGGCTTACATATCTCAAGCTAGACTTTGAACAGAAAACAGAAAAACAAATTGAGGTGACCATTTTTGGTACTAGTTGGGAGCTGTTCTTTGTGGCGCCTGAATGGACATTGTCTTACTACCCTCCTCAAAAAGGGTGGGTACAAGTATTAGAGGTGTATCCTTTGGAAGTGGATGGAGGAAATCTTAAAAACTGGTCTGCCCCAAGTGTCTTTTTCTACTTCTTAAGCTTTGAGGAGTACGAAGAGGCCTTGAAAAATAGTTGATAAATAAATGAAATGAAGCGCTGAGTAATCGGCGCTTTTTTGGGAACATATGCTCCACTAGGGAGCTGGTGACCGTAATTGGCTCGAACCTAAGAGATTTGGTAACTCCAGATTTGACTCTTCAGTTAAATGCTTTGAAAGCACATATTAATATCAAAAGTTTCCGATTTACTGATTAAAGTTGGCAACTTCTTCAACTTTATTTTCGAGCGAATCAAATATTTTCTTTAAATCAGATCCTTTAGCTTGCACTGTTCTAGTTGGAACAACCGGACTGAACAACATCCATTCTTGTTCATAAATCTTTGGATCAATATAGATGTCATATTGGACATTGAACCCGAATGGATATGCACAACCTGGTTTGGCACCAAAGTATTCATTTAATTCTTCAGGTGTAGAGAGTCTCACTTTATTTACGTCTAACTTTTCTTTAATTGCATCAAAATTTACCTTTTTACCCTGAAGGGTAATATAAACAATAAACCTGTCTCCAGCTTTTAGAACCATACATTTCATCTCTGTTCCAAAAAAACCGGTTTCTTTTTGTACAGCTTCAAGTTCTTCCCATGTTAAAGCTTCTCTGTGAGAAAATAATTTATATTCAACTTGATTGCTATCAAGGAGACTGATTAATTTTTCGTAGATAATATTTGGATCAATCATGTGTTATTTCTTGTCAGTTTATGTAACTGTCTGTCATTTTGGAGCTGGTAACGATAATGTGCTCGAACCTATACGACCTTTTAACTCCGAAACTGATTTTACAACTCAAGGAACTCAAACGCCATATGGGTATCCTTGATTTCACAAAACCATATATCAAAAAACCACCTAAAAGGTAATATACGTTATTAATACTGATTGTCGAAATTATCTATCTCAGCTTTAATTAATTTAGCTACAGCCCCAGGATCTTTATAAATCACCGTATGTCCACCCGGCAAGGTCGTAAGTGTTGATTCCTGTAATCTCTCTTGCATTTTCTTTGCTTGATCTAGTGTAACTTTCTTATCTGATTCTCCCCAAATTAAAATTGTCGGTATGGAAATAGATTCCAACTTTTTAAATTGATCTTCGGTATGGGTGAGAATAAATGTTTGCCCCATGATGGCTCGTTCAGAATAGGGTATTTTACTTATCTGATCATCGGGTACTGAGAGCATCAGCGAAATAAACGTGTTTTTAATATTACTTGGGATTACTCTTGCCTGTAGTGAAAAAGTAAAAATATTTCCTAGCGTTCGAACAAGTCTAGGGTAGAGGAAGTCTTTATCAGTTGTGTTTGAGTCTACCAAGACCAAATATTTTATTGAGTCTGGAAAAAGTGAGGCGTACGAAGCCGCTATTCCTCCGCCAAAAGATTGTCCAACAATAATTGGACTTTCTATTTCCAGCTTTTCAACAACTTTCGCAAAATGCCGAGCATAATCATCATTTGACCAAGGAGCTTTTGGGGTTGAAGATCGATCAAGCCCTGGAACTTCCATCGTGTATACTCGAAAACCTTGCTCGTGGAGTGCTGTTGTCACTGCATCATTATTCGTATAAGACCCACCCCAGCCATGTATAAAGATAATGGGCTGTTGTTCTGCCTGACCAAGAGTTCTGTAATGAATCGTTATACCGTCAATTTCAGCAGTGTGATCCTCAATTTGAGTATTGACCGGAAGTTGTTTTGTAGGAGCGATAAACTCATAGAGTCCGGCGTAAAAGAAAACAAATATGAAAAGTGAAAGAAAAATAACTCCAAATACAATCAGGAAAATTATGATTTTCTTTTTCATCAATCTAAGTATATCAACAGCGTGATAAAATGACCTTACCGAATGATCTCTGTGGTGAAGGTACCTTACTTTTAGGGAACTGATGGCACACAAGTGATCCATCTTAGCTGCAGGGATCGCCCTTCAGGGTAGAAAATACAACTATGGATTGGAACTTAGACAAAACTAACAAGATCAATGCTTTAGTTTTAACAGCTCATCCTGACGATGAAACTATATTTTGTGGTGGAACAATTTTGACAAATCCAAATTGGAGTTGGAGTTTTATTTGCGTGACCATGCAGATGGGAACTCCTAGACCCCAAGAATTTACGCACGCTATCGAGATGTACAAAGGTTATGGAGTAAATGTAGTTTCTAGCATTACCTTAGAACAAAAGGATGAGGGGCAAGAACTTAGTGAACAAGAATTAAACACTTGGAAATCTCTAATTCAAGAAAAAGCTGGAGTCCCAGATATTGTCTTTACTCATAACCAGGAGGGTGAATACGGCCATTCTCACCATAGATCGATAAATAGGTTAGCTAACGAATTATTTGAAAATGTTTGGGAGTTTATTTGTCCCGGCGCTGTGAACGTGGCACCTCAGCCGTTTAAGGCACAAAATAATATTGTCCCGCTCAGTCAAGATATTCTCAATAAAAAAACTGAAATTTTTAACCGCAGTTACACAACTCAGCTTGCTTGCTGGAAAGTGCTTCCAGAAATAATGCAGTACGAATTTAGAACGGGTCCGGAAATTTTTACTTCGAAATAAAGAGGTCTCAATATTCTAATTTATTCCCGCTGATTTGGCGATAATGTTAGCAAGTAGGTTGATGCCTAGGTCTTTGCCTAACCCTAATGCGAATACACACCATTTTTGAATCTTCTCCCAACTGACATTACCTTTTTCTAGTTCTAGCTGGATATCTTTAACTTGTTTTACTAACTTTTCTTTATTTTTTCTGTCAGATTGTTCTATATTTTGTATTATCACTTGAAAGTTGCTGGTTTTATATTCAACTTCCACCTCGTTTTTAACTTCATTGATATTGGTTATCTGAAACTTAGGCGAGTTATCAATGGAGGGCGGCGGAGTTTCTTCTAGAACGAGGTCATTCTCATAACCACTTTTAACTGCTTCAAGAATGCCGACACCATGTCTCAAGTAAGTTTCAGTGCTTGATGGCTTGCAGTTTTCCTCGAACTCTTTGACATATGTGCTGTATGACCCAAGAATTTTTTTCAAAAAGGCGAGAGACTTCATTCTCCATGAAGGATAGCCATTATGATTGACATCAGTGTAGTATTGAACAGTTGGTTCGTGTTCTTCATATACATCAAACGACCAGTTTTGAGTTTCGTAAGATTTTGTCACGATTAGGCTATTACCCTCTTGAATCAAAGAGCTTAGATGGTTGATTGTTTCTTCTTTTGTCATTTTTTTAGTAAATACTATCCCTTAATTCTCTATAAGCTTCAAAGCCAGTTTCTTGTGTAGGCTTTAAGTAAGTGTTGACGACAAACTTCTCCTCAAAGCTGCCCATTCTTATCATCTGGAGGATTTTTCGCTCGGCCAGTTCTTTGATAGCGTAGTCAAGCTCGTCATTGCTGAATTTCCATGTACCCCTCTGCAAAGTCTCAGAGATCTGTATTTCAAGTTTTCTCGTTTCCTTCTGATAAGTGTAAGTAACCAAGACTGTAGTATTAAGTCCCGTGCGTGGCAAGGTTTCAACCTCATCGATTGTGAATTTAATCAATGGCTGCGCGGGAATATAATCGCCTGGATCTGGATGTATTCGGTAAAATGCCTGGCTTGGAACAAGCTGGATCTTAAACATCCTCTCAGAGAAAAACCAATTACCTTTGCCATTTCTAAATTCAAAGTGTAGTCGCAACTCCCTGATCTGATTCTTTCCCATAAAATCGTGCTTCATGGCAATCCTGAGATCCTTTTTCTCCTGTGGAGCTAAGGTAAAGTTCTTTGGTCCGCCAGGATACCCTCCCCAAGCAAAGCCTTTTATTTCCCAACTACACTCAACCGCCGGCACATCGCCGGTATTGATTGTCACGAAGGTTGTGTCATGGGTGCCAGTGGCAATCAATCCATCCACATCAATTTGAGGCAAGTGTTCTTCTTCCTCTGAAATGTTGAAAAACTTTTTGAGAGCATCGGGATCATTCCAAATCTTTTTATCAAGGACTACCGGACCCCAGAAATCCGGTATTGGTAAATCAATGCTCTGGGCATAGGCCTTGGCCCTATCTTTCGCGTCCGGTGACGCGGGAGAGGAAATCACAAAATAAATTCTTCTGGGGAGCTTAATCTCTCCAGCTTTAACATAGCCGGTAATTTTATCTAACTCTGTTTTGAGAACACTGTAGGTAATCTCTTTGTACCTTTTACATTGAAAGTAATCTAGCTCGTCCTCAAAGGTGATGCCAATAACATCCCTACCTTTGTCGCCGGAGCCTTCGTAGTAGTCAACAGTCCTATATTCACCCGTGCCATCAGCCATCCAGTGACCAAGTTGAGCGAATTTATCAGACGGGAGTAAGTTGAAATCAAGATTGTGGTGTGTCGCCGTTAAACGCCCTGTCATAATGATTTGATTTTAGCAGACAGGTGCGTTGATTGCTATAATAACTACGGGTTCGAACCTCGTTACCGGTATTTTTCACTTCCAGGCTAACGTCTAAAAACAAAAAAACCTGGCTCGAACCAGGCTAAATTGCGATTTTAAGGCTAAAAAACCAAAAAACGAGAAGTAATTCCCGTATGGAGCGGGATACGGGAATCGAACCCGTGTAAGCTGATTGGCAACCAGCTACTCTACCATTGAGCTAATCCCGCTTGCGCGGATCCAAGGAGCCGCTTGAGTTATTTTTGTATTCGTATTTTAAAAATTGCTTGATTTATGGTGCCAAGCTGAGGATTCGAACCTCAATCTGATGATTTTCAGTCATCCGCCGTGACCATCTTGGCTAGCTTGGCATGTTTTTGTGAGTGCGAATTCTATGACAATTAGCACAAACTATATCACATTTGTCTATTTCTTTTTTGATTTTTTCTATTGAAAAATTCCAATGAACCATGGCTGCAACATCATTTATTTTGTCCTTTGGATCTCGATGATCTAGATCCATCACATAAGGTGGATATTTCTTGCCACAGTCCATACAGGGTTTATCTTTGTACTTAATCAAGAACTGTCGTTTGATGGCTACTCCTTTTCTTGTTCGCATCATGGTCAATTTTTTCAAATGATCGATATTTTGGCGGTAATAGGTTTTACCCCTTTCTTTCATGCATTGTTTGCATTTCTCGTAGGTTGTGCCAGCTTTGGGGCCAGTTTTTCGTTTGTAAAACTGTGATAGTTCTTTTGGAGTGTTACATTTCGGGCAGTATTTCATAGTAATTAGTATGAAAAAAACCCGAAGTAAAGTCAAATTTAAGGCGAATCTTTAAAGGTGCAAACGAAACTCAGTCAGAGTATATTTTACCACGACTGACAGAGAGAGTAGTATATGGCTTAAAGTACATTAACAAACTGGTAAAGAGAAGGTTAATAATGAGAACAGCGGTGGTGACGGGTGTATCTGGCTTTGTTGGCTGGCATATGGCCAAGGAATTGCTTGATAGCGGCTTTATTGTAAATGGATTGGATATTAATGAGCCAGCAGGTAGCCTACTAAAAAGCGAGAGATTTAGTTTTAAGCAAGTTGATCTGACTAAACCTAAGACGATAAACAATCGGGAATGCGTTGATTTGGTGAGAAAAGCGAATATGGTTTTTCATATCGCTGGGCTATTTGACTATGAAGCGTCGCTTGATCGATTGTTTGAGGTCAATGTCTTGGGGACGCGGAATCTGCTTGATTTGATAATGGATGTCGGCGAGATTGTTCCATCGGTGATTGTTTGGGGGGCGGGTGGAGTCTTTGGCGACTTTACCCATTTACCTAAAGACAATGGACAGACCGTACCAGCTACTGAAGATATGCCAGTAAGGACAAACAATCCTTACTTACTGTCAAAGTGGTATACCGAGCTTGAGGCATTACGCTTTTATCAGCGTTTCGAGCTGCCGGTGAGTGTAATTCGACCCTCAGCCATTTACGGACCAAGGTCTCAATATGGCATGGCCAAAGCAATCTTGTTGATTGGACAGGGGGTCTTACCGCCTTTTATTGTTGGTAGTGGATGTAACTTTGGTGCTTTAGTTCACGTAGATGATATTGTCGGGGCAGCTAGGTTTTTGGCGGAAATCCCCAAAGCAGCAGGACAAGTGTATCACGTTTCTGATGACGGTCTGTATACCGTAGGACAGATGACTAAGCATATGGCCAAGGAACTTGGCGTCCCTTTTGTTCCATTCCTCAAGCTACCAAAGCCATTGGCTTGGTGGTTGATTGGGCAGACAGCCGAGCGAGCCAAACAAATGGGAGTGCGGTCGGTGGTAGATTACGAATTTGTTAATTTGGTGACGATGAACTCGAGACTGAGTAATAAAAAGCTAAAGAGCTTGGGTTATGTCTTCGAATACTCAGACACATTAGTCGGATTGTCGCAAACGATCGCTTGGTACAAGAAGGTAGGTTGGGTATGAACAAGAATAGCTTGCTGGGAATCCTCATTTTTATGGGACTACTGCTAATTGCCTTATCAGGGTGGTTTTTTACCCTCTTAATTGATTGGTCGATGCTACTGATCATGGGATATATCATGAGTTTTTTTGTCTATCGATTCTTAAGTCGACGCTGGAAATGGATGGGGGTGGCAGTAATCTTGCTGCTACCGGTAACCATATTGTCACTGTATGCCGGAGGGATTCTACCCTACTTTGACAAGATGATGCCTGAACAAGTCTATTTTCATCTGTTGCCCAAGGAAATCTTAGGGATAACTGGCAATGACTTTATGTGGAATGGATTCTTATTGGTTACCGTTGGTAGGGTCGTTCCTTTATCGATTCAACCGACATACCAATATCTTGGTTTCAATATCTTTGCGGCACTTATTTGGCTTGGAATGTTGATAGTGTTACCTTGGGCGTCTTTGCGAGGTTATGCCGATTCGACCGTGCCAACCAACTGGCTTAAGGTGTTTGTCCCTGGACTGCTTAAGATGGTGGTTTTGGCGGTAGTAACAAATGCCTTGTTGATATCAATATCTCTCTTATTAGTTTGGCTGTATTCGTGAATTGGTTCGCCCGGTATACCGGGCGATTTTTATATTTGAGCAACGATAAGGAGGTGACTACCAAGTGAGGGAAAGAAGTCACCTAGCCTCATACTGAGCTGTCTGAGAGATTTGGGGAACCACGGCTTGGTGATGAAGGGATTAAAGAAGTTGGGCGAGGTAGCCAGTTTGACCTTGAAACCGTTTTCTTGGAGCTGTTTTCTGAGAATGGGAAGAGTATAGAGATGGATGTGGCCAGCACCAACTTTACTGTATTCAAGATACTTGGGATATAGACCGAAAAAGAGCTTAAGACGATTAGGTAATGAGGCAAGATTGGGGGTCGAGATGATTAGAAATCGTTTTGGCTTAAGAACACGATGGATCTCTGAGAGAAACAAATCAGTATCAAAGAGATGCTCGATTACTTCTAAAGCGAAGATCAGGTCAAATGTATTGCCTTTGTATGGTAGTGGCTTATCGAGATTATGAACAATTGCGTTTACGTCAATAGATTTCGCCTTTTTAATCGAGGATGACGGCAAATCGAGTCCGAAGGGAGTACCATGCAGGACATCAGAAACATACTTAATGAAGCTGCCATCAGCGCAACCAAGGTCGAGCGTCTTGGGACGAAGTAGCCGAAGAGCCTTGGCGAGAGTGAGGGCCTTTTGTTGGTAGATTTTGTTTGCGAGATCGAGACTTCTGTAGAGAGCGAACTTACCAATCTGGTCGGCGATGAGTGAGGCATTCATGGTGGCCGCTGAGGGGCTCGAACCCCCGACTTACGCGATGTAAACGCGTCACTCTACCAACTGAGTTAAGCGGCCAGGAGTATATTCTATCATCGGCTACTTCACAGTCACAGATTTGGCTAGATTACGGGGCATGTCGGGATCAAGGCCCTTAGCGGTGGCGAGATAGTAGCTTAAGGTTTGGCCTAGGATAATATGGGGGATTATGGTGGCGTGACCACACTCGGGAATATGGAAGTAGTGATCAAAAACGGGATTTTCTTCCGATGAGAAACCAATGATAGTGCCACCTCGGGCCTTGACCTCAAAAGCGGCGGAAATGACGTCATGATATGTCTCGTCTTTGGGAGCCAGAACAATTATTGGAGTATTTTTTTGAATCAGAGCAATAACACCGTGTTTGAGTTCTCCGGAAGGGAAACCTTCGGCATGAATATAGGAGATCTCTTTTATTTTCAGAGCGATTTCGAGGGCGGCAGGATAGCTTTGTCCTTTGCCTAGGATAAAGATTGAGGAGGAGTCCTTTAAGGTGGAGGCAAATTGTTTAATTTTCATTTGCATGTTTTCATGGAGAACTGTTTTGACTACCGTTGCCGCTTTTCTTAGCTCTGAGGCGCCCTTTTTAGACCCGGCGAGGGAATGGGCGGTTAAGTGAAGGATGGCGACCTTAGCCATGAAGGCCTTAGTACTGGCGACGGCTTTTTCGGGACCGACATCAAGATAGAAGCCGTCGTCGGTAAGTCGATCTAGGGTAGAGCCCTTGATGTTGACCAAAGAGATGGTGTGGGAGTGATTTTTTTGGGCATGTTGAACGGACTGGATAGTATCGATGGTCTCACCACTTTGGGAGAGGGCGATACAAAGACTATCTTTGTTGAGAAAGCCGGCGTGGTAATAGAATTCGGAGCCAATGGCAGGATTAATGTGAGTCTTGGCAATGCGAGAAAAGAAGTATTGACCAGCGAGTGCGGCGTAGGCAGCGGAGCCACAGGCAACGGTAAAAGTGCCTTTAGCGTCTTTTATGTGCTGAGCGAGCTTATGAGCGTCGAGAGTCTTTGTTTTTGCCAAATTCATTAGGATGCCTGGCTGTTCATAGATTTCCTTGAGCATGAAATGCTCATACGAACCTTTGCTGGCTGAGCTGATTCGCCAATTAATAGTGGTGATCTTGGGATTGATTTGTTTATTGGTTAACAAATCCTGAATGTATATTTCATTCGGAGAGATCTTGGCGATCTGATTATCTGCGAGGAAGACTACTTGTTTAGTTAGAGGCAAGAGTGAGGCGATGTCAGAAGAAACTAGATGGTTGCCAGGGTTGTAGCCAATGATTAGGGGGGAGCCAGTCTTGACAGCGACGAGATAGGGATAGTCTTGGTGGAGAATAAGTAGGGCATTGAGTCCTTGAAGCCTGTAGAAGACCTGTAATGAGGCTTTGAAGAGGTCAGGAGTGTGATTTAGTTGTTCTTCTAGGAGGTGGGCTACTATCTCGGAATCAGTTTGAGAGCGGAAGCCATGGCCTTTGAGGCTGGCCTTCAGTTTCTGCCAATTATCAATAATGCCGTTGTGAACAATGGCAATTTTTTGATGACAATCAAGATGGGGGTGAGAGTTAGGAACTGTAACACCACCATGGGTGGCCCAGCGGGTGTGACCGATACCCATCTGGCTCTTGGGAAGTCTGGTTTGGCTAAGAGAGATCTTGCCTGTATGCTTATCAACGATTAGCTTCTCTTTGTCTTTGACAGCGATACCCCAGGAGTCGTAGCCGCGATACTCAAGCCTTTTGAGGCCTTCAAGAATAGTTTGGGCTGAGTTTTGGTCAGCTGTGGTGGCAAAGATGCCGCACATGAGGGATAAGTGTAACATAAGCCCCGACCATTGCTGGTCGGGGCGGGTGAGACTTAGGCATTTCTTGCTAGAAAGAGATGATAGATAAGCTGGATGATATTAACCCCGTCTATTTGCAGGGCTTCGGCGATTTCGTGAAATTGTTTTCTCGACATCTTTAAACTTCCTTTTCCGGTTTTAAGATGTGGAAAATATAGCACAAAAAGGATGTTTTATCAAGTTATGGGATTGTGCCGAGGAGAGGACTTGAACCTCCATTCTGTTGCCAGAACTACGACCTGAACGTAGCGCGTCTGCCAGTTTCGCCACCTCGGCTTGTTGAAGGCATTTTAAACTAAAAGATAAAAAACGACCGTTAGGTCGTTATCTGGTGGGCAGGACAGGACTTGAACCTGCACGCTTTTTAGGGCACCAGCACCTCAAGCTGGCGGGTCTGCCAATTTCCCCACCTGCCCAGATTTGAGTATTATATCATTTCGGCCAGGCATGGTGGTAAAATAGTTGTATGGGCAGGTGGCGGAATGGTAGACGCTCAGGTCTTAAAAACCTGTGAAGGTAACTTCATGAGGGTCCGAGTCCCTCCCTGCCCACCCACGGGGTGTAGCTCAGATGGCTAGAGCGCTGCGTTTGGGACGCAGAGGCCCTCGGTTCAAGTCCGAGCTCCCCGACAATTGCCGACGTGCGGGATTAGTTAATCGGTATAACATCACTTTTCCAAAGTGAGATGACGAGTTCGACTCTCGTATCCCGCTCCAAGCGTCCATAGCTCAGTCGGATAGAGCAACTGCCTTCTAAGCAGTAGGTCGCTGGTTCGAATCCAGCTGGACGCACTATCGAACTTAAACCCAAGGTGTTAAATTTGTTGCATGGACATAATTGAAGATTCCCAAACAATATCTGCAGCAAAGGAAAATAATGATTCCCAAAACTCTAGCAAACGAATGGGCGTAGAAGCTACTTATATGAGTGATAGGGGCGTCTTCGAATATCTTGATCGTCTGGGTATTTCTGAAAGAGATCTCGATGATCCAAACATAATAGTGATGGATCTTGGAGCAGGTGCAGAACAAGACTTCGCTAAACAAGTTCGACAGTTGGAACTAAAGTGTAAGGTTATATCTATTGACCCACGACTTGGTTTATCTATAGATAAAGATCTTTCTATACCTGGAACTGATCGAGAAAAGAGATTAAAAGGAAGACTAAATCCAGAAAAGAACTCATTAGCTGCTATTGGTAATAATTTACCTTTCGCCAAAGAATCTTTTTCTCGGATCTATGCCATGTACTCTGTACCATATTATTTAGAGACCGCGGAAGAAATTGAGGAGCTTTTTTCTGAAGTACTGCGTGTCCTGAAATCTGAGGGTGAATATCGAGCATATCCAATAGATGGTGGTCAAAAGAAGATAATTGAGAAGGTTCTGGGTGAAAGAATGAGTATAGATTACGAGTTTCTATTGAAAGAAATCGAAGAGGACGGCTCCGAGGATTGGACGCTGATATTAAAGAAATTGCCTGTCCAAGCTCTTTAGCAAGATATCAATCTTGGCAATGTCAACATTCGTTTTAACTAATTTGTCTGTTCTGAATGCGTCTAGTAGAGGGCACCAAATTGGAGTTAAAACTATGGAATTCTTTTGCTATGCTAGTTTTGACACAAGAGATTGATAGTTACAAATTTATTGAAATGGTGATATAGTAAGACTATGGGAAATTTTAAACAAGGTAGTCGGTTTGGTGGTTCGAGGTTTGGAGGTAGAAGAGACTTTAGCGACAGAGGGTCGGAGAGAACCATGTATAAAGCAGTGTGTGACAACTGTGGACGAGACTGCGAAGTCCCTTTTCAACCAACAAGCGGTAAGCCAGTGTTTTGTAGTGACTGTTTCAAGAAGAGACTTAATGCGGGGGGGGATAGGCCGGAAAGGCGAGACTCTGGACGTGACTTTAATCGGGATGGACGAAGGTCAGCTCAAAATGAGCAGCTTGAGGTAGTCAACGCAAAGCTAGACAAGATACTCAGAATGTTGGAAGGAAATAAGGTCATTACAGAGACTAAAGAAGAGGTTACTAAACCTAAGCTGAAAGCAAAGAAGAAGGTAACTACAAAAAAGAAGTCTGTAAGTAAGAAGAAATAGATTTGGGGTGTTGACAAGTGATACATTACCCTGCTACGTTGTCAGCTATGAAGAAAGAATATTTGGGTGGCTTACTGGTTCTGGGTTTAGTGATTGGTTTTCTGGGGCGAAATCAAATAAGAAGTATCCTCGGAGTATCCTCTACTCGTGAGGTGGAAGAGACTACCGGAGTAACGGTTACGGAAGAAGTACCAACACCGGCAACGGCTCCTGTGATAAATGGAGGTGACGCATTGAAACCAAAAACAATGCCTGGAAGAGGAACATACTGGACCACACCCGAGGGATTTGCCTTGTATACCTATGACATAGATACCAACGCGTCAACAGAGAACTGCACAGGTGTATGCGCTAAGAGGTGGCCGGCATATGTGCTGAAAGGCGAGGCGCCGAAAACTTTGCCCAAAGACGTGACTTTAGTTCAACGAGTTGACGGGGCCATGCAATTTACTTTTAAAAGCATGCCGTTGTACCGTAATGTTAAGGATGAGTCTCCTGATGATATGACAGGAGACGGAGCTGATGGTCGCTGGCGCTTGGCCCGACCAGATGCCTCTTAACTTAAAAAGTTACGCAAAAAAAGCAGTAGATTTTCTTACTGCTTTTTTTTCGGACTAGTTAATTTTCTTTTTGTTTCTTATAGGGATAATTGTGTTATCATTCTGGCAATAGCACTTTAATTCATTGGGGGAGAGAGGGAATGAAATCTTTCTTTACATTGAGAAATTTGGTAATGTTCATTCTTTTAGTTGCTTCGATTACTTGGCTAGGCTTCAATTGGGATATGGCTTTGGTGATAGGTTTATCTGTATTCATTCATGAATTTGGTCACGTTTGGATGTTTCAGCGTTTGGGAATTTCGATTACACGGGTGAGTTTTATCCCTTTTTTTGGTGCCTCCGTCTCCCCAGGTAGGGAAATACTAGAGAGTAAAAACAAGGAGTTTTGGGGTACCCTATGGGGACCGGTGACTGGATCACTATTGGGTATTCTGACAGCAGTGGGTTATTTGGTAGTTCCAGATAACCGATTACTCATGGCAGCCATTATTATTGTGGGGCTTAATATCCTGAATATGTTGCCTTTTATGCCACTTGATGGCGGCATGATGATAACAGCAATATTGCGGTCAAGAAAAAAGGGGCCTTTGAAAATCTTTTATCTGGTAACAGTACTAGCCGAACTCATTTTGTTGGTTCAGACAGGAAATCTGCTAATAATCTTTCTTCTCGTAATTGGCCTGATTGGACTACATAGTACTTTTGACAGCGCCATACTAGATCTAGGTTTTATGACAAAGAATGAGATTTTGGTGAATTTTTTTGCATACAATTTCAGCCTGGCAGTACTAACTGGTTTTATGCTTTTTCTGTTAGGGGAAATAGGGGGTTGGGCTGTTTTTGTTGAATTAGTGAAGACCGGTTAAACGAAAAGAACCACTCCTAAGGGAGTGGTTTTTTGTATCATGGGCAGGAAAAGCCCGAGATGGTAAAATGGACTGGTCTTGGTGGCCATAGCTTAGTTGGCTAAAGCGCCTCCCTGTGGAGGAGGAGATCGGGGGTTCGAGTCCCCTTGGTCACCCCAAGATTTTCCTTACTATCGTATGAGCCATGGAAATATAGACTACTTCACGATCCTCAAAAAGGTTGACTTCAAGTGCTTGGTGATACGAACTGTTGCCTTCCAAGTTACTGAAGTTATGTGTTAAAATGTAGTAATGCATAGAGTCATTATTTAGACCCTCTATGTGAAGTTATTATGATGACCGGAACAGTCAAGACAAAAACTGACAGGGGCTTTGGGTTTATTTCAAGAGAAGGCGAAGACAAAGATCTTTTCTTTCATTCCAACGACTTGGTAGGAATCTCTTTTGAGGATCTACAAGTTGGCTCTCCTGTTACCTTTGAAATCGTAGTCGGTGAAAAAGGTCCAGCTGCTAAAAATATTAAGCTCGCTTAAGATATAGCTGACATAAACTGACAACCCCAGGTCCTATAGTTGACCTGGGGTTGTTTTGGGTATAGAATGTATCGAGCTGAATTCCATATATTCTAGACAAGGAGAGTTATATGCTTGTTTATATGGGCACCGCGATCATCATCGTCAGCCTGATTGCCTTCATGATTGCCGCACTATTTAATGTCTTGGTTGGATTTTGGATCTTTATTCCTTTAGGGTTCGGCCTTATCATTCAAATGATTGGATATTGGCAAAACTGGCCACGCTATCCAAGGATATAGTAGGCTTACGAGGCTTGTTTATGAGTCCCCCGGTTGGGGGGCTCTTTCTATATTATGGCTAGTTTGGTAAAATTGAGGATGTATCCGAAGCTATAAGGTGTAGCAACCAACACGGTATGGGTTCGTAGCTCAATGGTAGAGCAATTCCCTCTTAAGGAAGCGGTTGTGGGTTCGACTCCCACCGGACCCACATGTGTTTTGGAAGGGTGCAGGTTCGAGTCCTGCCGGATACGTAAGAGATATACTGAGGAAGTTGCACCCGTAGCTCAGCTGGATAGAGCATCTGACTTCGGATCAGAGGGTCGGGGGTTCAAATCCCTCCGGGTGCACAAGTGGTGTAGGATATATGAAGAATGAAGAGTGACTTTTGTGAGTTGGCGAGAAGCGTTTACGAGCTAATAGATACAGAGCTAAAAGGAGTTGAGTCAGGAAAGTTGGATGTCATTGAGGCATATCCAAAATTAGTTGTCTCTTGTGAATTTCTTCGATATATTCGGGGAGAGTTTTTTAGTTTTTCACGACCGCCTCTTTTGGACTGCCAAAAAGAACTGTATCGACTGGAAGATGAAGTATCTGGACGAGTTGAACAACTAAGAAAGAAGCTCGATTTGAGGGACCCTAGAACGAAGTATTTTTTTAGATCTGACGAAGAGGCTTTTTGACTGAATTCCCTTGTGGATAGGTCTATGATATTAATAGATGAGTATGAAGAGGATAGAAGGGGATAATCATTTAGCAAATGTTTTGACCGAGTTAAGAAACCGGGCGGAAGTGTACTTTCCTGGTGCTAGATTTGCCTCTGTATATTCCCCTACTGAGAAAGAGATGGTGCTTGTTCCTATTGCAGAGGCTTTGGTTTCACAGTTTGGACATGGAGTCGATTATGCTTCTGGGGTGTTTGAAGGAAGTAGCGCAATGATAAATGAGAGAACAGGTGTCCCCCATGTAATTTTGCTTGAACAACGAAATAGGAGGTTATTTCACCGATCTCTGCCAGCAAGGGGATACGAGGCCCCTGTAAGCGAAGAGGCATTTGCATTGGCAACACTTAATCTTATTGTGGCGAACGGCCTAGATCTTTTTAAAAATCCTAATGGAGAAGAAGGTTTTGTGAGGGCTTATATTAGGCCCACTATGTATCCGGCCACTTTGGCTGGATATGGAATCAGTATGCGAAAGGAATATCCCGTTGATGCTGGCATTATTGCCTGGGCGTGGCCAGATTACTTGGATCATACTTTGGCAACTCGCGGGGGTGTTTGCGCGATCACAGGACACCAAAGACTCTTTAAGGTAACTGGTAAACACGCTAGTAACTACGGAGCTGCTGTGAAGGACGGTGGATTGGCGAGGTCACGTGAAGCGGACGAGCTGATTTATCTAGCACCATATTTAATAGACAAAGATGGACATCTGTATTGGGATGATCCAAACAACTTGGAGGCAAAATTAAGAGATGGTGTAATTTGCGATGGACCCGGAGAGGAGTGTGTTGCACTGACGAAAGACCAGAAGACTTTGATTTATCCACCAATGACAACAAATAGATTGGGAGGAACGGTATTGCAATACATTATTGATCATATGGCCAAGAATGTGGGACTCGAGACCAGAGAGGGTGAAATTACTTTGCATGATATAAGGACGGGAAAGTATGCAGGGTTGGCGATGGTTGGCAATGCGGTCAAAGTGACACCGATGAGGCAGATTAACTTGCAGAGTCCACTGGGATGGGAAGAAAAAATTCGTTTCTTTGCTGAAAATAACGTGCCGGAGAAACTCGATGAGTTGAGAGTTAGATGGGAAAACGAGACGAGAGGACTTGTCGATCCAAGTCATCCTAGTCTGTTGACTTCGGTCGAGGATTTCAATCTTGATGTGGTTTGAGCTCTTGACAGATACCTCCAGTTTGAGAGACTTGTTGTTTGGATGAGCTATATACAAAATCCAAAACCAGCTGAGAAAATTTAATACCGGGCGAAAGCCCTTTTTTTTCGGCTTGTTTTTGAGAATTAACAATTAAAAGAGAAAAAATGAAGAAAATGAAACTGAACATAGAAGGGAAAGTGGTGAGCCTGGGTTACTCGGAGCACTTTGCAAATCTGACACGAATGAACCAGAGCCTTAACTTTGGGGCGAGGGATAATTACATCAGTAGGGGGCTTCTTTATGTTGATGTGCCGGAGATAGTCGGAATAACTGGGGCATGTGAGAATGTTGATACTTTGTTTAAAGTGGGTAACCGGATGGGGTTACCGCTTTTTTTTAGCCAAACGGGGCAGTTGGCGCTAGAGCAGACACTCCAGTCATTCCCGGGAGTCTTTACTGTGATTCATTCAGGAAGAGATGAGGAGATAGAGGATGAGCGACATTTAAGACAATTTCGCTTAACCGAGGAAGAGTTTGATTGTACGATGGCTGGGATGGCAAGAGAGACGTATGACGAGGAGGTCATGTTTGAGGCGCTTTTGTCACACATTCAGGCTGCGGTACAGGCGATGATAGCAAGAGTGGTGGAGGACCGGGGAGAAGAACTGGAGCAAGTGTATGGTCGAGAGGTGAAAGCACTGAAATATGCCACCAAGAATGATTTCTTACGGATCAATTACGAAGATGCTGTTAACTTATTGCGAGAGAATGGATTTAAAAAGTTATGTTTTGGAGACGACTTGGGATCAGCTGAGGAAGCCAGAGTAGTGGAGATACTAAACAAAGGGAAGCAATTACCAGTATTTATTATGCGGTATCCCAAGGAAATAAAGTTCTTCAACATGAAGGTATCAGAAAAGGACCCTCGGGTAGTGCTGTCAGCAGACTTGGTCTTTCCTTTTGCTGGAGAGGGGGTCGGGAGTGCTGTCAGAGAGCACGATTATGAACGATTAAATAAAAGATTGCTTGAGTCAACGATGTATCGGCTTCATATAGAAAGAGGAGGCAAGTATGGGGACTTTGGCTGGTACTTAAATATTGTCAAGGACAAGGGAAGTAATCCTCATGCCGGATATGGTATAGGCAATGAAAGAGTAATGCAGTATATCCTCGGCGAAACTGATATTAGACGGGCGTCGATGTTTTCGTTACTAAATAGACAAACGGGAGATTGGGATGAGAGACATTACGGCCAAGCGGCGGTTTTGCAACAGCCTCAGCTTAAGATACTTCTTTCCATAGGTAAGAAAAGGAACAAAAGGATATTACTGCCGGAGATAAAGAGACTAATAGGAAGTGAGAGAGCAATTATTTATGCAACACAGAAGACGCATGAGTATCTTGAGATGGAAGGAGTCAGAAGCCTACTAGTACATAAAATCTCGCAGTTGGACCATACACCTAATATTGCAGATCTGCTGAGCCGAAGAGTGTTTGACTTAATCGTTAATATTCCAACTCGAACTAAAGTACGGACAAGTGTAGAGTTTACCGACGGTAAATTAATCAGAAAGGGAGCGGTAGACTTGGGAATAAAGCTAATTACTGATCCTGAGGTGGCGATCATGACATTGCGGAATTTGGCAAGAGAATAACGTCTCGCTTAGAATCTGATTAAATGATCGTAGGAGAAAATCTAATCAGATATGGCAAAAATTGAAGTCTTAAAGACAAGAGAAAGCGAATATGCACAGTTAAAGTCAATAGAGAGGGAGATCAGAATTACTGGCGGATTCTGGCGATCTATATTAGATACAAATCTTGAAGTAAGCTTACTCAGACAATATGAGGAGTGCGAGAAAACAGGAAGAATAGATAACTTTCGTCGAGCGGCGGGAATCCCGGTAGCGAGAGAGGAAAAAAGACAGATTGCTCCCGACTCGGATGTATACAAATGGGTAGAGGCGGCGAGTTATGCTTTGAGAGATAAAGAATTACCAGGACTGACTGATAAGTTGAATGAAGTAATAGATTTGATTGTGGCAGCCCAATCGGAAGACGGGTATCTTAACACGATGTTTGTGGGGGAAAGAGTAAAAAGTCGCTTCAGTAATCTGCTTTGGGATCATGAGCTATATTGTGGAGGTCATCTGATTCAGGCGGCACTGGCGCATTGGCGAGCGACGGGTGAGACAGAATTACTAAATGTTGGACTGGCATTCGCCAATCATATCTGTGAGTACTTTGGTGAGGAAACACATCAAGGTACCTGTGGCCATCCCGAGATTGAGATGGCGTTGGTGGAACTATATCGGGAAACGGGAGAGACAAAATATCTT
The DNA here is from genome assembly GCA_964618725.1 of uncultured Pseudomonadales bacterium. Lineage (GTDB taxonomy): Bacteria > Patescibacteriota > Microgenomatia > UBA1400 > Chazhemtobacteraceae > CAZUBK01. The sequence goes on from CAZUBK010000001.1 coordinate 76,709, forward strand.
AATCAAGCAGTTTTCTTTATCAACCAACGAGGGCGAATGCCACCCATCTTGAACGGGAGTAGTGGCATTCAGGACCATTTACCGATAAATGAACAGACAGAAGTAGCCGGTCATGCGGTAAGGCAATTGTATTTGATGGCGGGATTGGCCGATCTTTATATGGAGACAGGAGATGGGGCAATACTTTCAGCAATAGAGCAACAATGGCTGGACCTAACAAAGAGACGAATGGCAATTACAGGAGGGACTGGGTCAAGATATGCGGGAGAGTCATTTGGTTTACCATATGAGTTGCCAGACAGGACAGCTTACAATGAGACGTGTGCAGCAATTGCCAGCTTCATGTTTGCCTGGCGATTGTTACATATTAGGCCAAATGCGAGGATTGCCGATTTGATGGAGCAGACGCTATACAACGGCGTTCTGGCGGGTGTATCGCTAGACGGACAAAGTTACTTTTATGCGAATCCTCTAGAGCATCCAGGAGACGATAGTAGTATTCGAACATTTTATGGCAGTAATCAGAGGACGAGAGAGATGTGGGATCAGGTTCCTTGTTGCCCGCCTAACTTGGCGAGAATTCTAGCCTCGTTACCTGACTATTTGTATACCAATACGCAAGGGACGATATATTGCCACTTGTTTGCTCAAAGTGAGGCCACATTTGAAACAAAGAAGGGAAGGATTGGCCTTTCGCAGAGAACCAATTACCCTTGGGACGGGGAAGTGGAGTTGAGAGTTGAGACTGTGGACCCTGTTGAGCATGAAATCGCACTTAGGATGCCTGGGTTTGCAGGCAAGGCGGTGATGGAGATAAATGGGGAAGAGCAAGAAGTTGTTATTGGAGAAGATGGATATGTAAGATTAGTTCGAGTCTGGCAGTCGGGTGACATTATTACTCTACAGATGGAGTTGTTAGTCAGAAAGATGGCTTCACACTCGCATTTGACGAGTCATGCCGGAAGTATCGCCTTAATGCGAGGACCGTTAGTTTACTGCCTTGAAGGAGTAGATCATTCCGACTGTGATATCTTTGATTTGGTGCTAGAGAAGACACAGGTTTTTGAGGAGGAATTTCGACCAGAGTTATTGAAAGGCATAATGACTCTTACGAGCACTGCCCTACTGAGATCCAAGTCTCCCGGACTGTATTTCCCGATTGATGGGCAAGAGGGAGAGAGTAAAGAGGTGGCGATAACGGCAATCCCCTATTTTGCCTGGGCGAATCGTGGCAGAAGTTCGATGAAGGTGTGGTTACCGTTGAAAACTTGACACCTTAGCCGATCTAGCTCAGGATAAAAGTGGGAATATGTGGAAAAAGATTGCCTTACTAATTTTGTGGATGATGACTTCGGTGACGACGCTGCTGTTTAGTGTTCGTTTGTTTCAAAGTCAGAATCTGTTGGCAGAAAGTCAAATGAAGCCGTCAGTGCTTGGGGATATGAATAGCCTAATGGAAAGGGAGACTCCAGAGCTACTTTATGCTGCGATTCCACTGCCGAGTAATAAGATAAAGACGGCGATAAAGTCGGCCGACGCCAGACCGGAAATCTTGCGACAGTACTTGGCAAAATACGAATCTCCACTTGAGCCATTGGCGGATCTTATCGTCCAGATGGCCGACGAAAATGGGTTTGATTTCCGGTGGATGGTGGCAATTGCTCAACAGGAGTCAAACTTGTGCGAAAAAATCCCTGAAGGATCCTACAATTGTTGGGGGTGGGGAATCTATGGAGACAAGGTGACTAGATTTGCGTCGTTTGACGATGCCGTGAGGCGAATTGCCCCTCAATTCAAAAAGACTTTTCTACATACCGGTCCGAATACAGATCCGGAACAAGTGATGAAAACGTATACGCCGCCGTCTGACGGATCGTGGGCCTTTGGCGTGAATCAGTTTATGGATGAGATGGAATAAAGAAAAAGGGTATATAATGAGCTGATCTTTTCGCACATTGGGAGGTCAAGGTGAATGCTGATTACATCCTTGTAATTTTAGTGTCAGTTATGGTAACCACGTTGTTTCTTGCCATTGCCCCGGGGTTTTTGCAGACATTGAAGATTAAGTCATATCAATTTTTGCTCGGCATCTTACATTTGGTAACAGCAGGTTTCATTGGACTCTTTGCTATCACCACGACAGAGATATATATGAGACCACTGATTGTACTTAGTTTTGTGAGCTGGCTGGGAATGGCTTTGTTTTACTTTGGTTCGGCTGCTTTCGGCAAGTGGGAGACTCAATCAGCTCAAGCACCTGAGACTCCAGAGCCGGGTAACGATAGTTAGTTTTTTTGCCCTCCTTATATCGACTTAAGGAGGGCTTTTTGGGATGAAAAAACTCCCGGGGTGAGCCGGGAGTGCGATGAAAATCAATAGTTTTCTCTGATTTCAGAAACGAGAAGCTTGTCTTTATTGTGCAAAGTTTCCTCAATACCAGCAATTTCTTCTTTGATGATACTGAGGAGTGCTTTCTGGTAAAGTACTGCGTTGAGATTAACAATTTGACTGTTTGGATCAGAATTGCTGCTTAGAGTCAAAAGTCTAAGGGGTTTGTTGATGCCATTTGTCCAGAGTTCGAGAGAGCGGTCGGGGTTGGTTTGAATCTGAGTACCGAGAGAGACACGCTTAGCAACCAGTTTAATCAAGGTAGAAGCAGTATCGTCCTGGACATCAGCTAAAAGGGGAAGTATTTGACCTTCAGATTGGAGCGGAACGTCACCCATTCTTGTCAGACGAATCTTGACCGATTGACCGAGCTGTTTTTGCAATCTGTCGGCAATCTCGGCGAGATAGGGGAGGTACTTGATGCCATAGCAATCGATAACCATGTCTTCGAGAGGGAGGTTAATTTCACCCACAGGAATAGCCTCAATTACTTTCTCTTCGGAGATTTCAATCTCCCATTTCAGCCAACCACGCCAAACTCGCTTTTCCTGGCAAGTAATGGTTGTGACAGTCATTCCAAGAGTGAGCTTATCAGCGTCCGCGTACAGATCTCTGGTGAAATTTTCCCTACGCCAGGGATAATTGTGGTAATAGACGCCGGGGCAAACGGGATAGCCCCAGTGCCTCAGGAAGGCGCCTATCTTAATGATCTGAGGAATCTCGAGAACTACTTCTGGATTACCGGTAGAGATGGGAATAATATCTATTGACATCTTGTCTCCTTACTTAAGTTTGAAATGTTCACAATCATTTTACCATTATCTATGGGATTAGTACATTCTTTTTTCGAACCTAAAATGGTAAAATATGTTTATGCCGAGGTGGCGAAATGGTATACGCACTGGATTTAGGATCCAGCGGGGAAACCCATGGAGGTTCAAGTCCTCTCCTCGGCACCCAGTATTTTTTAGTATGAAAAGTAAAACGATTCTATTTTTAATCATCATTTTATCTGTAATTGTTTTTTTTGGTTTCTATTTCGCAAAGAGAAATTTTGTAGTTTGCCGCTTTATAGGTGGCAGACTGGAAGAAATAAATGCCGGGTGTCAATGTGCTTCGCAACCTTGTACTGTAACAATGTGTAGTCATGAGAATAAATGTGTTTTAGGCAAGTAAACATTCTTTTTGAAATGAGCTAAGTCGGCTATGAGGCTACACTGAGCCAGCGACAAAGGAATTTATCTGTATATCGCAATTAGTTGTCTGACTATCATCTCACTCCACTTCTCGATATGGTCTGACGAGAAGTCAAACCAAACACGATAGAAATTGTCGCGAGCAATTTTTCTTGTTCTTCCTACTTCTGGATCTTGGAGATAGATGAAGTTGTCATCTAATCCTGCAACAACGGAATAATGTCCGTCCGCAACTTCATCTTCAGGATAGTCATAACGCCCGCGGGTAAACCAATTGATGATTACGGGAACGCCTTTCTCTAGCCACTTTTGAAGATCGTTGAACTTTGAGTTGTTTTTGACTTCCACTTTGAAGCCTAATTTTTCTGCAGCTTGTTTAATTGATTTTGCATCTACGCCAAGACCAACCTGGCGATTACACATTTGGGATAGCTCTGCCTCACTTATGTCTAAATTGTAGTAATCGGTGACAATCTTTAGTGATGCAGGACCACAATACCCACCGTGAAGGGTTTCTTGAAAAGGCTTAACAGATAAGAGGATGGACCTATTAAACATAAACTATCTTGTTTGGGTAAATAGATCTTCGATGATTTCGTCGAGGGGCACGCCTTGAATATCAATATCGTCGATGGGAAATTTATCGGCTAACTTGGCAATAATTTTACTTTGAGAAGCTTTGGGAACTTCAAGGGTATATGAGAGTTCTTTGCTATTTATGACTTGGCCAAGTTTGCTTAATTTCTCTTCTTTGATGGGTTTCGTAAAGGTGACGGTTAGATATTTTTTGTCTTGGTAATGGTGAGATAGTTTTTCTAGGGTATCATCAAAGACTATTTGACCATGGTTAATGATAATGGCACGATCAGAAACACTTTCTATGTCGGCCATTTCATGACTAGTGAGAATGATCGTTGTTTGCTCTTCTTTGTGGAGGTGGCGGAGAAAGTTTCTAATTCTCCTCTTGGAAACGACGTCTAAGCCAATGGTTGGCTCGTCGAGGAATAAAAGCCTGGGTCGGTGGAGAATGGCGCCAATTAGTTCCATCTTTAAGCGTTGTCCGAGTGAGAGTTTTCTAACGGGGATATCGAGCTGCTCCTTAACGTCGAGCAACTCCGTCATTTCATCAAGGCGGGTTTGGAAAGTCTGGTCTGGAATTTGATAGATAGTTTTGAACAGCTTGAAGCTCTGCATTGCCGAAAGATCCCAGGACAAGCCACTTTTATTTCCCATTACTAAGGCAATTTGACGCAGATATTCTCTTTTCCTTTGGTTTGGAGTAAATTCAAGTACTTTTATTTCCCCGGAGGTTGGATACAAAAGACCAGTGAGCATTTTAAGAGTCGTTGTTTTGCCGGCTCCATTAGGACCAAGGAGCGCTACTGATTCCCCTTGATTGATCTGGAAATTTATATGATCAACGGCAGTAAGTGGTTTACTTTTTGGAATGAAGATACTTTTGAGTACTCCTTGCTTGACTGGGATTTTATAGGTTTTAGTTAGATTTTTTATACTGATAATTGGTGTCATTTTTAGGATGAAGCTGATGTGTAATGTTTAAGCGCGAAGTTCCAGGCTTTGATTTTAATGAAAAGAAAGATAATTGTGGCAAACAAAACAAGCAGAAGCCAGATAGGGCTGGTGGTACGACCTAATACATACGATGTTGTGAGCGCGGTATGGGCCAAGAATGGAACAGCTGTTAAGCCTAGGAGGATTATAGAATTAGGGAATGCTTCGAGAGGGATGGCGTCGCTGCCAAAAAAAGCGACTTGATAAGAAATACCCACTAAGCCTTTTGATTCACCTGTCCAAAAAGTTAGGAGTGTAACAAGAAACTGAAAACAATGAATGGCAATTTGACCTAATATTAGGGTCAAAACTCCATAGAATACTCCAAGTGGGGTGATACTAAAATCAAGATGTTTAATAACAAGGTATAGGAGTGGAAGGGTGGCGGGCCACATTTCAAAGACTAGAGTAAAAAGATTGATTTTTTGGAAAGTGACATACCAAAGCGATGGTAAGGGCTTGCTCAATATCAGGTCAAGCTTGCCGCTTTTAATGTCTTCGCCTAATCGTTCTAGATTGGTCATGCTCCAAACCCAGATAAGGTAGAAGTTAAACTGAACTATTAAAGTGAAAAGAAGAGCTTCGGAATAGCGGTATCCGGCGATGTTTTGAATCCGGCCAAAAAGTGCAGAAAGAAAAATCAGATACGTAATCATGTAGGTGATCGTAGAGGCCAGTCCTCCCCAGTTATTTAAACTGTAAGCTAGTGACTCTTTTAAAGAGAAAAGAGTGTTTGCTTTAAGAATCGCTAGGCGAATACTAATTGGTTCAAATACCGATTGCTTCATAGCGTTTTAATCCAAGTCGCCAGATAAAAAAGCTAAATGGTAATAGAACGAGGATCCAAACAGCGGCGGAAATGAAGGCAGTCAGAATATCGTAATTAAAACTTCTGGTCTGCATGATGATTGAAGGAAGGTACGCCACCGCGGGCAGAGGAGAAAGTAGCAAAAGATGTTTGATCTTGTCGGAAAAGAAAGTGATGGGAATGAGAACACCACTAAAAACGCGTATGAAGTGGGAGGCAACGTTTTGAAGATGCTTTGCTTCAGGACTCCAGAATGTAAGACTGCCAACAAGTAAGTTGAAAATGAAACCAATGATGAAGGCCAAGGAAATACTCAAGAGAAATAATATAAACTGAATTAGAGAGAAGCTGGGCAGGAAAATAAAACCAACAGACATAAGTAGGATAGACATAAACATGACTATCCCCCTGGTGCCCAAGAAAGAAGTGTATAGGAAAATAACTGGATGAATGGGACGAAGTAGGTGGGAGCTTAGAGTTCCTTCTTTTATCTCACTATTAAGGGCTCTAGTGAAACGAAGCGATTCAGCATCGACTAATCCTTGGACGCCATTAGCGATGAGGAAATAGGAAATGAGAGACCCTACGCCCGTAGACGCTTGCTTGCCGATTAGACTCCAGAGAAAAATAACTCCCCCTAAATAAATGGCTTTGTTTAAAATCATCAGCCAAACTTCACTCCGGTAATTGGTGACCTGAGAAAGACCAAAAATAAGACTGTCTTTGTATGTGGAAAGTTTCATCTCACCTATTATAGCTTTTCACCCTTAAAGGATGATGTCGTTTTGGCTTGGCCCGACGCAGTCGGTCCAGCCTGAAGCTGGACAAAAAAATCGCGCGCAAAGCCGAGCGTAGCTCGGAGTGAGCCCCGCTAAGCGGGACGAACGGAAAATACAAAAGTGGCTGCCGCGTGGCATCAGCGGAGGGGGGCGCTGAGCCAGCGGCGAGCTCAATTTCCTTGGAAAAATGTAATAACATCTCTAAAATAGAGCACCCATCCGGACTTCAGGCTTTTGGCCGGACCGCTCGCCCAGGCGGTGTGGGTGGAGATTTTGAATCCAGAGTCTAATGGGCTCTTGAAGTTAAAAATATTAACCAATGTTACCCTAAGTTATCGACTTTTATAATTAGTAGTATACTGACTCTCAGATTATGAAAGAGATAGATAACCCGTTTGCTCCAGGTGCCGGCAAACTTCCTCCTGAACTTGCAGGTCGTGATGAGAACTTGGAAAAAGTGGATGTGATTCTGCATAGATTCAAGAATGGAAGGGGCGATAGAAGTTCATTATTTCTAGGACTTCGGGGTGTGGGCAAAACAGTTTTGCTTAATACTGTAAACAAGAAGGCATTAGAATTGGGATATCACACTGTTTACGTAGAGTCTCCTGAAGAAGAATCACTAGGCAGCTTGCTTATTCCTGGCCTTAGAAAAGTATTATTACAACTAAGTGTCCTAGAAGGAGCAAAACAAAAGCTAAATATTGCTTTTAGTGCCTTGAGATCTTTTGCGTCTATTTTTGATATAAAAATAGGTGATGTTGGAATAAAAGTTACCAAATCTATGGGAGTAGCTGATAGTGGAATCCTAGATCAAGATTTGATTGATCTATTAGTTTCCGTAGGAGAAGCAGCACAAGAAGCCAATTCGGCAGTTGGGATACTGATAGATGAGCTTCAATACGTTAAAATAGAAGAACTTGCAGCGCTCTTCGCAGGCATTCATCGCGTGGGCCAGCTTCAATTACCCTTAGTTTTATTCGGTGCAGGTTTGCCCCAGTTGGCAGGCATGTCAGGAAACGCAAAATCATATGCGGAGCGCTTATTTGACTTCCAAGAAATTGGCCCACTTGAGGAAGCAGACGCAGTCATTGCAATTAAAGAACCTTTAGAAAAAGAGGGAGTAAGCATTGAATCGGAAGCTTTAAAAGAAATAGTTAGAGAGACTGAAGGTTATCCATATTTCCTTCAGGAATGGGGTGCTCATACCTGGAGATCTGCAGAAAGTTCACCAATAACACTTGGGGATGTAATGGGGGCAACTAAAGACACCATCTTTACACTCGATAAAGGTTTTTTTCGTGTCAGATTTGATCGGTTAACCCCAATTGAAAAGGACTATTTACGAGCCATGGCTGAGTTGGGAAGGGGCCCTCACCGCTCTGGTGATATCGCCACTAAACTTGGTAGAACTGTAAATGAAGTAGCACCATTCCGGTCAAAACTTATTGTGAAAGGTATGATTTTCTCGCAACAACACGGAGATACTGCTTTTACTGTTCCTAAATTCGATGAGTACATGAAGCGAGCAATGCCTACTTTTACTCCTCATCCGATAAAGAAAAGAGTTACGTAAGAACGACTCTACTTTTTCAAAGATATTCTTGTGTGACCTACATTTGTGTTCTATTCCAAGTTTAGTTGCTTTTTTTCGGCCCGGTAGTTTTGATTAGAGTGATATAATAGGATCACAATTTGGGGAGGTAGGTCCCAACTTCATACCTGTGAAGCTACTAAGTGAGACGCTTGCTTTCTTGAAGAGGAACTGGCGTCTTTTGTCGTTTTATTAATTAACACAGAACAGAAAGGAGGTGGAAGCAGATGACGACACAGGAAATGGCAGTAGAGCTTACTAAAGCTTGGATTGCGCAAAGAGGTTCTTTGTCAATAGCATCACAAGCGGCTACTGACATATCTTTAGTTTACAAAGCAATGGTGAAAGCAATAAATGAGAGCTATAAAGAAGAATAGAATCAGGTTTGGCCCGATGCTGTCGGTCCAGCCTGAAGCTGGACAAAAAAATCGCGCGCAAAGCCGAGCACGGCTCGGAGTGAGCCCCGCTAAGCGGGACGAACGGAAAATACAAAAGTGGCCGCCCCATGTCTATTTAGGCTAGTTGTTCCCACGGTAGATGGGCAGGTCCGAAATGGCCATAACTTGCGGTTTGACGATAGATGGGTCGGCGAAGGTCAAACTTGGTGATGATACCTCCCACTGATAAGTCGAGTAAATTCCAAGCAAAATCGTTAATGACTTTGTCTGACTGGTTCGAGGTACCAAAAGTTTCAATTGCCTTACCTACTGGTTGACGATGGCCGATGGCATAGGCCAATTGAACTTCACAACGGTCGGCAAGTTTCTGGGCCACTATATTCTTGGCGATATAACGCGCGGCATAAGCAGCAGAGCGATCAACCTTAGTCGGATCTTTACCGGAAAAGCAACCGCCGCCGATTCGACCCATTCCACCATAGGTATCGACAACAATTTTGCGGCCAGTAACCCCGGTGTCAGAATACGGGCCACCGATTTCCCAGGCGCCTGTACCATTGAAAATGACTTGGGATGGCTTAATGGCAGGTAAATGATATTCCTCTAGTAAAGGGGAGACAATGAGTCTGAAAAGTTGGTCTTTAACTTCCTCTTTCTTAACTTTAGGATCATGAGGTTTGGCAAGGACGACGGTAACGACTTGCTCTGGCTCACCTTTTTGACTGTACGAGACGGTTACCTGAGACTTGCCGTCAGGACGAAGATAGGTTAGCTCATTTTGGGCTAGTTCATCGAGGCGGCGGACAAGCGCGTGCGAAAGAGAAATAGGGAGAGGCATGAGCGACTTTGTTTCATTGGTGGCATAACCAAACATCATTCCCTGATCTCCCGCCCCGCCATCATCTACACCAAGGGCGATATCAGGAGACTGTTGGTGGATATAGACGTTGAAATTTGTTTCAGGACCAAAATTAAAGATTTTCTGAGTATAGCCGAGGTCATTAATGACAGCCTTAGCGATATTGACATATTGGAGTGGCTTGGGGCAGGTGATCTCACCGGCTAGCACCAATTTATTTGTAGTAACCAGGGTCTCACAGGCGACACGTGATTGAGAATCAACGGTGAGAGCGGCATCAAGAATGGCGTCGCTTACTTGATCACAGATTTTGTCCGGGTGACCGGCACAGACTGACTCCGATGAAAAGAGGGAGTATTGCATTTTAGTTTTCCTCTAATTAATAAGGCTTGTCATTTTGGCACCGCGTCCTGCATAAGGCTCGGTTGCCGGTCCCGTTGAGGGACTCTCTTGACAGTGAAACCATAGTAACATAATGGGGAGTGATTAAGAGATGCCTAAGTGTTTGTGAATCTTACAACTGACATGCTCAAGATACCAATTGAGGACGACGACCGTCTTTAGATCGAGAGCTGCTGCGATTTTGGGAATAAGATTTTTACTTGGAAGACGTTTGCCACTTTCGATTAGGGTGATAAAACTACGAGAAGTCTGACAAGAAATGGCGACTTCTTCGGCGGTTAGGCCCTGTTTTTTTCGTTCGTGTTTTAGTTGTTCTCCAAATGATTTATGCATAGCAATAGGGCTTAATAGTATAGGCAAATAAATTTTAAAGCAACTGTTCATATAGCTGTACCTATTGACAGGTCTTTTAATTCTGATTAACTTGAGAGTAGGTTACAGTTCTGTAACTGAGTCTAGCATCTATCTACTTTATTAAAAGACTCACAATAAGTAAACAGATTAATTCAGCTTTATGTGGAGAGGATTGAGCGAAGGGACTTAATTAAGAAACTTTAGAAAAAAATCGATGAAACTTGCCCCGGTTCCCAAAAATGAGGTTCAACGCTTAACCTCGCTATACAGCCTTGGTCTATTAGATACTCCACCGGAAGAGCGGTTTGATCTAATCACTAGAACAACTAATAGGATCTTTCATACTCCGATTTCAACCTTGACACTGGTGGATGCGAAACGGGAGTGGTTTAAGTCTTTACAAGGCTTAGCCACTCGTGAGGGAGATAGGGCAGTGTCTTTTTGCGGCCATTCTCTTTTAGCACCCGATATCTTTGTTGTTCCTGATACAAAGAAGGACGATCGATTTGCTGACAATCCTTGGGTCACCGGGAAACCCTATGTGCGATTCTATGCGGGAGTGCCGGTTTTGAGTCCCGATAAAGAAAGGATCGGGGTTTTGTGTATTAAGGATACTCGTCCACGACAGTTCTCAAAAGGCGATCAAGGAATCCTGAAAGGATTGGCTTCTTGGGCTGAATTGGAAATCCATTCTCGTAACTTGAGTTTAGCCCTTCGAGATAGTCTGAAAAAAATAACGGGGCGGAGAGGTCAGACAAAGGAGTTCGATCGATTGAGTAAGTTAGAAAAAGAATCAAAAAAGGCATTGGTCAGGGTGATGAGAGATATGGAAGTGATTCTTAATGAGGTTGAACAAGATAAAGCCAAAGATGAAGCAGTGATAACAAATATTAGTGAAGGGCTAATCGCTATCGACGATCATGGAAAAGTAATGATTGTCAGCAAAGTAGCTGAAGACCTATTGGGGTGGAAACATAACGAGATGATTGGGAAAAAGTTCACCGGACTGAACCTCGAAGATGAAGAGAGAAATTTCTTACCACCAGATAGGCGGCCTATTTCGCTAGCTATGACGACTGGTGAAATAATCAGAGGTACATATTTCTTTGTCGGAAAAGACAAAACTAGATTTCCAATGGCCTTGACTACAACTCCGATTAGACTCAAGGGAGAAGTTGTAGGATTTATCGTGATGATTCGTGATATATCGAAAGAGACTGAAGTAATTAATGCCAAGAGTGAGTTTGTATCGTTGGCCTCGCATCAACTGCGAACACCGCTTGGATTAATCAAGTGGTATTTAGAAGCTATGAAACATGAGGCTTGCTTTGGTCAAGCACCTATGATAACACGAAGATACATAAATGAGGTTTATAAGAATAATGAGCGGGTATTGAGTCTGGTGCGAGATTTATTATCTGTTTCTCGGATTGATCAAGGGCGCATTAAGAATCAGCCAAAACCGGTAGATGTAACGGTCGTGGTAGGGGATGTGGTAAAACAATTACAGGTATTGACCCGCAAGAAAAAGGTGGCTTTGAGGTTGGTGATTTTGAGTTCTAAGATTCCGAAAATCAAAATAGATATTTTGCGACTTCGTGAAACGATAGAAAACCTAATAGTAAATGCCATTGAGTATTCTAAAGCTCTAAAGTCTGTCACCGTCAGCGTTAAAAGACGGGGCGGTGCAATCTTAATCAGCGTCCGGGATGCGGGAATAGGAATTACGAAGGAAGACCAAAAGAAGATCTTTAACAAGTTCTTTAGGTCGGAAAAGGCAGTTCAATTTAATCCTGAGGGGACGGGACTTGGATTGTATGTGGTCAAGTCTTACGTAGAAGGGTGGGGAGGTAAAGTATCGGTTGCCAGTACTGAAGGGAAGGGGTCAATTTTCACAATCAGTTTACCGATTAAGAAAAGGAAGAGACAAAAAGGAGGTGAAGTGAAGTGAAGAAAATACTAATTGTAGAAGACGAACTAGCGTACTTAAAATTACTTAATTCTCAATTGACAGGGAAGGGATATAGAGTAATCGAGGCAACTGACGGGGAAAAGGGACTAGCTAAAGCCAGAAGCGAGAAACCCGATTTGATTTTGCTTGATATCAGAATGCCGGTTATGGATGGGCTGGCGATGCTAGATCGGCTAAGAAAAGAGGAATGGGGTAAGAAAGTTAAGGTAATAATTCTCACCAATCTTGAACCTGATGACAAGATAATCGGGAAAGTCGTCAAGGACAGACCGTTGTACTATTTTGTGAAAAGCGATATTCAGCTTGAGACGTTGTTGAAGAAAGTCAAGGAATTGCTTGCAGACTAATGAAGAAAATCATACACTTAAGATATGTTACAGTTTTGTAACATGTCTTAAAGTATGAAGATCCTATCGCCAGTCCAGACGGCCAAATTGCTTGGGGTTTCTATTGAAGATTTGCACCTATTGGAGGAGCAAGATTTGCTTCATTCCTCAAAGGATCACAAAGGAAGAATAATATACTCGCCTGAGGAAGTGGCCCAAATAAAATCTAGGAAGGTACCCTCCATTTCTGAAGAAGCAGAGTTGGTTAATATCCAAGTTCAGAGGGAGACGGCGTATTCGGTTACAACAACGAAGAAGGTGCTTTTCTTTGTAGGTGGGGTGGTTTCCTCATACATCCTGTTGATCATTGTGTTTACGGTTCTATTCATTATCAATCCTCTACAAACGGCAGGTTGGCTTGGTTATGTTAGGGGTAATAGTCTTACCAGCAGCCTATCTCAAGCAGAAACACGAGATATGGTACTCGGGGCGAATACGGATGGAGCTATCTCAAGACCGACTAGATTAATGCGAACTTTCTTACAACCGGCGTCGAGGGCGTCACTTGGTATCGTCAAGGCGGTTAGTCCTAATGCATATCAGGAGGTAGCCAAAATCACGATTCTTGATCCTAATGATGTTTTTGCGGTGGAGAACGAAGTTATTTCACCTCAGATGACGCTTAGGATCTCGGATAACTCAAAGCTAGAGATAACCGATCCAGTGCAGATACCGAACCTTAACTCCGAGTATCTTCAAGGTCTACAACCGGGTAGTAATCCGGGTGATATTGCGATTGTGGGAGATACACCAAGCCTCAGTTTGGTACCGGTTACGAATGTCACTGCAACGGGACTAACTAATGCAAATCTTTCTGGCTCAGCTGGAATAACTAATGCTAACTTAGCCAACTCGTCTATTACGATTAATACATCAAGTCCTCTCTCAGGTGGAGGGGCGGTAGCTCTTGGTAGTTCTCTTACTTTGACTTGTCCTACCTGCACGAACGGGTCGTCGCTATTTACGGCGGACAGTACAGATACTCTGACCAACAAAACAATTGATGTAACTTTAAATACCATTACTGGCCTGACGGCAAGTAACTTAGCAGCCGGAGATTTCTCAAGCAAAATTACGAGCGGAACTTATTCTATCGATATTACCGGTAGTATTGCTTCGGCGGTCGACTTTACCGGGTCATTGGCTGGAGACGTCAGTGGAACACAAAACCTAACGACTGTGACAAAGATTAACGGTACAACATTGGGGTCGACGACGGCTACTTCGGGTAACCTGCTAATAGGGAGTGGTAGCCAGTGGGTGACACAGACAGTGAGTAATGATGCCACGATTAACAGTTTGGGGGTGCTGACGCTAAAGAATGTTGGTACCTCAGGGACATACGGATCGGGGTCTTTAGTCCCTGTTTTTACAACTGACGCAAAAGGAAGGATATCGGGGGTCACAAATACAACCATCTCTGGCTTGAGTCCGACTAATTTTAGCTACGCCAATATTTCTCAGTGGACAAATGATGCAGGATATGTGACATCTCTTTCAGAAGCGGACACCCTGGCGACAGTGACCGGGCGCGGGGCAACGACGAGCAACGCACTCACACTATCAAATGTGGCTAATGCGATTACCGCGGGGACATTGACGATTCAGGCTGAAAACTTCACTGATCTAACGGGAAGTGGCTTGTCTAATACGGCAGGGGTTTTGGGCGTGAATCTAACGACTTCGGGGACGACGGGGTCAACGACGAGCAATTCTGGTCTAGAAGTATCTACATCAGGACTAACCTTACTTAAGGGATGTACTGACGAGGAAATTCTGAAGTACACTGATGCGGGTGGCTGGGCGTGTGCCGCTGATGTTAGTGGGGGTACTCCGGCTCTAAGCACTATTGGAGCGGCGGTTGGAGCCAACTTAATTAATAGTGGAGATAATGCTCAGATCTGGAATTGGGGTCTGACAACGGCAGCAAAAACGGCCTTTACTTTTGGAGAAAATACTGCAGCGATTAACGGCGCAGGTTCGCAATATATCCTTAGTTTATCGACTCTCTCGGGCTCGACTGCAGCTCCTTTGATTGTATCGGCCAGGGGGAATGCGATTATCACCACCTCAGAGACTGGCGGTTTAACTTTTGGAAACACAACGGCCAATACAGCTATCACCTTACAATCTGGGACAGGAACGATCAATATCGGAACCGATGCGAATGCCAAAATACTTACTTTGGGGAATAGTACTGGAGCAACGGCGGTAAATATCGATTCGGGGTCGGGCAATATCAACTTCACGGTTAACGGAACGGGGTCCAGTGGGAAGGTTCAAATAGGTAATAGCAATACAATTACTCCTGACTTGTTAGTTTTGGATAACGGGACGGCTGACCCAGCAGGAGTCAATGGAGGGATGTACTACAACACCAGTACAAATAAGTTTCGTTGTTACCAAAATAGTGGCTGGTCTAACTGTATTACTCCCCCGGGCTCGGATCTTCAAACTACAGCTACCTACGGGACAAATGATAGTTTGGTGAATGTGGGTGTGACACAAGTGACAATTGCGGCTGTTTCTATCACTCCTGCTTCTGTGACTGGAGATATCTACGTTCGAGGAAGAGTGGAGATCTTTAGTAGCAATAATACCGACCAAAGTTTAGTTTTGTCTATTGAAGACGATGCAACGTGTACCGGGAATACGGTTGAGACCAATACAATTACAATTACGGCTTCGAATGGAACTCAAATAGGGAACTTTGAGCTTGCTGATGTTGTGGTTGACGCCGGTGCCTCTGCCCACTCGTATTCATTATGTGCCTCAACGGCTACGGGAGATAGCGATCTTCGACTTTATGAGATGTTTGCTACAGTGATTGATACAGGAGCAGACTTGGCAGAGATATACACCACTGACGAGGAAAACATCGAGGTGGGAGATGTGGTTTCGCTTGAGAGTGGCTTGCAAGCGGGGATGAAGAAAAGTCAAACCGCCTATGATCAAAGTGTTTTGGGGATTGTTTCGACTAGACCTGGATTAATAATTGGCGATGTCGGCAAAGAAGGAGTGAGGGCTTTGCCAGTAGCCATGTCTGGTCGGGTTCCAGTAAAGGTATCGACGACGAACGGAAGAATTGATGCGGGTGATTATTTGACGACTTCTGAGATACCAGGGGTAGCAATGAAATCAACAAAGGGGGGAGCAATCATCGGTATCGCAATGAATTCTTTCGACGGGGAGGGGATTGGTCGGATTTTGGCTTTTGCTAAGAATGGGTCGTCAACGGAAACTGTTGCCAACGTGGAAAAGATTGCCACCAGCTCAGCTAGTCTGATTGAAGGCAATATTCTTAATCGGGTGATTCAAATCATTACTGACTTGTTTAAAAATTCAGTTGAGTTCTTGGGTAGTGTGGTCTTTCACAGTGATATTACTTTCTTAGGTAGACCAACATTTAACAAGGATACGGCGGGATATGCATTGATAAAGGCAGGAAGTCGTGAGGTTAATATCAGTTTTGAAAAAGCATATACCAAGAAGCCGGTGATAACAGTCAGCCTTAGTCTGTCAGAAGGTGTCAAACTAGACGATCTACCGTTGTTTGCGGTGTATGAGAGTAGTTCGCAGGGCTTTAAGATTAGATTATCGAGAGCAACTATTTCGGATCTTCAGTTCTCCTGGATAGCTATCGAGGCGGCGGGAGAGGTGGTGTTGTCGACTGAGTCAAGTATGCTTATGGAGATGACAGGGAGTTTAGAGGAGGCAACGGATAGTGATGCAACAGTGGCCAGCCAGAGTGCCGAGATTGGGCTTTGAGATTAGTAATTTGAAGAAAAATATATGAAAAAGTTACTCAATGGTAAAGTCCTGGTTTTGCTATTAGTATTGTTACTGTTGACCAGTTCTGTGGCTAGTGCGGTGTATTTCTATCAGAAATATCAGAAGATCAAGAAGAATCCGGAAACGATATCACAAGAAGAAACAGAATCAGTTACGAAGGCGATTGGTCGTTTTATGGAGTTACCTGCTGACGAAAAACCAACGTTGGCAACAGTGACAGACCAAGAGAAGCTGAAAGAGCAGGACTTTTTCAAGAAGGCGGTTAATGGAGATAAGGTCCTCATCTATACAAATGCACACAAGGCAATCTTGTATAGACCGTCTACCAACCGGATCATCGAGTTCGCCCCCTTGACGTTTGGTGGGCAGGAGCAATCCTCTCCGAGTGCGACCCAGGCAGACTAAATCACATGGGCCTCCCTTGACTTTTATAGTCGTTGTTGGTATTATGGGATTACTTTAACCTCATTGAAGGAGTGTGGAATGATTAATCAGGAAAGGTATGACGAATTGGCCGCCACTCTCTCCGCGGAAGACCAGCTGGTCTTTGAAGAGCTGGTGACGTCTCTGGAGAAGGCAATTGAAGGCGGTGAAACCGATATCGAGGGTGTACTGGAGAAAAAGGGAATTCCGGTCGGTAGCCCGGTCGCAATCGCCTTTTACCACTATGCCCTGGACTTGATTTTGGGCAGCCTGCGGTTGTAAATTCGTTGGCAGATATGGTCCGCTGGAAATCAGCGGACTTGTTTTATTTCTTTTGGAAGATGTAGACAGTGGGATGGTCATAGACCTGGAAAGTTTCTTCGGAAGAGTCATCGTTGATGACTAAATTGCCAAAGCGTGGGTATGAAGAAAAAGTTTTAACAAGTTTGTAGTTTAGTTTTCCAGCAAATAGTTCTGAATAGAAGACGGACATAAGAGGATATTTTTGTGGGTTATTAAGAATTGAGCCGTAAACACGACGGCTACTGATGATGTAAAAGTCGCCTTGATCGAGCTGGTTGGTTAGTTCAGTGAACTTTTCTTTAGTATCTTGGTCATAGCTTTTGACTTCGAGGAAATTGAAATTATTAACATAACCAGGAAGACTACTAGGAAGTTGGTCATCCCAGTGTTCGTGAAGAATGGTGCTTGTACCCGGAAGGTTTTGATAGATCCATTGAGAAGCAACGATACGAGTGTGGGGGGAGGAGAAGACGGAGAAATAGGCAAGAGACCAAAGGAAGGAAATAGAAAGGGTGAGAAAGATGAGAAATCGACCGAGATAGCGTAAGCGGGCAGAGATCTTTAGAAGTAACCAAGAGGCAGAGAGAATAAGGGCGGGCAGAAGGGGAAGAAGGTAACGGATAAACTTGGTATGCCATTGGCCGATATATGCAAAGTAGGCGAGGGAGAAAAGCAGCAGGGGTAGAGAGTGAATCTTCTTGTATTTGAGGTCATGAATAAGCCAGAAGATGATACCGAGTAGTCCAAAGATGGCGACAGGGGGGCCGACTTGCCAAGGAAGATTCTTAAGAAAATAGAGATAGGGTGGAGTGACAGTAAACTGAAGATTGTAGGGGACACTAAGTTCACCGATAACAACGCCTTTTTCATAAGCCATTGATTCAAGGAATTTATTTGAGCTTAGAAAAGAGTATGGACTGACGACAAAGAAGGTGAGAAAAGTGAGGAGTGCAAAATATACACCAACAAAAATAGAGTGGAAGAAGTTTCTTTGAGAAGTGGTAGTCAACCAAGTGAAGAGGGGAAGGACTAGAAACGAGACGGCCGAGGTCTTGGTACCTATGGCCAGACCACAGATGAGGGCGAGCTTGGCAAAGGAGAGAGTGGATGATTTTTTGAGTGTTTGGATACAGAGACTACTAATAATGAGTAACCAGAAAACAAGGAGACTTTCGGTCACTCCATAATGGGCATATTGGATGAAGCCAGGAGAGGCTGTAGCCAGAGCGGCAGCCAGGAGCCCAAGAGAGGGACCAACAAGCAGATTGCCGAGAAGAAAGAAAAGGGGAATGGAAGCGGTAGAGAAGGAGGCAGAGAGAAAGCGACCAAGGAGATTGATATGACCCCAATCAGTTAGCCAAGAAGAGTTATTGGTTAGTGAAGCAGTAATTTCAGCAACGAGCCGAAGAAGATAGATGAAGAAACCGTTATAGGCATGGAAGCCAGGGTCAAGACTCCAGGGGAACTCGAGTTGAGTGACGGCAGCGGCAATGTTTCGCTCATCGGGGTGGTAACTTAAGCTTTGATCCCAGTTGAGACTACTAAAGCGTAGAAAGCCAGCGAAAATGATTAAAATAAGAAGGAAAGACTTGATAGGGAAGAACTTAGATTTAGGGGTCACAAAGATATTCTATACAATGGGCCCTTGCGTTTCGCCGTCTTCTAGCTCAAGTAAATCAATACCTTTGATCTCTGGGAAGCTTTGACCAACGATTCCCTTGATCTCGCCGACCATTCCGGCAGTATTACTGATAAGGCGTTGGACTTGGGCCTCACGGCTTTTCCAGATTTTTTCGAAGGCGACGCGTTCCTTGACGATCTGAAGGTGCATCTCCTGATAGACTTCGGCGATTGCTTCAACTTGGTGACGGAACTGAGGACTGGCGATGAAGGAGTAGAGAGTATCGGCTTTTTCGCCTCGATTTTGGGCAATGAAACGTTCCTTGGCGGTGTCGATGAGAGTTTTGCGAAGAAGCTCTGCAACCGGCACAACTAGATCGGGTTGGCAGACCCAGATGCCATCATGAGGTCCCGTCTTGGTGGTCAGCTCTTTGGGTAAGATGACGCTGACGATGACGGCGAGATCGGCTTTTTCGCCTCTTAAATCTTCTTTTAACTTGGTTGACCAATCGGACTGCCAGGCTTTAGTACGCTTGCTTTCCCAGAGAATGGTGCCACAGACATTGCCGCGTGGTGTTTTGACGATTTGACGAAGATCAGCGCCTTTAACACCTTTGCCAACGGGGCTGATGGTGTCACTGGGGAAGCTACTTATGAGAGTTTCTTCCAGATCGAGTTCTAGGACCTCACCTTGGAGCTGCTGGGAACCCTGTTCGAGCTTTCGTTTGAGCTCTTCATTAACTCTAAGAATGTCGCTGAATCGCTTTTCGTTCTCTAGATCTTTGAAACGATGTTCTTCTTTGGCGCGCTTGATAGCCTCATCTTCAATAAGGCGGGATTTCTCATCGATGGCCCGAGAAAGCCTAAGATCAAACTCCTTTTGAGCCTGCTCTAGTTCTTGGCGCTTTTTCCGGAGTTGTATTTCGTTTTTTTGAGATTCAGTTAGCTTTTCTTCTGTTTTCTTGAGTTGTTCCAGGAGTAGGTTTAGTTCGCCTTCATTTTGTTTCTTGAGCGAGTCTTTGATTTCTTGCTCTAGCTTGACGAATTCTTTCTCGCGAATCTGGTGGCTTATTATCTCGTCAACAGAGACCGGTTTACCACAGTGGGGACAATTGACTTGATTTGTAGACATATTAGAGAAGCTGGCTCTCTTTGCTGTTGACATCTTTGTTGACGACGTAGAGATCGTTGTTGTATCCACTAACTCCAACATATTCTCCCCGACCTTCGAGGACAGCTTCCAGTGGGCGGCAATGGTGACATCCTTGAGTGGGACACCTAAAACGCTCTAGTTGTCGGGCGAGTTTGATTTCTTTAGCGATCTTGAGTATCTTCTGCTGCGCTTCTTCTAGATTGGGAAGAGTTTTTTGTGTAAGCGAGTCGCTTAGACCAAGGTACCAGTAACTGGCTTCGGTAGCGGGACGGTTTTGGGTATTATTAACGAGGAGATGGTAGATGGGAAGCTGTAAAGAGCTCGGATCCTCTTCTGTTTTACTGGTCTTGAAGTCGATAATGTGAACTGAATCAGTATCGGGAAGGTATTCGAGCCAGTCGATCTTGCCACAGAGGATAATATTGTCATCATCAGAGAGCCAATAGTAGGGTAGATCCATATTGATCTTAACGGCGAGACGAGTTAGGGGGCCGGGGTTTTTCTCAATGTTACGAAGCATTTGAATACCTCTTTCTTTGTATTTGTGTTCGGTGTTATTGTCAAAGAAACCACCTTTTTTCCCGGTATATTTTTGCCAGACGTATTCAAACTTATCGACCAGAGGAGCTAGAAAGCGTTGATGTGTAGGGAGCACGGAGAGAGATTCGACAACTTCATGGACGGCGGCGCCGAGGGAAAGAGGGGGAGTTATTACTTGGATCTTATGTTTGGTCTTGGGGTCCTTGTAGACGTTTTTGAGATAGTAGGCACGAGGACAGGCAAGGAAATCGCTCAAGGAAGAGTGGGAGACCCAAACGGCGGAGAATTTATCTTTAGGCATAGGGCTCATTTTAACACTTAGAGGGTTTGACAGAAAAACATCTCAACAGGTAAGCTTGGCGCATGGCAGCAAAGTTTAAGGAAGCCGTTAAAGAAATGATGGCAATGCATCAGGCTGAGTTTGAAGAATTCAAGAGAATTCACGAGTTGTTTACGGGAGACAAGAAGAAATGGTCAGCGGAATACAATAGGACTGGGAAACCGATCGTTGATTATGTTCTGGCAGCAGAAAAGCGACTTTGTTCTAAATCAGAGAGTAGCGGATACGGGGCTTATTCAACCAAGCTGTCAGAGAAATTTCGCGAAGAGGTAAAAACACATTTTCCCTTGATAGATTTTGTTGGGGTAACTTTTTCCTAGATGGTTAATAGGTGAGAGTTCTGCTTAAGCCACTTTACATGATCCTTGTAATCAGGATCAAGTGATTTAACAAGATTCCAGAAGGTTTTACGGTGGTGACGATGAATGAGATGACAGACCTCGTGGATGACGACATAGTCGACGATTTTGTGAGGGGCCTGGATTAGTTTGCGATTAAAGTTAAGATTATTTCTTCTCGAGCAACTACCCCAGATAGAGGAGACGCGTTTGAGAGTGATTCGTTGGTAACTTACATTTAGGAGTTGGCAAAAATGGTTAACTTTTTGAGTAATCACTTTTTTGCCTTGTTTGAGATACCACTTGGTGAAGAGATGTCTGAGTTCGAGACTCGTTTTGCCTAAAGAGAAGCTACTGGGAACGAGGGCCTCGAAAGAGTTGTACAAAAGAGAAAGTTTAGCCTTTTTATTAGTCAGCGAACGGGTAATCTTAAGCGGGAAGGACTCGCCAAAGTAGAGGTGGATTTCTCCATCGCAATATTTTTTCTTCGGGGAAGTCACTTGTTCTAGTTTGGCGAGTTGAGTAAGTACCCAGTCTTTTTTTTGATACAGAAAGGCCTCGATTTGAGAGAGCGGAACAAAATGCGGGGCACGAACAAGCACACCATGTTCAGATGAAATCTGAATGCTGGTGGTAAAGTTCCTATTCTTACTTTTTTTGATGGTGTATTTAAACGGTAACATTGTATTGACGAATTTGATCCATGAACTGAAGAATAACGGGGTCGAGCATGATATCACGGGGATTGACCGGACGAGCAAGAGACAAGCCAGATAGGGAACGGCAGCGACTCAGAGCAACATAAGCCTGGCCGTGTGCAAAGGCACCTCGACCCAGATCAACGTGGGCACAATCAAAGGACTTGCCCTGGGCTTTGTGGATAGTGACGGCCCAGGCGAGACGAAGGGGAAGCTGGGTAAAGCTGCCTATTTCTTCTTGTTTGAGAGAGTTGGTCTGGTGGTCAAAGATTGTTTGCAACTGATTCCAGGTAAAAGGCTTGACTTCAACCTGTGCACCATCATCGATCTTGACCTTGACGGTGGAGGCAGAGGTTTTGGTGACAGTCCCGAGCGTCCCGTTGATCCAAAGGCCACCTGGCTCGTTGTTAAGAAGCATCACCCGGGCGCCTTGTTTGAGGATGAGTTTCTCTGCGGTGGGAAATTGAGTAGTAGAGAAATGGCCACTACTAAAGCCTCGGTACTCAAAAGATTTGGTAGTGAGTTTATTTAGCTCAATATTATTTATCTGATCGGCTTGCCAGTTGGTGGCGGTGAGGACAAGACCGCTGTCTCTTTGGCGGACGCGTTGGTTGAGAAAAGTAAGATCACCAGGAGTGGCAGTTTTGTTTCTGATTTTGTTGAGAAGAGAAATGAATTCCGGCTCATTTTGGCGATAGATTTGGTCGAGTTCGATGAAGGCAAAGTCGGGAAGTAGATTGTGGAGTAGGTTCTCGAAGGAGACGGCAGAGAAAAAGTAGGGAGATTGATATGCCATGGTGAGGATTTCTTTTTCTTCCTCAGTGACGATGGGGGGGAGCTGAAAGAGGTCGCCGATCATGACGAGTTGGACACCGCCAAATGGAGCTTGACTTTGGCGGACAGCGCGAAGGAAGGCGTCGATGGTATCGAGAAGATCGGCCCGGACCATAGAGATTTCGTCGATAATGAGGGTGGTAAGAGCTTTAAAGACTTCTTTCTTACGCGACTTGCCGGCGAGGCGCTTGGCATCGGTAGGCGAGACACCGGGGCGAAAACCAAAGAAAGAATGAATGGTCTCGCCGTTGACATTGACGGCGGCAACACCAGTGGGGGCAACCACAGCGAGGGGCTTACTGGTAATACTTCGAAAGTAACTGAGAAGGGTTGATTTGCCGGTACCGGCCTCGCCGGTGATGAAGATGTGTTTGTTGGTTTTCTCAAGGAGGTCGAGAGCTTTTTGAAAGTTTGGGTTAATGTCGATTTGTTGCACTCTTGAAGAATATCTTGTGGTCGTTACAATGGCAACATGAGTTTCTCAAAGGAAATACTTAATGACTTGGGTTGGTTTGATGGCATGAGAAAAGAAACTGAACTGAGGGAACCAGTTACGGGCATTTTTGAGATAGAGGCAAATACTATCGAACTACGAGAGAGACTGAGAAAAGGACAGCGAGTGATACTGCTTGTCAGTGGTGTTTCTGGAGGTGGGAAAGATAGTTTGGTCAAGGCGTTGGTTGGAGAAGATCAAGACAGTAGCAAGTTTATCCGGGTCAAGACGTGCACCACCAGGGAACCAAGAGAAGAAGAGAAAATAGAGGATCCTTATGTTCGCCTAAGTGTCGAGGACTTTTTGCAGAAGCAAGAGAGGGGTGAGTTTTTTGAATGGGATGGTCCTTACGCCGAGGCATGGTACGGAGCCAGTCGAGAAGTAGTGAGATCTTTTCTTGAGACAGGAAAGACTTGTCTTTTTGTCATTACACCAGATGGGGCGAGAAACTATCTAAGAATTCAAAACGAAGGAGAGGAGATTTTTGAAGATGCCGCTCTTATTTACTTGTTTCTGTTACCAGAAAACTGGCGACAGTTGGGGCGAAGACTGTTGGAGAGAGAAGTATACTCTAAGGATTGGACGGGTCAGGATCCACATGAGAAGAAAAAGGCTCGTCAGACTGTCCGGAAACGCTGGGCGCAAAACGCCAAAGACTTGGAGAATATGGACAAGGCCCATTTTGTCGTAGTCAATGAGAGTGGCAACATTGAGAGAGTGGCGGAGAGCATAAAGGGGTTGATAGGAGAGTTGGAGACACTCTAGCAAAAGTCCCCAGCTTTTGCTGGGGACAATGGGGTTATTCTTCTTGAGGAGGATGAGCTGCTAGATATTCCAAAAGCTCCTCTTGAGCCTTGGCATATTCATCAGGATTGGTATGTATCTCAAGGAACTGACTGATCCATGCATGTTTGAGATCGCATTCGGGCAATCTGGAAATTTCTTCACGTAATTTCTCATCCGGATAGTTCTCGGATCGCATTGCTCTAATTAGTTCGTTTCGAACAAAATCGGCCATTTTCTCGTAATGAGGAGAGTCGTTTCTATGTTTTTCCCAGTGCATGAGTATCTTTGTTTCAATATAAATCGTCATTTCCTCGAGTGATTCAAAAAGTCGTTTGGTGTGCGGTTCGTAACCGATCCCATCAGCAATGCCGCCGTAGTAGATCTCAGCTGTTTCTTTCGAAATTTCATTGAAAGCATATGGATCGTGATCGTGAATTTGCCATGTAGCATAGCGAAAGAACCTGGGTGGAGTAGATAGCTTAGTAGCGATAACCAGACAGAAATCTGAGCCACATCGATATATCTGATACATTGAATCTCCTTTTTTAAGTTGCGATTATAAGATTATACCACGAGGCTGAGAGGGCTTTCCATAACCCAGCTTTTTTTCTTATCAGAATCGGGCAAGAAATTTTCTCCAGTGACTAATGACTGCCTCGTTGACATTAAGTATATATTCGTGATATACATAATTTATGAAGAAGTTGCCTGCTCCTCTAGCCTTTGACTGGGATAATGGAAATATTGACAAGAACTTGAGAAAACACGGCGTTCACCATAAGGAGGCTGAGGAAGTCTTTTTTAATAAACCAATCAAAGTATTTAAGGATATTAAACATTCTGGTGGTGAAAATAGATTTATAGCATTGGGGGTAACTAATAAAATAAAGTATTTATGTGCTGCTTTTACGATCAGAAAGAAGAAAGTAAAAATAATATCAATTAGATCTCAAAGCAAAAGAGAAAGGAGAATATATGAACAAACTAACTAAGCCAATACCAAAGTTTAAAAACGAAGACCAAGAGAGAGAGTTCTGGGCAAAGAATGATTTTGCTGATTATATGAATCAATTTGAAAAAGTTGACTTGGATTTATCTAAACTCAAACCTTCAACTGAGTCTATTTCTCTAAGACTACCCTCATATCTATTATTCAGAATCAAGGAGATAGCCAATTCCAGAGATGTACCGTATCAATCCTTGATGAAAATGTTTTTAGCAGAAAGAGTAGAAAACGAACTGAGTAGATTGAATAGGCAATCTTGAAATGTCATTGTTCCATGCCATGCCGGGGGCATGGGCGAAAAGTCTTTGTAGAAACATATGCTCCACTAGGGAGCGGGTGACCGTAATTGGCTCGAACCACTTTGGCCTGGGCGACTATATCACACCAGATCTTATTTTACAGTTCCAATCTCTTAAAGAACGAATGGGCATTAAGTCCTTCACTGGTTTTCAGTAACTTCGTCTTCGTTCTTGAATTTCTTTTAATGCGACATCCAGCTGAGATGTAATAAGTGCAACAACGCCTTCTTTAGTAAAGCGCATATAGCGTCCGTCTTTAGCTGAATAATAGAATCCTAGTTTGAAAGCTTCTGCTAAATTAAACGTATACATAAAGCTATTATAAAAACTTTCAAAATTTCCTCTGAATCTTGCCTCTTCAGCTTGTTTAAACAGTTTCCAATATTCGGAAGTAGAGAGTTCTTTTCCCAATTTACTTCCATACCTTCGTAGGTTCATAAATTCACTATTGTTATCAACATATCCTTTGTCATACGTTGCCCATTTATCTAAGATATTTGGAGTCTCGTTAGATTTTAAAATTAAATAGTTAAAATTTGGTGCGGCAACAAGCATCCCTGTCGGTACAAAATGATCGATTCCTTCGCCCCATCCAGACATAAAAGTAGTCATGTCTGCATCGTGACCCGAAAAACAGAAATTTTCAGGGTGCGTATGTACATCAAATGTCGGTACAAACTTGTCTCTTTTTTTGGAAACTGCCCACCCACACGCATCTTCACCAACATCAGGATTGGTCGGGAAAATAATCTTTTTATTTCCAATTTCAACATGAAGAACTGCTCCTCTTTCTCGGTGAGCAACATCTATCTTTGTCAAATCAGATAACCAATTGACATAAGATTCTATTCTTATAGCATGGAAAGTATCCCTTAAATACAATGGACTAGGAAGTCTTCCCTCAGCTGAATTGATAATATAGGCTTCAAGCTCGCCGTTTTTGGGATTCAATATTTCGGGTGGAAAAGGTACGGCTCTATTGATTTCACCCATATTGTAACATCATGTAATTTCCTAGTAACTTTCTGTTTATTTCTGTTACTTTTGGAGCTGGTGACCGTACTTTGCTCGAACCTGCGAGACTTGGTTACTCCAGATTTAATTCTTCAGTTAAACGCTCTTAAGTCCTATATTGGTATCAAATCCTTCGCTTTTTGTTAGCTTAGATTGTGGTTAAGTCTTTAACTAATAGTACTAAGCTTTTTCCACGATTTTAATAGTTCGATGCAATAGAAAATTCCCAACAGAGGAAAAAAGAAAGAGGTAATCATTCCAGAATAATAACTCATTTGAGCTACACCTCGGATAAAATGATGAGATTCAAGAAAAAGACTAATTCCATAGTAGGTTAAAGGAACAAACATCCATCTTCCGCCTTTAAATATAAGGAAAGCTCCTATTAAAAATAAGTAAAAGGGAAGATGAAAAGCAAAGTAGGCAGTTTCTTTGATTGAATGAAAATAGTCCATAAAAACAGGACCAACTTCGTAGTATTTTGTCAGCGTACACTCAGCAAAATGAAACCAAGACAAAATAATGGAGAAAAACAAAAGTGCTTGAAGCTTTTTTGAGATCATTTAATTGTAATTTTCGAGTAACTTTCTGTACATTTCTGTCACTTTATGAGCGGGATAGGGGAATTGAACCCCTCACCACACCTTGGGAAGGTGTTGTTATACCGATTAACTAATCCCGCATGGGTGCAATTTTAACATGGGTAGGCCTTGCCTTGACTGTTAGAATGTGTTTATGGCATATACGTCACGATTGAAAAGGCACGAGGGGAGACAGGCATTTATGTATATTGTGTTGTCAGTTCTATTTATCCTCTTCATGGTCAAGTGGGGAGTGCCCGGTTTGATCCAGGTATTGTCTAAAGACCAGGTGGCGTCGAACAACAAGAGCGGGGTAGATATTCCAATCCAGCCACCAGTGTTGTCAAATTTGCCAGAGGCAACTTTTAGCGGGACAATAAAGGTGTTGGGGTTGGCTTTGGTTGGTCAGAAGGCGCGACTGTATCTTAATGGCGGCGTATTTGATGAGAAGGCGGTTGATACAGAAGGTAGATTTGAGTTTGAGAACGTGACGTTATCTGCCGATGAGAATACGATCGGGGTACAGGCAATCGAGGGCGAAAAAGAAAGTGAGATTGCCGAGGCGAAAATCATTTACGACGCCAAGAAGCCAGAGATAGAGGTGACAGAGCCGAAAGAAGAGAGTCAGTTTTTTGGCAGAGATCAACAAAGTGTAGTGATTGTCGGCAAGACTAGCGAAGAAGATGTTGAGGTAACGATAAACGGTAACTTTGTTTCAGTTGGAAATGATGGTAGCTTCAAATACCGAACGAAATTGAATGAAGGATTAAATGAGTTTGTGATTGTGGCGATAGATAAGGCGGGTAATATGACGGAAAAGCTATTTCGACTCAGTTTTGCGCTTTGAGGCTAGACCGACCATGCACCAAAGTAGAGTCAGGGTCCAGAGATAAAAAAGGGTGTTGTTGAAGATGGAGTGGATAAGAAGTGAAATGTAAGAAGCAAAGAACGCCGGGTGAGGTAGAAGCTTTTGGCCAATTTTGAAGAGGAGGAAGAGGAAAGAGGTGAAGCCAAATAGACCAGTAGTAGTAAGAACAAAGAGAAAGCTGTTGTCAACCCCGCCAACGCGGTTGACAATAGTAGTGTTTTGATTTGTAAATTTGAGTGAGTTGAAGCCGACGCCCAAAATGGGGCTTTGTTTAAAGAGTTCAAGTGACTTGGTCTGATTATTTAGCCTCGAGGTAATCGAGAAGGTACGGAGGAGATTGACACCTTCACCGAAGGGTTTGGGAATAATGAGGATGGTGAGTGAAAGGAGGAGAGCGGCAATAAGAAATTTAAGTTGACGCTTTAAAATGATGAGAGTTAAAAGGCCGACAAAGAAAGCGATATATGAAGCACGAGAGAAAGTAAGGGCGAGGGCAAGGAGACAGGGGATAACGTAGAGAGGCTTCCTCGATTTAGCGATGAGTAGAAGGGAGAAGACGGCGAGAATGGCACCGGTGAAGTTGGGGTCAAAGAGGGTGCCAACTAGGCGATAGTAGTGATCGTCGAAGCCGATTGAGCGAAGAAAACGGGTATCGGGAAGGAATAGGTATTGAAGAAGACCAAGGAGAAGGAAGATAAAGAGGCTGACCTTAGCGAGTTTGAGTTGATCGGCATTTATCTCTTGGACAGCGAAATAAACGCCTAAAGTCGAAACAAAGCGGAGGAGATAGAGAGAGGAAAGAAAAGTTGTGGAGAGGCCGAGGAGATTTAGGTTGGCGAGGAGAGATAGGCAAGCGGCGAGAATAAAAAGAAGGAGAGGAGCATTTAATGGATCCCTGAGAAGTTTTACACGCTTAACGTAAACGAGACATAGCAAGAGGAGTAAGTTGAGGATATCGAGCCAGGCCGGGTGAACGCTTGGATTGATTTGGGGCAGAACAAGTAATTGACCAAAAGGCCAGAAGATTATGACGAAAGAAAGAAGCTTACTTACTACTGGTTTCATTTTGTATTGGATAGTTCCCAGTGTTTAACGCGAGTAATTAGTGAGTAGTAGCTCATGAGAAGTGAGAAGTGAAGACCGGCCAGGCCGTCCATAAAGCCGAGAAGAAAAAAGTAATTGTAGAAGAACTTGGCGAACGGCTTGATTAGCTCTGATAGATTGAATGGGGTTTTTTGTAGGGAGGCATCAATTGTAGTGTAGCGGTTAAAACGAAGAAATAGTTCATTTAAAGATAGATCTCGTAAATGAAGCAGGGGGCAGTTAAGTTGTCCGATTAAGCCTTTGATGTGCCAGGTCTCATGGACGGGGCGCTGCCACACTCCAGCGCCACGGCGGGCGAGTCGAAGGAGGGAAACGTTGGCGGTTTCTCCATACTTAAGGGACTGGCCCAAGAAGAGATCGTGGCGATAGAGATAGAAGCCTTGATACCGGTCAGCGTTGAGGGCGGCGAGGATTTCTTTTTTTAGCGCTTGACTAATTGCTTCATCAGAATCTAAGAAAAGTAGCCAGTCGGAGGTAGCTTTGGTAAGAGCGAAGTTGCGTTGACTGGCCCAGTCGTTATTCAGAGGATGGATAAATACCTTCGAAGTATACTTGGTGGCTTGTAGCACCGTGTTATCACTACTTTGATCGTCGATGACGATAATCTCGTCACAGAAGCTGAGGGATCTAAGACAGCGAGTAATAGAGTTCTGATTATTTTTAGTGAGAACAATAGCAGTGAGTGTCATTGAGGCAATTTTAACTGAATAAAGGCATTAGAATATGAGTGTGATTAAACGAAGCTGGTCTTTGATCGGAATTGTACTTGTGTTACTGATTAGCATAGCGTTAGTACGAGTGAGAGCAGTTGTCCATGCCTGCATTAATCAGCTTATGGCCGAAGAGATATGTTGGCAGTATGTAGAGAGATTGGAGTGGGTGACAAAGAAGATAGAAAAAGTTACTCGGAACGAAACGTTGAAACAAGTTGCTGATCTGATTGAGATGGGTAGGGAAATCCGGCCATTTAGAAACTACTTGATTGGAGAAGGCAAAAAGATAACGTATCTAGTTTTATTGCAAAACGATTTTGAACTACGTGCCAATGGAGGTTTTTCTGGCTCATATGCCGTTATTGAAATGGAAAAAGGAAGGTGGAAAATGAGGTTTGAAGACATCTATACTCCTGATGGACAACTGAACGGGTATGTGGCGCCACCACCACCGATTCAAGCGGCTTTTAGAAAGGGTGGGTATTTGCTGCGAGATAGTGACTGGGAACCAGATTTCCCACTATCGGCGACAACGATGCGTTGGTTTTTTGAGAAGGGGGGGGAGGTCAATCCCGACATACTAGTGACACTGCCTTTTTCGACAGTAAGAGAAATAATCGGGATACTGGGGTCAGTCAAAGTACCGGAATATAACCTAACGATCAATAACGACAATATCTACGATTTCCTACAGAGTGAGAGTGAGGTTGATTTTTTTGCTGGTTCAACACAAAAAAAAGATGCGATAACTGCGGTAGGTCGAGCAGTTTTTGGTCAAGCGCGCCACTTGTCCTGGAAGGCAAAAATCAGACTGGCACATCTAATATTAGAGGAGCTGAAACGGCAAAATATGGTTGTCCACTCATTGAGTGATGAGTTTGAGCAAAAGTTATTGTTTCTAGAATTTGGCGGTGAACTAAAACCGATACGTGCAGAGGATACGGTGGTTGGTGATACGGTTGGCCTGATTGAGGTAAATTTAGGGGCAAATAAGGCGAATTGTTGTTTGCTTCGCCAGACGGAACACGTTGTATCGGAATCCGGGGAGAAGATAAAACACACGATCGTGGCTTGGTTTGAAAATAAATCTGGGAAAGAGAATCCAAGCCCACCTGATTTTTATGGAGGCAATTATCTGAGCTTTCTCCGTTTCTATGTGCCCATAGAAGCGTCCAATATCAAAGTAGAGGCAGAACCGACCTACCCGAATGAGCTTATCGGTTATCCACTCCCTGTGGATACAGCGAGGAAGACTGGTGAAGTGGTAGAGACAATGAGATTTGGCTTCAAAGAGATTGGTTTTTTTCATCTAACCAAGGCGGGGACAAGGAGTCGAGTTGAATTAAGTTATCAACTGCTTATCGGAAACGAAGTGAGTTATCAACTCATGATCTTTAAACAGAATGGGGTGAGGCAATCACCACAGGTGATAGATATATTTGGGAAGAAATCAGTCGCTAATCTCGAAAACGATTTTACCGTGAGTGAAATGACAGAAAATGGGCGACCCTAATGGATCGCCCGAGACAGATTACCTAGTCGCATCTTCTAGGTCATTGATGATAGCATCGATCTTATTGAGCTCGTCGACACTCGGCTGACCCTGAACATCAACATGAGGTTTGGCGTAGGGGTTGGTCGTGCAGCCCAAAAAGATGGCCACATTGCCACGGACGATACCTCTGCGGTACCGCCACCCATTCTTGCTGCAAAGCAGGTTGGACAATTCTCCCTCGACAGAAGAAGTATGTGTACACTCTTCAATGCTGATGAGACGCTGGAGTTGAACTTGACTAAGTTGGTAGAGGGTGGAACCTGTAAGTTGACCCATTGATAGTCTCCTTTGCTAATGGTGTTAAGAACTTTGCATATTCTAGTCTATAGGATGGTACAAGTCAAGAGCGACGTTTGTAGTAGTGGTATGTCCAGAGAAGATAGAGGTAGGGGTAGAAGAAAATATTATAGACTAAAGCAATTATTTTTTGTGGGAGAGGTATCCAGGTATTAATGAATGTAAGTTGGCTTTTAAAGCTAATTAGGAGTTTGTTAGTCGGTTTTGTGAAAGAAGAGGAGGTGTTGTGTTTGACGGTGACCGAGGGGTCAAGATAGAGGCGGAAACTAGCCTTGTTGGCCTTAAGGCAGAAATCGACGTCTTCGAGATACATGAAGTAGCTTTCATCTAAGAGACCAATCTTTCTAAAAACGGTGGACTTAATGAGAACACAGGCAAAGGTGACGAATTGAGCCGGTCGTAAGTCTTGGGTAGGTAGACGACTTAAGTTTACGTGAGTGGCTTGGCCGGTAACCGGGTTGACCGAGCCCTCAAGGCCAAAGAACTTTTGCCCGTTTTGAGTATGGATCAGAGCGGGGGCGATAAGCTGGGCTTTACTTTGATTCATATGGAGAAGAAGTGGGGTCAGGAAATGTCTGGGGACTTTGGTGTCGGGATTGAGGATGAGAATGTGAGTAGCTTTTTGTTTCAGGGCGAAACGAATACCGACGTTGTTGCCGGCGGCAAAGCCTAGATTCCCGGGGTTCTTAATCATCTTTATCTTGGGGAAGTGGGCAGAGAGATATTGAAAAGAAGCAGGGTCAGGGGAGTTATCTAGAACTATGATGTTTGTGAAAGACGACAGGTCAGAAGCAAGAAGAGAACGAATACACCTGACCGTATCAAGATACTTTTTGTAGTTAAGAATTAGGACGAAGATTTTAGGACTCATCTGTTGTATTCTACTGCCATATGACTAAGCCATTAAGGGCAGCCGTAGAAATCATTGTTGAGACATTGCAATTGAAAGGGAAGATCTTGGAAATAGGGTCGAGACAAGAGAAGAATCAACGGAAAATTGCTAACTTACGGCCATTTTTTCATAAAAGCGAGTATCTAGGTATCGATATGAGGCCGGGGCCGGGGGTAGATAGAGTGGTAGATGGAGGAACGTTGCCATTCAAGGATGAGTCCTTTGATGTGGTGATCTGTCTTGAGACCATGGAACATGCCAGTAGACCGGGAGAGGTGGCCGCGGAGATAGAGAGGGTACTTAGTAGAGATGGGGTGGCCCTGGTTTCGAGTCAACAGAATTTCCCCATTCACATGCATCCTTCAGACTATTTTCGATACACGCCGTTTGGTCTAGCGATACTGTTTAGCAAATTGAAGCAAAAGTTAGTGGTGGCGATTTCACCGCCTTTTGATGATGAAGTAAAACTCAATCCTCAGGCGGTCTTACTCATTGGTTGGAAGAAGAGAAACAAGAGTATCGAGGATCTAAAAAGGAATTTGATCCAGAGTAAAAGTAGGATTTCGGCTCACAAGCCGTACAGACATAGAATTCAAGATGCCTGGAAAATCATGAAGCGGGCTTTCAGTGAGCTTTCTTTTAGACAGGAAATAGAGTTTTTTGAAATCGATTAGGACTTTAGGACTTTTTGATATAGGTGGTCGATCTGTTTAGCGACTTTGAGGTGGTCGTAGCGTGACTTGGCACGCTTCAGGGCAAGTTGGGAAAACTTCTTTCTGAGTAGGGGATTCGTAACAAGTAAGTGAAGTTTGTTGGTAAGTGAGATAGCATCGCTGGGCTTGGCATAGAGTGCTGCATTGCCACAAACTTCTTTGATGGCACCTGTATTTGTGGTCACAATGGGGAGTCCTGAAGCCATGGCTTCGACCAGTACCATACCGAACTGTTCTTGCCAGTATTTTGTTGTTTTACTGGGCAAGCAAAAAATATCGGCCTTTTGATATGCCTCCTGAATACGCGAGTAGGGCAGAGTGGAGTGGGTGAGTGGAAGCCCGGAGGGTAACTTAACATCTCCTTTGCCTACAACAGTGAGGTGGACCTTAAGGCCTTGATGCAATAGATTGCGATAGCTTTGTAGTAATTCTGGTACCCCCTTCTCGCTGGTTAACCGACCAACAAAGAGAATCTGAGTAGTTTTGTTGCTTCTCTTTTTGGCTTTGTGTGAAAATTTCTTGAGATTGACCCCCATGGGAATAACCGTGATTTTGTGACTTGGGACGCCTTCAGTCATGAGTGATTTTTTGGCAAGCTTGGTGACGGCGAGGAAATGATCAATATATTTGAAGGCTAGTTTTTTGAAGGCCGTTCTCCCCCTTATAGTTTCATTGTTGTGTGGAATTACTTCCCAGACAGTACTAACAATTTTTTTAATCTTGCCTTGTCTTTTAAGATCAATTGCCTGTTTGGTGTAGTGATAGTAGGTTTCAGCGACGTGGACAACCTCACTACTAGTGACTACTTTGTCGAGACCGAAAAGATAGTGAATGTCGGTGGTTAACCTGTTAATGATTTGATATTTAAAGGGGAATTGAGGTAGGTCGGTAAGGGATGGTAGTTTGATGAGTGGAATATCAATGTTGTCGTTCAAGGGATACAAGGATGAGACGGCCTGAATGTTATATTTGTCTTGAAGTGGAGAGTAGTTTTGAAGTTCAAAGGGATTCAAAAATGCCCCACGGATGATTGAGATCTTTATCTGATTTTTCGCCATATAGTGGTAACCAGCCTATCAGTAAAAAAAACTGGTTGTAGGATCAAGTTTTCTAAGACGGAAAGGTGTTTTTTGGCATAATTTGATCTTGATTCAAACCAGGCTTCATGGTTTATCCTGTCTCTGTTTGGACTACTTCTACCCCCGAAGTGCACCATTTCAGAGTGTGGACAAAATATAACTTTTTTCCTCTTTTCTTTTGCTCTCACACAAAGGTCAGTATCCTCAAGATACATAAAAAACGATTCATCAAACATACCTAAGTCCTTAAATAAGTTGTTTTTAATCAACATGAAACCGCCCGAAACGACATCGACCACTTTATCGCCTGCCGTTTTTTTTTCGTTCAAGTAATAGTGTACTTTGTGGAAATAATCGTAAGGAATTAGTTTCCTCAAATTAGTGTAGTCAAATAGCATTGTTTGCAGAGTTGGCTTTCGCACATACGAGCCATGAAGCTTCTTGTTCGTTTTGTACATTTTTCCACCTGCGATATCCGCTTTGTTATTTGTGAGGCATTTGGTCAATATCTTTATAGAGTTTGATTTAGTTAAAGTGTCGGGATTTACGAAAAGTAAATACTTACCCACACTCTGCTTAGCTCCTATATTGATTCCTTTGGCAAAACCATAATTGTGATTATTCTTAATTACTTTAAGCTTTCTAATTTTAAGTTCAAGTATTTTCTCGATAGTACTATCTTGAGAGCAATTATCAACTACAACTAGTTCGTCTTGATTGTCCATTTCCTTACTGAGACTTTTAAGACACCCTTGTATGTATTTCTCGGAGTTGTATGTAAGCACAATTATTGAAATACGTTTTGACATTGGTTATATTGACAAATCTTTTGAATAGTTATTTTATCTAGTAATCATGATAAAGAAGCTCTCGTTTGTTTGTGTGATATTTTCTCTAATCTTTTTATCACTTGCTATTCACTCTTATGCTTTCTCTGACGATTTTACATCTACAGAGCTTAATACAGAAAATTGGGCACTTGATCTCAATGGTGGAAATGCTTTTTATGATGGTAATTCTCTAAGATTAGTGCAAGGCATCAATACCAAATCACCGTATCTTAGAACAAATAACTTCACTCTAGCAACTGGCCGAGAGATTGAGATCAAATTTAAACTAGTTGGTCCATATAATTACGGCGCAGGAATTGTCTTTTATGATAGTCAGCTTGCGAATGGAATCCCCACTGAACACGCACACGCACGGACGCTTTTGCAAATATGGCCTTCTGGTGGAGGGAAGATCGGTTTGTATGCATTATTGCTGTGTGACGAGTCGGAAATTGATTGTTCTCGCCCGTATAGGCTACTAACTCAATATCAATATGACGCTGAGTGGCATATTCTAAAAGTGACACAATCATTGTCTAATGTTTACTCTGTTTATTTAGATGGCGTTAAATTTCTGGAGAGTCGACCAACAGATATAAGTGTTGGTTCTTTATGGTTTGGTAATCCAGAAATCACAGGTTCAGCAATACGTCCTTGGATCGAGATCGATTATGTACACGAAAATGCTGGAGATACCGAGGTTTCCCCTCAAGTTCCTGATTTGAAACAATATGATTCTGGATGGGGAGAGCAGATCTATGATAATGCACCTGTCTGGTCTCCAGAGACACCAACAATAAGGAGATGGGGTTGTGCTTTAACTTCGGCATCGATGATCCTCAACTACTTTAACCACTCGATTGATCCGGGAGACTTAAATCAGTGGTTACTTGGGCAACTGGACGGATATATACGCAATGGCTCGCTCAACTGGTTGGCAGTATCTCGGTACTCAAAGATAAATCGTGATGAGGACTCCCCTAACTTGGAATTCACTAGGGCAAAAGTTGATAATGGGTTGCTGGACTCTACCTTGGCAGACGAGAGACCGGTGATCCTGGGGGAACCGGGACATTTTGTAGTGGCGACGGAGAAATCGGGCGAAACGTATTTGATAAATGATCCGGGATTCGATGATAGGCCAACATTGGCATCGTATGACAATGGTTATACATCACAGAGCGTCTATACTCCCTCTAACACGGATTTATCCTACATGATGTTGGTAATCAATGAAGATGTTGATATATCAATAAAAGATAGTGAGGATAATCTAGTTGGAGACATCTTTAAAGAGGAACTGATTGATCAGACGGATGGGTCAAGTAACGGTGGATTAAATGTCTACTACTTCCCTAAACCAGAGGATGGAGACTATGTAATACGGGTTTCTGGTGGGGAAGGCTTGTATCAACTTGATTCATATCTTTATGATACTGATGGTGAAGTGGCCAAAAAGACCTTTCAGGGAGTTTTGAGTGGCTCCGATGAGGAAGAGTATCAAATTATGCTTGGCGAGGATGATGAAATCGACAAAAAAATAGGGATTGATGGCATGTTGGCTGACCTGGAAAAACTATACCAAATGAAGCTGTTGGATCATAACAGTTACAATCTGATTAAGAAGCAGTTATTGATAATGAAGAAATTAGAGGGTAAGCGGGTGGCACAGACGGGGGTAAAATTGCTAACTTTGAGCCTGAAGAGGCAGATTCAACTACTTTCATCCAGATTAATTAGCACTGAGGCAGAGGCAGTCCTGCTTGAGGATTTAGAGGGCCTTTAGAGTGCTCGCGCCTGGATTCGAACCAGGGACCTTTGCAATGTGAATGCAACGCTCTAACCAGCTGAGCTACGCGAGCATGTCATGCCTATTTTACCAGAGTAATCTAGATTGCAGGATACTATCGTTACCGTTACTATTAGTTTATGTTCGGCCTAATTAAGAGAATCGGTAACTTTTTTATGGACATCATTGAGGTCTTTGTCGTCTCGATGTCGGTCTTCATTGTCGTATACCTGTTTCTGATGCAACCGCATCAAGTAAAAGGCAACTCGATGTACCCTACCTTTCATGACGGGGAGTATCTCATGACCGACAAGATCACATATCGGCGGAGAACACCAATGAGAGGGGATGTAGTGGTCTTTAAGGCACCGATTAACGAAGACTTTGATTTCATTAAGCGAGTGATTGGTGAACCAGGTGATCGAGTTAGGGTCCAGGGCGGAAAGGTATATATAAATGGTGAGTTACTCCAAGAGGACTATTTACCTCCTGAATATGTCACCAGAGCGGGACGGTATATGAGAGAGGGTCAGGAGGTAGTAGTGGAGGAAGGAACGTGGATAGTGTTTGGAGATAACCGGGATCACAGTAGTGACAGTCGAGAGTGGGGAGCGGTGCCATTGGACAACTTTGTGGGGAGGGGGTTCTTCAGATATTGGCCTCCAAATAAAGCAGGGGTCATTGTTGACCCGGCATATTAAGTGTCTTGATGGGATATTATTCGCTTCCTGTTGCGTCCATTTCAAACTTGATTCCAGCTAAGGCCTCGTAAATACGATGAATTTGAACAGTGGTTTCTTCCGGCTTGCCTTTAAGGGCAATACTAATGGCAGTTTCGATGCGAGAACGGCGGATCTTAACCTTGGAGTTCTTGCCAAAGCCTTGTTGAAGCTGTTTGGCCATAAGGTCAATCTCTTCACTCAAGACCTGGGGGTGAATGTTTTGAGTCTTGCTTTTGTCTTTGAGATTTTTGAAACGGCGGGCGAGCTCTTCGGCGCGTCTAACCGAGCCAGATTCACGTAGGATTATCTTGTAGGCCTCAATCATTAGTTGGGGATCCTGGATGGCAGCCAGAGCCCGTGCGTGGCCTTCAGAGATGATGCCAGAGATGAGTCCGTCTTTGAGGGCATCGGGGAGTTGGAGCATTTTGAGGGTATTGCTGATATAGGCGGGGCTTTTACCGATTCTTTTGCTGACTTCGAGATTGCTTAAACGGAATTCAGTAATAAGGCGCTCGAAGGACTTGGCCCGATCGACTGGGTTTAGGTCAGTACGCTGAACATTCTCGACAATGGCCATTTCAAGCATGCCCTGAGGAGTGGTTTCTTTTATATGTACGGGAACTTCGGGGAGACCAGCGAGCTTGGCAGCACGCCAACGGCGCTCTCCGGCGATGATTTGATAACCAGCGGGGGTGTGAGCCACGACGAGGGGTTCGATGATACCATGAATCTTGATAGAGTCGACAAGGTCAGCGAGAGAGTCATAGGTGATGACGCCGCGGGGCTGTAAAGGGTTTGGTTGAAGATAGTCTACTGGGAGAAAGCTGGGTTTGTCGCTCATTGAGAGACGGTAATAAATTTCTTACCCATTCTGGTCAAGAAACTAACGACACCATTTTGCATCGCGTAAATAGTGAAATCTTTACCGATACCTGTGCCGGTGCCTGAGTGGAACTTGGTCCCGCGTTGACGAACAATGATTTGTCCAGTTTTAATTTTTTGGCTACCGTAGATTTTGACTCCAAGACGCTTCCCAGCGCGTTGTGAGTGTTGACGGGCCTTACCACCGGCTTTGACGTGTGACATTTTTGATTAATTAAGTGTTATTTTTTCTCGAAGAGAAGAATTCTGCGAATGATACTTGCCCCCTCGCGGGTGAAGTCCAGATCCGACTGCAAACAATTGTAGCCTAAGTTTTCACAAGTGTCAATGAACTCAGCTACCCAGCGGGTGGCCTGGCGGCTAGCTGTGAAAATTGGGTAACAGAAGACGATTCTACCCTTGGGGGGCAAAATATTTATCCAGTCCTTGAAAGCGCCAATGTAGAGTTTCTGAAGACCTTTTTGCAGACCGGTTATTTGTGTCAGACGGGGATTGGGCGGACCAAGAGTAGGTTCGGTGACAATAGTATCGACACAAGAGACTTCTTTAGAAATATGGGTAGCATCGGCGACTAAAAGGGTAAGGGCGGACTTGCTTCCAGCACACGACTGCTCTTTGGGGAGCCACTTCATATTGCTGTTTGTCCCGGTAACTTGTTGAGGCGAGAGATCAGATCCAATGACGCTGATGCCTAGAAGAGAGGCTTCCATAAGGACAGTGCCTGTACCACAAAAGGGATCAAGAAGAGTGACTCCTTTGGGATCTTTGTCGGCAATGCCAAGATTGACCATGATTCGGGCGAGTTTGGGCGGTAACATACCTAGTTTTGGGGTAACATAGGGTTTGTTTCTGTCACGGGCGATCCAGTGGCGGAAATTATGACTCCAGACGGTTTTGTAGAAACGATTCTCTTTGGGGTCAACGAAGATTTCGGTAACTTTCTTTTTTTGGAGGGCGACAGGGGAGAGACCAGTGCTATCCTTGGCGAGAAGATATCGAGCAATATGACGCTCAAGTAACTCATCTTTTATTTGTTCAGAAAGATCCTTGGTACTCTGGGAAGCGAGAAAGGTGAGACTGAAGTTCTTGGTATCTTTGAGGAGCTCAAGGAGTTTTTTCTTAAGATCAGAATCATCCTGGTACTCAGCAATCTCTTGTGCGACTTTGATGCTGCCACCTAAGCGGCAAAACTGTTCTTCACTGAGAGGTTCCTCGGTAGAAAGAGGCAAGATGCTAACTTTGGCCTCACCTAAGGAAGCAGCCGGAAAGATAGCTTTGAGTTCCGCAATTGCGAGCGGTTTGTTTTGACCTAAAAAGAAGAGATAGCGTGTCACTTGAGAACTATTTTACTGACTTCCAGAACGGTTTGGGGTTGACGATGGCCAACCTTGCGACGATATCGACTCTTGGCCCGGAAACGAGCAGTGGTGACTTTTTCACCCTTGCCTAGTTTAATGACTTTAAGAGAAACGGAAGCGTCTTTAACATAGGGCATGCCCAGAAGAACTTTGTCATCAACGGTGGCCAGTAGAACTTCGTTTACATTCATGTCTTTACCCTCTTCGGTGTCGACATGTTTGTCGATCTTAAGAGTTTCGCCTTCGGAGACGAGGTATTGTTTGCCAGCAAGAGAAATAACAGCTTGTGTCATGGAATATATTTTACAGGACTTGTGGCTAAAGATCAATGGATGTGATTAGTTTGCTCTTTTCCGTGGAGAATGAGAAAACTTTTTTAGTCCTTTCCAGGTTGGTCTGATTGTTTTTAGAAAGGCAACTATTTTTGAATCAATTTCTTGATATGGTAACGTCTCCTCTATCAAAATCATGCCGAGAGAGAATTCACTTTTCAGTGGAAGATAGTGTTTTGAGTTTTTAGTAATAATGATTCTTCCTTCTTTTTTTAGCTGTTAAAGCTACCCTTTCGTCAGTTACGCCGCCAAGATTGGAGTCATGCACGATACTGCGTAGATTATGTAAATTGTTTAACTCAGGGAAGTTCTCACGTCCTGGAAACATCTCGTCTAGGAGAAGCCTAAATTTGGACGGGTGTTTGACCATATCCGAATTGTTTCATTAGGCTTATGAACTTATCTACTTTGTCGTTAGTTAAAGTCGGATATTCCATTAGAATAATCCGACGAGGATAACGACGCCTAAATGTAAGTTCAAAAAGAAGGCTGGCAGGAATGCGTGTACCGATGATTACTGGCTCTCCACCAAGAATATCTGGATTACTTATGATTGGATCTTTGAGAGGAAAGTCTGATTGAGTCTTCATAGATTTAGTATATATCAATTTTGTTACCAGTGATAAATGATCTCAGGGATCAGACTATTCCATAGATACAGACTAGCCAAATGTAACCCGAACGTCGAAAGTTCCTTTTTTCTGTTAAAATGATTATTGCTTATGACTAAGAAACTTACAGCGACAAAGATTTCCCACTAGGGGCATAGTAGATATATTTTTTGAACTACTCCCCTCCTAGCGGGGGGATTTTATTATGATCGGACTAAAATGCGAAAACATCAGCAAATTATACAACCAGCCACTTTTGGACCGGGTAAGTTTGGTATTTAGCGGACGGGGAGTGATTGGCTTGATTGGAGACAATGGATGTGGCAAATCTACTTTGCTTAAGATCTTAAGTGGGGAGGAAACACAGTTTGAGGGCAAGTTTTTTTGGAGCCAGGCGACTCACATTGGCTATATGCCCCAGGAGATAATGGGAGGAGATAGGTTATCGGGGGGACAAAAGAAGATTGAGAAGCTAGCCGAGCTACTTTACTCCGGCTATTACGACGTTGTGTTATTAGATGAACCGGATAATCACCTGGATTTTGAGGGTAAGGACTGGCTACAAATGGCATTAGAACAATTCCCGGGGCTTGTTATCATGATCTCTCATGATCGGGATTTTTTAGCAAAAACGACACAATATACCTGGTTGATTGAAGATAGGCAGATTAGGACATTCCCCTTTGGATACAAGAAGTTTGAGGAAGTCTATCGTGATGAACAGGAATATCAAAAGAAGCTGTTTGGACTACAGGAGAAGGAAAAGAAAAGATTAGAAGAACTGGTCAAGATCTTCAGGGTCAGAGCGGCATCAAACAAGAAAAGAGCCGCGGCGTATCACAATATGGTCAAGAGATTGGAGAGACACAACAAAGAAGCGATTGAGGATCCAAAGAAGCGACTGGCGAGAATATATCTGGATAGCCGGGTAGACAAGAAACAGATCAAGGGTAAGACGGCTATCCTAGTCAAGGACTTGGTCTTCTCGTATGGCGACAACAAGGTATTTGATGGGGCTAACCTGCATCTAGCAGTGAAGGACAAAGTCGTCTTGGTGGCACCGAATGGAGCGGGTAAGTCAACACTCATTAAGCTTCTGCTTGGGCAACTGCAACCAAATGAAGGAGTGGTCAAAATTGGCAACAACCTGGAGATTGGCTATTACTCTCAGGAACACTCTCAGGCATTAGACGAGGAGAGCACGCCGATAAAACAGTTTATGGATACATATCCTATGTTTGAATACGAAGTAGAAGGGGTGTTGCGTAAATTCCTCTTCACTAAGCAGACGATGAGATCAAAGATTGAGTTACTCTCAGGTGGCCAAAAAGCGAGGCTGCAGTTGGCCCTTTTCTTGTATCGGAAGCCAGATATCTTGATTTTGGATGAGCCGACAAACCACCTGGACATCAAATCAATTCAGGCAATGGAGAACTTCTTAAATGAGTATCAAGGCAGCGTGCTCCTTATCTCCCACGACAAAGAACTAATTGAGGCTGTAGGTGAAGAAACATTTACGATTAAGAACGGGAGAATTGAGCAGTCTCCACCAACCTATAGTTGACTTGGCGTCAAGTTCTGATAGAATAGTCCAACTTATTCTTTCATACTGCTTCGTTCCCAGACATGCGAGCGAACCGGAGGAAAACGTGATTCAATTGATGCCGCCAGTGATGAGGCACTATCGTACTTTGAACTTGGAGGTTAACTATCGCGGACTTTACTTGAGTATTTTTCAATATGAGGGACGATCCCACGCGCTGAATACTTGGACGATTGAGAAGCTCCCGACAGACTTTCTTGAATTGGCCGACGCTATTTTGAGACCAAAAGATAGTGCCACCTATTTACCTTTGGGAGAGTTTAAACATGGACATGTCGAGGGATCTTTAATTGCTCTTGACAGCGGAATGATTCGCCTTTGGTTTGAAACAAACGATTTATACAGCCCCAAAGAAATTGTCCTTCGCCCGGAAGAACTGCGTACATTAATCGCCAAAATTCGTGGATATTTCCGCTAAAGGTAAAAAAGGCGATCTTAACCAAGGTCGCCTTTTTTTATGTTTACAACCAAAGTAAGACAAAATGGAACACTTTAGAAAAAATGTATATTTGACTTATGAGGCAGACAAAATGGTGGCGGCTACCGGTGAGCTTGGCATTGAGCTTTTCTGCGGCAGCAATTGGTGGAGCATATACGGCTCAAGGCTTGGGTTCTTGGTACGACACACTTAACAAGCCTTTTTTTCAGCCGCCAGCTTGGGTTTTCGGTCCGGTTTGGACGGTACTGTACTTTCTGATGGCTGTTTCTTTGTTTCTGGTCTGGAACAAGAGTAGGGGCAATAGACTTCGGGAAGTATGGACTCTGTTTTTGGCCCAGTTGTTTTTGAACATTTCCTGGACATATATCTTTTTTGCTGCCAAAGAAATCTCTTTGGCGTTTTTGGAGATCGTGATCTTGTGGGTCGTGATCTGGAAGATGAGGCGGGTATATATGAAGATAGATAAGACGGCTGGGATGCTACTGGTGCCGTATTTGGCCTGG
The DNA here is from genome assembly GCA_964618725.1 of uncultured Pseudomonadales bacterium. Taxonomy (GTDB): domain Bacteria; phylum Patescibacteriota; class Microgenomatia; order UBA1400; family Chazhemtobacteraceae; genus CAZUBK01. The sequence goes on from CAZUBK010000001.1 coordinate 119,927, forward strand.
GTGGGATTTGCCTGCTTACTTAACTTGGCAGTTGTGGTGCTAAATTAGATAGGGAGCAATCCTAAAGTCAAGTTAATCTAGTTTTTTAGATTTCCTGACCGAGAGAACGAAGCCTAACACTATAGCCGAAGAGAGAATGGAGCTGCCACCGTAGGAAAAAAGGGGAAGGGTGATACCAGTCACGGGAAGTATCCCCATATTCATGCCGGTATTGATGGCAAATTGGATAAAGAAGAGCCAGAAAGCACCGGTGATCAAGAGTCGATCAAAAGCGATTAAGTGTTTTGAGAGATGCAAGAGCCAGAGAAGAAGGGTGAGAAAGCTAACAAAAAGTAGCGTTGAGCCAATGAAGCCAAATTCTTCGGCAAAGGAGGCGAAGGCGAAGTCTGTATGGCGTTCGGGGAGGAAGCGAAGATGAGATTGAGTCCCTTGGCGGACGCCTTTGCCCAGAATGCCACCGGAGCCAACGGCGATCATGGCTTGGATGACGTTGTAGCCGCTTCCTCCAGGATCGGAGTAGGGACTGATGAAGGTATGGAGGCGTTGGCGTTGGTAGTCTTTGAGAAATGTAAAGCCAATAGGAAGAGAGAGTAGGCCGATGAAAAGAAAAATTATTAGCTGTCTGGTGGGAAAGCGGGAGGCGAAAAGCATGCCGAACCAGATAGCGATAACGACTAAGCTAGAGCCTAGATCTGGCTGAAGAAAGATTAAGGCGGTTGGGGGAATGAGTAGACCGATTTGATTGATTAACCAACGACCGTAACGATAGATGGGCTTGTTGAAACTACTAGCGAAGAAGGCGATGAGGAGGGGCTTGCTAAATTCGGATGATTGAAAGCGAAAAGGACCAAGGTCAATCCAGCGAACGGAACCCCTGGTGGCGCTACCAAGGATAAAGGTGGCGACGAGGAAGATAAGGGCGAGGATGTAGAGAAAGGGGGCGAGTGACTCGAGAAGACGGTGATCTAGACGAGACAAAAGGATGACGACTAAGATTCCGGCAAGAAAAAAAGTAAGTTGATTGGGAAATAGATCGGGGTAGGTACTCAAAATAGTAGTTAAGCCCAATATCACGATTACTCCCAGACTGATAATCAGCGGAAAAAGGGGGGGTGATTTCATACAGACAGTTTAAGCGTGGCGACGATTTACAGCAACGACCTCACCCTTTCTTAGCTCCCCGATCAGGGCTTGGCGCTTGATCTCTTCCTCGTATTCGCTTGGCCAGTCGGGAAGAGTGGCATCGACAACTTCATTGAGGTCACAATCAGCCTCTTTTCTTTTTTGCTGGAGAAGACGAATAACTTCTCGTGCCTTACCGGCAGCGAGGAGGTCGGGGGTGAGATTGGTATCTAGTTCAATGGATAGGTCAGTGTCGGCTTTACTAAAGACGACTTCTTTGAGATTGAGTTCCTCTTTGATCAGTTCGATTAGATCGGGACTTAAGTTAATCCCGTCCTTACTGGAGATGGTAATTTTACTTAGTGGTTGGCGAACGGGGAGATTGCTTTGTTTTCGAGCGGCGTGGCCTTGTTCGACTATCTTTCGTATCAGAGTCATAGCCTGTTCGAGCGGCTGATCGATGTATTCATTATTGAACTTGGGCCAGTTAGTTAGATGAACAGAATCTCCGGTGAGATTGCGATGCATCTGATCGGCGATGAAGGGAGTGAACGGCATGAGGAGTTGGCCTAAAGTGAAAAAGGTATGGTGAAGGACATTCATGCAGGATTGTTTGTCTTCACTTTCTTCGACAGTTGGCCCAACGCGGTCGCGGGAACGACGAATGTACCAAGTGGAGAGGTCGTTAACGAAGTCTTCAATGGTATTAGCGGCGGTAAAGGCATTGTATTGATCAAGTGAGTCAGTCACTATCTTCATAGTCGAGTGAAGACGGCTTAAGATCCAGCGATCGAGATCACTATTTGGAGTTAACTCACCAGGGACAAAGTTCTCAAGGCAAGCATAGTTGACGTAGAAGCGGTATGAGTTCCAGAGAATCATATGGAAGCGGCGTCTGACTTCATCGGCCAATTTGAAACCAAAGAGGAGATTACTTTGGGGGGTGTGGCGGACAAACATCCAGCGCATGACGTCACTGCCGATTTTCCCGGCGGCTTCGTTAAACTCGATTGAGTTACCCCAGGATTTATGCATGGCACGACCGTCTTCGGCTAGAAGTGAAGCAAATCCCAAAAGATTGAGGAAAGGAGGAGTATCCTCAAGGACGGTACTCATGGTAAGAAGAGAGTAGAACCAGTTCTTGAATTGACCAGGGAAGGACTCGGTAACAAAATCTGCCGGGAACCAATATTTCCAGTACTCTTGGTTGTCGGTGTAGCTAACTTTTTTAGTCTTGGGATCAATTAGAGTAGAAAAAGGAACAATACCGGCATCAAGCCAAGGGTTACCAACATCAGGAATACGCGAGGCAGCGCCACCACAGTCACATTTGATTTTGATCTTGTCAATAAAAGGCCGATGTGGAGTATGCCCGTCAAACTCATCCCAACCACTAATGGCCTTTTCTTTTAGTTCATCGTAACTGCCGATGACTTCAAACTGGTGACATTTGGGACATTCCCAAATGGGGAGAGCGAGACCCCAGTAGCGCTTTTTACTGATGAGCCAATCGTGCATGTTTTTCAACCAATCTAATTCTCTATCCAGACCAAAATCGGGGATCCAGTTGATTTGTTTGGTGATTTTCTTAAGACGGGGACGGAGGGGATTCTGGCCGTTATCCATACCGATATACCACTCGTCGACCACTCGCCACATCAGTTCGGTCTTACAGCGCCAACAGGCGGGATAGCGGTGTTTGTAATGATGGGTAGCAACGACGCTGTCCTTTTCCTTTAAGTAATCGAGGACCAACTCGGGGTGCTTTTTAGCATTTTGAGTAGAGAGGAAACCGAATCCCTCGTAATAGCTACCGTCTTCGTCGATGGGAGCAATGACGGAGAGACTTTCTTTCTTGCCCAAGGCAAAGTCCTCGGTACCGGCTCCGGGAGCAATATGCACAAGACCAGTTCCTTCACTTGGAGTAACCAGATCCTTGGCGGGAATGATGGTATGGAAAGTGTCGGGGTGAGTTTGTTTGGCTTTTTGGACGACAGGGAGGTTGTCGAAGGGACCGACATATTTCTTGTTTAAGAGATCACTTCCAGAAATACTCTTGAATTTTTCATAGCTGTTACCAATTAGCTTAAAGACGCGGTCAGCCGGTTTGATATCAACGTCGAAATCGCCGGACTCGAGAAGTAGAAGCTGCTCACCTGTTTGAGGATGCCTGTAAACGGCATAAGTATAGTCGGGGTGAATGGCAACGGCGACATTGGCGGGGATGGTCCAGGGAGTGGTGGTCCAGACCAAGAGGGAGAAGTCCTCGCCTTCAACGGGCAACTTAAAAAAGACTGATTCATGGACGGCCTCTTTGTAATCCTCGGTAAGCATCTCGTGCTGAGAAATGGCGGTGCCACAGCGGGGGCACCAAGGAACCGAGTCGTGACCTTTGTAGATGTAGCCTGCCTCGTGACATTTTTTCAAGAAATGCCAGATCATGTAGTTGTTCTCGTCACTCATGGTGAAGTAAGAGTTGTCCCAGTCCATGAAATAGCCAAGGCGTTTGCTTTGATCGGTTTGGATGACGGAGTACTTACGGACACGCTCTTTGCAGAGCTCGATGAATTTTCCAACACCAAAAGTCTCGATATCCTTCTTGTTCTTGAAGCCAAGCTCTTTCTCGACTTCGACTTCGACCCAAAGGCCTTGGCAGTCAAAGCCGTTCTGGAATCTTTGCTTAAACCCTTGCATGTTCTTGTAGCGCTGCCAGAGATCTTTGTAGGTCCGCCCCCAGGCGTGATGGACACCCATGGGGTTGTTGGCGGTAATGGGACCGTCCTGAAAATAGAACTTTTCTTTCTTGGCGTCGTTTTTGTGGAGGTAGTTCTCAACCGTGCCATCCTGATACCACTGATCCAAAAGGGACTGTTCCATTTCAGGGAAATTGGGATTACTGTCGACTGGTTTGATTTGGTTCTTATGTTTGGTCATCTTAGTTAATTCTACAAAAAAGGCACGCATAATGCGTGCTTAGATCTCAGCCTACGGCTTCGAGGTACCATCTAAACGGTAACTTAATTACGGCTGTAACGGGCGTGCCCGAGGAGGTCTAATACAAAGGGAAATCCCTGTGGTTCTTCTCCTGGCTGTCCAGTGATGGCTGGATGAGGCGCTTTACATGTATTTTAACTGATTGGGGCTGACTTGACAATCCCGGTGTTATGGGGTATTATGGTTGGAAACGTCTTAGCCCCTGGGAGGCCAAAAATGAGCGAGATCCTGATCGTCGATGCCGATGGCCACACCTTCGAAAGACGCCAGGTCCCTGGTTGGGTCACTGTTGAGACCAAGCAGATTGAAGGTAAGGTTATTCTCTACGTGGGGAACGAGGCACCGGAGGAGTTCATTCCTGAAGAGTTTCAGGAAGTTAGAATTACCCGCTCTGATGGAACGATAGAGCAAATCCTGCTGTAACTTGAGGCCCCGCTTGGCGGGGCCTTTACTTTTTGTTACTTATGGGTTATGATGGATGAGTTCTAACGATCTCAGCTTAAGGAGAAAAGATTGAAGACTTTACGCGGGAAAGCTAGCTTCACCTACAGCGGAAATGACCCTGGTTATTTGGATAGTCCGCCACAGGATGCAGAGGTCGAGGTGCTTGCCACCGATGGTGGCACAGTTATCTTACGTTGGAAGAGTCTGGATAGTTCTGGATCTGATCTTTACCACACCCAGATTCTTGCTGCTGGCGGCCAGGTGGTCGAAATGGTCTCGAACGAAGAGTTGAAGTAGTTTTAGGGCCCCGCAAAATAGCGGGGCCTTTCATTTGGTACAATAGTCGGATCTTGTGATTTTATAGGAGGAGTACTTGAAAAGTCTGTGGGTGAAGTTTACTGACGGGAGTGCGCATTTAAGAACCGTTGAAGATGAGACAGAGATTGAGTTGGACCCAATCTCAATGGTCTTATATGTGAAGGAAACTGATGATATAGGGATTAAGCCCTATTCTTTCAGTCACGTAGTAAGAGCAGTATTGATTGATATTGGTGCGGATCCGGGAACGGATTATTTTTAGGTTTGTTGGCGGCCGAAAGGCCGCCGTTTTTCATTTATTCCTCAAAAAAGCGGGGATATCTAGCTCGTTATCAATATCGACTTCGGAATGTTTGGCCTTGGCATCAAGGTCGGGATCAGTAGTCCCCCCGTCTTGCTGGTTTGAGTCAGAATCCTGTTCCTCCCGGTATGAGTTAGTGAAGGGAGATTGAGAACGGCTGACAAAGCCCTGAAGACGGCGCCTACTCTCGTCAAAACCAGTGGCAATGACCGAGATCTTGATCTCGTCTTTCATCTCGTCGCGGACGGTGGCACCGAAGATGATATTAGCGTCAGTGTCGGCGGCTTCAGCGATAATTTTGCTGGCTTCATTGATCTCACTCATGGTCATGTTACTACTGCCGGTGATGTTGTAGAGGATGCCTCTTGCCCCATCAATGCTAGTCTCAAGAAGTGGTGAGGTAACCGCGGCGCGAGCAGCCATTTGAGCGCGTTTGTCGCCGCTGCCAACTCCGGTACCCATGAGGGCAGAGCCGGCATTAAGCATGACGGAACGAACATCGGCAAAGTCGACGTTGATCATGCCAGGGATAGTGATGAGATCAGAGATGGCTTGAACTCCTTGACCTAGAACTGAGTCGGCCATGCGGAAAGCATCTAGGAAGGTAACTTTGGGGTCAATGATATCGATGATTTTTTGATTGGGAATGACAATCAGCGTATCAACGGTATCTTTAAGTCGATCGATTCCCTCTTCGGCTTGAACCATGCGACGAGTACCTTCAAACATAAAGGGCTTAGTGACAACGGCGACAGTGAGGGCACCGGCTTCTTTGGCAGCAGAGGCGATAATCGGGGCACCTCCAGTACCAGTTCCACCGCCCATACCGCCAGCTATAAAGACCATATCTGTACCAATGAGAAGATCGCGAATTTTTTCCTTGCTTTCTTCGGCGGCGGCTTCACCCACGCCTGGATCGGCACCAGAACCGAGCCCTTTGGTTAGCTTTTCTCCGATCTGGAGTTTGGTGGCAGCATTGTTGGTGAGTAGGGCTTGGAGGTCGGTATTGACGGCGATAAATTCGACACCCTGAATCTTGCCCTCATTGATCATGGTATTGAGAGCATTGTTGCCGCCCCCTCCAACACCGAGGACTTTGATCTTGGCGAAAGAATTGATTTCTGGTTTAACTAAACCCATGGGTATTGATTAAAAATGGTGAAAATAGTGATAGATACTGCCGTGATCCTAACAATTAAATTAGTTTTCCACAAGTGAGACTTAGGGAAGAAGTGACCTAGCCCAAGTGAGTCCCTTGTTCACCAGACCCTTGCCGGGAAGTCCTTTGATTAGACTACCGAACTTGCCGAAACTATGAGTGCTGGCATTCTTGTGAGCGAAGGCATAGAGAATGAGGCCGGTGGCAGTCGAGAAAGCGGGAGAGCCAATCTCATCAATTAATCCAGCTAGACCTTTGGGGATACCAATGCGAGCAGGAAGCTGTAGAGTCCGCTTGCAACTGCTGATGACTTCAACAGTCTCGGCACCTCCACCAGTGATGACGATGCCGGCGGGGGTGGAGCCAGCGAAGCCAGAGCGCTTGATTTCAGCACCAACCAGGGAAAAGATCTCGTTGAGACGAGGTCTGATGATACCCTCGACTAAGGTCTTGCGAGAGGTGGCACGAATATCTTCTTTGAGACCCAATCTAGTTAGGTTGATCTCGTCGAGCTTGGACTTAGAAAGATTTTTGTCGGGTTCTTTAGTTTTTTGGGCTTCGTATTCGAGAATGGTGAGATGTTGCTTGATCTTTTCGGCCGAGTCGAGACTGACGCGAAGACCAATTGCAAGATCATTGGTAATATTCTTGGCGCCAACTGGAAGGACAGCGGAGTGAGAAATAGCCCCATCGATGAATATAGAGATGGAGGTAGTTCCCCCACCAATGTCGACTAAAACGACACCAAGTTCTTTTTCGGTTTCTGATAAAACAGCCTCTGATGAAGCCAGGCCGGCAAAGACTAGGGCTTGAGTCTCGATGGCCATCTCGGTAACACATTTATTGATATTTCGGACAACGGCATTACTACTGGTAATGATGTGGGCATCGGCCTCGAGTCGCACCCCTGTCATTCCGAGGGGATCTCTAACACCAGACTGAGAGTCGACAATGTAACCACGAGGAATGACGTGGAGTATTTCTCGAGAAGAAGGGAGAGGAATGGCACGAGCGGCCTCAATGGCTCGAGCAACATCAGCTTGCACAATCTCGGACTCGGGGGTACCGACGGCGACGACACCTTTGGAGTTCTGTGACTGGATATGATCACCAGAAATCGAGATGAAGGCCGCGTTGACGGAATACCCGGCCATCCGCTCGGCGGCTTCAACAGATGCAGTTATCGAGGAAATGGCGTCCTCGATATCGACGACTTGGCTTTTGCGGATGCCCTTACTGGGAGAAGAAGCGACGCCGACGACATTGAGACGATTCTGATCCTCGGAGGGGGCGACGATGATGGTGGTAATTTTGCTACTTCCGATATCAATACCAGTGATAAGTTGTGGACGGGACATATTAGTTTGAGTTTCCGCTATTTTCCAAATTATTGATTTTAGAGATCACTGGATTGCTAAACCGTAAGTCTATTATAGATTGATCAGGATTAATTGTAGACTCGTGGAGAATTTGTTGTAAAGAGGCTACAGACTGGCGAGGGTCCTTGTTGAGACTGAAAACAACTAAAGTGGTCTTATTGAGAAAAAGCGTTGCTGTAGTATTTGTCGCCCAGACAACCTTAGTGTCGATATTACTTTCGGTCAACTCTTGGTAGAGCTGATAGAGATTTTCGAGTGAATCGGGTGAGGGGAGATCGTTTTCGACTAGTAATTTAATGATTCTGTCTGTGTCAAGAGTGGAACTTGATTGAATGAGGGATCCCTTTGACGTTAAATAGAAATGGTCGAAAATTGGGTCATTGACAGACTTGAGCTCTATCAGAGTACGGTGAGTGGAGGATGATGTGGCGATTTCATCCTCAGCTGTCTCCGCTGCAGATGTAGCCGAAGACGGAGAAGAGATGGGAGGTGGGGTAGATCGAATAAGTTGGAGCAAGATAAGATTTCTAGAAGTAAATAGATTAACAGTGAGAAGATCGGGAAATATGACCTTGAACTGGATGTCCTCAATCTCTGGACTGATCTGCAAGAGTCTTTGTTTAAGTGATTTGGTTTGCAGAGCAATAGTTTTAGTGCCCTTAAGTGATTCTATTTGGGTCTTAAGATTATTCTCACACGGTTTGGAGTCAAGGGTACAGGAGATCGTTTTGATACGGAAATAGGGGCCGAAGAATAGTTGATAGAGGCCAAGGAGTAACACAAACAGTAAGGTTGGGTAAAGGAGGCGTTTGGGTTTGAGGAGAATATTGCCGGTACCGGTAGTCCGGAAGAGATGGCGGAGACGACGGTGAGACATTATTTTAAATATGGCTCTAGTTCCTTGAGGATGCGATGCGTAGCATCAGTGATGACGGGTATGCTTTTGCGAGTTTTGGGCTTGAGTTTTAGGATATTGTCGATCGCAGCCTGAAGCGTAACTGGGGTGAGATCGGCCTCGTTTAGAATGGTTGTCGTGGTATGTAAAGCTAAGATCTTGGCGTTTTCCATCTGTTCATTGTGAGAGACCCAGGGAATGGGAATAACAATATTAAGTTTGTTTAAAATGATTAGCTCGTAAACAGTGTGAGCACCGGCACGAGAGATGATCAAGTCGGCACGGTGCAGATACTTGCGGCCTTGTTTGCCGAAGAAGTAGGGTTGATTAAGATAGCGCTTTCTCTTTTGGGGCGTCAGAGAGGCCCTGAGTCGGCGAGCTTTGTCTTGGTCGGCGGTAATGGTGTGGGATCCGGTTTGGTGAACGACCTTAAATTTCTCGACAAGGCGGGGGATAAGGGGAAAAACAGCTTGATTGATGATATGACTGCCTTGTTTACCACAAGTAATGAAGATGGTTTTGAGCTTAGAAGGAAGGGGCTTATCTTTCAGAAAATCGGAGGGGATGGGAAGACCGGTCACAATGGCCTTTTGAGATGGATAGTTAGACCGCGATGATTGATGAGTCAAAAAGATTTTTTTGACAAAAGGGGTGACGGCTTTGTTGGCATAACCGGCGGTGACGGTCTGTTCATGGGTGACGCTCTTGATACGGAGAAGCCAACCGACGATAACTACAGGGACGGCCATATAGCCGCCAAAAGAGACGATTAAACAAGGGCGAATCTTAAGTAGGTAAGTGAGTGCTTGAAAGAAACCAGTAAGAATTTTGAGAAATTCGAGGGGATTCTTCTTGCGATAGAACTTGCCGGTTTTGAATTCGTAGAAAGGAATCTGATGCGAGGTGACCTCTTGATACTCGGCGCTGAGAGACTTGTCACCACGGATTGTGAACTTGTGCCCTACCCAGACCACGGGAATGCCTTTTTTCCGTAGCTCTAGAGCGACGACGAGAGCGGAGTTATGGTGACCACCGATGAAGAGAACGGGTCTTTGGATTAATTTAGAGGCGCTCATAACGAGCAATACTTAGTAATATGCCGATACCAGACAAGAGAGTAATTAATGAAGATCCACCATATGATATCAAAGGTAGAGGAATGCCGGTTAGCGGTACGATGGCTACCATGGCGGCCAGATTAAGCAGTACTTGCGTAGCAAAGAGTCCTGAGATGGAGGCAGCAAGGAGTTGATTGAAGCGGACTTGAGATTGCCTGGCGATGCGAAAGCCGACGTAGACGAGGGCGAGAAGAAGAAAAATAATGACTAAGCCACCAATGAAACCCATTTCTTCACCAATAATGGCAAAGATAGAGTCAGTGGTGGCTTCGGGAAGATATTGATATTTCTGACGACTGCGACCAAGACCCACTCCGATTAAGCCTCCTGACCCTAAAGCAATCAGGATCTGATTGATGTGATACGAGGAGCCGAGGGGATCACTAGTTGGATTAAGAAATGTAAGTAGTCGAGCACGACGGTAGGCGGAAGAAAGAATGAGAAGAAGGCCAATGGCGCCACCACCAAAGATGAGGGTAAGTAGCTTACTTATATCAGCACCGGAGATGAAATAGAGAAGGATACTACTGCTGGCGATAATAATAGCGGTACCAAGATCGGGTTGGAGCATGATAAGGGCAAGGATTGGGGTGATAATAGCTGTAAAGGAGATGAGGGGCTGATCTTTCTCTAACCACGAGGAGAGGTAGAGCATAAGAGCGAGCTTGGTGAACTCGGAAGGTTGAAGGGTGAATCCGAGGAGGTTGATCCAGCGTCTGGCGCCAAGGACCTTATTACCGATACCGGGAATGAGGACGGCTAACATAAGAACTAGGCTGATGATCAGAAAAGAAGGAGCGAGGCGCTTGAAAAGAACGGGGGGGAATCGACTAATAATGAGCATCGCGGTTATCCCCAATACAGCCCATTTGAGTTGTTGAAGGGCAAAATAGTATTTGTTGTTAAATAGAGTATAGGCATCAACGACGGAGGCGTTGTAAACCGCAATGACTCCAAGAGAAACTAATAGGAGGGTGAGGAAACTGAGCGAGGAAATAACGGGAGAGCGAAACTGAGCCAGGTTTAGAAGCTTTTGCCGGGACATAGGAATAGGAATCTTAAATTACGGCTAACCAGACCCCGAAGATAACGACCATGATGCCGGCTAACCAGGCGCGCTGGACAATCTTTGGTTCTGGCCAACCAATTTTGAGAAGCCAGTAGTGGAGGGGGGCGACTGGGAAAAGTCGTTTGTGACGCAGTTTAATTGAGAGGATTTGAAGAAAGCTACTTAAGCCTATGACGATGAAGGGACTGCCCATGATGATGAGGGCAAAGACCTTGCCGATGAGGAGACCGACGACGGCCAGGGTGGCACCAAAAGCCATAGCGCCGACATCGCCCATGAAGATACGGGCGGGGTAGACGTTGAAATAGAGAAAAGCAATGAGACTGCCCAACCAAAGAGCAAGAAAGATAGAGAGGGGGGTATCGAGGATAGCGGCAGATAGAAGCCAGAAGCCAAAAAGAGTAATCATGAGGAGGCCGCCGGCGAGTCCATCCATACCATCGGTGATATTGACGGCATTGCTAAAGCCGATAATGAGAAAAGTAGACAACGGGATGAAGAAGATGCCGAGATCAAAGACACCGACGAAGGGAATGTTGAGGATACTGATACCGAGATTGTTGTAGAGCATGTAGCTAATAACACCAGCGAGAACGATCTGGATGACAAACTTGTGAGCAGTTTTAAGCCCGGCAAAGCCAGAACTGTCTCTACTTAGTTCAAAGAAGCCGATGATGTCGTCATAAAGGCCGAGAAGACCGAAGGAGATGAAAGTGAAGAAGATGATATTTAGTTCATGAGTCAGGGGATAGACTTGGGTGATATAGACGCCTAAGAACTTGATCATGGGAAAAATGAAGGCGAAGAGAAGACTGACGATGACAAGAATAAGAAGACCGCCACCTTCCGGTGTTCTAGCTTTACTTTTAATATGCTCGGAGGCGGCGGTTTTGTTGCCACTTAGAATGGAGGATTTGCTCTTGTAAAAACGGATCCGATACAACAGATCAATAAAAGGAACGATGGCAATACTAGTAATGATAAATGAAAAAATGAGTAGACCTAAAAGTAGCGACATGGATGAGTTAAGTATATATGTTTTTTGGTATACTGGGGGACGTGAAGAATGTATTGGTCTTGTTTGGTGGGGTAAGTACAGAGCATGAAGTAAGTATTGTCACCGCTTTACAGGTGATGAATGCCTTGAAAGAGGCAGGTTTTGGTGTTTTGCCCGGATATATTGCCAAAGATGGCAAATGGTTACTCGGAGATCAGCGCTTGCTCAAACCAGAGTTTTACAAGCAACTTGATGATGTAAAAAAAGCATCAAGACAGTTTTTGCTACCGGCAGATAGACAGGTGGGGCTACTGACTAGAGGAATGTTTGGCTATGGGGGAACGATGGAGCAGGTCGATGTAGTTTTCCCGGTGTTTCATGGTAAGAATGGTGAAGATGGGACGGTTCAGGGATTAATCGAGTTAATGAATGTGCCCTATGTAGGTTGTGGAGTGACGAGTAGTGCAGTGGGAGTAGACAAGTATTTAGCAAAGAAGATAGCGAAGGACTTGGGATTAAGGGTAGTTCTCGATCAGCTAGTGACCAAACGGGAATGGGGTGCGGACAGGAAGAAAGTTTTAGAGAGACTGAAGTCTTTGGGGAGCGTGGTCTATATCAAGCCAAATGACTTAGGGTCGACGATCGGAATAAACAGAGCAACGACAAAGGCGGAACTTGAGAATGCCCTAGAAGTGGCATTTGTCTATACCACCAGGGTCTTGGTGGAGAAAGCACTGGAGAGAAAGATGGAGCTAAATATCTCGATTTTAGGTAATGGACCATATGAGGTCTCGGCGATAGAGCAACCGGTGGCGCAGGGAGAAGTGTTGTCGTTTGAAGATAAATATATCCGCCCGGAAGGTAAATCGAGGGGGATGGCGAGTGCGAAGCGATTAATCCCCGCCCCTATTTCAATTAAACTTCAGAGAGAAGTGGAGGATTCGGCGAAGAGATTTTTTGAAGCAATTGGGGGTAAGGGGATCAGCCGAATTGATTTCATGGTGGACAAAAATGACCAAGTTTACTTTAACGAGATAAATACAATCCCGGGTTCTCTTTCTTTTTATCTCTGGAAGGCATCGGGTGTCGGCTTCGAAGAGCTGGTCAAAAAACTAGTCAAACTAGCCGAAGAAGACTGGAAGGAGAAAAATCAATTGACGTCGACTTTTGAGAGTAATATCTTGGCTAATTTTGCCATAGGGGCAGGAAAAGTAAAGGCTTAACAAGCTTGTGATAGACTGAGTTCATGAATAAAGTGGCCCAAAATACAATCAGAAGAATCAATCCACCTAAATTCTCTAGAAAAGATTTTGACAGAAAAGAATTTCTTAAATTGGCTACTAAAGTTAGCAAAATACTTAGGGATGAAGCGAAGGAAAGAGAAGAAGGATATGGAAGATTTGGAGTTTCTTACTAACGGAAGTATTCTCATTGATACATGTTTTCTGATAGATTCAGGCTTATGGTCAGGTCGTTTTGCCAGCTTCATTGAGATTTTAAATGAGAAAAAGGTGGCGAAATTATCGATATCTTTGGTTAGATCGGAGTTTGTTATGGCCACTTCCAAAACAAGTTATGATCAAAAGCTGAGATACTTTGAAACGCTAATAGATGGACTACTGCCGATAGACTCTTCGGTAGAGTTGTTAACTAATGATTTAATTGCGGAGTATAGTCAAGATATAAAAGGTGTTTCGCCAGTAGATTTATACTTAGGCGGAATGATAAAGCGATACAAATTGCTGTATTTGTTGACAAAAAACCATTCTGATTTTCCCGAAAGGCTTTTTACCCGGAAAGCGCTAATAAACTTTGAACTACCAAAGGCAATCTGGACGTATGCCTTATACCAATATAAAGAAGAGTAATTGGCAGATCTAATAGTTGTCGGGGAGATCGTTTTCAAGAAGGATCCAGTCGTATGTTTTGGCCAGGTGATTAATGGTTGGCCAGAGTTGCTCAGGCGTTTCTAGGAAAGTGACTTTAGGTGGAGTACTAGACTCCATTAAGCCTTCACAAAAACTATCTGTCCTGGCGGAGTGGCCCTCGAGATATACTTCTTCAAAGATAGGAGAAGCAAGTTGACCGAGTCGTTGGTGGACTTCTCTTGTTTTAAACCCAAGCTCGACAATGCCCGGGGTGATGAGGACTTTTTTACCAGGGATATAATTCAGGTCAGCGAGAAGTTGGATCAGACCGGCTTCGTTGCTACTGTAGGCGTTATCGATGAGAATTGCCTTATTTATTGTTTTCAGTTCGAGTCGGTGGGGAGAAGGAGTCAGCTCTGAGACGGCTTTCTTGATTGTTTCGTAAGGCACTTTTAGAATTAAGGCCATGCCAATGGCGGCAACAAGATTTTGGAGATTACTAAAGCCAAAGAGGGAAGATGAGAACTGAGAGGATTTGCCTTTATAGATCAGGGTTAATTTCATTCCTTTCGCGGAAAGAGAGTACGTCTTGACAAAGAAGTCAGCTTTGGGATCGTGGAGAGAATATGTTTTGACCCCCTGATACTTAGGTTTCTTAAGATGGTTTTTAATAAACGGGTTATCGAGATTGGCTAGGGCGTTTTGTGGCTTAACAGCATCAAGTAGCTCGAACTTAGCGAGAGTCGTATTTTCAATGGTTTTGAAACGCTCTAGGTGTTGAGTGCCAATTGAGGTGAGGATGGCATAGTCTGGTGGCACCTGATAGACGAGCTCTTTTATCTCCCCCCTCACATAGGCTCCCATTTCGCAGAGAAAATAGTGGATGTTCTTGGTTAGCTCGAGCCGGACGACTTTGGCGATGCCAAAGACGGTGTTATAAGACGCCGGAGTCCTGAGAGTGGACTTATGAGCGTCGAGGATTTCGTAGAGAAAGTCTTTAGTCGAGGTCTTGCCGAAGGAGCCAGTGATACCAATCGTCGTCAGATGGGGATGGCTTAGGACCGTTTGCCGACAGGCCTGAATAGTTTTTTGGCGGTTGATCATTTCGTAAGGTTTCATGAGAAGCAGGGAGATAAAAAGAAGAGGGAAAGGGCAGAGAAGCAAAACGATAAAAACGGGAAGGATTGAGGGATTTGAGCCTGAGAGAAAAAGTAAGATAAGGACTTGGAAGTATGAGAGAAAAAGGAGTTGGATGGCTTTAGGAGTCATAACTAGGGGAAGCTTCTGGGAGACTTTGTAAGTAAAGGGGTGGCTTACCCACCAAGATAAAAAGCGTTTGGGGGAGTAGCCCTCGAGTTGAAAAATGTGAAGGTGAATCTTAAGGGGGTTAATCATATTTGGTGAGAAGACGATTGATAGTTTTGGAAAGGAGTTCTCGCTTAAAGAGATGAGGATGGTGATCGGCGCCGTAGAGTATGAAAAGTCGGGAGTCTGGAATCAGATCAGTCATCTCCTTGCCCCGATTGGGGATGGCGGTATCAAGATCTCCCCAGAGGATATAAGTAGGAGTGTGAATAGCGGAGAGATCGGGAGTGAGGTCGTATTTAATGATTTGCTTGAGAATCTCTTTGTGTTTACCGAGAGCGACAGCATAGTCACTACTGGTAAAGAAGTAACGAAGTTTACTTTGGAGAAATGAGGGGAGCAATGACTTAATTGGTTTTAAGAAGCGGTAGATACGGCGTTTGACTAGCTGTTTCTTGGTGAGGCGGCGGATACCGGCGGGAGAGACGAGAATGAGTTTGGAGAGAGCTTGTGGATATTTGATAGCGAAGTCGAGGGCAATTTGACCACCAAAGGAATGGCCGAGGAGAATGGGGCGACTTAGTTTTAACTTTTTGATGAAATGGACAAGAAAAATGGTGTAATCGGGGACACTGGGATGCTCCATTAGCAGGTGTTGGCTATTACCAAAGCCGGGGAGGTCGAGTAAAAGGTATTGATATTGGGGCGAGAGTAGCTTGGCTACTTCTAACCAATGATTAGCGTTCTGCCCCCAACCATGAAGGATGATAAAGAGAGTCTTGGCTTTGGGATTGACTACTTGGTAGTTGGCAATAGTGCCGCTTATAACCAGTTGCATAAATTAGATGTAAATTCGCTCTACTCTATCTTGAAGGGAAGTGACCAATTCATAATTACTTGTATCTACCTTATCTGCCAAGACTTCAGCACTACAAGGATGATTTGAGAAATCGCTGATAAGAAGAACTTCCTGATGAAGTTCTGGTATGGGATTGATCTTAGTAATATCAACAGTTATTTGGTCCATTGAGACACGACCGATTACCGGAGCCAATTGATCGTTGATGCTGACATATGGCCAGTTTTGAGGAGCGCGGCGGATTCCGTCGCCATAACCAGCGGCAATGGTGGCGACTAAAAGAGGTGTTTTGGCTCTGTAGGTTCTTCCATAGCCTACCGTTTCACCGGTCTTGAGTTCTTGAATACGAGTAATTGAGGTGTGAAGACTCAAGGTTGGTTTAAGCTCTATTGGGTTAACGTGAGGATGAAAAGGGTTAAGTCCATGTAATCCCAACCCTATACGGACTAGATTAAAATGGGATTCAGGGAGATTGATTGTGGCGGAGGAGTTGGCCGCGTGAATTACTGGAGGTAGCAGACCAGCTGTCTTAATCTTATTTAGAGTGGAGTTAAAGACTTTGAGTTGAAACTGGCTGAACTGAAGATTGGTGTTATCGGCATCGGCAAAATGAGTGAAAATACCGTCAGTGAAGATAGTTGGTTGTTTAAGTATCTTGAGTATTGGAATCGCCTCATAAGGAAGACAACCGGTACGATGCATGCCAGTGTCGATCTTAATATGAACTTTGGCGATGGAGTTACTTTTTTTGCTGATACCAACTATAGTTTGAGCGTCATTTGGATTGGTAATAGTCAATGTTAAATCTTTTTCAATACTTGGGCGAAAGTCTTTGGGATCAATTGGACTGAGAATGAGAATTTTGGCCTGAGCTGATAAGGCGCGTAATTTAAGTGCTTCGTTTAGTCTAGCGACACCAAAATATTGAATGTTTTGTTTAAGTAGATGTCTGAAAATGGCTTCATCACCGTGACCATAAGCATTTGCTTTTAGAATGGCCATGATTTCAGTTTGAGATGATAGAAGTGAGCGAAAAGTGTTTAAATTACGGCTTAGATGGCCCAAGTTTATTGTGGCTTTAACCATGTACGAATTATACAGGATTAGGTATAATTTTGAGGCATGAGATTAGAAAAAGTCTTGAAAGGTATCGCAGATTTTTCCCAGGATATCGAGATTACAAACATAGTAACAGACTCCCGAAAAGTAACAATCGGATCGCTTTTTATCGCCTACGAGGGTGTGGCTGTTGACGGTCATGACTATATCAATGGAGCAATTAAGAAAGGAGCAACTGCGGTTGTCGGGGAAAGAGAAATTAAAGGACTAACGGTCCCCTATTTCCAGGTAAAAAATGGTAGGCTGGCTTGGGCAAAGACAATATCCAATTGGTACGGCAATCCAGAAAAGAAGCTCAAGATAGTTGGGATCACAGGAACTGACGGCAAGACGACAACAACCAATCTTATCTACCACATACTCAAGGCAGCAGGAAAGAAAGTATCAATGACTTCGACAATTAATGCAGTCGTTGGTGAGGAAAGTTTTGATGTCGGACTACATACCAGCTCGCCTGATCCGGACAAATTGTGGGAACTTTTGGACAAGATGGTAAAGAGTGGAAGTGAATATGCAGTACTTGAGGCAACTTCACACGGATTAGAACAAAACAGGTTTGGAGATATCGAATTTGAAGTGGGGGTGCTGACAAATTTGGCTCATGACCACCTAGAGTTTCACAAAACGATTGAGAGATATGCAGAAGCCAAGGCAAAACTATTTGAG
Organism: uncultured Pseudomonadales bacterium; assembly: GCA_964618725.1. Lineage (GTDB taxonomy): Bacteria > Patescibacteriota > Microgenomatia > UBA1400 > Chazhemtobacteraceae > CAZUBK01. The sequence continues at coordinate 137,540 of CAZUBK010000001.1, forward strand.
AAAAGTAAGGTATCTATTTTAAATAAACATGCAGAACATTTGGATGTATTCAGAAACGCTGCTGTTAAGGACGTTACATATGACGCTGAAAAAGAAGTAAGCGATGTTAGGTATGAGTTAGAGGCAGAGGAATTAATACAGAAATTCAGTGTGGAGTTAGATGATAAATGGTTGGAAATCAAAACTAGTTTACTAGGGACTTACAATATTGAAAACATATTGGCGGCGATTAAAGTAGCAAAAACTCTGGGGATAGAAAATGAAAAAATAGTTAAAGGGATAGAGAGTCTTCCTGCCTTGAAAGGTAGGTTTGAGATTGTCCCAAACAAACGAGGATTGACGACGATAGTAGATTTTGCGCATACGGAACAAGGAATGAGAAATGTCTTGACTTTAGTTAAAGAAAAACTTGTTAAAAAGGGGAATCGGATCATTACTGTTTTTGGATGTAATGGCGAAAGAGATAGAAGTAAGCGTGCCCCGATGGGAGAGACGGCCTGTGAGTTGTCTGATTTGGTGATCGTGACTACTGAGGATCCAAGAACAGAGGATGTTGATCAAATCTTTGAGGATATCCAGGTGGGATGCGAGAAAGCTGGTGCAAAATTGGATGAAAGCTATTTCAGAATAGACGACAGAAAAGAGGCGATAGGTTTTGCTGTAAACAAACTGGCTAAGAAGGGGGACTTTGTCATGTGTCTTGGCAAAGGCCATGAGAAGAGTATGAATATTGGAGGAGTAGAGACGCCTTGGGATGAAAGGGCCGTGGTAGAAGAAATACTTAACAGAAAGTTATGATAGGGATATTCGATTCAGGGTCAGGAGGATTGAGTGTTTTGAGAGAAATTCGCAAGCGGATGCCACAGATCGATGTGGTATATCTAGGAGATATAAAAAACGCTCCATATGGATCAAAAACTAGGGAAGAACTGGGTGCATTAACAGTGATGTCAGTTAATCGGCTGATGAAAGAAGGTGCAGAGAAAATAGTGAGTGCTTGTAACAGTGTATCTGCATCAATTGTGTTGCCAATGATCGATTTGTTGGGAATTGCTCCCAAGGATCTGATCGAGATGGTTGGCCCAACGGTAAGGTCGTTACGTGACGTGAATGGTCAAATTGCTATTGCTGCGACGCCGGCGACAATCGAGTCAGGACTCTATCAAAATGGCTTTAGGTTGTTTAACAAAGAAACTGTAACCATACCGATAAGAGAGTTGGCTCCAGCTATTGAATTTGGGGCCAAAGAGGAAGACCTCAAAAGAATCATAGTCGACGCTCTTAAAGATACCAATTTTGACACTCTGGTTTTGGCATGTACACATTATCCGTTAGTATTAGATGTCTTCGAAGAGACCTTAAGAGGAAGTAATACTAGAATCGTTGATCCGGCGATTGCAGTGGCAGAGGAGGTCAAGAAGAGAATGAATGAGACGGGAGAAGGCAAGACCAGATTTCTAATTACTGAAGACTCAGATTACTTCAGACAAAAAGTGAAAGATATGTTTGGGGAGAGGGATATAATCATAGAAGTAATTTAGCAAAGCTTATGCCAGTAAACTGGAGAGAGTTTTTCAAAAATAAGGAGATCACGATGATGGGACTAGGGTTATTGGGGCGTGGAATTGGAGTCGCTAAATTTTTAGCGGAAAATGGAGCGAGGTTGACGATTACGGATCTAAAGACAGAGGACCGGTTGGCAAGCTCGCTAAAACAACTAGAGAAATATAAAAACCAGATCACTTATGTATTGGGTCAACACCGACTAGAGGACTTTGAGAATAAAGATTTGATAATCAAAACAGCGGGGGTGCCGGTAGATTCCCCTTTTATTGCGCATGCTAAGAGCCGAGGCGTTCCGATCGAGATGGATGCGTCCCTTTTTGCCCGCTTGGTGCCAGAGGGAGTAGTGATTATTGGAATTACAGGAACAAGGGGGAAATCGACAACCACTCATTTAATCGCTGAGATATTAAAAAGTGCCGGAAAACGAGTGTTCTTGGGAGGAAACGTTAGAGGGGTGGCGACGTTGCCGCTGCTTAATGAAGTACGGAGCGGAGACTTCGTTGTTCTAGAGCTTGACTCGTGGCAATTGCAAGGATTTGGAGAAGCCGGGATAAGTCCACAGTTCTCGGTGTTTACGAATCTAATGCCGGATCACATGAACTATTACAAGAGTGATTTAGAGGCATATTTCAAGGATAAAGCAAATATTTTTCTGTTTCAAAAGAAGGGTGATGTATTAGTGGTGGGGAAAGAGATTGCGAAAAAAATTAAGAAGGAATATGGAGAAATCCTTGAGAGTAATTTGCAGGCAGTTGATGAAAATGACTTGCCTACTAGTTGGAATCTAAAGATACCGGGGGTTCACAATAGATTTAATGCGGCGCTAGCGAGGCAAGTCGGTTTGAGTCTTGATGTAAAAGAGAAAAGGATAAAGCAAGCGATTGAGGGATTTGAAGCAGTTGAAGGGAGGCTGCAGTACCTCGGAACCATTAAGGGAGCGAAGGTGTTCAACGACAACAATGCGACGACTCCGGAAGCCACAGTGGCAGGGATTGATGCCGTGGCAGACGGGAAAAATATAATCCTAATTATTGGTGGAGCGGATAAAGCACTGGATACTAATGAGTTACTAGAGAAAATAAGACAACATTGTGTCGGAGTAATGCTGTTAAGCGGTAGTGGAACAGCGAAAATAAAGGGGGCGGTTTCCAAAAGCAAGGGGATAACTTTTGAAAGTGAGAGACTGGAAGACTTGGTAGTGAAGGCGGTAGAGATAGCAAAGCCGGGACTAACAATTCTTTTCAGTCCAGCGTTTGCTTCATTTAGTAAATATTTTGAGAACGAGTATGAAAGAAATGACTGCTTTGTGAAGAAGATGACTGAGCTTATGAAAACTTGACTATCCTGTAGTTTTTGATAAAATGGAGTAATCACACACAGTAAAGGAGATTTGATATGTCAGATGAAATTCAGACACTGGACAGCGCTCCCGATGCACATACACTTATCGACCTGGCACTTGCACTCATCCAGAATAGTTCACCAATGAAACAGACCGATTATCTGGACAATGAGGAGTTCGTCTTAATTGTGAAATCGGGTTTGGATGGCCTGGATGATTGCAAAGTGGAACACCAACAAGAATTGATTGCGGCATTTGCTGTAGAGAACCAGCCAAGAGCAAGAATGTTTTTCGGTAAATAGTAGAAGAACCACCCGTTAATCCGGGTGGTTCTTAAGTAAATTTCACTTTATCCGCTCACTTTCTGTCAAAGTCAGTTGCTTGGAAGAAGGTTGAGATTTATGTGATCGATTGGAGAGAAAGTGGGTGTGACAAAGATGTTCCTCGACCCAGGAATCGGGATGTGAGAGACGAGGATCGTTGGCTAAGCCTGTCTTGAGACAATCGGGGCAGACGAGGTGTTTGATCTTGCCATTAATCGGTGCTGTTTGCATATCTTCTCCTTTGAAAAGAACTATAGGTGATTATATTTTAATCTGCTTATTTTTGCTAGAATGACGAGGCTTATGGATCAGGCAATCAGGATAACCGGGGGTAGGGAACTTAACGGTGAGGTGGTGCCAATTCCCAACAAGAACTCGATTGTATCGGCTTTACCGGCGGCGATACTGACGGAAGAAGATGTGGTTTATGAGAATGTACCTAAAACTTCAGATGTGGAGAAGATTCTTCAAATTATGGAACTACTTGGGGCATCGGTTGATTGGAGAGAAGATCGGGTGGTAATAAACTGTAGAGGCGTTAATTCATACAAAATAGACAAGACACTGGGGAGCCAATTTAGAGGGTCGCTTATGTTTGCCGGTCCATTGCTGGCACGTTTCGGAGAGGCTGAAATACCGATGCCGGGGGGTTGTCTACTTGGATATCGGTCAAGTGCGGCGCACGTGGATGCGTTCGAGAAGGCAGGAGTGGACGTTACTTGTGATGGAGATAGTTTAAAGCTGAAACGGGGTAGAGCCAAGAGGCGACATCAAATCTGGCAATATGAGGCCAGTGTGACGGCGACAGAAAATATCGCCATGTATGCAGCGGGGATTGGGGATGAAATTGAGATTGTAGATGCCGCTGCAGAGCCACATGTAAGTGATGTCTTGAAGTTACTTGGTAAGATGGGGGCAACAATCGAGGGGACAGGAACCAACAGGCTTAGAATTAAAGGAAACGCTAGATTGAAAGGGGCGGAGTTCACTCCCGGGATGGACTTTGTAGACATTGCCGGATATATGGCGGCAGTGGGGATGGCGGGAGGAAAAATACGAATTAAAGGGGCGAACGACTTTGAGCTAACGGGGGGCTTAAGAATCTGGTTCTCGGCATTTGGTTTAAATGTTGCCGAAGACGGAGAAGATTTGGTAGTAAAGAAGGATGGTGGATTAAGATACCGATATGATGAACTAGGCGTGCCAATGGCGGGACTGAGTCTACCGAAGCTGGCGCCTCGACCTTGGCCGGGATTTCCGGTGGATGTGATACCGGTAGTAGCGGCACTGGCGTGCAAAACTAGCGGTAAATTGCTATTACAGAACTGGATGTATGAGAGTGGGTTTGACTTTGTCAGAGAACTAAATGCCTTAGGGGCAGATATATTCATGGCCGATCCACAGAAAATAATAATCTCCGGTCCAGTTAACTTTAGGGGTGGTGAGGTTAGCCCGCCTCAGGTGATCCAAGCAGTTAAAGCAGTCTTTTTGGCAGCATTGGCTGACAACGTATCTACGACAATTCATGGTACGGATATTTTGCGCCGCCGGTATCCGAATATCTTTGAGACATACAAGAGACTTGGAGCAGATATTGAGGTCGTGGGAGCACAGCCGGCAAAATTTTAAGAGGTGAAGACTTTGGGGAGAAAGACAACCAAACCAACTATTACGGCAGCAATGGTAGAAAGAAGTACCATGCCAGCAGCCGTATCCTTGGCGATTTTGGCGGCTAAATGTTGATTAGGTGAAAGTAGATCAATGATCGATTCAAGGGCGGTGTTAAGCATCTCGGTGATTATTACTAAGACAATAGTGAAAAGGAGAACGAGCCACTCAAGCTGAGCCAGTTGAAAGTAAATTCCCAAGACGATGGCAACAATAGCAGCAATTAAGTGAATGCGAAAATTAGGTTGAGTTCTAAAGTTGTGGAGGATTCCGTCTGAGGCGTGTTTGAAAGAAATATGATGCTTTTTCATGAGCTAAGTTTATCAGTTTGTCAATTCTCAAGTAGGAGAAACTGTTTAGCAATCTCAAACCAGAGCGGGGCGGCTGTTTCCGATCCCCAAGGAGAGCTTTGAGGTTCTCGGAGAGTGACGAGCATGGTGAACTTAGGATTGCTGGCCGGAGCAAAACCAACAAAAGAAGCTATCGTTTTTTCTTCGTCATAATGGCCTTTAATGGGAATCTGAGCGGTGCCGGTCTTGCCAGCGATGGTGATGTTTTTGGGCTTGGCCCACTTGGCTTCACCGTCATTGACAGCGGCAATCATCATATCAGTAACCTTTTGAGACGTTTCAAGCGAGATTATTTGTTTATCAGCGGGACGCTTGATCGGAATAAAGATGGAGCCTTCCTGAATAGCCTGAACGAGATATGGACTGACTATTTTCCCCTTATTAGCAATAGCGTTAATCGCAGTGACAAGCTGAATTGGAGTGACGGCGATACCTTGGCCGAAGGAAATGGTCGCCAAGTCGGCTTCTTTCCAGTCTTTGGCGGGTCGAAGTGAACCTGGGACTTCTTCTTGTAAATCAATGTTAGTGGAGTGACCAAAACCGAACTTATCAAGATACTCGCGGAAGTTGTCTGATCCAAGCTTTCTGGCGGCAAAGACCATACCGGTATTATCGGAATGAATAATTGTTTCAGTCATTGTCGTGCCAGGATAATACTGATCATTCCAAGTCTTAATAGTGAATGAACCGATCTGAATCTGCCGGTCGCAGGTACTATCGCATTTAGTATCGGGTCCGATAGAGCCGGCATCGATGGCGGCGGCCATGACAAGGGGCTTGAAGACGCTGCCTGGTTCAAATAGATTGGCGACGGAGGGATTTCTATAGCTATTAGTAGGGAAGAGATAGAAGAACCGGGGATCGTAACGAGGAAGGTTGGCCATGGATAGGACGGCTCCGGTCTTGGTTTCTAATATGATGACACTGCCTTCAGAGGCGCCGTACTTAGCGAGTCCTTCAGCCAGAAGTCGTTCGGTTTGATACTGAAGGCTTCTATTAATAGTGGTGAGTAGATTGCGACCATCTTGGGATTGGTAGTTGGCAAACTGGCCAATGAGGATAGGATTACCTAGCGCATCATTCTCCTGTTTAAGCAAGCCAGAACGACCTTCCAGCTGGCGTTCGTAATAGCCCTCAAGGCCAAAGTATCCCTGAGGATGCCCGTTGATATCATTACCGACAAAACCAAGAACGTGGGCGCTCATGGAGGCCTCAGGATAAAAACGAATTGGTTGTTCTTGGAAGCCGAGACCTTCGATGCCAAGTTTCTCGATAGCGTCTTTTTGTGATCGAGAAAGATGGTTTTGTAAGGCGATCCAGGTTTTGTCTAGATTCATCCTTTCAAAGAGATGAGTCTTGATTTGATTCTCATAGTCGGTTTGTGGAATAACTCGGGAAGGATCGGTAGCGATTTGAGGCGAGGAAATGATAACGGGAAGGATGTCATTAATGACTGAGGCAGAGTCCCTTTTAAGTTTTGGTTTGTAAACAAAGAGCTGATAAGTATCCTCGATACCAGCCAGTAATCCTTGATCGGAGGCGAGAATGCTTCCTCTTTTAGCAGTAAGAGTCGCCGTAGATTGATATTGACTATTAGCTTTGCCACTTAGTTCAAAGCCCCGAATGATTTGCCAATAAAATAAACGGCTGATGATCAAGGCGCTAGAGATGGTGATTGCAAGTTGAGCGAGACGGAGGCGCTTTAATAGCATAGACCCATTGTAAGAGAAGTAGAACTAACGTGGAAGTAAGGCGACAGGAGATGAGGAAGTGACAACAACAGGTTTATTAATTTTTTGGAAACCGTGAAGGCTGGCCTGCGATTCAATATAAGAAAGAGAACTTAACTGAGAGATCTGATTAGTTAAATGAGTATTCTCTTTTTGTAGGGAAAGAGTTTCCACACTTAGTTTTTCGACTTCATGTCCACGAGTAGCTAAGAGATTACTGCCAATAAGATTAAAAACAGCAAGAAGCACAACAAGGCAGCCGGTGGCTTTAAGGCTTGGATGGATGTTTTTAATTCTGTTTATCATATTTTTCTGGCTACGCGCATTTTGGCGCTAGTAGCTTTAGGATTTTGTTTATTTTCCTCTGGGGAGGCGGTTATCAGATCTTTGTTAACAATTTCAAGATTGAGATTGTCTTTGAAGAAATGTTTAACGATTCTGTCCTCTCCAGAATGGAAGCTGATCACAACAAGTGGGCTGCCGACTTCTAATGCGTTGACCACTTGGGGGAGAAGCTGTGTCAGACTGTGAAGCTCAAGATTAACGGCGATGCGTAAGGCCTGGAAGACTTTGGTGGCGGGATGGATTGAACTCTTGGGTTTAAGCTGGGTAATGAGGTTGGCCAATTGAGTGGTGGAAGTAAAGGGTCGAGTCTGGCGAGAAAGAACAATGGCTTTGGCAATTTTTGGAGCATAGGTTTCGTCGGCATAATCACGGAAGACTTGAATTAGTTGTTTTTCAGCAAGAGCGTTGAGTAAATCGGCGGCGGTGACGCCAAGGCGGCGATCCATGCGCATATCAAGCGGCGCGTCGTATTGGAAACTGAAACCTCGCTCTGGGGTTAGAAGTTGATATGAGGAGATGCCGAGGTCAAAAAGGGCGCCGTTGAGATTAATTCCGATTAGATTTGGAAGAACTTGATCTAAAGTGGAAAAGTTTTGGTTGACGAGGATACAATCATAATCTGAAACATTTATTGGCTGATTTTCGTAAAGACATATCTTTACGCCTGGGCAGGCAGCGATAATGTTTTGCTTGGCTCTTTCGATGGCGACTTCATCTTGATCAAAGGCAAGAACTTTAGCCTTGGTCTTGAGAATGAGGATGGTGTGTCCTCCGTCGCCAAGCGTACCATCTAGATACCAGTGACCAAGCTTGGGTTTAAGATGATGTAAGACCTCTTTGGACAGGACGGGTTGGTGAACTATTTCGTTACTCATATGCCTAATTCAGAGACTTTCTCTTCAAGTGATTGTGTCTCTTGAGCTAATAAATCAAAGTGCTTATGGTAGCTATCACGGTCCCAGATCTCAATTCGAGTTAGGGCTCCGGCGACTACTATTTGTTTTGTCAGATTTGTCTGTTCGCGTAGGTAAGAAGGAATCAAAGTTCTCCCCTGTGAATCGAGATGAAGAAAGGCGGCTTCTTGCACTAAGAGTCGTGTAAAGGCTCGAGCTGAGGGATTGGTCAAGGGAAGTGAGGCCAGCTTCCTGGAAAGCTTTTTCCAGTAGAAGTCGGGAAAAAGAAAGAGGCAGCCATCCAGACCTCTGGTGATCACGCCACCAGATGCGAGTTTCTCGCGGAAGGGTTTGGGTATGGCGAGACGTCCCTTCTCTTCTAGTGTGTGGTAGTAACGGCCAATAAACATAATTCATCGTTGGGCAGTTGATGATAGTGAAATTTATATAAGAGCTTGCTCGTGTCGCAAGAATAACTGGTGTTACTTTTCTTGCTTGACTGTGCTTCCTCTTATACTGTGCACGTAATTCGCTTTGCTATATTACGTGGCTTCAGTATAGAGGCTCTTTCACCACTTGTCACCACTTACTCTCAAGTTTAAAGATACAAAGTGACCATGTCAAGGGGGTATTTGAGATAGTTTTAGCTGTCTTTGAGCTAGATAAGTCGTATGTGAAAAGAAAAGCCCCACGTGGAAAACGTGGGGCGAAGGGATTCTTACAAAATTAACTGCCAGAGTAGTGCCATTAAGGCCCAGATGAAGTTATTTTACCACCCTTTGTGGAAAACTGTTATTTCACTGGCACAATCGGGCCGACCATATAGAGGATACCTTCTTCCTTTTCTCCTTTTAGATCGTCACGGATAATGGTGACTTCCCGACTCCAGGGGGCGTGTTTTAGATCGATGATGAGATTACTGCCTTCTTTCTTGGCGGGGAGGGGCTTGTAAACGGTGCCGTCATAAAGAAGAGCTGAGGTAGCGTCGGGAGCGTAGATGGTGAGCGTGCCGGTGATTTTGTCTTTCTTGGTTGAGGTAATAGCGACGGGCTCTTGAGCAACTTCTTGTTCTATGCTACCCAAGAAACCATGGGTTTGGCCTATGATGAGCCCAGCGGTGGATTTGCTAGTTGGTGAGAACTTGAGTTTTTGGTCAGAGGTGGCAGTGTCGCCATCGACGAAAATGTAATTGCTTTTAAGGAGATGGAGTTCGTCGTTTACTTCAAGTTTTGTTTTAATGGTTCCGGTGGTGATGTCGGTATCAAAACTACACTTACCACCAGCAGAACAGCTACCCAAGAGAAAGGCTTGAGTGTAGGGGGAAGGAGCAGCAGCAGAAATGGAGGTACGGCCACCTTTAAGGGCGTTACCAGAGAGATATTCAATATCAACGGTGAGATCTGAAGCGGGGCGCTTATCAACCATAAGAGTGATTAGCTTGTTGGTGCTGTGGGGAAAGAGAGCAATAAAGGGACGATCCTTGAATGGGAGAGCGTTGATAATTTGGCGTTTACTGGGTGTTTCGGAAACGGATTTGGTCTTTGGCTTGAGAAAGAAGAAGTAAGAGGCAGCGGCAAGGACAGAAACAGACAAGACAGAAATAAGCGCGATCAGGGCAGGTTTTTTCATGTATTTAGTCTAACTTACCTTTCAAATAGTTTTCAAGAGCCCCAATGGCGACTCTTTCTTGGCCAGCATTGTCGCGATCACGAATGGTGACGGTGTCGTCCTCGAGAGTTTGGAAATCAACAGTGATACAGAAGGGGGTACCGATCTCGTCTTGAGAGAAGTAGCGTTTGCCAATATTGCCGCGCTGGTCCCAATCGACGACGAAGTCGTCGTAGAGGAGGGAATGAACCTGGCGAGCTTTACCAATCAGCTCTTCTTTGTTGCTAAGAAGAGGAAAGATGGCGGCAGTATAAGGAGCCAACTTGTAGGGGAAGCGCATAACGGTACGATTTTTGGTGGTATCTTCCCAGTAGGAGTTAATCAAGACAGTCGTTAGGGAGCGAGTGATACCAAAGGTTGGTTCAATGACGTGAGGAAGGTATTTTTCACCGGTTTGGGGATCGGTGTAGGAGAGATCGACGCCTGACTTCTCCGAGTGGGTTCTCAGGTCATAGTTACCACGATAAGCCACGGCGAACCATTCTTTGAAACCGAAGGGGTATCTGTATTCAAGATCCTCGGTGCGAGAACTGTAGTGACTTAGTTCTTCTTTAGTATGGGGACGCCAACGAAGGTTCTCGTCTTGTATGCCGAGAAGATGAGCAAAGCGAGTGACTTCTTCCTTCCAGAACTCAAACCAGGTCTCCCATTCAGATTCTTTGACGAAGTATTCGAATTCGGCCAGATCAAATTCTAGAACGCGGAAGGTGAACTTACCCATGGTGACTTCGTTTCTAAAGACCTTACCGACTTGAGCCAGACCAAAGGGTAACTTGGGATGAATTGAGTCAAGAATAAGCTTAAAGTCGGTAAACATGCCCTGAGCGGTCTCTCCTCTTAAATAAACTTTGTTCTTGTCGCCAGTGATGATGCCAACCTCGGTTTGAAAAAGCTGGTTGAAGCGGCGGGGCTTGGTCCAGTCGAGTTTACCGCAGCTGGGACACTTTATCTTCTCTTTTTGAATAATCTGATCCATCTCTTCTATGGACTTGCCTTCAACCTTTATGTCCAAAGAATCTTCGATGAGATGATCGGCTCGGGTACGAAATTGACAGTTCTTACAGTCAATGAGGATGTCGGCAAAGCTTTGGACATGACCGGAGGCTTCCCAGATGGAGGGACTAGTGAGAATAGAGGTATCAAGGCCATAGATCTCGGGACGCTTGTTGACGAATTCCTTCCACCAGAGATTGGTGATGTTTCTTTTGAGTTCGACACCACGGGGACCAAGGTCGTAGGTGTTGGCTAATCCGCCATAGATATCAGAACCGGGGTAAATAAAGCCACGACGCTTGGAGAGAGAAATTACTTTATCGAGAAGATCTGGAGTAGACATGGCTATATTTTATCAAACGAATGTTAAATTAGATAACGTAGTTACAAAGTAAACCTATATATTGACACAATTATAGTTATACATATATAATGAGGATAGGTTCGACATGAGTCGAGCAAAAAAAAGAACATTGACGAGAGGAAAAAATAAATGTCCAAAGCTCTTGACGACCGTATCAATTTTCGCGATGTCTTTGCTTCTATGGGTAACAAGCTCAAGAACATTCTGGCGTCAACGATGACGCCGGAGGAAAAGCTTGAGCGGATTCTCATGGCAATGGCAAGAGACGTCCAGGAAAAACGCGCTACAGCGCGAAAGATCGGTACTCAGATGCGTGCGATGGCAGATCCCGAGACTCCAGAGATGGAGCCACTGGAGATGTTACGCGCTCGCGAAGCGAGGCTGGTGGAGTTGGGCGGGAGTCTGTACACCCAGATGCAGGAAGCTGAGACAGCGGGTCATCCGCGCGAAACATCCAACATCAAGGTTCGTATGGGCCAGGTAGCCCAGGAACTGACGGGTCTACGTGAGGGAATGCTGGCAACCCAGCAGTCTACTTATGAGACCTTGGTTTCATCCTATGAAATCGCGATGCAGTCGCTTTCTCAAGTAGAAGCGGCATATCAGACCGCTAGGGCCAATGGCCCAGCAATGCTCACGGCTCTCCGGGCTCATGAGGAAGCGATGGCGCTTCGCAAAGAAGCCCAGGCGGGTTCGGGATCACCGGACATGAAATTCATGGATGATCTGGCTGCCGAGCTGTCTGCCGCTAAGGCAGAAATGCGCGCCGATCAGGCGATTGACGAAGATCTTAATGCCATGAATCCAACCGTCGATAAGATGCTTGCTGACCTTGATCAGGAAGCGGTGGACGCCAATGTGATGGCCGAATTCGAGGCCGCCTCTAAGAAGTAGTCTATGATTGTTGGGGTGGGAATTGGGATGCTCCCGAGTCCCACCCTTTTTCTTTTTTAAAAGAGTGGAAGATATCGTCTGGTGTGTTACCAGGCCTGAAGACGTCGAAAGACAGAAATATCTTCAGAAGAAGAACTTTAAAATTTCTAAGCAGAAGAGGAAAAGATGCGAAAATTGGCAATAATTTTGTTATTGGCTACACTTGTCGCGCTAATGGCTGGGACCTTTCCGCGATCAGTGAGAGCTTCTGATTGTGTCGGAGTGTACTTTCGAAATGATAGTACAACCGCACTTGATGAAGCAGCTATCTGTGAAGCGGCGAGCCCCCTAGTCGGGCACGGATTACAAGTGTATGTCTATTTGACAGATTATAGCCCTACGTCTGAAGGAGACTGGTTTTCTACCTTAGACCAGGTCGAAATGGCCTTGGGCCTGAGGCGGGAAGATGGTTTCTTTAATAACGAGAATGCTTTTATATTAGAAGCTACGACTTCGACGAGCCAACCTTGGGGCTGGAACATTACCTTTGGTGATACTTTGATTAATTCTCCGCTTGAGGCGCGTAAAAGCGAAGTCAGCGGAACTTTAAAGAATGGTATCTTGTCGGGTGATGTGGCTTTAGGCTATATCAGCGCTCTAAAGCTAACTAATCAGATTGCCTTTCCAGTGGTTCAACCACAGCAACCAGTAGCACCGGCTCAACCGCCAGTGATTATTCAAGAAACTCGCGAGCCGGTAAACTTAACACCGGTTATAAATGGCATTGGTTTACTGCTCGTCGTGATAGTGGTTGGCGGTGGATTATTTGTCATCGTCACCAAATGGTTTCTGCCTTGGCAGAGTAGTCAACAAAGACTTACTTCCAAACGGGCATATTTAAATAGCCTGCGGGAGAAAGTGGAGCAACTGACGCTTAGCCTAGACGGAATACTGGGTGGCCAGACAGATGAAGATACCTTAATCTGGGATACTTTCGTTCAGTTTCAAATTGAAAAATATCCGGATTTGAGGAAAGAAGTTAAAGCACTCATCTCCAGTGCTCGGGACGGGTTAAATGCCGCTTTCGAGTTCAATGAAGAGATCCACAAAATTGAATCAGATACTGAAGAGCACGTCGACGAGATGGCAGAGGCCTATGAACGGGTCTATGCCAATTTAATCGGCACTGATCCAATAATCGCCTCGATGAGTGAGGCTGCCATGAGCGGATTTGTTGATCCGTTGAATCTTGGGACGAATGTTGGTCGCCTAGGCGGAGAGATCCGTCAAAGGATTGACCAGGCGCGCTTAGGAATCACCGGTTCGAGTTTCTTAATTCAATACCGATATCTTCAGACCGACGAACTTGTCAACATCGAAGGTGTCTATGAGATTGCTAATAAGCTAAAAACAATTTTGGTTCGCCTGATTACGGCGCAGACACAGAGTCAGGTCTTGTTAGATAAGGCAAAAGAAAAAAGGAGCGACCTCTCACGAGGTGACTTTTTTCCCGAGCTGAGTCCAGACAAGATCTTTCGTGAAGTCGATGCCTTAATCACATCAACTGAGGCTGAAAGTAAAAAACAGCTTTGGCTGACAGCATTGGAAGCGATCACAAAAGCCACTGCGATTTTGGGGTTTATCCAAGTTGAGTTGCCCGAAGCGAATGATAGCATCCGTGACTACATATCCAGAACAGCGAAAACTCGAGAAATAGTGAATGCAGGTTTTCGTCTGTCGGAACTGTTAGCAGACCTAAAAATCTGCATGGACATCACCGAACAAATGGCGCAGCGTCTAAGCGAGGGAGATGAGGCGGTAAAACGCTCGATTACCAATCTTGACGACGCTTCGATAGCCATGCTTTACAAGGCAACAGAGTTAGTCGCGCTACGAGATAAAAACGTAGAGCGTTTGACTTCGATGTCCTCAGAGGTGGCGCGGGTACAAAGGTATCTTGATTTTCAAGCACAATCTGCTTGGGCAGCTATCAAAGGCCGGTACCCTGCACCAAATTACAACGACATTGAGGATAATGTTTCTGACTCGAGTGACACGCTTTCGAAGTTGTTTGATAACCCTGCCGATGAGAATGATCTGAGTAGCAAAATTGCGAAGGCAAATTCGCTGCAAATTCAGGACTTCAAACAGACCGAGGGATTACTCGATCAAGCTTTTGCTAGTTTAGTTGAAGCAGAGGCACAACTTAAAGAGGTCGTTGATCGGCTTGAGCTTTTAAACAGGCTTGAGGCGGACAACGCCCAAACTAATCTTGTAGTTCTCAAAGAAATCGAAAAAGCAAAGGCTCGTAGAGCAGAAAATGATCAGATGGTCGACACTGAAGTCGACCAGTTGATTGAACTGGCAGAGGGAGAGTACGGCAAGGCGGCCACTTCTTCATCCGCGCGTGATTTTCTGGCAGCAGACAAGATGTTTCAGGCTGCTCGTGAATCAGCGTTAAACGCCTACGGCTCGGCTGACAAGCAAATTCAGGCAATCTTGGCACTGCAGACCTCTTTAACCCAGTTAGGGCAGGAGGCATCGAGCTTAGTCAATCAAGCAATTGAAGGGCGACACTCGCTGATTCCGGCGGCACTGACAAATAATGCTGCTTCGCTTTGTGATGAAGCTCAAACGGCCTTGCGAAAGGCTGAGGCGAGCAAGTCAGAGGCAAACAAGAAGGAAGATCGTCAATGGGCAGCGGCTCTGCAACGATCGGTTAATCTCTTTAATGAGGTTATTAGGACTGCGAAAGCGGCTTTATCGCAACTCAATTCTGATTGGCATGTATATGATGGTTATGTTTCCTCAGCTCGTGAAGCAATTGAGAATGCTGAGAGGGCAATCGCCTCGGCTTCAACAAGAGTTTCCGATTCCGATGCCTCTGGCGCCGGAGCGGCATCCCTGAATCAAGCCCGGAACATGTTACCTGGTTTACCAGCAGTGGGGGCTTCGATTGACGAGCTCAGGCGGATAGAGAGTAGTGCGTCGGAAGCCGAACGTCTTGCACAACAGGCGAGGCAACAAGCTAACGCTCGAATCCAGGCTGTTGAAGCTGAGCGTGAAGAGCGCAGGCGCCAGGAGGCCGCTGAACGTCGTCGCCAGGAAGAAGCAGCCGCTTCGGCCAGACGCGCGGCGGAGTCGGCAAGGCGGATGAGCAGCAGTTTCAGTAGTCACTCGCGCTCAAGCTCGGGTGGCTTTTCCAGCCGCTCAAGTAGCTCTGGCTTTTCGAGTCGCAGCATGTCATCGGGTCGCAGTAGTCGCGGCTAATGTTTAGAAAATAGCTATTGTGGGAGTCCGAAAGGACTCCCTTTTTTAGGCCAAACTCTTGGCAGCGTGGAGACGATGATCGATGATCTCTTCAATATGGTTATATATAGCTACGTGCTTAAGAGTGCTCGGTAAACCAAAACCGAGGTGATCAAGAATTTGGATTTGAAAATCGGTGACAAGAGACTGGCGGGTGGCGGCGTGAAGTAAGGGCTGATTCAGGTTTTGAAATAGGCGGGTGAGAGAGTCGAAGATCTGAGAATATACTTCGGCCTCGGGGAGAAGTTGGTCGATGACTTCATTTAAATGAAAGGCGGCACGAACTAAAGCTAGATCGGCCTTTAAGTGTAGAAAGTTATCAACCGTCTGTGCTTGGGTGACGATTAAATAATGCGGGCTACTGGCAAAGTGGAGTTTGCTGTGGGTAAAGAGATCGATGTGAGCGGCTTTTCTTGAGGTACTGCGGCGACTGCCTTTGGCAACGGCGAAAAGCTTGCCGTGATCTTTGGTAAAGATAGTAAGGAGTCGGTCAGCCTCGGAATAGTTACTGCGACGAAGAATAAAGGCATTGTCAATAAAATGGCGGGGAAGGAGCATATTACTTTAACCTAATCTCAGTATCAGAATCGATTTCTTTAGTTTGTGGCTGGCCATCATAGGTAAGAGTGTATTTGGCGTTTAGCTTGCCAGGCTGCTTTTGGATAAGAAGAGAGTTAAATTCACCAGCTTTAAGAGGCAGTTTGTATTTAAAGACAAGTTTATTGCTGCTTTGGGGGCGCATAGTGAAGAAGGCCTCGATTACAGTCTTGCCTAGATCTTCTGTCGCGGCAGCAGTAACCTCAGAGCCGACTACTTCAATCATCTGCGAGCCCTTTGGGACATAGAGGCGGACCCAATCTCTTAGGGTGCCATTGAGACAAAGAAGACCGGCTTCAAGATTACAGTTGCTGGCTGGGAAGGGATTGCTGTAGACCAGGGTAACTGTCTTGGTGACAGTGCCGTCGGCGTCGATTTCATACTCTTGCTCTACTTCCTCCGTAACAAACATATTGGATTTAGCACCGCCAAAATTAGTGTCGTTGACGTGGAGATAGTCACCTTCGAAATTGACTATTCGACCGGCGGAGTTAAATTCTTCGGCGTGTTTTTGAGTTTCTTCTTTGAGGAAGTAGAAGAGGGTGTGTTTTTGTTTGATAGATTCAAGGCCAACGTTGAGAAGTTGGGGCCATTTGGCTTTAGGGGAGCCCATGGCGTTGGCCATGATGGAATGCATGAGAGGACCCAAGACGGCTTTACGATCGGTGCGACCCAAGATATTAGTGGGTCGATCGGAGATTTCCTCAAGAGCATAGATAACTTGAGGACAGTCACAGCGTTTGTCGTTTTCGGCGGAAAAATTACCCCAGCCGCCGACGCCGACAGGACCGAGAATCTCAAGGAGCTTGACAGGGACTTGGGTGTCGATGGCGATAATGCCGTCGATATTACGGACACCGGAGATTGATTTGTAGTGCTCATAGAAAGTATCCATACTGAGTTTGAAATCGGGAGAGAGATTCATATTGCGCAAGTGCCAGACAGATTCATCAAGATACTTCTTGATTGGATCGGGAGCCGGGATACTCTTGTTGAACCGATTGTCGAGTTCATAAATATCATTGCTATCAAGTGGAGTAATTTTACCCTTGCTGATTTTGAGATAGGCGTAGGCAGTCATGAAGCCGCCGGTGGGACGGATTTCAGCGTCGTTTTGGAAGAGGAGCATGTAGGTCTTCTCGGCTTCCTGACCGAGAAGTTCGGGAAGGATTTTTATAAAAGGACGGGCTTCGGAAAGGACTTTATAGGAAGAATCAAAAGCATTTTGTAAATCTAACACCTTACTTCTGATTTGCTTGCCGGCGACTTGCTTGGGATATCTTTTAGGATTAATGGCATCGATCTCATCCTTGGCGAGTTTGAGTTTTTGAGTAATGCCGTCGAGTTGAGGGGCGATGGCGTCGAGGGTTTGGACAATAAAGACTAGACGATCCTCGACTGATTGGGCTGGTGGGGTGGCAGCAGTGTCGCTGCTCTTAAAGCCCAGGAGATCAGAATATGGCCTTATTGCTTCGATTAATTCATCTCCGGCGAGGGCGGCGTATCCGGCGGCGGTGAGAGCGTGTTCCCCGTCGAGATAGTAGCCACGAACGAGAGGAATAATCTTGGTCCAAGAAAGAAATTTGTATTTACCTTGAGTTGTCTCGATCTGGACTTTGGTTTCCTTGAGATGACTCTTGGCACTATCGAGGTCTTGGGATTGAAGTGAAACAAGAGCAGCGCTAGCGGAGGAGACGGCGAGACGGAGGGGTTTGCTGATGGCGTAGGCGGGTATGGCGATGGCTATACTAAGAACTAAAAGGACGCCAAAAACGATACCGAGAATCTTGAGAATCTTAAGGGGGCGCTTGGTGGTCTTGGGAAGAAGTTTGGGGGAGGCAGGGGTGGGTAGCGTTAACGAGGAGGACGCAGGAGGATTGAGTGTTGGCATAGGGACCTCTACGTCAGAGGTTGAGTCTCCATCAAGATTGAGTTTTTTCAGCTCCATAGAAATTTATCTTACCATTTACTGATCATGGCAAGGGGGGTCTTGATGATAATTTTAAGATCATCGAGAAGGTTTCTTCGGGTGGCGTACTCTGCATCTAGCTTGACGCGCTTGTCCCAGGGAACGTCATTTCTACCCGATACTTGCCAGAGACCAGTGAGACCCGGTTTGGCAGTCAGACTTTGGTCAATAAGTTCGGAGACGGGCTTGCCAAAACGCTTAACCGCATCTTTGATTTCAATATCGCGGATGGGGCGAGGGCCGACAAGACTCATGCTGCCAAGAAAAATATTAAAGACTTGGGGAAACTCATCGATTGAGGTTTGTCGCAGGATCCTGCCAAGTCTAGTGATACGGGGATCTTCATCAAGAGTTAACTTCCAACTTAGACGTTTGTATTTTTCAAAGAGTTTGGGATTTTTTTTCCAGTAAGCATCGGCGTCGGCAATCATAGTGCGAAATTTAAGAATGGAGAAAAGTTTGCCGTTCTTACCGACACGTTTTTGACGAAAGAGAATGGGACCCTCGGAGTCGAGTTTGATGAGAATGGGGATGATGATCCAGACGGGGAAAAAGAGAAAGATTAGAACGGATGAAGTGGCAAGGTCGAAGAGTCGTTTAGAAATGTCGTAGAGCATAGATTAGAGATATTGGTCGAGCTTTTTTTCTTCAAGAATTTTGACTATGTCGCGAACTTCCTGGGCTCGTTTGATGTCGCAGATGAGGAGACCGTCTTTTGTATCTATGATTACAAGGTTTTCAATACCGATTGTAGTAATAAGTTGATCTTCGGTTTGAATGAGGGAATTTTTTGTGTCGATGCCGACGTGTCTGCCTTTGGCACCATGAACAATGATGCTGTTGCCATTTTCGTCTTTATCTGACAGTTCATAAACCACTCGCCAGTCTCCAATGTCATTCC
Source organism: uncultured Pseudomonadales bacterium (assembly GCA_964618725.1). GTDB lineage: Bacteria > Patescibacteriota > Microgenomatia > UBA1400 > Chazhemtobacteraceae > CAZUBK01. The sequence goes on from CAZUBK010000001.1 coordinate 156,431, forward strand.
AACCGAATTTACCTTTGAAAACATGGAGCTTTTTAGTTTTAGTGCCGATGGCAAAATCTATCTGTTCATTCTTGGCTTTATGATACTCAACCTTGAGTACACCTTTTTCTTGCGGTGTTCCTATAGCATTGTAGATGTTCATGATATTTTTGTAGAGATCGGGAGCCAGTAAATTAAACTCCTCTAAGATGACCTTGGTGCTCCAGACAAACTTATTGGCATTCCAAAGATAGTTGCCCTGTTTCATATATTCCTGCGCTTTCTTTGTTGGATTGGCGGGGTCAGAGATCTCAGGACGTTTAATGAAGCTATCAACTTTGTATGCAGTTTCACCATCGATTCTGTCAACAGGTTCTCCTAGCTTAATGTACTCGAGGCCTGTATGAGGAATGGCGGGGACAATACCAATTGTCGTCAAAGTTTGATGTTTGTCGACAAATTTGGCGGCGGCCAAGAGTGTTTTTTGGTAGGTAGGGATGTCTGTAATGACTTGATCGGTCGCTAGATTGATTATTACTGCGTTTGGATTACGCTTGTGGACGTAAGCAGCAGCGACACCCATGGCCAGAGCTGTATTCTTTTTTTCCGGTTCGGCAATGATGTTTTCTTCAGGAATAAGTGGCTCTTGGCGCTGGATGTCGGAAACGTGATCTTTATTAGTAATCACCAGAATACGAGAAAGTGGAACTAATCCTTTAACACGTCTTATCGTTTCCTGAAACAGGGTGTATTTGGAAAAAAGGCGGGCAAATTGTTTAGGGCTGGTTTTTCGAGAGCTTGGCCAAAGCCTAGTTCCCGTTCCTCCAGCGAGGAGAACTACATAGACATTTTTTGGTGCTGTTGCCATAGTGAGTCTACTTTAGCAGAAAATTGTCTGAGGAAAAGGGAGTCAGTGAAATTGTAAGCGTTTTCTTGACAGTTTTTGACCGTAAAGAAGTGCTTTTTTGTTTGAAATTGCTCAATTGCTTTGACAAGTGAATCGACGTCTTGCTTGGAAAAGAAAAGGCCGGTTTGGTTGGCGACGATAGTCTCGGTGGCTCCCCCTTTTTTGTAGGCAATGACAGGGATGCCTGCAGCCTGTGATTCAAGTGGGGTCAAACCAAAGTCCTCGTTTTGGGGAAAGATCAGAGCTGAAGCGTTTTGATACAAACGGCGGAGCTTTTTGTCACTCACTTTTCCTAAGAACTCGACATTCCTGCCAGCAATGCTTCTTAAAAATAGCTTTTGAGAACCAGTGCCGACAATTTTGAGTTGATAAGGGAGGTTCCTGAAGGCGCGAACCACTAGATCAACTTTCTTGTAGGGAACAAGACGAGAGACAACAAGATAATATGATTTATGATTTACGAGATAAGATTTACGAGACCAGAAGTTGAAGTCTATACCAGGATAAACCAGATCTGAGTCGCGTTGATAGTACTTTTTGACTCTTTTTTGGATTGTTTTGGAGATGGCGATGTAATGATCGGGGCGCTGTGCCAATACCACATCAACTTTTCGAAGACTATTTTTTAGCTTGTCTAAACCGAGACTGGCAAGATGTGAAAACTGCTTGAGGGAGGGATTGTTCTTATACTCCTTGTGACCGGACCAGAGATACCGGGTCGGAGTGAGGCAGTAACAGAGGTGGAGAGTATCAGGCTTGGTAATGATGCCTTTAGCAGTATCACTGGTGACGGAGATGACTAAATCGAATTGATCGAAGTCAAAGCTTTCGAAACCAAAAATGGAAACGGGGGCTAATAATTCATGTTTTTTGCGAAAGATGGGAATCTTATTGAAAAAACTAGAAATGACCGCCAAGTCTATTGCCCATTTAGAGGAAGCGGGATTGTGAACCAAGGTGTAGATTGGAGCATCGGGATAAAGCTTATGCAAAGCGAGTAAGACGCGTTCGGCCCCACCCCATTTGTTGATGCGATCGTAGACTAGGGCGACTCTAGGTGGGCTACTCATTTCTTTTCTTGACTTTTCTTCTTAGTTTTTGTAAACTATCTTTAGAATCACGATGAAGAGCGCTCCTTAAGGGTTGGTCCTTCTGGAGTTCTTTTCTTTTTTGTAGGGAGAGCTTGTTTTTCTTTTCAGATATAAAACTCAAATACTTAGAATCGAAACGCTTTAGAAGTGAGGAGTAACTTGCCTTACTAGGTATCAAAAGTTGTCCTAGTTTATTTTTCTTTACTAAATACTCAACTAGGCAGTGAAAATCACCATCTCCGGTAACGATGACTGCTTTATTGAAATTATTCCACTCGATCATTGTATGTAAAACTAATTCTGCGTCAACGTTTCCTTTGGTTCCCTCTTTTCTAATGAGGGTTGGCTTGAAGATTAGCTTGAAACCGTCTTTTTTTAGATTTTGATAAAGTGGTTCATTCTCCTTAATGTAGCCAATAAAAAGAAAGGCTTTGTCAACTTGATATTTTTCTTTAAGATAAACACGAAAACTCTTGAAGTGTAGTTTCCAGCCCAAACCTCTTATCGCCAGATTTAGATTCTGGCTATCAATAAATGCGTAGTTGTTTTCTTTAGTTTTTATCATATATTCAGCGTAGTCCGAATCTTACCCGAAGTCAAGACTTTAATTTGTATACTTCCAGTGTTTCTTTGGCCATTTTTTTCCAAGAATAGAGTTTGACTTGTTTGAGACCTTCTACGATTAGCGTGTCTCTGAGTTTCCTGTCGGTAGTTATTTGCTCAAGTTTTAGAACAAGATCATCTGCATCGTAGGGATCAAAGTACAGAGCCGCGTCTTGGTAGACTTCGGGAAGGCATGAAGCGTTGGAGGAGATAACAGGAAGTCCAACCATCATGGCCTCTAAGCCCGTTAGGCCAAAGCCTTCAATGAGGGAGGGTTGGACTAAAGCAATAGCTTGTGAATATAGATCGGACATGTCTTCGTCGGGGACAAAACCAAGCGGCTTGATAAACTCGCTCTCTTTAATGCGTTGGTGAAAAACACTTCTCCCACAAATGAGAGCAAGGGTGAGTTTGTGATCATGGGTTTTGTTGAAGGAATGAACGGCTTGTACAAGGAGGTCGACGTTTTTGTGAGGATAGAGATTGCCTGTATAGATAATAAATGGCTTGTTGAGACTAAATTGCGTTAATAGTTTCTTGGCGTCACTTTGGTCTGCTTTGGAGAAATGCCAGTCAACGCCTTCATAGGTGACGTGAATCTTCTTGGGATTGAGGTGATAGCGACTAATGAGTTCATTCTTCCAGTATTGAGTGGGGACGATGATCTGCTTGGCTTTGTGAACATCAAGGTAGATGGTAAGACGGTAGAAGAAATGTTTAAGCCAGTACTGCCAAGATGGGAGGGTAGTGGTGAGCTGACCGGTGGAAAGGTGTTTGATCAGGTCGTGGATGGTGACAACTAATTTGCCTGGGTACAAAAGCGGGGCATTGAAGTGGGGAACGTGCAAAAGATCAAGTCGGTGCCAGGAAAAGATAACAGTGCCTATGAGCTGTTCGGCCAAGGTATAGGGACGAGGAGTGAACTTGACCAAGGTGACATTGTTGTATTTAAGATAGTCTGAGAGATCTGCCGGGTTACCGAAGAGAACATACTTGTTTTGATGGTCGAGTTCGAGGAGGTGATCGATGAGATTCTTGACATATCGGCCAATACCAGTGTGTCTGGGGCCGAAAAGCCGGGCATCTATACCTATTTTCATATACTTATGTTAATTTATGTTTGAGAATACGGATCTGGCCACGAAGTTTGATGCCGGTGAGAACAAGGGAAGTCAACCATTTGGGGTACTTGTCTTTGTAATATTTCTTGTAGAAAATCTCCATGGCTTTGACGGAAGACTTGGCGACCTTAATTCGATTGGCCTTGGGATTCTTGGCGATGAGGGCGGATTCTTTCCTTAGGCCGGAAGAAGCGCCCTTATAATGGATGACTTCTACTTTAGGATAATAGACAATGTCATAATCGGCCTGATGGATACGATAGGAGAGATCGATGTCCTCACCATAAAAGAAGTAGGTCTCGTCCCAACCCTTGAGGCGGTGAAAGAGCTTGGCAGACATCATTAGGTATGATCCGGCCGGGAGTTCGATTCTGTGGATCTTACTGAAGTCTTTGTAGGACTGGAAATAGTTGTTGAGGAGCCGACTTTTGGGAAAGAGTTTGTTTAAGCCACTGAAATGGGTCAGAGCAGTCCAGGGAGTGGGAAAGCCGCGGTGGTTGTCGGGATCGATTTGACCATTAGCCAGAATCAGTTTGACGGTGAGAGCACCTACTTTGGGATGGGTTTTGAGATACTTGAGGGGCTTAACCAGGGACTTAGCCGAGACTTTGGTGTCTGAATTGAGAAAAAGCAAATATTTGCCGGTGGAAACTTTGGCACCCTGATTATTAGCGGTTGAGAAACCTTTGTTTACTTTGTTCCTGATCAAGTTGACACTAGGGAAATCTCTCTCGACCATGTCTACGCTGCCATCTGAGGACGCGTTGTCAACGACAATGACTTCAAGACCGTTTTTGGGCTTAAGGGCCTTCTTAATGGACTTGAGGCAGTCGAAAAGAAGTTCTACAGTATTGTAGTTGATAATGATGACGGAGAGATCGATTTGAGTATTCATGGACGTTTGAGTGAGAGATAGATATTGCTTAGACGTTTGGTTATTTGCTGATAATCATAATTTTGCTTGACGAAGTCTTCAGCAGATCTGGCTAGCTTTTCGGCTTTGGCGGGATTTTTGACTAAGTCGATTATAGCCTGAGCCACTTCTTCCTTTTGGTTAGCAATAATGGCATGGGCCATAGGAGTAATGCCAAGACCGCTCATGCCGACACTACTACTGACGATCGGGAGACGGCTGGCCATGGCGGCAAGATTTTTTAGTCGAGTGCCTCCCGGCCCCTTAAGCGGTGTGACAAAGATGTCGGATTGAACATAGGCATCTTTAATACTCTTCAGGTCATCTTCGGAAACCGGCTTAATTGTGACGGTCTCACCGGCTAGTTTTCTTAAGCTGTCGGGAGGGTGTTGACCGACAATGAGAACTCTAGCTTTGGGAATCTTTTTTTGAACGAGAGGGAGAATGTCACGAATGAGAATGTGGGCGGCTTCAGTATTCTGGAGCCAGTTAAAGTTGCTGACAAAAAGGAGAGTCGGATGATCAGTTTTCCAGGAATTCTTTCTTTGATTGAAAAGGTCAAAATTGACACCGTTGGGGACGATGTCAACCTTAAGACGAGGCTCAAGCTTTAACATTTCCTGCTTATCAGCTTCGGAGACAGCGATGACTCGGTCGGCTTGACGCCAGTAGAAGCGTTCCCAGTATTTGAGTTTAAGAACATCAATATTGAAGAGGGGGCGAAGAACTAATGGGGCAGTATGCTCGACATAGTGTTGGTAAACTTTGTATTCGATGGTCTGGTCAACCAGGACGACGGGGATGTTAGTTTTAGGGATATGGGGCATGGCATAGAAGGTCTCCGCGTGAATGAGATCATATTCGTTTTCGAGAAGTTCCTTTTCAATGGCCTTTTTGGCTTGCTGAGAGAAGTTTCTGACCACCAAAAAAGGGAGGGTTGAGAAGCCGGTTCTTAAGATGTTTTGCAGGGTAAATGGTTTACGGGTACGCTGAAAAACGAGGACCTTTTTGCAAAACTCCTTTTCAAGAATAGGAATATATTTTTTTTCGGAAGGATCTTTGATTAGAGAAAAGAGGGTAATATCATGATCTTTGCGTAAGTGTTTTAGGAGATTCTGGGTACGGATTTGGCCTCCTGATGAATCAGGGTAGGGAAGATAGGGGGTGAGCATCAAGATCTTCATGGCTTGTGTAACTCGAGAATGACATAGAGAGGATTTTTCTCAAGCACGGTAACAAATGGTTTGGTCATTAGCTCAGCAGTGAATTTGTCATAGGTAACCGAAACATAGTGAGTAGCGCCCTGTTTTATTTCGTCTTCGACGCTAGTGAGAACTAGGGGCCAGCCTTGACGTTTGGTTTGGTAGAGAAAAGCAGTGTCTGAGTTGTAGGGAGCAATGACTTTGGCGTCTTTGGGGAGGAGTTTATCTGCGGCCTCTCCGGCGATGACAATAGAGTTGTTGTTGATTTGATAGTAACCGCGGATCTCATACCAAGAGAGGAACAACATCATGGAAACAGAAAAAATGCAGAGAATGGGAGTAAGTGGCCAGATGCGATTGTCACTTGGAGTGAACATCGCGACAATTCCCTTGGCGAGGAGGGCGATGATGAAGGGGACAAACATGGCTTGATAGTAGTCGTGACGAACATTGCCACCAGCGAGTACAGCCAAGTAGGCAATGATGCCAAGAAACCAGAGATGATAGAAATAGTTTTCCTTTTTGGTCGGCTTGGTGAACAGACCAAAGGCGAGAATGATTACGCCCCAGGTGCCTAAAATTAGCTCTCCTATCCTGACGCCAAAGAGCCAACGAAACCAAGCCGGACGGAAGCGAATTCCATTAACATTAAATAACCAGGATGTGGCGGGAATACCCTCGGGGAATTGACTGATCCAGAGTCTCCAAGCAATGAAAGGGGTAAGGGCGATGATTAGATAAAGATAGAAGTATTTGTTTTTGTATAGCCTACCCCACTTGAGATTGGCTAGATGAAAGAGAGGAAGAACAAAGAAGAGGACGTAGGGTTTGATTAGCAAGGCCAAGGCCATCAGAATAGAAGAAAGGAAAAAGTTTGCGAGTTTTGGCTTTTGAAGTAGATTGAGAAAGAAGTAAATGCTACCAAGAAAGTAGGCCAACATGAGTGGCTCGGGGAGAATGACGCGGGAGTAGTAAATATTGAAGGGCAGAATGGCCATGAGAAGGGCGCCGATATAGGCGACAGTGCGTCCGGAAAGGCGGTCAAGAATGAGATAAAAGAAAGTAAGTGTAACAAGAGAAAGGAGTGCTGAAAGAACCCGACCCCATTTATCAATTGACCAAAAGGTGAAGGTCTTAGTCAGAATGGCATGAAGGGCATTGTAGATGGGAAATTCAACCATTCGGTAGCCTTGAGGATTCTCTTTACCCGAAGGTATAGCCGAAATATCATGATATCGGGGGGAAAGTAAATTTATGCCATCCTTAACGTAAAAATAAGAGACGGAGGCGGTGTCTGCCTGACGCCAGGAATGCCAGTCGGCGACGGCATTGTCGATCTTGTACCAACGAACAAAGAGAGCAAGAAGTAGGATGGGAAGGAGAAAGAGATGGCGTTTCATGATTTTATTGATTTAGTAACAATTCCTAGACTAAGCCCAGTATACATCCAGAAGAGAATAGCAGGTTTACTAGCCTCAAAGACGTCAATAAAGGTGGCGATGATAAGGAAGCCAAGAGTAAGTCCTAGAGTACCGATAAGATACTGTTTTAGAAGAGGAGGAAGTTTCTTTTTTAAACCACGAATTAATGAGGCAAATAGGTTAATTAGAATTAAGATCCAGGCAAGTAGGCCAAAGAGCCCAGTTTCGCCCAGGGCGCGGAGATAATCATTATCAGTGGCAAGCGAAAGTGAAGCATAGCCGGTACCTAGGAAGGGATTCTTGTAAAAGGAACGCAGGGCCCGTGGCCATTCTACGTCGAGTCGAATTGAGGTGGACCGATCGAGTTGAATGGGGCGAAGAGGAAGTTGCTCGTTAGTGTCAGGAGCCGCTTGCTCAGCGGCATAAACAGAGGAAATGATCCCGCTTCGAGTATCAAAGATACCTTTGACCTTTTCCTGAATAGTTCTAAATTGAATGACCTCAACAAGACTGCCAAAACGGCCAACCAGGGAAGGAGTATTGACAGCGCCAAGGAAAGAAATAAAGAGAACTAGAGGAATATACTTGGCTTTTTGGGAAAGAAGTAGAACTAGTGGCACTGTCAAGCTAGTGGCAAAGAAGGCGATACGAGAACCGGTCTGGAGTTGGAGCCAGAAGAGGCCAAGGAGAGAAAGAACATGTAGTGGGGTGAGGTAACGATGGCGGTAGCTAAACAGAAAGGCGGTACCAAGGCAGAGAGTCATGGTGAGATAGACTGCTAGGTCATAATGGCCGGCAAAAGTGGAGGATAGGTTGACGCCAGGTTGAAGGGTCAGAATGAAGCCTTTACTAAATTCTTCGTTTTGAGTTGAGATAACTGGAGCCTTAAAATACAACTGAGCAATACCATAGAAAAGGACGCCGAGGGAAATGGGGATAAGAAGCTTGCAGAAGAAGAGGAGATGTTTTTTGTTTTGGGCGAGATAAAGACCGGCAAAGAAAGGGAGAAGGTACTCAACGCGCCTGGCGAGATGAAGAAGACCTAGATGTAGCGGAGTGGTCTTGGTTAGAAAGATGCCACTTAGAGTTGAAACAAGACTAACAAGAAAGAAAAGTAGAATTGTACGAGTAATTAGCTTACTGAGGAAAAAATAACGAATTGATGGGCGAAGGAGACCAGTAAACAAGATTGCTCCGAGAAAGGCGATTATCAGGTCCTCGCTTCTGATGGCGACATAGGTACCAGGAACGTTCGCCAAGGGAAATTTGGGATAGAGAGGGATAAAAAAAAGAAGGGTAGTAAAAGTATATTTGAGAAGCGAGTCAAGTGAGGGAGAGTGATAGGGCTTGTAAATAGGTTTGGCGTTTTTCTTCATGTCCTAATATTATCCCAAAGATAAGGTAGCGGAGCAATGAGCCCAAAAAGAAAAGAAGACTGATCAAAGGCAGTTGCCATTTTGGCCTATGTTTGTAGAAAAAGTATTTGATTCCTCTGATCTCAGAAAGCAAAGCTAATTGACTACCCCCCGACTTACCACCAAGATGAATAATGGCAGCTTCCGGGAAGAAAAAGATACTGTGTTTACGGGCAATTCGATAACACAATTCGAGTTCTTCGGCATACATAAAAATCTTTTCGTCAAAACCGGCGACCTGGTTATAGACTTTACTGGGAATGAGGGTGAAAGCTCCGGTAACCCAATCAATCTTTTTGGGGTTGCGAGCATAGAAGTTTAGGTGAGGATGAACTGGTCTGACAATTGAACTAATTATTGATCCCAACAAGGGTAGATCATCAAAAAAGAATTGCCAAGTAAACAGATTTAAGAGGGTGGGGAAGAAGCCTCCAGAAGGCTGAATCGTTTTATCTTTGTTTAGCAGCTGACAAGAAATGGCACCCAAGCCTTCCTGATGCTGAGCGAAGGTGAGGGTTCTAATAATAGAATCGTCAAAAATGAGGGTATCTGAGTTGAGGAGAAGAAGATGATTGGCTTTAGCGATTTTGACTCCTTGATTATTGGCGCCACCAAAGCCCTTGTTTTCTTTATTGATCAGCAATCTCACCTCAGGGAAGTATTTTTTTACCATCTCTGGCGAACCGTCAGTAGAGTTGTTGTCGACGACGATTACCTCTAGGTTAATCGGAGTGTACTGGTAAAGCGAAGCCAAACAGGCTTTAAGAATACTCTTGGTATTATAGGAAACGACAATGACGGAGAGATCGGGCTTAATCATGAGCGAAAGGATTTTGCGAAATCGATAGCACTTAGTCTGATTTGTTTAATCAAGAGCCAGGCAAGTGGAAACAAAGAAGTCCAGATGAAGAGGCGGGCGAGAGGGGAAGAAAAATAGGGACGGAAAGTAACCTTGGACTGATATTCGCGGCCCTCTCTAATCATCGCCCAACGGTCATATTGACGTTCAAAAAGTTGAAAGGTAATAGGGGAAAGACGCGGGTTCCAGCCATTGACGAAGAGACTTTCGCGAAACGGGAGAACTACCTCTTCAAGATAATATGTAAGGAGCTGTTCCCGAACAAACTGAGTACTCTCTTCGGGGCGATAGTTAAGGCGATATGAAGGGAGGGTGAACCCGAGGAACTGGAGTGAAAACTGATCTTGAGCTTGAGTGAGAACTTCGGCTCGGGAGTAATCTGTGTAATATGCGGGTTGATTGGGGTTCTGGATGGTGTCACCAGGCTCGTCTGACTTAAATGAGTTGGGAACTACGGGAGTGGAAGGAGAAGGAAGGAGGAGATATATAAGGCCAAGAAAGTAAATGGGGAGGCACAAAATGAGAAACTTTTTCATTGATAAAAGTTTAGCATGAAAATGCGCAACCTTTGGAGGTTGCGCCTTTGAATTAGTTGCTGAGAATGACAACAAAGATCAGACTTTCATCGTCGAGCGTTACATAGGTGACGGTGTACATTTCCTCTGCCAGCTTGGGATGTTGTTTTCCGGCATCAGGGGAAAAACGATCGGGATAAAAGTAGAATTTGTCATCTTTCTTTATCGCGGTAGCGATTCCGAGACCATTGAAGTCATAATTGCCAGCGATTCCCCCGGGTAAAATAAGATAAATCACTTTTTTCCTCCTACAATGCTATCAAGTGCAAAATGTTTCTATAGAATAGCACGATTTACTGGAAAAGTCTAGGGTGGCCGAGGCGGTAGTGAAAGTCGGTGATTTTCCGCTTACCAATTTCCTTGGCTGGAACTCCGCCAACGATAGTTTTCTCAGGAACGTCTTTGATGACAACGGCTCCACCGGCGATCACAGCACCTTTACCGATTTTGACACCGGGCATGATGATAACGCGAGGACCAATAAAAACGTAGTCCTCGATCTCGACGGCTTCCTCTATCGGATGCATATCTTCGCTGTGGACATCGTGTTCGGAGTTGTAGATCATTACTTCGGAAGCAATATCGACATGAGAACCAATCCTTAGTGGTGCGCGCCCGTCGAGGAAGGCTCGAAAGCCAACTAGGGTATCTTGGCCGATGATGATATTGGCGGGTTGGTAGAAACGAGCACCGGTATGAATGGTGGAACCCTTACCAATCTTGACGCCGCAAAGGCGAAAAAAGTTGTTACGAAGGAAATGGATGGGTAGCCAGGCGAAACTGCCCATAATGGCAATCTTGAGGTCGAGATGGTAGCTATAGAAGCGGTTGATGATCTTGGTTGCGGCTGAACCAAGAGGAAGTGGCCTATCATATTTGTCGACGATGTGAATGCCTTGGGACGAGACTTTTAGGTTGGAAAGTTTCATTGGTTTATTGTAACAGCTGTTAGTATCTCCAGGGTTTTTTGGGCAGCTTCATCCCAAGAAAAACGCTTGACATTTTCTTTATTCATTGCAACAAGATTTTCTCGTTTCTTTCTGGACAATGAAAGAGCTTCTCTTAGTGACTCAGCAATCTGCTTGACTGATTTAGGGTCTTTGATGTAGATATTTCCCTCGCCAGCGATTTCAGGAAGACTGCTAACTGTGGAGGTGATGGTAATGGCGCCACAAGCCTGAGCCTCAATGACGGGGATACCAAAACCTTCATAGAGGGAGGGGAGAATATAGGCAACGGAGGCTTTGTACAAGGCAGGGAGATCTTCGTCTGGAACGAAACCAGTAAAGATGACTTTGTTTTCCACACCAAGTCCCTGTGAGATTTTCAGTATTTTTTCATACAACCATCCTTTTTTGCCAATGATGACCAGTTTGGTGCCGCCGCCCAACTTAGCAAAGGCCTTGATCAGACGGAGAATGTTTTTGCGTGGCTGAAGAGTACCTAAAAAAACGAAGTATTTTCCTTTAATGCTGTATTTCTCGCGGACTTGTTGTTGTTTAGTGAGAGGAACCCGGGGTTGGTAGAGCTCTTGATTGTAACCTGGATAGATAACTTCAATTTTTTCTGGTGGAAGGCCGTAGTGCTCGATAATATCGAATTTACTGGTTTGTGAGATGGTGATGATTTTCTTGGCCAATTTACTACTGACTTTGGTCCAGCGACGAAGTTGTTCAAGGTCATACTTACGGAAATACTCTAAGCCAAATTTTTCGTAGGAGAGGTCCATGATAGAAAAAACGCGGGGAACAGGACTAAGAAGGGGAATGTAATGGCTTGGAGAAAAGAGAATGTCAGGGCGGGGCTTCCTCAGAAGTCGCAAAGTAAGACCGGTAACGACCCAAGCCTTGGAAGGTCCAAAGACCTCGTAAGTAAGTGATGAAGAAGAGGGAGGCATATCGGGGAGAGGGCGCTCTTTTAGGAAGACGACAAAACGGTGTTCGGTTTTAAGCTGTGAGAGGTGCCGGAGCAATTCAAAAGCAACTTGGTTGACTCCAACACGTTGGGGAACATTGGCTTCATTTCCGTCAATCCCTATGAGCATATAAGTTACTGATTTTTAATGGCCGCTTTGTAAACGTTGTAAGTCTCCTTGGCGGCTTTTTCCCAGCTAAAGTTTTTGAGCTGGTTGTTCCCAAGCTGAATAAGTGTATCAGGATTGTTCAAGGCCTTTTTGATCCCCTCAATGATGGATTCAACAGAGGTAGGATCGACAAGGATGGCGGCATTTCCGGCCACTTCGGGGAGAGAACTAACATTTGAGGTGACGACGGGAGTAGAGCAAACAAAGGCGTCGAGAATAGGGAGGCCAAAGCCTTCATAGAGTGAAGGATAAAGAACTAGTTCTGCTTCAGAATAGAGATAGGGCAGATCGACGTCGGGAATAAATCCAGTGTAAGTTACGTTACTTAAGTTTCTACTCAAAAGGATTTCTTCAGAGCTGGGGCGACCAATGATAGTCAGATGATAATCAGAGAATTGCGTAAATGCCTGCAAGATTCGTTTGATATTTTTGCGGGGGTGGCCGGAACCAGGGACGAGAAAGAAAGGCTTCTCGATACCAAGGCGTCTAAGGAGTGACTCTGTAATAGTGGGGGATTGAGAAGCTGGAGGAGAAAGAGTTGGTCCTTCATAAACTACTTCAACTCGATCTGGAGCAATGTCAAAGTAATCCAGCAGATCAGTCTTAGTGGCATGAGAGATGGCTATTATTTTGACATCTTCCTTTACTGCCCAGTAGAGACGTTTTTTGTGAACTTGTCGGATGGAGGCGGACATAAACTCAGGATTCTTAAGAAAGCTAAGATCATGGACAGTGGTGACTTTGGGATATTTAGACGGAGGCTCAGACCAGTCCGAAGTGTGAACCAAGTCAACCGGACCGATTAGTTTTTCTATTGGAAGAATATGTAAGGTATTCCACAGGTGATTGGAAAGGGTGGGAGGGAAAGGAAAGGTCTTGACTATGGTTTTAGGAAGCCGTTTGGCAAAGTTATTGATTTCTTGACGTCTTCGAAGTGAGCCACCAAAAAGAGTCAGGCGAATATCTTTGAGATCAACTAGGTGATTGATTAATTCTTTGGTGTAACGGGATACTCCTGTACCAAAGATAACCTGAGAGATGTCAATAGCTACGTGCATTCTTTTGATTTATCTTCGTCTATAAAGACTAAGTGGACCGATTTGGTCAATGAATATGTAATTTTGTTGAATGAATTGCCAAATGGGCTGTCCATAGTCTAGCAAAGAAATACCGTTTAATTGACTTTCTCGGTTAATAGCCACGAGTGCACTACGGTCACTTTGAAGAGCCTTGATCTGCTTTTTGACATATTGTTCATTGGCGAGATACCAGGGAAGGCTGGGGAGATAGAGATTTGAAGGCGGCAGGGTATTTGTCAATTGATATAGCTGGTCGGGGCCACCGAAAAAATATATTGAATGACGAGTGGAATTGATCACCTGAATTTGGGTGGCAATTTGATCAAGAGAAGTGGAGTAATAGAAATTAGTTGGTTGAAAGGGACGGCGGAGATAAACGACAAGTAGACTGGTAATTAGAAACAGAAAAGCAAGTAGCTTGAGATTGGTTTTTGATTCAAGAATCAAACTTAGCAGGCCTACAACAGGAAGCAGATGATAGAGCTCGAAGCGAGGGTAAGCCGCCGCTGAAGCAAATAAAAACAGTATGATTATTTTGATGGAAGGACGATTAAGGAAGAGGTGAAGAAACACCACAAAAGTGAGTAGAATTTCGCGAAAACTAGGGAGCTTGCTGGCAAGAGGAAGATAATAAGAGGTGTTGAAATCGAGAGTGATTAGAAAATCCTCGAGGAGATGGTTTTTGACTAGCCAAAAAAGCTCAAGGGAGGGAACGATTGAAAGAATGAGAAGAGATAATGGGGTAATAAAGTTCTGTAAATACAAAACCGCTAAAATCAGGGGAGAAAGAGTCGGACGAAGGCCGATTACGAGGCTGAGAAGGACAGCCCCAATGCCTCTTTTTATCGTGCCGGAGGAGTTTAAGTAATAGATACTCCAGACGATAAAGAGGAGAGCAAAACTTTCTATCCAGAGATGATAACCAGCGAGAATAATTTGAGAGTTAACGAATAGCCAAAATAGAAAGAAGCGAGAGAGTAGATTTTTCGTTGTTCTAACTAAGTTCAAGAGAAAACCAAGGTCGGTTAGACCAATTATGGCGATGAAGAGGATTAAAACTGATGATGGCGAGTTGATACTAATTTGACTGAGATTAAGGGGGCCAAAAAAAAGAAGGGGGAAGTGTTGATCTATTATATGGATATAGGGAAGCAAACCTTTTGACACAAAATACGGATAGAGAGAGATCTCGGGGCTAACGAAGAAGAAAGATCCGAAAACCAGATATAAGTGCCAAAGGAAGGGAAGGACTAAGAGTAATCTATCTAGACGTCTGATATTCATAGACGAATCCTACACCGGAAAAGTCATGAATGTTAACTTGAGCAAATCCGGCATTAGTGAGCCAGGAACGTATATTGCCGTGCGGATCAGTCAAACCAGAGAGATATTCAAAGTAGTAAACTTTCTCTTTGTCTTTGACTGCTTGAGAAAGATTGAGATCGAGAAGGCTGGGATCCACGGTGAGGTCCTGGAGGGGTGCCGTGTAGGTAAGAGTGGGAGCGTACCAACGCACTGGAGCAAAAGCATCCGAGAAGGCAAAAATACTGACAGCGGAAGTTTCTGACTGAACAAACGACACGGCTTCTCTCCAGTGTTCTCTCTGGAATGCAGGGGTGACCCAAAAAAGTAGATTGCTCAAAGCCATAGTAATTGTGACGATGAAGATATTAAGTAAACGTAAAGATCGAGGAAGGAAATTTAGACCTGCAGCAATGAGGCCAAAAAAAGAGGGAAGGAGAAAGACATAACGCCAGTAGCCGAGAATTGGGGTCTTGAAAGAGATAAGAGTGGCGGCGATAAGTGGAACAGTCAACCAATAAATGAACGGGGTTAGTTTCTTGTTCTTTAAGCCTAAAAGAACTAATGACAAGAAGTAGATGGTAGTTGAAGCAGCGGCAAACAGATACAGTCTTTGAGTACCAAAGTTGATTCTACCTAGAGAGAACTTAGCAGGGATGAGAAGAAGTGATTTAAGGGTCAAGGATCCGGAAAGAAGTTTCCAGCCGGGGAGGGTCTGTGTCAGCCATTGGCCGCCTTTGAGCTGGATTGCGAGGAATGGGAGCCAAGGAAGATAGCTGAGAAAAAGGAGGATATCAATGACAAGTAAACGAAAAAGGAAGCGACGGTGATAAAAAAGGACAAAGACTAACTGAGCGGCGAGAATAAAGAAACTGCCATAGAAACTATAGAGATTACCAAGACAGGTAAGAAGAAAGAGGGAAAAGAATAGTTTTGATTTCGGTTCATCTAGGAGCCTAAGGAGAAGGTACCAAGAAGAAGTAGTGAAAAACGCACTTAAGGAATACATCCGGAGCTCTTGAGAATAGTAGATGTGAAGAGGACTGATAGATAGAAGAAAGACGGCGAGGAGAGCAATTGAGCGTTTTTGAGGGAAAAGGTGGATCAAAGTTAGATAGAGAAAATAGATCGTACCAAGACCAGCGAAGATACTAGGAAGGCGTAAGAACCACTCGCTATAGTTACCGAAGCTAAGCCAGAAATGCATTATTAGGTGTAAAAGAGGGGGGTGAAATTCTCCGGCCATAGCGGGAAATAAATTACTCAGGGGGAGTCTGGCGGTCAAAAGCGTCGCCGCTTCATCCAACCAAAAGCTTTGGTTAATGAGAACAAGGCGAAGGACCAGGGCGAGAGCAAGAATTAGGTAAATCATTGGATTGTTTTGGTTAATTTTTTTATGCCAACCACCAAAAAGTATACTGCCTGGAGATAGCTCAAGAAAAAACCATGATATCCATCTAGAAAACCGAGTTTGTAGAAGTAGCGTTTGAAGAAGTCTTTTTTTGCGGCGATGACTGAATAGAGAAAATTTTTGGAGAGATTGCTTTGACTGGAGATCTCTGAATATGTGTTGATCTTGCCGATGAATTCGCTGATTGTTTCATAGTTCTTGTGGATCAGGAGATGTCTCAGCTGGCGGGGGGGAGTTTTGCTGACAAATTGTTCATGGACATCCGATTTCCATTTCCCCAAGGAACGATGATATAGACGGATGTGATTGTCGTCATATGGCCCCCAATCAGCGTGAAGAATAGGTTTGCCCCAGATGAGGTTGATACGGCCGATCTTGTAAGTGGCTTTGGTGTCTGGAAGATTTTCGATTTCCGCAGCTAAGTTTTCTGGGACCATTACGTCGGCATCGATGCTTAAGATCCAGTCGTTTTTGGCTTTTTGGTCGGCGAAGTTCCTAGTATGGGCAAAGTTTTTAAAGGGGAGGTGAAGGATGCGACAATGGTTCTCTTTAGCGATTTTTAGCGTTTTATCGGTTGACCCTGAGTCGACGATAAGTATTTCATCAGCAAAGTCCAAGGTGTCGAGAGTCGACGGAAGATCGATCTCTTCATTTAAGGTAGGGATAACGACGGTGACTTTCATAAGTCTTCAAATAATTCTTGGTATTGCTTGTTAATCTTATCCCAGGAAAAAAGAAATGCCTGTTGACGAGGAAGTTTACCCCATTTTTTTTTGAGCGCCGTCTTAAGAATAGAGGCGTACTGTGTGGCGTTGTCAGGGTCTTTTACGAAGAGTCCAGCATTGCCGATGATTTCGCGACGAGAAGGATCGTCGGTAGCAACAACAGCCAGATTTGAGGCAAGGGCTTCGAGATAGACGATACCGAAGGCTTCAGAGGACTGAGAACAAAGGGTGAAGAGATCGACACTACGATAGTACTTGTTTATCTTCGGGTGGGGGACTGATAAATGGAGAAAGCGGCCTTCTCCCAGAAGTGTGGCGCCCAGATTATTTATTTTTTCATCATCGGCACCGCTCCCGAGTAAAAGAAGTGAAGCATTTTTGAGTTGAGCGACAGCTTTGATCCCCTGCTCTACTCTTTTGTTAGATTCTGAGGCGGCCACCAGAAGAATGATCGGCGTAATGAGATTAAGTTTAGCTTTTGAACCACTGGGCTTGAATTCATCCAGATCGGCGCCATTGGGGATTACGGCAAACCTTTGGTTTGGCCAGTGGAAGGCTTTGGTCTTGGCCCAGTTGAGCTGCGTACGAGTTAGACAAATAAACACATCGGGGGCACAGAGGAGATTAAAGCGATCATCCCAACCCGGGCCGGATTGGGCCGAGACAAGAAGTTTTTTTCCTTTAAGACAAGAATAGATTCGTAAAATGAGAATCTGCCAACCACCATTGAGTGAAAAGATGACGTCGGGATTGAAGGTGGTAAGCCTACTGAGTTGTTGAAGTGTCCAAATGCCGATAAGGAGGCTGCTTCGATCGAGATATAATCGATTTAGCAGGGAAAGGCGGGTGCGGGAGGAAAAGAAAGGATGGGGATGACTCAGAACCTTGAGTTGATTTTTTTGTTTGAGTCGTTTACTCAGTTCTTGCACAAAGGTTTCGGCACCTCGAGAATGGACTTGGTTGTGGTAATGCAGAATGGCTATTTTCATCTAGTAGGAGAAGGGCTATTGATCAAAGTAAGGACTTGCGTATCCCTAGAATAGGAATAGATAAAGTCTAACTTTTTTGGATGGGAAAGAAATAGCGGGATGGCTTGATAATCGATGGCGTGTTGTAAGTTGGGAGTCACTTCCCAATTACTTAATTGGATACGACTATCGCCATTATCAATAGCCTCTTCTATGGAACTAATAATCATTGCCATGGCTTTCTCCTCAAAGTTAAGCGAGGGGTGTTTCAGGCGGAAAGCAACCTGATAAATCTGGTGGAAGGGATTGAAAATTATTAAGAAGAAAATAAGTAATATTGGCCAGTATTTTTCTTGAAACAAAAAGACAAAGTAAAGAAGAAGGAAAATAATCGGAGGGTAGAGATAATAAAACATAGTGTGCTGGGGGAAAAAGCTGTTGGCGGCGAGAGAGACGAAGAATGTGATTGGTAAGAGAAGTAATTTTTTGTTGACCTTAAGCGTTATAAGGAAGACAAATAGATAAATGATGAGTGTCAGCGGAACTGAGGAAGGGATAAACTGGCCACTAAGGAGAGAAAGATAGATGGATTGAACCTTGGTGAAGCCCTGCAGACTAAATGCTCCACGATACGGATTGGTGGTCTCGGCAAAACGAGTGAGGCTATCCTTGGTGAAAGTGAAGACAAGAAGGTAGAGTGGGACAAAAACAAGAAAAGGTAAAAGTACTTTGAAGTATTTTTTACTCTGTTGCCAACCCTGGAGGAAAATAGTAAACGGGATAAGAGCGGGAGCAAAGAGAAATGCTGGCCCGTATGAGAAAATTGCTAAGAAGTAGGTAATACCCAAAGAAAAAAAAGTGATGATCTTTTGCTTGTTTAGATAATTTAACCAGAGATCGAGAAAGATAAAGAGAAAAAGACCTTCGGTCATGACATGAATATTGGAAAACCAGGAGAGAAAAAATCGATAGGCAAAAAAAAGACTGAGCAGTAAGCTAGTGAGAGGCTTCTTGGTCAAGCGATTCAGAAGTCGATATACCATAAACGAATTAAGGGTATGGATTACGAATAAAATTAAAAAATAGTGACTTACTTGTGTGCCGGCATGGTGATAAAGCCACTTGGTAATTAAATAGCCTATGAACTTATGTCTATCAACACTTCGCGAAAGCAGACTGTCGATGACGACTTGCTTATAGGTACGGGGGACCGCAAAAGTAAATCCAGTAAAGTCATCAACAAAAAAATAGCGGCTATCGTTGAGAAGATAAATGAAGTAGACGGAAGTAACTAGAAGGATGAGGAGGTATGGCCAAAGCAAATTAATTTTCTTCATAAAGACCATCGTAGTATACGTGTAAAGGTCTTTTGTTTTGAAGTTTCTAGGTTTAGGATCTGCATATGTGCGGCATTGTAGGAAAAATAAACTTAAACAGCAAGGCAGTTCCTGAAAAAGACATTAAGGTAATGGCCGACAAAATCGCTCATCGGGGCCCCGATGATGAGGGAATCTGGGTGGAGGAGAATGTGGGACTGGGGAACCGAAGGCTGGCGATTATTGATTTATCGAAAAAAGGTCATATGCCGATGGCTTATGATCGGAAACGATTGGTGATTACTTTTAATGGCGAGATTTATAACTTTGAGACAGAAAGAAAGAGGTTAGAAAGATTAGGTTACCGTTTTAAATCAAAAACAGATACGGAAGTGGTTTTGGCGCTGTACCAAGAATACGGGGTGAACTGCTTGAAATATTTACGGGGGATGTTTGCTTTAGCGATTTATGACCGACGAGATAAGACGCTTTTTTTGGCCAGGGACAGAGTAGGGAAGAAACCATTAAAGTATTTTTTTGATGAAAAAGTTTTCATTTTTGCTTCAGAGTTGAAAGCGATTTTGACCCAAAAAGAAGTTAAGAAAGAGGTCGATTTTGAGGCGATTCATGAATACTTGACCTATGGATATGTACCGGCGCCAAAGACAGGTTTTAAAAATATTTACAAGTTAGAACCAGGACACTACCTATGGTTGGATTTAGAGAAGAGAAGTTTAGAGAAAAGGCGTTTTTGGAAGTTAGATTTTAGTAACAAACTAGAATTAGCGACCGAGGAATGGCAGGAGAAGATATTGAGAACACTGGAGGAATCGACCAGGATGAGAATGATGGCTGATGTGCCGGTGGGAGCATTTTTGTCTGGCGGAGTGGATAGCAGTGCTGTAGTGGCAATGATGAGCAAAGTCGCTAAACAGCCGGTGAAGACTTTTGCTATTGGTTATAAAAACAGTCGGGTGGATGAGACGCCTTTTGCCAGAATAGTGGCGGAGCGGTTTCAGACTGACCATATAGAATTGTATGTAGAGCCGATGGAGGCGGAATTA
Organism: uncultured Pseudomonadales bacterium; assembly: GCA_964618725.1. Classification (GTDB taxonomy): domain Bacteria; phylum Patescibacteriota; class Microgenomatia; order UBA1400; family Chazhemtobacteraceae; genus CAZUBK01. The sequence goes on from CAZUBK010000001.1 coordinate 176,465, forward strand.
TTGCCTTGGTTGGCATATCAATATGAAGAGCCATTTGCGGACAGCAGTATTTTAGTAACCTATTTAGTCAGTAAGTTAGCCAGAGAAAAAGTGACCGTAATTTTGAATGGAGATGGAGGAGATGAGAATTTTGCCGGTTATGGACGATATAACAAGTGGAAATGGTTTACCTGGTTTCAGGAACAAGTTTGGCTGAATAATCCATTGGTGCACAGAAGTCTTGATGAGCTGGATCGCTTAGTAAAACATAAACTAACAAAAAGAATTAAACAGTTTTCTGATAGGCTCAAGGAAAATCCAGTACAGCGATTTATTTTTTGGAATAGCTACTTTGGCGAAGAGGAAAAGAAGGAGATTTATAAAAATGACAAATTGCGAAGGCTTTTGGGACAAGATGCAAGGGAATTTTATATAAATAGATTTGGAGAAACAGGAAGCAGAAACCTAAGAGATCAAGCGCTTTACGCCGATATCAGTTCGTATCTACCAGAGGATTTGTTGATTAAGGTAGATATCGCTAGTATGGCGGTGGGTTTGGAGGGGAGATCGCCTTTCCTGGACCATAAAATGTTGGAGTTGTGTGCCAAGATGCCATTTGAGTTAAAAGTTAAGGGCTTCGGAGGGCACAAATATGTTTTAAAAAAGGCATTGGAGGGAATTTTGCCGGAGGAGATTTTGCAGCGACCGAAAATGGGTTTTAGTCTGCCGCTTAGGGATTGGTTCAAGGGAAAATTAAATTCTTATACCAAAAGCCGATTACTCAAGGAAAAGGCAGTGGTGAGGAACTGGTTTGAAGAAGATGAGATCAAGAGAATGCTTAAAGAACACGATGGAGAGGGAAAGGACTTTGGACCCAGGCTTTGGTCGTTACTGATGCTGGAGTTGTGGTGGGAAGCATATTTCACTTAAGATTTTTGCGGGCAGAGATGAAGATCTGGGGACCCCAGTACTTGAAGGGGAAGAGGTTAAGTTTCCCCAGAATAGTGAAGAGGAGTTTTCGGGGACTGAGGCTTCCCGGTTCGAGTTCCCACAAAGAAGCTTGTTTAACTATTTGAAGTTTTTGGGAAAGGAGAAAGTTAAGCAGAGAACGGAGATAGGGCTCAACGGTGGTGTCGTCATCGATGTTAAGGTATTTCTTTTTGGGGATGACTTTGGTCCAGTTGAGTTGATGACTGGGCGGGAGAAGGAAATCGGCAAGTAATCCGCGGGTTAATTTAAGAAGCGGGTTCTCTTTTGAGTTGGGTGAGCGACGGTTGGGGGCGCCAAAATTGGGGCAAAGGAGAACCAGATGCCCTCTGGGCTGAAGAACACGAATGGCTTCGGAGAGAAAACGGGTGGGGTCGGTGGTATGTTCGAGGACAAAGGCTGAATAAACTAGGTCAAAGGAGTTGTTCTCGAAGGGCAAAGTCTGGCCATCGTAGAGATAGAATTTGTGATGAGGAAATTGTTTTTTGGCTTGTTTGATGGCATAAGAGTTAATATCGACGCCGCTGCCGGTTTTAAGGGAAGGAAGGAGAGTATTGAGGCGAGTCCCTTCGCCACAACCAAGATCGAGAATAGACGGAGCTTTTCTGGCTAAAGAACGGAGATACATCAGTCCGCTGTGGTGATCAACATTGCGACTAGCACGACGGGCATATTCATAGTAGTACCACTGTTCCATGTTTTAAATTATTTAATAACCGGAAGCGGGAGGAAGAAGAAGACGCCTGAGACGTTTAAACGGAGTAAGTAGGGAGGCTTTTAGCCAGAAGGAAGGGGGGGCAGGGTTGGTGACCGGAGGAACAATTGGGGGATGAGATTGAAAGAAAACTTGGGGGATTTGAGAGAGAGGGATCTTAATTCCAAGTTCGTATTTGCGTTTAAAGGGTCTTTTGATGGTTGATTGATCGGAGGTTGATCGGAGGAGATGGGTGGCGTGAGCGTAGTGAAGATTTAAGAATTTTATTTTCTGGGGATCGCGATTTTGGATTAAAGCACTTTTATTGTCAAAATAGCCGATTTGGCCATGGGGTAGAGCGGCGTGAAGACCGGGAATGGTGCGGCGGTTCATAAAACGAAGATTAAGATGGCCCCTGTGGCCGGCGATTTGATATAGACCGGCTGAGTTGGGCAGACGGTGATAAATATCGCCAACCAGATTGTGAGTGCGAACCACAATTGATTCGTATTGGGGATGGGTCTGCGCAAAGTGGGTGGCTTTTTTGATGGAGTTTTCTGGCCAGACTTCGTCGCCGTCGAGGATCATAAGCCAGGAAAAACCTTTAGGGGTCTTCTCAATCATTTTCTGACGCATACTAGTAAAACTGTTGGGGTCGACATCGCCTACCTCGCGGAGATCAATTTTGGAAGATTTGATTGACTTGACGATAGAGATGGTTTTGTCAGTAGATCCGGTATCCCAAAGCATTATTTTGTCGACATAAGGCAAGACTGAGTTAAGGGCATACCAGATGAAGCGTTCCTCATTTTTAACAAGACAGTGAACGATTATCTTGAGACTCATTTAAGTAAGGTTTTCAGTTTGTATCCAGTAATAGAAAGGACTAAGGTGTTAGCGACGGCAAGTGAGATAGTTGGAGCAAAGGCACCGTACTTGGGGATTAAGAGGACATCTAGAATAACAAGAACAACTACCTGAATAATGGTTGTTTTGGCGATAAAACTCGGTTGATTGTAGGTGTAGATAATGGGGTTAACAGTAATAATTGAGAAAAGAAAGGGAATCATAGCGAGGGTGAGAGTACTAAAAACAGGGATGGCGGCTTTGTACTCTGGACCAAAAACGAGATTGATAATGAGGGGGGCAAGAAAGATAGAAAAAATCATCAGGCCACTGACACCTAAAACAAGTAGGGAGAGTTTCTTTAGATAACTGATAGTGGCCGACTTCTCACTAAAGATAGAGAATCTGGGAGCGACGACACTCCCAAGACTGCTGACAAGCAGACTAAAAAGGAGTGAGACCCTACCCGCAGCAGCAAAAAGACCGGCCTCTAAACTACTATGGAGGGCATTAAGCAAAATTATATCGACTCGAGCGATTGCAACTGAAAAGATTTGCATTACGGCAAGCCACTTGGCGAACTGAAAAACTTGTTTTGCATGGGTTTTGGGGAAGAATCTGGAGATGAATTTGAATTCCTCCCGTAACCCAAAGAAAACAACCGAGGCTGAAGCGAGAAGAGAGGCTAATAAGATTCGGTCGATATTTATGGCAGTGTAAAAAAAGAGAACTGCCGTGAGGCCTAGTTTCATCCAGGAGCCAAGACCCATTAAGAAGCTGACATGAAGAAATTTTTTCTCCGCCTTAAAGATTGCCTGGGCAAATGACTCAAAAGACATAGTGAGAACGAGTAAAGAGAGGAGTAGAAGATGAGTCGTGGTGGCACCGGGAAGGATGATGTGTTTAAGGGGGATTAGACTCAGGGTTACGAAGAGTAACAGAATACCTATGAGAAGTTGGAGCCAAAAAGTGGCGGAGATAATACTATTTCGTTCCGAGGGGAGTTTGGGTAGGAAGTTAATTAGGGCCGAGGATATACCCATATCAGCAAGCGAGCCAAACAGGGTGACAAGAGCAAACAGGGCGGAAAAAATACCAAAATTGGCCGGACCTAGTGAACGGGCGGTTAAGACGCTAAACAACATACCGCCAATAGCAACCAGACCGTTGCCGACTAGGATAGTGAAGGCGTCTTTTGAGGTCGAAGAAAGAAGTAGACGTTTTATCTGAGATATCATAAGTTGATTGTAGTCTAAAGAATCTAGTTACAGTTTGATAGAATTTGCCAATACGATAATGGAGAAAGTTTTTGTTGTCATACCAGTTTTCAACCGACTTAAATACACCAAAGAATGCTTGGATAGTGTTTTTGAGCAAAAGTATAAGAATTTTAAAGTAATACTGATTGATTCTGCTTCCACCGACGGAACCTTATCTTATGTGAGAAGAAAGTATCCCAAAGTAACCATAATTGAAGGAAGGTCTGACTGGTGGTGGACCAGGGCTACATGCGAAGGGATTAAAAAGGCCCTGCGTGAAGCAAAAGCCTCGGATTACATATTGGCTCTTAATAATGATTGTTTTGTTGATCCTTCATATTTGAATCGGATACTTGCAACTGCTCGAAACAATAAAGATTCAATCGTGGGATCTTTGTGTGTAGAAGCAAAAAATCGGAACAGTGTAGTTGAAGCCGGGATAAAATTGGACTGGAAAAAAGGACAAGTGATTCCACTAACGCAGAAATACGGCACTGATAGAAAAAAATACCGAGGAGCGGGTTTGATTACAAATAGTGATGCACTACCAGGTAAGGGAACATTGATTCCAGCCAGGGTAATCCTGAAACTTGGAGGCTTTAATTATCGGAGGCTTCCTCACTATCTTGCTGATTATGAATTTACAAATAGAGCTAAAAAGAAGGGCTATAAACTTATTGTTGATCCCAAGGCCGTTGTTTACCATCATTGGGAGGCAACAGGCAATGGATTTAGTCTTAGCCGGAATCGCTATAGCTATAAGGAGGCATATGAACTAGTGTTTGGGAGAAAATCGATGAATAATCTAATTGATTGGATAAACTTTGTTTTGTTAGTATGCCCCCCCTCTTTGCATAGGCACAATTTTAAGCTTTTACTAGCTAGACTGTTTACAGGACTGGGGACACTATCTCCTTTTTATTATGTATTTCGTCATTCTTAAAATTATATGTGTGGCATAGTTGGTAGTGTTTCACTAGGAAAAGCTAACGTAAGTACAGAATGGGTCAAAAGTATGCAGAATCAAATTCACCACCGAGGACCAGACGGTGAAGGATTTTGGCGAGATGCCCAAGTCGCTCTTGCGATGAAACGGTTATCAATCATTGACGTGGAGGGTGGCGGCCAGCCACTTTTCAATGAAGATGAAAGCCTGATCGTTGTGGGCAATGGTGAGATCTATAACTATGTCGAGCTCAACCGATCACTTAGAAGAAAAGGTCATCGGTTAAAGACAGGAAGTGACATAGAGACGATAGTGCATTTGTATGAGGAGTATGGACTAGGCTTTTTGAAAAAACTGAGAGGAATGTTTGCCATAGCTCTTTATGACAAAAGGCGAGGGAAAATCATCCTGGCTAGAGATAGAATGGGAGAAAAGCCGCTTTACTATGCCAGGCTTGAGGATAGAATTGTGTTTGCTTCGGAAATGAAGGCATTACTTAATCACCCAAGAATATCGAGGCGGCTGAACAACCGAGCGATAGATGATTTCTTCCACTATTACTTTGTCCCCGAACCCGGTACCTTATTTGTCGATGTCAAGAAACTGGCACCGGGAGGTTATCTAGAAGTAGATCTGAAGGAGCAATCGTTAACTGAGGGAAGATACTGGAGTCCTAACTCAATTGAACCAGACGAAAGGGGACGCAAGGAGACAATACAAGAAATCAGAGACAGATTTTTCGAGGCGTGTAAATTGACATTTCGTTCTGATGTGCCTGTCGGCGTATCTTTGTCTGGCGGACTAGATTCGAGCGCTATCTTAGCGGTGATGGCTAGAGAATACAAAAATAGTCTCAAGGCGTTCTCGATTGGATATAAGGACAGCTCAGCTTCGGATGAGAGAAAACAAGCACGGTACTTGGCTGAGAAACTAGATATTGAGTTTATTGAGGGAGAGATAGATACCAAGGAAATGATTGATGGTTTTCCACAACTGATTTTCGATATGGATGACCCGATAGCGGATATTGCGGCTCACCCTATCCGAGCTGTGTCTCGCTTAGCTAAGAAGAATGGTATTTCTGTATTGCTTGGAGGAATTGGGGGAGATGAACTTTTCTGGGGGTATTCTTGGACTCAGAAAGCAGTGCAACGAATGATTGAACGCGGAGGGAACAAAATACCCGATTTCTATGCACAGACGCCTGGGTTTGTTTGGGCTGAGAGATTGGCAAAGAAGCTGTATCCAAAAGAATTTGCCGATAGTTTACCAAGAGATTCGGCATACCGATTCTTGGAATCCGAGTTGTCTGCGGGAAAACTGAAGTTGGCAAGACATGGGCTGGATTTGGTTCGAGATCTTTGGCTAAAATCTAACTGCCTGGTACTGTCAGATCGACTGAGCATGTCAGCTTCAGTTGAGTTAAGATCCCCCTTCTTGGATTATCGCTTGGTGGAATCAGTACTAGCAAACAAACAAGTTGTACTAGGTTTCCAGAGGCCTCCAAAATATTGGTTTAAGTTGGCTATGAAAGGGATACTTCCGGATGAAATACTAAACCGACCGAAGAAGGGATTCACTCCACCAGTCGGGAAGTGGCTGTATGGCCTGATCAGAAAATACCTCTCTTTACTTGATGATGGGTTCTTGGTTAACCAAGGGGTTATTAATCGTGGAAATCTAGGAATCTTGACCAAAGCCTGGCCTCTTTTGCCAAGGGGGTGGTACACGGTCTACCAATTAATACTACTCGAGATTTGGGGGAGGGAGTTCGTCGAGGGAGTCAAGCCGTCTGACATTGGATAGATAGATTTTTCGTTTAAGTCCGCCTAGAAATTTGATGTTGATAAAGACAAGAAAAAAGGTATTGGCGAGAAGGGCGGAGATGGCTGGCCCAAGGGAGCCGAATTGGGGAATAAAGTAGAGATTCAGGGAGAGAAGCAAAAGAAGCTGGAGGATTTGAGCATGGGCAACAAAATGAGGAAGATTAAAGGTGAAGATAAGGGCATTGCTGGTGATAATGGCGTATGAGGCAGGGATGATCGAGAGAACAATTAGCTTAAAGACTGAGACAGCCCCAGAGTAGCTTGGACCGTAAATCAGTTCGATAATAAGGGGGGAGACAAAAAAGAGACTAATTAGAACTAAGTTGATAAGACTAATTAGAATAACTAGCTTGGACATATACTGTCTTAATCTCTTCACACTAGAAAAACTGGAGAAACGAGGAGCAACGACACTATTTATGGTGGCAAACAGAAGGTTAAATACGAGAGAAACTCGGTTAGCCGCCGCCAAAAGACCCGCCTGATAGGAATCACTCAGGGAGGCGACCAAAAGAATATCTATTTTTGATAAGGCGATGGTTAGAATTTCGATAATGGCACCCCATTTAGCAAAAGTAAAAAGTGTCTTAATTAGTTTCCGATCAATGGAAAACTGGAACTCCTTGACGCCAATAAAAAGTCCAAGGATGCCTGTTAGCAACGAAGCTATCAGAGAAAAACGAAGAATGTTAATGACAGACAATGAGTGGAAAAGGAAATAGAGCGCAAAAACAAAAGCAAGTTTTATGAGGGAATCTAAAACTTGAATGAGAGCAACGGCGGCGAAATGACTTTGAGCTTTAAGGACCTTCTGACTAAAGCCATTAAGGATGAAGGCCATGATGAGGCAGGCGGCAATTACCCCTTTGTCAAAATTGATATCGGGTAGATAACGTGACCAAAATGGGTGGAGAAGAATGATAGAGGAGCCCACTATACCAGCGATCAGAAGCTGGAAAAGGAGAGTCAAACCAATTAGCTTGTTCTTTTTGGTTCCAGATTTAGGTAAAAAATTGATCAGGGAACTAGCGGTGCCCAGGTCTGCCAGACTGGCAATAATGACGGCGGTTGTAGTGATAACAGAGTAAATGCCAAATTTGACCGGAGACAGAAAACGGGCAACAAAAATTGTAAATAGAATACCAAGGACGACGGTAAAAAAGTTTCCTGTTAGGGCGGTCAGGGTATGCCTTGAAGTTTTACTATTGAGAAGAGTTACGAATAATTTCCTCATATTTGGCTTCTTAGAATAACACCTCTAATTTCCTGTCGTTCGTAGTTATCTTCCGGATTGATGACGAAGGAGCTTTCGATGGTGAAGTACTTTGCAAGATATGGATGGGTTAGTTTATCTTTGTCTTGAAGAACTGAGTTCCAGACTCCGAGGCTAAAGTCGTTGTCCGATGCCAGATAGTTGGTAATAACGATGTAATCGATTTCTTCTTCGAAACCTTTCATGTTATTGGGGTCGAGGGGGAACCACATGGTAGTCAAGCCCTCATACCAGGCAGCCCAGGCATCGAGATTGGTAATAGTAAGTTTGCCAACTGGAATGTTTTCCGCCATCTTAGCAGCAATTAGTCGACGAACGGGAGGCTTATCTATATTGTAGATCTGTTGACGAAAACGCCAGTCAATTGTCCAGGAACCCAAAACGGGAAAAATAACGAACAAGAACAAAATGATTCGGGCCAATTGTTGACGCTTTACTGGTTTGAAAATCACTTCCTCAAAACAACAAGCGGCTGAAATACCAATGAGTGGGAGGAGGGGGTGGATGTAACGGGCGTTTGGTAGGGTTGCTGAGGCAGCTAAAAGAAAAACTAGGAATAGGAGGAGAGTAAATTGAAAAACGAGCTTTTGTTGCGGCTTACTTGATAAGAACAAAAAGAAGGTAAAGAAGAACAAAATAATAGGGTGAATAATGCGCTGTGGATCTTTGGCGAAGTTGTATAAATTGTAAAAAGTTTTGGAAAGGATTTGTTTGCTTGACAATTCTGTTACCGCTTCACCGCGTAAATAAGATCCTTGAGCAGAAGAGGGAGGCAAATACAAAGCGCCGACTATTTTCCCAGGGGAAAAGAATTCGTTTGAATAGTTTTTAGTGATATAGAGGAGAGAAGCCAAGAGAAGAAGAGTCATTACAATAAAGGGGGTACGGAATTTAGCTTCTCCCCTGGAAAAAAAGACCCGGAAAGACAAATAGACTAATAGAGCAAGAAGGACTAGAACCCCTTGTTGCCTGGTGAAGAATAGTAGAAAGAGGGTAGGGGGGATGAAGACAAAACGAATTGGATTGGACCATATGAGAAAGCGCACAAGTAATAAAAGTAGGGTGGTAAAAACTATTTCCGAGCTATAGTTTATAGCATAAGAGAGGAAGAACGGATTAAAGACAAAAAGAATGCAGGCTACTACCGCTACAGTGGTGGAATGAATCTGCTTACTGATTGAATACACCAGATAGAGACAGATCAGTCCAAAAAGTATTCCAACCATTGCGACAGTTGTATCAACGATTGGCAAAAAGCGAAAAAACTGAGCAAGTATGGCGACAGGCAAGGGAGGTAACTGAGCGGGAAAGAGAGCACCAGACGAATAATGACTCAACCGGGCTGGGTCAAAGAAACTATGGGTGATCTCAAGCTGACCGCTAAAGAGATATGTCTTGGCGGCTTGGGCAAGCTTGGCGGAATCGGAAAGGGATAAGAAGAAATTAAACACTGATAGAATTTAGCATACTTAGACTCGGGAGGCTAAATGGATTGAGTGAATGGCTCTGGCAGTAGTAATGATTTGACTCGTGGTTAAGCGCAAGCCAGAGGGTAGATAGAGTCCTTGAGAGGAAATAAGATCACACTTGGGAAAGTCCTTAGTAGTAAGGTAGGGAGCCAAAATGGGTTGCATGGTTGGGGGATAGAAAAAATCGCGGGTATCAATACCTAGGTTTTTTAGCTTGTAACGTAGCTCATCCCTGGAGATACCAAACTTGGATTCATCAACCCTAATGGCATACATCCAATACACATTCTTGGCATATGATGCAGTTACTGGAAGAAAGAGCCCGGCGATATCTTTAAGATACTTATGATAAAGCTTGACCATTTTAAGTTTCTTCTGAATATATTGGTCAATATGTGAAAGTTCGCCAAGACCAATGGCGGCCTGAAGATTAGTTATACGATAGTTGAAGCCGATTTTTTCGTGGACAAATCGCTTGGCATCAGAATGATACAAATCGCGAAGTTTTCTGGCCTCTTTGGCAAGAGAGTCATTGTTGCAAACGACCATCCCCCCCTCGCCCGTAGTAATGATTTTGTTTGCATAGAAGCTGAAACAAGAGATATCACCGAAAGTGCCACATTTCTTTCCCCGATACTGTGCCCCGTGGGCTTCGGCAGCGTCTTCGACAACAAATAACCCATGTCTTTTGGCGATTTCCAGAATCGGATCGAGATCAGCGGGGTGTCCGTATATATGGACGGGGAGAATAGCCTTGGTTTTTGCAGTGATGGCTTTTTCAATTAATGAGACATCTATATTGTAGGTCTCAAGCTCACAATCAATGAAAACGGGGGTAGCGCCGACATAAAGAACTGCTAGCCAAGTGGCGGCCATGGTAAAGGCCGGGACGATTACTTCATCGCCTGGACCTATGCCCAAAGAGAGAAGAGCGACGTGGAGAGCAGCGGTACCATTACTGACGGAAATAGCATGTTGGACGCCTAGGTAGTCGGCGAAGGCTTGTTCAAACTGAGCTACAAAAGGACCAGCCGAAGAAAGCCAACCAGAGCTAAGTGCTTGGCGGACATTCCTTTTTGCTTCTTTAGAAAGAACTGGTTCATTTACTGGAATATTCATCTTGCCTAGGTGTGTGATTATGGTAAATATCTGTTTGTTGATTAGATGTTGATCTTTGCTGGATGGGTGGATAGTTGCCTGCTTGTATATCACGGAAAATCTTGGCGTTTTGATCGCCGGGGTATGGTCCTTGTTTGATCTCGATGATTCGACAGTCTTCAACGACTTCGAGGCCGTGTCCACCACTAACTAATAGGACAAAGTCTCCAGCAGAGAGAATAAATTCGCCCAGCTCTTCCCATTCATTGGAGAATAATTTTATTTTGACTTGGCCCTTTTCTATGTAGAGAAATTCTTGGGTAGTATCAACTTGATACTGGATGTCTTGACGGTGAATATGATCTTTGACGATTTTGCCGGATGGGTGCTCGATTAAACCCAATTGAAGAGTATAGCTGTCTGGGGAAAGGAACTTAACACCCTCGGCCTTAATTTCGTGAGAGAAAATATGGGCAATAATTTGGTCTTTGTATTTGACTATTCCAGTAGTCATGTCGGGTTGATTGTAGCATGATATAATCGTGGCTGATCAGATGGATTTACAACTCTTCTGGTAGTCTCGTACTTTAAATCAAAAGGAGAAATTTAATGAGAATCTGGGAACAGTTTCCCGGCGTATTTCTAGCCGTTAAACAGGATCACAATGAAGTTGGTCTTGTCAGTCATCATGACTTTGTACACGCTGCTCGTGTGGGGGAGATTGCCTATCAAATAGCGTTGAATGAATGGGGAAATGAACGAATGGCACAATTAGCTGGGATTTCGGGATTGTGCCACAATTCGGACCGAATCATTCAAGCAAAATTGAATTTGGAACGTAAAGATCCCTCGCCTGCAGAGGTATCTTCTCTTATCTTTTCGCAGTTGGGTACGGACTTTACGTTGGCAGAAAGAGATTTAATTATTGAGGCAGTACTGAAACATGAAGATTTAAATTCAATTAATGATTCACCTATTCTCATCTCTTTAATGGATGCTGATCGAGTTGTGAATTTGGATATCGATCTTTTCCCTCGTAGTGGACAGTATTATTCGGATCTGCCAGTTGTGGACTATCTACACTTTCTTAATGATCCGAAAGCCACTTATCGAGATCCCAAGACGGTCTTGCGCGATATTGCATACTCGCTTGATTGGGTGAACCCAAATTCAGCTGTTTGTATTCGCACTGTTTTAGGCCAAAGGATGGCGCTTCGACGCACCGAAATCTTTAGGGTTTTTTTTGAGGCCTTGAAATCTCAACTTGAAGAAGAAGGTGTAAAACCGTACCCTTTTGGTGATTAAGAGAATAAAAGAAGCCCTATGACGACATGGGGCTTTTATTTTTGATTGAAATCAGCAATTGTTTCCTTGAGCTTTACAGAGAAGTCACTTGGTGTCCAACGTCTGAGACGACGATATCCCCGATTAATTAGGGTGCGTCTAAGCTTTTCGTCTTTGTATATTTTTTTGATCTGTTTGGCAATGGCGGATGGGCTCTTGGGATCAATAAGTAGACCGGCATCGCCTAATTGGTCTCTGGGACCGCGGATGTCGGAATATATCACCGGCGTACCCATTAGCCAGGCTTCATAAACAGGTATATTAGTAGGTCCCAAAAAGGTAGGCATTACCAATGCTAGTGCCTTTTTATAGACGACTGAGAGTTCAGAGCCGCTAAGATAGCCTAAGAAATGGACTTTCTCGGATAATTTTTGTTTCTTTATTTCCTCTGCTACTCGTGGGTAAGAGGAGAAGTCGGCATCTTTTGTGCCACTGAGAACAAGGTGCAATTTTGTTAGTCCTTGCTTTTTGAGAATACCGATGGCTTTCACTAAATTAAGATGATTCTTGTGGGGCCAAAATTTTGCTCCATAGAAGATATAGTCTTTAGGTAGGTTAAATTTGGCAGATACAGACTTGATTAACGAAATCGATGGTTTTGGTTCCAGATAGGAAGGTGGAAGAAAAGGCAATATTACCAATTTCTGAGACGGAACTTTGTAAAAACGAATTAAGTCTTCTTTACCTGTTTGAGAATCGACCAAAATCCTGAAAGCTCTGGGGGTAATTTGGGAATATAGATATTCACGATGTTCCCAGATTCCTTTAGCGGTAATTTCTTTGAACTTAGGTCTGGTCCTATGCTCGATGTCATGAATGGCGACTATGGTAGGAATGTCAGTCAGAATAGATATGCCAGTAGCAACGGGCTCCAGAATTAAATCGGGTTTTAGCTTCCTGAGTAACTTGATGGTAGAGAAATGATTTATCTTAAAAACTACTGTTAATAGAGGATGTAAGAAGCGATGGAGGTCTCTGCCAATGACTTGTGGGAGAATCCGAAAGATCAAGTAATCTGAAATAAGACCTAGTCTATTAACTAAAGACTTGTTGTCAGGAGGGATAAGCTTAAACTGTTTACTGTGTATAAATTGGGAAGGAATTTGAGCCTTGTCAGCGATAATGTAGTAATGATGACCGGGAATTGTTGTCAGAGTCTCCAAGAATGAGACAGAGTATTGATACACTCCCCCCTGATTGGGACTAGCAGTAAAGTTGACGGCGATTTTCATAAGTCGTTTATTTTTGTCTTTCTGTTTGTTTTAGTATTTTGGACAAGTTGATATCCAATTAGGTTTATTGCTTCAGCTCTTGAAAGGTAGCTTAGTTTATCAGATTGATCTCTCGACTCCCTATACTTTGAGACAGTGAAGCCTTCCTTCAGTGTTTTAGGCTTTAGGCGGTTCAGGCGATCGGTTCGAACAAAGTAGGCGTTGTTACCGGCGGAATTTGTGCCCATAAAGGAATAACCATGCCTTTTAGCTAGTAAGTATATAGCTTTAAGAGAACTACCCCAGAAAAGGTTGGAGTAGTGGGCCTTGGTGCGATAAAAATCTTTTTTGTAGGGAATGGTAATAGGGTGGTCAATACCAAAAAGGGAGTTGTACTCAATAATGAAAATAATAGGTTTCAGAACAATTAGTTTTTCCATAATCCAGTAATCATTGCCGTCGATATCGAGACTGAGCAGACCGAGTTGACTATTGAATCCGTCTTTCCTAAGGTGTTTGAGAATATTTTTTCGGGTAACAAAGAGAGGTGTCGCAGTAATATCGTATTGCCAGTAGTATGGCTGTCTTTTTACCTTGTTCATGTTCTTTGGACTGCCGTCAATGATGAGGCCGCTCCAATTGTTGTTCATGAGGAGAAAGCGGGTATTGGCTTCTTGATAGTCTTCAACTCCGATTTCGATGAAACGTTTCTCGGAAGGAAGAAGCGAAATGTTTCTGATCAAGTACTGAATGATTCCATCATCACCAAATTGGGAATAGACTTTAAATTCGGCTTGGTGAAGAGTGTGAAAATTGTTGATCGATTGTTGTTGGTTAATTAGAACTTTTGCCATCAGATGGAGATATCGGTCATCTGTCGGATGTAGATATGAAGATAAGCGGGTGAGAAGTAGATGAAGGATGCTCATTTCTTCTGGGTGAGATAAATACCGACATGTGTGAAAAGGTTTGGGAACCACTTAAGGAGACGTCGAGGGAAGAACAAAAAACGTGGTGGATAAAGACCGATCGATTTAGTTATTTTTAGCCGATTTTTTTGACAGTAATCAAGATAATCTTGATGAGAGAGTTGATGGAGAAAACCGGTTGTATCCCAAGTATCGCCAATTAACATCGTTTTGGGCATACAACCTTTGAAAAGTAGTTCTAATCTATTGGGAAGAAAGGCAAAGTTGGGAATAGAGACAATTTGCCTTTTGGCAATTCGGGACATTTCCTTTAATAAGATATCGGGGTAGGTCACCATCTGGAGGGTGACATTGCATATGGCGTAATCAAAGGCGTTGTCCGGGAAGGATAGGACTTGATCAATTCTGCCTTGTTTGACATTCAGTCCTTTCAAGTTTGCCGATTTGACACCAGAGTTAGACAGTTCTATTCCACAGCCCTTAACTCCTCTCTGTTGAAGTAGAGCTAGTAGCGATCCGTCACCACACGCAAGGTCGATGACCGTTTTCCCCTTAGGAATCAGGTTCAAGATGATGGGATACTCTGCTCTCTTGGTAATAGAGTTTTTTGAATAGTGGTACTGTCGATTGTTGTTCATATCTTTGTTTTGAGAATTTTGAGTAATTCTCTCATTCTTTGATCGTAGGTATGTTCTTTTAGGGTTCTCAATTGACCACGGGCAGCGATCTTGGCTCTTTTGGTTTCATTGCTTAGATAGAAATTGATTTTCTCAGCCAGATCGGTACCGTTAGTATACGTAACGACTTCTTTGCCGGGAACAAAGATCTCAGAGAGATTACTCCTTTCATCAGTAATCAGGAGAGTACCACAGCCAGTGGCCTCGAAAAGAGTCATGTTATTGGCAAAAGAGCTGGCAACACTCGTGATATGTTTTGTCATGGTGATTTTTGAGTTGTGAAGGAGTTGGTACATTTGATGACCCCAGCATGACCCATGGAAGTTTTTTAGAATTGGACTGTCTTTGAGTAGGAATTGCTGTTGATAACCAAAGAAGTCAATGTGAGTGTGTCTGGCGGCTGTACTGAGAATCTTGTTTCTTTGTTGGTGAATTGGTCCATAGCCACCGATATGAATGACTGGATATGAATTATCTATCTTCTTGAGTTTTTTCAATATTTTTGCCTCAAACGCTAGTTTGAGATAAGTGGATTGTGTACCGGTACCTTCAATATGTTTAACCATGTTAGGCAGAGAAGAGGTTATTAAATCGAAGGGGGTGAAATAGCTTTTGTCGGGTAATGGACTGGCTATTTGTCCAATCAGTAATTTTACTTTGGATTTTAGATCGAAAAGGACATCTGGCTTGAGATAAGTAATATCAAGAAAATAAAGGATGTCAGGCTTGTAGAACTTTATTTGCTCGGTAAGAGTGTTCACTACCCACTGGGGGGTTATCTGTCCTCGCAGATAAGGAAGCCACTCGGTAACTGAATCTATGGGTGAACCTACATGCCGCCGATGGCGTTTGGCCCAGTTAAGTTGACCTTGCCTATCGTTTAGGACGATAGTGATAGAGGGATGGCCGAGCCGGGTGAGGGCTTGAGAGTAAAAATCAGAGGTGCCAAATAAAGCATTAAAAATAGTTCCGGCGTGTTTAAGATGATAATGATCTTTTAGGAACGCTGGATAATAGGTATCAATAAAAAGGAACTTCATGGGCGCCTAAACCAAGATAATTGATTCCAAAATTCAAACTGAAAAATGTACATCCACATAATGGGAATAAGAAAGCCACTGATACGGGAAACTGCATTACCCAAACCTAACCAATAGTCGAACTGAAATGAAGCGTAGAGTGTACCTACCCAGAGAATAAGGAAGCTGAGAAGTATACAGAAAAGAAGGCGGCGTTGAGTTGGTGTATGACCATAGACAATATGAAGAACAAGAACTAACGGGAAGATGTAAATTACCGGGGAGAGACCGGGGACGATGGAGATTGAAAGAAAAGTAAAGGACTGGGATAGATGGATCCAGAAGCGTTGCAGAACGAGTGAGACAAGCGAGATCATTGAATTAGGCATTTGAATAGGACCTACTTGAGCTGATAATGATAATGGTGATGATGACGATGAGGGTACTTCCGATTCGGTTAAGACCCGAATTAAAACATCGGCCCCTTTAGATATTGTGACGTGACTTGAAGATCGAACGTAGGTGACCCAAATCGTATTGGAAAGTTTGGCCAGATTGAAATAAATCAAAGCAACAGGGAGGATATAGAGTCTTTTCCAGAAACGGAGGAAAAATATAATAAGAGGAATTACCCAAAAGGGTTCGTTGATCCTGGTCCAGTTGGATAAGGCCATCATGATTACTGAGACAAACAGATAAGTCCAATTGGGTCGAGTTGCGATGGCGGGTAGAAAATAAAGAATGCCAAGACTGAAAAAGATGGTATAGGGGAGATTACTAAGGCCATCGAGTCGTGATTGCCAAAGAATAAGAGGAGAAGTGTACATAAGCAATGTCCCTAGTGAGGCAATAATTGAGTTCATACTCTTGTGTAAGCGAGCATAAAAAATAACCGCAAACGAAAAATACATCAGAGGGTAATAAATCGGAGGATTGACATGAAGGAAGCGCATAAAAAGATTGATAAAAGAAGTGTAGAGCGGATAAGTGCTCCAGGTTTGAACGTATTCGGGCACGGCCGATAAAGTCTTGGTCCCAAACATAACTTTGGCACGAAAGTCATAAAGATGGAGAGAGTCAGTCGTATAGACAGGGAAGTAGGCAGCATAAGTCAACATGACGAGAGTGATGATAACAATGACTGTCCAGAAAATAAAAGTTGCTTTGGGAATGTTGGAAAAGTGAGATTTCAAAGCCTTGAAACCGAAATTGGGACCTTTATGTCGGGGAGAGAAACAAAAGAAAATTAAACAAAGACAGACACTAATGATCCAAAAAACAGAGGAAACTACAGAGTCGGTGAATTTGGCGTAAAAAAAGAAGAGGAAACTTGTAATTCCAGGTGTTATCAAGAAACTTAAAGCCAGTTTTTCATACCAGACCCCGCGAAATCTAAGGACACTGAGAAAATACCAACCGCTCAAAAGAAACAAAAATATACCGACTAAGAAGATCATAATTCGATGACTCCGATCTGGCCTTGCAATTGGGCCGATCGAGGGGTGTATTTAATATTCTCTATAACTTGATTGGGGCTATCTAGAGTAGGACCAAAAAGATAAATTCTCCTTGCCAGGACGGGAAAATTAGGAAAGGATTGGTAAAGCATGACAAATCTGGGAACTTTTTCGTTGATAGGAAGAAGTACTCCTTTGCAGTTTTGGGGCCCGTCGGCAAGAAGAGGAGATACTGAAAGGGTTCTCGGGAAAATGTGAGAGGCGGCGATGAAGGGGGCCAAGTCATCACCGACTTCACCAGAAAAACAAATGTCGGCATTTTTTGGAGTAACTTCATTGAGATGCTTAAGATAAATATAAGAAGGGCCGCGAAGACGAAGCATTTTTTCATCATAACTTAGGTTTCTCTCAAAGATCAGTATATTTAACATATCTAAACCTACTTGTTTAATGCCCTGAATCGCTGTAAAAGAACGAGTGAAAATAAATAGTGTAAACAGACAAAAAACAACATAAGTAAAAGCCTTATTAATCCAACCAGGCAATTTTTTTTGTTTAATAAGACCTTCTCTAGTGAGCCGAAAACGGAGATCGGCCAGAGTAAAGTTACGCGCTTTTGGCTCAATTAGAATAAGGTTATGTTTCGCTTCTTTATTGTTTTCAATATTATTACCCCGACCTATCTGATGTCGATAATCGTGGTTTTGATGAATTGCCGGATTGACCGAGGTAATATCAATGGTTTTTATATCTTGCGCCTGAGCGTGTCGGAGTAACCAGTTGTCCCAACCTACTCGACCTACAAGGAAGTTAGGGAGGCGATTAAGTAAGTCTCTGGGAAAGATAAAATAATCACTACCAAGTGGAGGATGAATAATCCCCCGCTCTTTCACTATTTGCTTTAATTTTTGATACCATGAAGAATCGGAAAAAATAATGGGTTTAACTATATCAAGATCAGTGCGTCCGCCGGCAAGTAAGAATTTGGATTTTCCGGAAAAACGCTTAACAAGATTGTGGATAGCTATCGGGGAAAAGATGATATCGGCATTGGTATATAGAAGGAGAGGATACGAGGCGTGACGCTTAGCAAGACTAAAGGCAGAGTTAATGTAGGGAGTGTTACGATAGTTTTTCTTTACAGAAATGATGGCATGGACTTTGAGTCTTTTGGCGATAGATTTTAGCTTAGAGTCGGGACTGATGAGAATAATTTCAATGGTTGGATGTATAGTCTTCCAGCTCTTGATAGCGTTCTCCTGAATGATTTTTGTGTGTGGATCGTCGAAAGATTTGGGGATAGTAAAGATAGTCAACATATCCGTTAAATCGTGTAACGGACTGGTTCGAAGATTTCGGCATAGGAAACACCAATGCTGTAGCCCCAAGATCGATTGGCGTCGATAAAACTGTCGACCCAGTTCTGGCTGTAACGCTCGATCTCTCCAGCGTAAGCGGCAAGAGCGCGTTTTTTAAAGTTAATCGTTTCGCTAATATCGGAATAAAAGATGCCATTGAACCCTCGGTCTGGTTGGTACCAGTTACTGCGATACATGAGAATGCGTTTAAGATGGCGAGCGGCAACGATGGAAAGTTTGGCGGAGGCAGCGTGATCGGTGTTCATATCGTATTGCCAATGGGTGAAGAGAGTATCGATTTTGCGCTCATGAATTATGTCTTCCAAGAAACGCATGTAAGTCGCGTTGTATTTCAATTCGCCGTTGTCAGCAGCAAATTTTTCTGGTGTTTCGATGAGATCATATCCAACAATCAGAGCAGCATTTTTACCCTCGGCAATAGCGCGCTCGGTTGGACGATGGACATTCATAATATCGTAATGAGTTTCGGAGTTGGTGAGGATGATGCCAGAGACTTGATGTCCTTCAAGAGCTAATTTAGCGAGTGTACCAGAGCAACCTAGATCTATATCGTCGTGATGAGCGCCTACAGCTAGAATGTTCATAAGAGGGATCTTATGTCAGAGGAAGTGATTTAGCAAGATATTGTAAGAAAATGGTGGTTTCTTTTAGAGGAAAGGAGAAAGAAGTGTTTTTTTGCCAGACTTGAATCCGGTAACCGTTCATTGGTTCGATAAAAGAATCTGTTAATTTGAATTGCTTTATCAACTTTAGAAAGATGAAGGGGGAGTAATAGAATTGAATATAACCTTCTCCTGATTGATATACTTTATCGGTTATCCGAAACCAGTGATCGATCAGGCCTAAGATGAGGATTCCGTCTTTAGATAGCCGGTTAGTCATCTGATCTATAACGCTAAACTGGTCTTTTTGAGTGATGTAGGAGAGGGTATGAAAATTGGCAATGACATCGAATCTGTCATCTTTGAAGAGTTCGCTAAGATCTTTTTGGTTACCTAGCTTTGAGTGGATTGAGGTTGTTTGACGGAGACTGCAAAACTCACGTTTTGAGAGAGTAAGGCCAAATAGGAGAGATTTGGGGAATCTTTTTCTACATGACTTCAAGAAATTACCATAACCACAGCCAACATCAAGGATCTTGAAGGGCTTTTTACTTGGGCTTGAAAAGATCCCTTTTACAAGGGGGTCAAAGTAATTGGCGGACCGAATGTATACTTCTTGGTAGTTATCTAGGAATCTCCGGTCCTGTATCCTCTTCATTTCGTTAAATCAAAGACCATAGAAGAATAATGGAGTTTACGAGGGTCAACATGAGGAATTGGAAAAGGAAAACTTATATCATTTTGATCTATTTCTTTGAAACCAGCTTGTTCAGCCAGTCTCATAAAACTTTCTGGATTGAAGATAGTTTTGTGGTAATCTTCATAAGTGCGACTTTTCTTGGGAAATAAAGCTCCTCCTGTAATATCAGCGATTATGTAATTGTCCAGATGTCGACCACGATTAAAGTAGCTATCGAGGTGTCTGTCAAAATTAGGAATAACTACAACGAGCTTACCATTGGGCTTGAGAACCCGATGCCACTCTTCTAAAACTTCAGGTATTTCTCCATGTGGAAAATGTTCTAAAACGTGAGAAACGTAAATCGTATCGATACTGTTGTCAGTGTAATCCAGTTTGCGTATGTCTAATTCTCTATCAGTAGCGGGAGTCTTAATTAAATCTATATTAACGAAACCAGGAAGCCTGATATTACCACACCCGAGATGTAATTGTACGGGAAAACCTTTCATCTTGATGTAGTCCCAATCGTAAGATAAACGACCGATGCTCCAGGGGATCAGAGTATCTTTGTACTTGATTTGGATTTTTTTCAAAGCAGACTTGGGAGTAGGAACATCAAAGCCCCATTTTTTCTTAAACAGATTGTGAACCCTTTTAGCATCTTGCGAAACTTGGCCCTGAGAGCGATTACCATAGAGCTGACCGGCAGGTCGGACATGGAGGTATTGAATAGAAGGAATCCAGATGTTGTTGAAGCCTTTCTCAAGGGCACGTAGACCCCAATCTTCGTCAACTAATAGAGCATTGTAGGTCTGCCAGGTCTCACATGGACCAATCTTTTTTAGAGTCGACATCTTGATCATGACAAACATATTCCAAGGAGCATGACATTTGACTGGACTGATGGGAAAATCGAGCAGATCTATTACCTTCTTGCTGGTAGACCTCCCAAGAAAACCAGCCCAATGGAGTAGAGAGTCAATTATTGGGAGTCCTCTCCACCACTCATCGGAGAGTGTGTGAAACTGAAAGAGTTTTCTTTTCTCCCAACCTTTTTGTTCCAGGTAATCCTTAAACCATCCTGGTCGAGTGGGAGGTCCATAATAATAGTCGGCATAAAGATAGTTAGATTCATCAAAATTAATCCAACCGACGGGTTCTTTCAAAGTACCCAGTATTCTTTTTACCTTGGAGAAGAAATTGGGAGTAAGAAGTTTAATATCGTCATGAGCCTTGATGAAATAATCGCAGTCGGAAGAGAGCTTAATGGCCTTATTAATAAAGTCAGCCCAGTAGACAGTTGCCTCTGGCAAAAAAACAAAACGTTTGGGATATCGGCGACGCTTTTTTTGAAGATAGTCCTTGATGGTTTGTTTGATTTTGGGATCAGTGGAGATAACGAAACGATAAGAACACCTGCCAATGTTCTTCTCGATTGACTCGATGGTTGTTTTAACCAAAGAAAGAGTTGAGGCGGGTGATCCGATGCGAATGGCAATGGCAAGATCCATGTATCTTCAGATTAACCTTTTCGACGAAGTTTGGCTCTAATGGGGAGTTCGGAATCGAGAACTTGTTTTATTCCGTCTCCTCTTGCTTTTTCGAATCGGCGAATATCACGGATCATAATTTCAAAACCTTTTGGTTCTAGACTAGCTGCCTGATCAGATCCCCAGAGGGAGCGATCCATGGTAATGTGTCGTTCGATAAGATTTGCACCCATCACGGCAGAGGCCACTGACAAGACGACACCTTTCTCGTGACCACTGTAGCCGACAGGAATGTTAAACCGTTCCTTAAGGATATTGATGACAGCAAGATTTAGCTCTTCATCTTCGGATGGGTAGGTGGAGACACAGTGAAGAAGAATCAGTTGGTCGTCACCCAAGACATTAACTGCGTCGTCAACTTCACGCATAGTACTCATTCCGGTAGAGAGAATGATTGGTTTACCAGTTGATCGGATATAACGTAGAAGATTGTGGTCGGTTAGTGAGGCGGAGGCAATTTTGTAGGCCGGGACGTTGAATTCCTCTAAGAAATCAACACTCGCCTCATCCCAAGGTGAGGCGAACCAAACAATACCTTGTTCTTTAGCGAAACGGTCAATTTCACGGTACTGTTGCAGGCCTAACTCGAGACCGAGTTTGAGATCGCGATTAGTTGACCCAAAGACGCTTTCACGTACTCGATTCAATTCTTCTTCTGTATAAACTACCTCGACAGTTCTTTTCTGGAATTTAACTGCATCAGCACCCGTATCAGTGGCCATCTTAATCAATTCTTTGGCCAGCTCGACGGAGCCATTATGATTAATGCCGATCTCGCCAATGATGTAACACGGGTTTCCATCACCAATCCTTTTTTCTCCAACCAAGACTTCTTTGCTCATGCGTCGTATACTACTAGTTGAAAATTACAAAAGCAAGAAGATTCTTCACAACGCATGATAGCGATAGAAAAACAAATAAGTGAGAGTATCAAAACTAAACTGCTGATTCTGGAAGATGCCGATTTTATTGGTCAAATCAAAAAAATAGCACAGACTCTGGCTAGAACAATACAGTCGGGGAACAAAATACTAGTGGTGGGAAATGGAGGAAGTGCTGCCGACGCACAACATTTTGCGGCAGAATTCGTTGGTCGTTTTATGCGGGAAAGAAAGGGTTACCCAGTGATTGCCTTAACCACTGACAGTTCATTTTTGACGGCCTGGGGAAATGATGTGAGTTTTGACACTGTTTTTTCGAGGCAAGTTCAAGCGTTGTCTCAAACAGGCGATGCCTTGGTGGGGATCTCTACAAGCGGACAATCACTTAACGTGGTCAATGCATTTAAAATAGCAAGAGAACAGGGTTTAGAAACTGTGGCTTTACTAGGAAAAGGAGGAGGAGTGATGAAAGACATCGTCGATGAAGCATTGATTGTTCCCTCTGACACGACACCGAGAATCCAGGAAGCTCATATCATGATCATTCATCTCATTTGCGATCTGGTTGAGACTTCACTATCGTCTTGATCGGCATGGCTTGACTGATCCAGTGAGTGTCGTAAAGGAGGATACCGGGTCGAGTGCCATTTCGTAACAGTGAACGCCGAGTGGCAGGATCGTGAAGATTGATCTCGATATTAGAGTATTCATCAAAAGTCATGCCATCGGGGATACCGAGAGTGACCCTAAAATAGTAGGTACCCTGATTAAGGGAAAAGTCATGTGGCGGGAAAAAAGAGAAAGTGGTTTGGTAAATACCGGGACGGCGTTTAGCGAGAAGTCGTGGATTATTGTCGGTATCAGAAGAAAAAAAGATGTAGTTTTCCCTTTGATCAGTAAGTGAGATGCCGATGTGCGCTCCAATGATTGGAGTCTTGATCTCGTACTCGATATGAACCTTGATTGGTTCAAAGATATCAAAGTGAGATGAGGGCTCATTTTTAGTATTGGTAACTTCAATGGAACGAAGCTGCTGCTTAATGTCTGGGTGACTCTTAAAAGTGTATTTAATTTGCTGAAGGTCGGTTTTGTGATGTAAGTAGAGTTTGACTATTTCAGAAGTCGGACCGATGGCTTTAACAATACCTTTGTCGATGTATAAGGAGCGTTGACAAAGATTTTGAATTGCCCCTAGATTGTGACTAATGAATAAAACTGTTCGTCCTTCTTGGGTTGTAACCTGACTGATTTTCCCAAGACACTTCTTTTGGAATGCGGCATCACCGACGGCGAGGACTTCATCAATTAAGAGAATCTCGGGCTCGAGGTGGGCTGCGACAGCAAAAGCCAACCGCATGTACATACCTGAGGAATAATGTTTAACGGGAGTATCGAGAAAAGTCTCAATTCCAGAGAAGTCAACTATTTCGTCAAATTTGCTTTTGATTTCTCGGCGAGTCATACCCAGAATAGCGCCATTTAAAAATATGTTCTCTCTGCCTGTGAGTTCTTGGTGGAAACCAGTACCGACTTCAAGAAGACTAGCTAGCCGACCACGGAGAGTGATATTACCTCGAGTGGGAGGGGTAATACGACTGAGAACTTTGAGAATAGTACTTTTACCCGCTCCATTACCGCCGATGATACCCAGAGCCTCACCTTGATTGACATCAAAGGTCACATTCTTAAGAGCCCAGAACTCACTTTCTTTCAGTGAAGTAGTTTGCTTACTAAAAAGTCTGGGTAATTTGACCAGAGTGTCACGCAGGGAGAGATATTTAGTCTGTTGGCCTTTCTTATACTTTTTATAGAGACCGCAAACTTCAATTATGGGTTTCATACAAGGTCAGCAAAATATTTTTCTGTGTGCTTGAAGTAAGATAGGCCGACAAAGAAACAAAATAGAGAAACGAGTAAGGCTATGGTCAGTGATGCCGGTTGGAAGTGGCCGATCTGAGTCAAGATAATTCGCGAGGACTCGATTACACCCGTAAGAGGATTGAGGCTAAGAAAGAGCTTACCCAATGGTCTAACTATATCGGTTGGATAAATAACGGGAGTGAGAAAAATGAGAATCTGAATAAAGAAAGGTAAAACGTAACGGACGTCGCGATATTTAACATTGAGTGAAGCCAATAGCAAACCTAGACCGCAAGCCGTGGTGGCTACAATAAGTAGACTTAGGGGCACAAGGAGGATAGACCATATACTTGGTATATATCCATTTATCAAGGTAAAGGCTAGAAGAAGGACAAAGTTGATAAGGAAGTCGACAGTGCTGGTAAGCACAGAGGAAATAGGAAGAATAACTTTAGGAAAGTAGGCTTTTTTGATTATGTTTTCATTCTCGATGAGAGAGTTACTGGCTGAAGTTAGTGCCGAAGAAAAGAAATTCCAATAGACGAGCCCAAAGAAGACAAATAGAGAATAAGGTAAGTCGCCGGACGAGATTCTGGCGATATTGCCAAAAAAGATAGTAAAGATTACTGTAGTTAAAACAGGCTGGAGGACAGCCCATACGACGCCGAGAAAGGTTTGTTTGTAGCGGACTTTTAGGTTACGCCAAACAAAGATAAGAAAGAGGTCACGAAACTGCCACAACTCGGTAAGATCGAAGAAAAGTTGCTGTTTTGGTTTGATGATAGTAACTTGCATCGTAGCTATTTTATACTCTTGAGTCGTTGATTAACAAATCTCTTGAAATCAGGAAAACTTTTGGGGAGGAAAATATGCTCGGTGGAAATGAGGCGCAGTTTAGTAACTAAATCTGGATCACGGGCGACGAGAGGATACAAACCAATGTTGGCGTAGAATGAATCTTGATCCTGTGGGTACATCAGCGTTGTACTAATGATGCCTATATTGAATTCTAGTTTAGGATGAAGCAGAAGTTCGGCTGGAAGCACATTTAGTTTCGGGTCGGCCAGTTTTTCTAGATCCTCAGAAAGTGAGACTATTACTCTTGGGTGTTTCTTGAAAATGATTTGACCTTCTTTCGGGTACTTAATTTTCAAGAAATTAACAACCTTGGTTAAGTATAGATTGCGTTTCTTGGGATCAATGTAGCGATTGTCAGAATCTCCGTCGACAAGAATCAAAACTTTGTGACTGGTGATAGAGCGGCCAAAAAACCTTCTTTTTATGATGTTGTATTTCCTGTAATTGACTTGTGGAGTAAGGGACTCGATATGATATAAGTTGAAAAATTGGTTCGATAGTGTGGCCGCAGATGTACGATCGCGGAGAACAACTTTTACTCCATCAAGACCATAGACAGTTCTCAGCAATAGGGTTTCCCAAGGACGGTGGGGTAGCTGATTGGAAGAAGGAGAGACACTATAAAAGTAGATTTGATTTTGCCGGGAAAGTTTTTGTATTATCTTAAACCCTGTTTCCCAAAAGATCTGGCTGAAGAAATAAATATTTGCATGTTTGATCTGAGAGAAGTGTTTTTGGAAAAAATGCTCGAACTTGCGTCGATGATACAAAACAGTCAGAGGTGAGGGTGAAACAACAGGAGAGTTGAGATATGGGAGAAAAAGTACCTTGACCTTTTGATAAATAGGAAATTGTTTCACTAGTTCAAACAAGGATGATTCACTGATCACTAATGTCACTGAAGAAAAGGGTATTGGTCGAGTAGAGAGAATTTCCAGGACTTGGTTGAGGCTGGTGTAATTGGCGCAGAAGAAATAATGTTTATCCTTTTTGGACACTGGCTTATGGGAAGTACACAAAAACTTGTGAAACGTAATCTTATTACCTAGAATACAACCTGTGAGAAGAAAAGAGAAGAGTAAAAAGACAGTTTTTGAACTTGCCTCATTGAAAGGGAAAACAGCAGTCGTGACTGGAGGGGGGGGACATCTAGGGTATCAAATGAGTCTGTGTCTCTTGGAACTGGGGGCTGAAGTGATAGTAATAGGACAAACGGCAGAGAAGATCAAGGGATTAGTAAGGCTGTTTGGAAAAAAGATAAGCTTCTTGCAAATAGATCTGAACGACAGGGAAGCAATTACGTCACTTAAGAAAAGGTTGCCAAAGTCCTTGGATATACTGATAAACAACGCCTATACTTGGCCAAAGAATGTTCATCTGGAATCTCTTGATTGGGACGACGTCGTCAAGACTTTTGTTACCGGTTCTATCTCGCCGCTTTTTTTGTCGAAAATCGCATTTGAGAAAATGAAGAAAGGAGGATCGATCATTAATGTTGCCTCAATGTATGGAGTGGTTTCTCCAGATTTTAGGATATATCGAGACAGTGGAATGGGGAATGCCGCCCATTATGGAGCAACTAAGGCGGCACTTATTCAGATGACAAAATACTTAGCAGTAAAGGGTGGGCCATTGAATATTCGGGTAAATGCGATAAGTCCGGGACCTTTTTCCCGACCAGGTTCGTTTGATAATGGTAAGGAGTGGTTTCATGAAGAATTAATAAACAAGGTTCCTTTAGGACGGATTGGTGAGAATTGGGAACTGAAGGGGGTAATTGCCTTGTTGTCCAGTGATCTTGGGACTTACATAACAGGTCAAAACATATCAGTTGATGGTGGCTGGACCATTTGGTAAACAGGATGAGTAAGAAGATAACAATTGGTATATTTCAAGGCAGACTAACACCTTCTAAAGGAAGAGGGATTCAGTTTTTTCCTTTTGAAGAATGGAGAGAAGAGTTTCCAATGATGAATAAGCTAGGACTAGATGAAGTTGAATTTATATTTGATATGGAGAGACTTGAGGAGAATCCCCTATGGATGTCGGGAGGGACTAAGGAGATTGCGAAGTTGGCCAGAGAGAATCAGATTGAGATAAAACATATTTGCGCAGATTATTTTATGAGAAAACCGTTTCACAAATTGAAACCAGAGGAAAGAAAAATAAACGTGCAATTACTTAAGGCCTTGTTATACCAAGCCAAGGAAGTGGGAGCGGAGGACATTGAGATTCCGTTACTCGATAACTCAAGCATGAAAACTGAGGAAGACAAAAAGATATTTGCTGATGCGCTTCTTGAGGGTCTTGAGGAAGCAAAACATTTAGAAATGAATATTAGCTTGGAAGCAGACCTGCCGCCGGAGGAGTTTCAAAGATTCCTATCGAATATGGCCTCCCCCAACTTGAAAGTAACGTATGATAGTGGGAATAGTAGTGCGCTAGGTTATGATGCCAAGGAAGAACTGGAGGTATTGGGGAAGTACTTAAGTAATTTTCATCTGAAGGATCGTGTTAAAGGGAACGGAACTGTACCACTAGGAACCGGGGATGCGAATTTTGATGAGGTATTCTTGGGATTGAAAAAGGCGAACTATCGTGGCAGTATAACGCTACAAGTAGCGCGGGGTGAGGAGGGAAGGGAAGAAATGACGACAGCAGAACATATTGTCTTCCTTAATCAATATTTAGAGAAATATCAGCTTTAAAGATGAAACGAGAGACATTGGGATTGTTTAGCTTGAAAGGGAGAAAAGCGATTATTACCGGAGGGGCTGGCTTTTTGGGCCCTCGTCACGCAGAAGCGCTTTTGGATGCAGGTGCTGAGGTGGTTCTGGTTGATATCAACAAAGATAGATTAAAGGAAACTACTGACCGACTAAGATCTAAATATGGGAAAGGGGTCTATGGATATCGATGTGATATCACTAGTGAGAAGAAAGTGATGGCCTTTTTTGAGAAAGTGACTAAGAAACATGGCTTTTTTGATATTCTGATTAATAATGCGGCAAATAATCCTATTGTAACTTCTGAGGGATTAAAGAATTTGACTCGATTCGAAAACTTCCCCGTTAGTACTTGGAATGAAGACTTCGCAGTTGGAGTGACAGGGGCTTTTCTTTTGTCGCGCTTCTTCGGTCAGGAAATGGCTAAGAATAAAAGGGGTGTGATTCTTAATATAGCCTCAGAGTTGAGCACTACGGCGCCAAATCAGAGTTTATACAGAAAGAAGGGGGTATCGGAGGACAAACAACCAGTTAAACCGGTTTCTTATTCTGTCGTCAAACATGGAATAGTCGGTTTGAGCAAATACTTATCTACATACTGGGCAGATAGGAAGGTCCGAGTTAATTCAGTATCTTTTGGTGGGGTATACAACAATCAACCGCCCGGATTTTTGAGGAGAATAAACAAACTGATACCAATGGGGCGGATGGCAAAAGATGGTGAGTATAAAGGGATAGTACTTTTCCTTTGTAGTGACGCCTCATCATATATGACGGGAGAGAATGTTGTAATAGATGGTGGGCGAACGACCTGGTAGAGAATCCTATTCTTTCTTTTTAGCTTTCCTCCAGATCTGATAGATTTCGTCTTTAACAATTCGCTGAAAGCCTAGTTTATTGAGAATGATTTCACTGTTTCTGATTTCTTTCTTGGTCAGCATATCTTGAAAGGGGTGGAACTCAATAAAAAGAGTTTTGAAGTGTTCCAGATCTGTTTGGAACTCTTCGATGAACTTTTTCTCGGCGCCTTCGATATCCATAATAAGAGTGTCGAATTTGAGTTTGTATTTCTTTTCAAGCTGCTGAATAGTAGTAGTGGGTATGGAGACCGACTGATCGGTCTGGCGGATCTGGCTACCTCCGACAATCAGTTGATGGATGAAAAAGCGAACTTTTTTATCTTTGCTGACGACTTTGTTTTCGATATTGAAACCGAGATTGTTTCTGTTTTTATTTATCATGAGATAGGGAATCAAATAAGGGTTAGCTTCGGCAACTACATATCTTCGCTTATCAGTGAGAAGACTATTAGCGAGACAGGTAACCACACCAATACAACCGCCTAATTCTAGAACACTGCTGTTTGGATTAAGCAGTTTAGAGATGTACTTAATCTCGCGTTCTTCATATGTTCGCCAAAGAAAACGGCCGCGAAAAGTTTTATTGGTTAACTCGTAGGGAATAGTAAAACGCAAGTTGGCGAGTCGGTAGTCTCTGAAGAAAATGTCAAAAAGAATCCCTCCAATGAAGCGCTTGATATCGCGATATGCGTAATGAAGGTACTCTCCAGGGGTCAGGGTGGGAGTGAAGTTAATTGATTTAAGAAGTAGTTTTATTAGCTTATTCATTTATCTGTTTTTTTTTGAAAAAGATGTTCGGCTACAATCCAATCCTCTAGTTCATCTATCTCTACTGAAGATTGTGGATCCATTGTGTAGATCCCAATTCTACCACCGAGACGGTTCTGATACTTTTCTAGAATTTGACGTTTGGTTAAGTAGAAGGCTCCATTCTCCATAAGCCAGCCTTCGAACTCTTGCCTCCGAGGACGATTATATGGATCGTAGTTAACCGGTTCGTTGTTAGTGTTCCAAAAGAAACGTTTCCAGGAGACAGCAGAAAGAAGAGAATCATATTTCCTTTGTTTGAATAGTTTTATGGCTTCGTCTAGATCGAGAGAGGTGGTAAAGGGTGAAGTGGCTTGCAGGGTAACAAGAATATCAAAATCAAGGTTTTGCATGAAATGGAGCATGACTGATTCGGTACTGGCTGTATCGGTGGCCAGTTCAGCTGGTCTATCGATAACCTTTGTACCAAGAGAAAGACAGATATCCTTGATTTGGGGGTGATCGGTGGAAACCCAAACTTCATCAATCAGCGAGCAATCTTGAGCTGCTTTAATGGTCCAGTAACAAAGAGGGTGACCGGCGAATGGCTTGATATTTTTTAGGGGGATGGACTTTGAACCACCGCGAAGGGGGATTAGAGCGATAATAGACTTTTTCATGCTAGGGTAATTGTTTGGTTACATCTTACTTAATAATGGCTAATGCGAATACCTATTAGATTTTATCACTATCCAATATTTAGAGTTCATGTATAATATGAGATATCTGTTTAACTGCAGGAGGTTCTTTTACATGGTAAGTAAGCTAACAAAGAGACCCAAGAAAAACAATATTTCAGATCAACCTATTGGACTATATGTCTTTAGCCAATTAGGTACGGTTAAAGAGAAACTGAGAGTAAAAGATGACGGGCAAGCTGTTGCCTTTCAAATAAATAACTCCAGTATTCAAGCTGATATGCTCTGTGTAATTGATGCATATGGCTTCGAAACACGAATTCTCAACCTAAGAGTGAAAAATTTAGAATCCCTCCCTCTCCTCGACAATCTTTTAAAATATGACAAAGTCGCTAGCTGGGTTGGTGAAATCCAGATTGAAGTAAAGTTTTTCGCTCTTGAGGAAACAATGTTAACGGCTAAGATTAAACGAGATACTGACTTGTACACCAAGAGAGACAATATCTATTCTCATTCTGAACCTGAACTAATTAATGCTATCAAGGAGGTAGTTTCTGTTTGTTCAGAGATTAGAGGCACATCGATACAATACGTGTCCAATCAAACAAAAATAACCGCTACTTTATCGCCGTTGGATATGTTGCTTAAATCACTAGACGAACGAGACTCAATAAGTTTATCCTGGGCAGAAAAAAGTTTAATAGAACAACTAGAAATGTTAAGACGCGTTGGTGCTTTCACAGCTTTTTCAGCGATTGCTCAGTTTTTTGGTGGTTATCAAGAATTAGCGTTAGTCGAGGTAGAAAATAGACAGGATGTTTTTTCTGATGACTATTATGACGATATGCGTTCACTTGTGTTTTATTCTCTTACTGATAAAGTCGGTATGTCTGCTGCCTGGTTATCTGAGGCTATTAAGTTGATCTCTAATTGGCATTACTCCCAAGGACCCTCGAGATCAGATAACCATCTCCCCTTATATGCAACGTCACACCTAGAAATTCGGCTAAGGCATAAATTTGATAGTAATGAGATCTTGATGATAAATTCAGAATTAGGGCGACAGCTTACATATAGCACTCAGATCGGGTTTTATCATCCCGATGAAAGCCACCATTTTAAGGGACATTGGTATACAGAGGTCCGCAATTTGGGTAGTCACGGAATCAATGTCTTTCGGAAAGAGCCAATTATCCGCACAGTAAAAAAATGGACTGGAAAGAAAACAGATCAGATTGTTAGCTATAAACTAATTCTTGCCGAAGAAGAAGCTGCGAAGAACTTACCGGAACTAGTGAAGATTATTTCTCTAATTATTCCTCCCCTTCAAGCAAGACACTTTACTGAAATGCTCAAATCAGTAGTTGTTGATGAATTGAGATTTCCTTTTGATATTTGATGTATTTATATAGACCACCTAACAGTGGTCTATATTGCTGTCGTAGCGATTTGACCAAGTACCTTGACCAGACTGGAAACACTTCCTGAAGAGAAGCTAAAACCGTTGACTCCTTCTTTTATCAAATCGGGTGCACAACCACATTTATTACTGACAACTACTTTTAATCCACTATGCAAAGCTTCGTTAACTACCAAGCCCCAGACTTCTTCAGTTGAGGGAAGTACGAGAACGTCACAAGACACATAAACTGGCGGAGTATCGTATTGATCTATGTGACCCAGGAAAATGACTTTGTTTAACTTCTTTCTAGCAACAAAATCTTTAACCTGCTCCTCCAACTGACCGTAACCGACAATAACAAGTCCCCAATCAGGGTGCGATTTGTAAAAATGCTGATAGGCTTTAAGTAGGGTGAAGATACCTTTGCGTTCGATCAGCTGACCAACAAAAAGAAGGTTAAATTTAGCAGTAATGTGAAACTGTTTTTTGAGCAAACGGCGCTTTGGGCGCAGCGTGTTTGCCTTAGTCTCAAAATAGTGACGACTAACGTCGTTTTGAAAAATTTCTATCTGTTTGGGCCTAGCGCCAAGTGAAATCAAATATTCCTTGGCTCTTGTGCCATAGGCGATGAAGTCGGTTGAGAGATGCACAAAGAGCTTGACCAGAGGCAGGGTGAGACTGCGCCGCCAACTGTCCTCATTGGCTGTACTGCCACTCCAGAGGGTGAGATGTTTTTTGCGCCAGGCTCCCCAAAAGAATGCTGCTTGATAAGCGAAAAGATCCCATCCAGTGATGATAAGACGATCGGGATTATTTTTTTTTAGGATTTTGAAAATGGAAGGATTGATGAAATAGGTAAAGAGGTCTTTGCCTTTGAGTTTGACCTGAAAGCTTGGAAGGACTTGATAATCAAAGTTTATTTTTTCTTGTTGAGTCCAACGTCGATTAGATTCAGTGCTGGCGCAAAATATGACCTTGGTTTTACCTAAGTCCTTTTTGTGTTGTTTGATATATAAATTAAGCCGAGCGATTGTGTTATTGGAAAGGATGTTGATAAGAATCAGTGTCTTCATTGGAGCTTAATGTGACTCGATAAAAGAATCGATCGTGTCACACACATATTCTATCTGCTTAGCAGTAATGCCGGGATGTAATCCTATCCAGATGGCATTTTGCAAAAGGTGGTTCGAGTTGGAGAGACTACCTATTTGGCGATGTTTGATATCTTGATATGCTGGCTGATGAAGCAGATTGCCGCCAAAAATTCGTCGAGTAGCAACTTTGTGGGTTTCTAGATGATTGATCAGATCGGTCGAATTGAAATGCTGATCGGGTCGAAGATTCAGAACATAGCCAAAAGGAGAGGGATTGATATTGGTGGGGACCTTAATGGGGAAAAAGAGATGGTCGTATTTTTCTAAACGTTGACGGAAGATGGCATAGTTTCTCCTTCTTGTAACTATGAAATTGGCGACCTTATCTATTTGAGCTAGCCCTATGGCTGATTGCATTTCGGTGAGTCTCATATTGTAGCCAATTTCGGAGTAGATGTATTTATGATCGTAACCTAGTGGCATTTTGCCAAGTTGCCAAGCAAAACGCTTCTGACAGGTATTGTCGTCTCCTGGCTTGCACCAACAGTCTCGTCCCCAATCGCGGAAGGTGTTAATTGTACGATAGAGAAGTGCATTGTTAGTGAAAATGACGCCTCCCTCACCAGTAGTAATCTGATGAGCAGGAAAGAAACTGACAGTACTAATATCGCCGAAAGAGGTGATGGGTTTGTTGTCGATGGTTGCTCCCAGAGCATCACAGGAATCTTCGATGAACCAGAGGTTATGTTTTTTGGCAAGGTTACGAATTTTATCGGCTTGAAATGGGAAACCAAGGGTATGAGCGAGCATAATGGCTTTTGTCTTTGGCGTAATCGCCTCTTCGATTGATTTCGGAGAGACGTTTAGAGTATGAACATCGACGTCAACAAAAACGGGGACTGCCCTATTTTGAATAATGGGATTGACAGTGGTAGGGAAGCCGCAGGCGGCAGTGATTACTTCATCTCCCGGCTTGATTTGTCGCTCTTGGAGCTTTTTTGAAGTGAGAGCGCTGAAGGCTAAGAGATTGGCGCTAGATCCCGAGACAGTTAAAGAGACAAATTGGTTACCTGTAAATTGGCGAAGTTTCTGAGAAAATTGAGCGGTCTTAACTCCTTCCGTAAGCCAGAAATCCAGGGCGACATCAGCCATGTTAATCATCTCCTGCTCGTCGTAGGTTGCCCCTGAGGCTTTAATGTAAGTCATACCAGGAGTGAACTGGGTATTGGCGTGATAATCAGAATGAAATTTTTTAACAAGATCAAAAATCCTTTTCTTATCTTTGTTTTTCTGATGGTTAAGATTTAGGGCAGTAGGCTCTTGAGTGCTGACAGTGACAACAAAAAACTCTAACAGCAGATGTAGGAGGAAATAGAAAGGTTTACCTAGATAAATTAATAGCCGAGCGAACATAGATTCTTAGTCTTTTGAGATTTGAAGGGCATTGTAACACGCTCCTAAAGTGAGCGAGGAGAAGTCTGGATGGTGTAGAGTTTCTTGTTCGTTCTGAACCAATCAACCGTTTCTTCCAAGCTTTGATCTAGAGAAGAAACGGGTGACCAACCGAGAAGTTTCTTGGCAAGTGATACATCTGCCCAACATTGAGAGTCGTTGATCGGAGCGAATTGGTCAGTGACTTGAGGTAAAACTTTCGGATTAATTATTTTGACCAGTTTGTTAACAAGGTCGCCCACTCTGGTTGGTTGACCACTTCCTATGTTAATGACTTCACCTTGTTTTAGGGCAATAGAACTGGCTCTAAGATATGCGGTAACCACATCGGCTAAATAAACAAAGTCACGTACTGGTGATGAAGAAATAGTGAATGACTTGTCGTTCAGAAAAGAAAAGATAGTTCTAGAAACTAAACGACGCACGTCTTCGTAAGGCCCGAAAGTGGTAAATAGTCTAAGAGTGCAGACGGGAAGCTGATAGTCCTTAGCAAACTCGCAAGCAAGATGAGTGGATTTTATTTTGGCAGTGTCATAGGGATTGCGAGGTGTCCCAAGAATTGATTCGATACGGCAGCCCGGCAGATCTGCGTATTCGTAGACACTACCAGTATTTACAAAAGAAGTTAGATCAACATTAAGAGCTGCCTTGAGGAGATTTTCCGTACCCAGTACGTTAGATCTAAGGATGAGATCTTTATCATCTTGGTCTCGGTAGACACCATAGGTGGCGAGATTGAATATATGATTTGGGTTGATCTCTTTAATGGTTTTCTGCAGAGAAGTAAGATCGGTCAGGTCGCCCTGAACGAGATGGTGCCGACTACTATGTTTGGGTAAACGCCAGATATTTGACTCAGGACGAATAAGAGAAGATACATCAAGACCTCTGCTAACTAGCTCTCGAACGATCGCGGATCCGATGAAACCGGTCGCCCCTGCAATAAGATACTTCTCTCTTTTCATTTAAACCAGTGATTTACTATTTGTTTGATTTTGCCGATTTGAGCTCTAGTTTGATAATAAGGGACGGAAACGGCCTTGTTTTTGACTAATGCTTCTTTTCTCTCATATACTTT
Organism: uncultured Pseudomonadales bacterium; assembly: GCA_964618725.1. GTDB lineage: Bacteria > Patescibacteriota > Microgenomatia > UBA1400 > Chazhemtobacteraceae > CAZUBK01. The sequence goes on from CAZUBK010000001.1 coordinate 211,348, forward strand.
GTGACGACGACGTAGTGCCATGGATTTCTTGTGATTGAAACCGAGTTTTATTAAATGGTCGACAAAGAAGCGGTTAAAGTCCTGCCAAATGTTATTAGGCCAAGCTCGATGATTGCTAGCTAGATACTGGACCTGGGGCTCGGCCAGGAAATAGATAAAGGGATATTTTTTGATTACGCTAGCAAGAACAAAAATGTGAATAAAATTGTGACCAATGAAACTGGTATTGTCGACAACTGCCTCTCTCCAATAGTCACGGCGAAAGATATCTGTCGACATTGTAAGAGCATTAACTCCAAGTGACTTGAAATAAGATTTCTTGGACTCGGTTGGATAAAAAAAGAACTGATCGGCACTGACAAATAGTTTGCTCTTTTTCAAATCGACCATTCGGTCAGCGGTCTTTGTTTGCAGTAAATGATCAAAACGGCTGTAGTTAACATTGATCAAGCTTAGTTTTGGCTGCTTATGAACTAGATCAAGAACAGATTTAATGGCTCCAGGGATGAGCTCATCGTCATTGCTTAGTAACCAACAATATTTACCGTTTGCTTGGTTAATTACATGAAGGACATTCTTGTCAAAGCCAAGGTTCTTTTGGTTAATCTGAAAGTTAAGTTTGAGTTTTGGGAATTCCTTTTTTGTCGTATTAATACTTTCTAGAATATTTTCAGTGGAACAGTCATCGGTGATGACGACTTCTATTTTATTCGTTGCCTGTTTACCGATGCTGCGGAGATTATTCAATAAGAGCTCTGCTCGATTGTAGTTAGGGATGCAGATGCTCAGAACCGGCTTAGTCATGGTCTATATCTTACACGATTAACTTTGTCAGTCTTTTGACTAGTTTGGCAGGGTTACCAAATAATAGGCTATTGAAGGCAAAAGATTGAAACACTACGCTCCCTGCTCCAATAAGGCAATTGTTGCCAAGAACCACCCCTTTCAGAATTTGGGAGTTCATACCTATAAAGACATTGCGGCCAATTCTAACCGGCGAAGTCTTGATATTGCTTTGTGAGTAACGACGGTTTCCTGTTTTAGTTGGGTGAAAATCGGTGTCAATGATGCTTGAGTTGGCACCAATTAAAGTATTGGCGCCTATATCGATTCGTTTGGCGGCACAAATAATACCACCAGTGATACCGACATCTTTGCCGATGTTAATCACAGCATCGGTTTTCCAAGTCGTAAGAATAAGTGGATGATTGACTCCTAGAGGGTTGGAATAGGTCCAACTCCTGACCTCAACACGATCGCCAATAATGATGCGGCTATTGCGATGGCGAATGATTTTAGGAAAGCCATACCATTTGGTTCCCTGACCCACTTCTACTCCATTAAGCTTTAGATACAGCATCACGAATGGGTGATAAACGATTCTCCATAGCTCATACCAGGCTTTCCAAGGGGTATCTAGGATCAGATTGAGATGAGACATATTATTGTTCTAGGTAATAAAGATTTTTCCCTATTGATTGTGCCTGGCATACAAGTGGCTCCTCGGCACAAGTTTTGGTTGTGGCGAACCAGAAAGAAGACTGTGGGGTGGGAGCAGAGGCATACGTACAATTAATGTTAAAGATGGCCATAAATTGCTCATTCGTACTGGCATGCCAAATGCCTTGGTCAAGAATGTAAAGTGTGTGGGGACCGGTATCGGCACAGAAGGCAATGATATCTTGATTCTGAGGATGTCTATCTTTGATCCAATCATAAATATTGGTTTTTCCCCTGGCGTAGGCTATCTCCTGGGGCGAAAGGTAATGCCAGATACTGTAAGTGGTCTTCATGCCTGAAATGAAGTAAAAGAGGGCAAAGAATGAGACAAGAAGGGTATACCAGCTGAGTCTAGTCGCCGGTAGAACGATTAAGAGAGTAAACAAGATCTGTAAGTAGAAGAAGTAGCGAGGCAAGAAACCTGAATAAAAACGAAGTAGGAATAATTCCAAGGTAATACCTACTAAAAGAAAGATTGCAAAGTAGCGTTGTTTTTTGTTACCGAACCTAAATATCAAGCCGACAGAGGCGATCCAAAGGACAGATATGGGCAGTTTGATGGTAATTTGATTGATAATGGTAGGGAGACTTCGAAGTGTGACCGGAACAGTCCAGCCGTCAAAGAAGGTTTCTGTGGCGGCACAAAAAGCCAGTTTACAGGGGAAGAAAAAGGGGTAGACAGGGTTACCGGTGAAGTAAAAGTTGTTTAGATACCAATATCCACCAGAAATAAATAGAATTGCAAATAACAAGATCATGTTCCTTGCTTTAAACACTTCCAGTAAAATCGCCTGATTCTTTTTGTAAAAGAGAAATCCAAGCGTAATGAGTCCGTAGGTGAGTAGGACAGAGAGTCCGGTGAATTTCGTTGAGATAGAAAGACCTAAAAAGAAGACAGCGGTTAACAGGATAGAAGACTTCTTGTTTTGATAAAAGTCAAAGAGACTGACAATTCCTAAGGCAATGAAGGATGCGAGAGAGTAATCAGTATAGCCTGACGCTCCTATGATCAGGAGATCCTTCATCAAGTAAAGATAAATGACAACAAATAGATTGGCTGACCAGTGACCAAAGTGATACTTAGTGACTGCATAGATACTGGAGATGCTTGTCAGAAAGATAAGGAAGTGGAGGAGACGAGCCGGCGAGTAAGATCTGGCTAAAGAAAAAACTAGGGCAAGGAAGGTTTCAATAAATCGGGGAACATAGGTATAGATTTCTGAGTTACTACCAAAGCCCCAGGTGTTCTGATTGAGTAGTTGGAATGGAGAAATAAAGTGATAACGGACTTCGTCGGTAAGATAAGGGGGGAGAGAACTTTTGACAAACAAGGCAGGGAAAAGAGTAAGTATGGTTAAGGTAAGAAATGGATTTTTTAGGTAAAAAGAAAAGAGACTTTGATAATCTTTGTTTTTCAGATAGCTTGCTAAGCAGATCAAAGCAGGGAGGGTCAAACTTAAGGCGACGTATATCGGCTTGAAAGGTAAAAAGAAATGAAGGAGGTACCAAATAAAAACAATAGGAGCCAGACTATATAACCAGTAAACTGGACGATAGAGACTACTTGATTTAAAAAGATGCCGATTAATGTAACTTCCAACGATATCTAGAGATAGGAAGATAAGAACGGTGATGAGGAGTAGAAGGGGGGTTAATGGCTTGAAATAATCAATTAGCATTTGAGAGTGATACTTTTTCCCAATCGAAAATGTAAAGACCAGGAATTTCGGTTGGCTGAGAATTGCAGACTATCTTATTGTTTATGTATCTTAGATTAAGGGCGGAATCGGTTTCGGTTGGATGCCACTTTTCAAGTGGTGTAGTGCGACAGGGATTGAGTGAGACTAGATTGAATTTCTGCTTATCACTAATGAGTTGCTTGAGAGCCAGTTCTGGATCTCCTATCGTTGTAGGGGTTGGAACAATGGCACACTTATTAAGGAAGGCATTAAAGCGACCTTCGTAGCGATACCAGGTAATATCAGGATCATAAAAAGTGATGGGAATCTCACCTTTTATCTTTGTTCGGTCACACCAGCGGATTAGGTTAGTAGTTTCAGGAAAAATAAAGGCAGTCCAATCGTAGACGTTTTCTTTACCTAAGGCATAATTAATCTCGTGGGGATTAAGCATGTCGAAGCTGTAGGTCCGAAAAGTTGAAAGAGGAACTTGTTTAAGTAAGAAGGCAATCAAAGCAAGGATCAGAAGAAGACGAATTGGCACAATCTTTTGGGAGACAAACTGATTCTTGCCAAGAATAATGGAAACAAGCAAAAAACAAAGAGTTTGAAGATAAATAAAGTAGCGGGGGAGATATCCGGAAAGATACTTAATGACAACAAAATCAAAGATAATGGCGAGAACAATGAACCAGGGAACAAATTTAGATTTACTCTTCAATTGAGTGATGAGAAAAAGACTGGCTCCTAAAGCGACTGCCATAGATTTACTGCCGGAGAGGATGTAATAAATTATCATGGGAAGAGTTTGTAGGTCGACAGGGTAAGTCCAGCCAGAGCCAAAGTAGCTCTTCATAGCCAAGCAAGTGGAGGCAAAGCGGAAACAAGGAAGGACAAATGGAAAAATGGGGTTACCAGTGTAAAGAAGATTTTTGAGATACCAAAAGCCTCCTAGAACAATAAAGATAGTGAGCGAAGTAAAGACCTGTTGTCTCAGTGTAGATATTAGGCGCCGAGTGAATAAAAGATAAAGACCAGTTAGTGAAGCGTAAGTTAAAAAGGGAATGAGCGAGTTATAGCGAGTCCCCAAGGCCAGAGCCCAGAAGGCAACTGGCAGGCTAAGGTCTACCTTTTTCTTAAGCAAATCGATGGTGGCAAGAATTCCTAAGAAAACGAATGAATTAGAACCGATGTCGACGTATCCTGAAGTGGCCTGAGGAAGTAGATCACCAGGGATATAGAAACTCACCAAAATAAAGACTCCGGCGGAAAGTAGGCCGTAGTTTTTCTTGATCCAAGTATAGGAAAAATACATTGCAGAGAAAAAGATAAAGAAATGAAACAAACGAGCAATTGAATAGGTTTGCGTCAAACTGAACACTAGAGAATACATCGTGTCAAGATTTTTGGGAATATTTTCGTAGAAACCGTCGTTTAGAGTGCGAGTCGTCAGATGGTTATAGCCCCAGGGAGAGGTGTAGTGATAACTGAGCTCATCCCACTGGTAGGAAGGTAACGAGGCCTTAACAAAAATGGCTGGTAAAAGGGGAAGAATAAGGATTAGGGGAACGGCCAGGCCTCGCAAGGCAGAAGTGACTTGATGCATCTTAAAGCTCCTTGTATGTGGCGGGAGAAAAACAATAGAGAAGCCTAATAATGAGAGTGTGACATTTCTGGTGTTAGGAACAACAAAGAAGCTGAGCAAAAACCAGAAGAAGATAAAAGTGGTCATGCCAAATATCCAATAGAGCGGACGATAGTTTTTAGGAGACTTCAGGAGTCGATTGTTAAAGGCAACACCAATAGAATCGAAGAGGACAAACAAAAAAACAAATATTGCTAAATTCTTTAGGTTAAGTGGGGAGTAGAAATCATTGATACTCATTTTGCTTTGTGAGTGATGATTAAGTGTCCCGGAATAAGGTCGAACATAAGGCTTTGTTGAACTCTAACAGGTTTAATCAATTTGAACCGACTAAAGTCATAGGAAGAGAGAGGATTCAGATTGTCGATGGAGGCCCAGAAGGGCATCTTAAAGATTAAACAGAGCTTACGAAAAAACTCAAGGGGCAACCAATGCAAGAAAAGAAAACTAGTATGTGGTTCATAAGGACAAAATCTGTCTGGTGTAGTAACAAAGATATTCTTGCCAACCCGAAGGAGTTCGTTCAGGAAAAACTCTTGATTCTGGTAATCACCAACATGTTCAAGGGTTGCCCAAGAGACCACAATATCAAAGGTGTCTTTCTTGAAAGGGAGTGGCTTTCCAGGGACCACTTTGATAACTTTTATCCTTGGAAAAAGAAGGCACAGCTCCTTTGAGTCTTCGATAGTCACTGCGGTGAGTTTCCTTGGATATGGATAGAGTTTCTCAAATAAATTGGAATCACCAAGTAAGGTCAGCGAAGTTGCGCCGACATCTAGAACAAGTGTCTTGGCTGTGGGGTGAAAAAGTTTCTTGAAGTATTTAAATTGCTTGGTACGTGTATCAACAGATAACCGACTCAAAAAACGTTTGAGAGGGGTAGCAGTAACAGTGACATCGTGAGTCCAGCGCTTATCTTTTTTCATAAGTGATATATTAGCGGCGGGCATAAAGAATGCCAATGCAGGTTTCTAAAGGATGAGGGACAACACGGACTGAGTAGCCTTGACTTCTGAGAAACTTGATCAGTTGATGATGATTGTGTTTGGTTAGATGGTCATGATATTCCAGAACGATATTATCTATCTTTTTCAGCAGAGATGGCGGTATTGAAAAAAAGATCTCATACTCAGCACCTTCACAGTCTAACTTAAGAAGGTCGCATTTTTTAATGTCATGTTGAATGAAGATGTTATTCAGAGTATCAGTATGAATACTGGTTTTTTTGAAGAAACGGCCGGTTGGGAAAAGGCTACCCAGGCCGCTGGCCTTGCTAACGAAGAAATTGATTTTTCCTTTGGTGGCGGCAACACCTAAGCAAAAAGCCGTGATGCTTTTGATGTTGTTTATCTTAGTGTTGTGGGCTAATAATTTGAAAGTTGATGGACATGGTTCATAGGCGAGAATCTTGGTATTGGGATATCTTAGGGCCATGAGTATAGAGAAAGTGCCGATGTTGGCGCCAACATCAATGATGACTTTTGGATTTTTTAGGGGAATATGATATTGATTCTCGACGTAAATTTCCTGGATAGTGAGCACGTCAAGTAAATGAGAGACCTTGAACTCTGCGCCGCTTCTTAATTTCATCGTTGGTGAGTTGATCAATTTAAGAGGGAAAAGAGGGACAAGATACCAATTGCTAATACTTCTGGCAATGGGGATTATTTGTAAGTGGTATAAAATCAATCGCTTGAGTGGGTGCATATTAGTCAGGGAGTCGATTTACTAAATGAGTTTTAATCGTTTCGATTAGAAAGGTCCAGATAAAGATTAAAGTGTTGATACTAATTAAAATCATTTTGGTACCCAGACGAAAATCGGGAAGGATAAGAACGGCAATGCCATTGAGAAGAGTAAAGATGATGACAAGAGGAACCAACCAATTATTGTTGAGGATTCTGGATACCGAGTTGTGATGTTTCTCGATGGCAAAGCCCAGGAACTGAAGGGCCAGCCAACTGAGCCAAAGAGTAATTCCGACTAAGAGAAATAGACTGGTGAGAGCAAAGCTGACTGAGAGAGTTAAAAAGGCCAGTAGAAAAGCCACAGCCATAGTAATCAAAAGACTTTCAGGTTTAAGAAGGATGATCGCTTTAAGGTGACGCCAACCGTCTGACCATCGTGACAAATGCGGAGGTCGATTTCTTTTGTCTTTGAGGAAACGGATCGGTACCTCAAGATATTTGCCTTTCCTTAGAGCAGTCTTTAAGAGCAGTTCGCTAGCCCACTCCATTCCTGAATTTCTCATATTGAGTTGCTTATAAAAGCTTTTTCTAATAAGACGCATCCCAGAGTTACAATCAGTGGTAGGAATTTGATAAAGGAGGCGGATAAGTTGGGTAAGAGCAGGAGTTCCGAAATAACGATTAAGGAGAGGCATGGCATCTTTTTGGATCGACCCATTAAGGCGAGAGCCGAGAACCATGTCTGGTTTGTATTTCAGTTTTGCGGCAAAGCGACTCAAATTTGAAAAGGGATAACTTAAATCGGCGTCAGCAAATAGAACGTAATCACCCCGGCTTTTGAGAATTCCCCAATGGAGGGCCGCGCCATAACCGCGAACAGGAACGTGAACAATCCGTACAAACTTGATTTCTTTCAGAATTTCTAATGTCCCATCGATGCTGCCATTGTCGGCAACGATAACCTCGAATTGATTGCCAAAGACTTTCTTTCCGTTTGTATAGGCGTCGGTGACGCTTTGCTTGATTGTATGTGATTCATTCAGACAGGGAATGACAATGCTTAGTGTCAGCTTCTTCATGAGGCAATTCTAATTCAATATAGTAAAAAAGGAAATTAAACAGTAATGGGTATTGTGAGCAGATTAATTGTGGGAGTAAGATGAGTGAAGTGAAAATTCAAGTTAATCAAAAAAAGTGTGTTGCTTGTGGGGCCTGTGAAGAATTGGCCCCAGAAGTATTTGTGGTCGGAGTGACTGTCGAGATCAAAAAAGATGCTGACATTGAAAATGAGGAGATCAAAGAGAAAGTTAGGTTAGCTGCTGAGGTATGTCCACAGAAAGTTATTTCTTTAAAAGAGTAAATGAAGAAACCTAGAATAACGCTTGTCTATCCTTCTTATTCCTCTATGATCGGGGCGAGCAAGTTTCGTCGATTTGGTGTTTATGCCGGAATGGGGAAAATTCCGGAGCGTCCAAATATTGGTCTTGGTTATATTTCTCAAGCATTGATGTCGGCCGGATATGATCACGACTTTGTTGACATGAATCTCCTTGACTCATACAGCGAATTCAAAAAAAGAACGAAAAAGTATGCTCCTGACATTATTGGTTTGATGATGGTGACGATTGGATATCTGAAAGGATATAAATTTATCAGACGAATTCGAAAGGATTTTCCCAAAACGAAGATAATAGTTGGAGGACCACATGTAGGATTGAGGCTGGATGCGCTGCTTAGGGAATGTCCGGAGATCGATGTGGGATTTATCTCGGAGGCGGAAAAAAGCCTAATCGCGTATCTAAGCAATGGGGCAAGGGCAGATGGAATAGATGGTGTCGTTTATAGGAAAGGAAGGAAGATTGTATTTACTCCCCCCACACTTGAGCAGGATTTAGGTAAAATAGACTTCCCGAAATATGAAAAGTTTGATCTGTCAAAATATTCAGGCATTGGACTTTACACTACTAGGGGGTGTCCATTTCGGTGTATTTTTTGTAGTGTTGAGTCATATCGGAGGAAAATAGTGAGACAAAGGCCGCTTGAGTCGGTCATGGAAGAAATAAGATACTGGTATGAAAGGGGGCACCGTTTATTTACAATCGAGGATGACAACTTTACTTTCGATATGAAGCGGACGTGGAAACTTTGTAGACAACTGGAAAAAGAGAAATTGCCAGATATCCAGTTCGCTTTGGCCCAGGGAGCAAGAGCTGATCGAATTAACAAACGTCTGCTCATGAAAATGTATCAAGTTGGTTTTAAGTACATCACGATTGCTGTCGAAGCTGGAAATAACAGGATGCTTCGTAACTTAAAAAAAGGTGAAAAGATAGAGACGATTAAGAGGAATATAAAGAATGCCTGCGATATTGGCTACGAAGTGAGACTTCTGTTTGTCATTGGCACGCCTGGTGAAACATGGAAGGACATTGAGGATTCACTTAAGTTAGCGTGTAGTTATCCAATTATGTATTGCCGATTCAACAATCTCTTGCCGATTCCAGGAACAGCACTCTATGATTGGGTGATCAAAGAGAAGCTATATTTAGCTCCACCAGAAAAGTTTCTTAACAACTATGATCTGGACTGTACCGAGCCATTTTACGAAACAAAAGAGCTTTCGGCGGAGGAGCGGAGACGGGCGATTGTTATGTCGGACAGAATAAATCAAAAACTGTTTTACCGATATCTAATAAAGAAACTTGGAATTCTAGGTCCAGCTAAATACCCACTCTCTTTTCTGGCATCTAGAAAGGCAACCCAAACATTGATTGGAGGAAACCCATGGCTATACAACATGGCCCTGAAGATGAGAGTTATGCTGAGCGGGTAGTGGCGATAAATCTTAGATTCTCAAGAGGACTATGTTTTTGACTTAAATGAGCCAATGTAACGTAGAAATAGGTGATAAAAGACTCCCTTTTTGAATTTTGATGGGAGCCGTTTGGCAAGAAGTCGATATGATGCCCACTTCAACTTTTGATTAATGGGGTTTTCTGTTGAACTTCCTGGTGAGTAGCGGAATGTTAGGAGTTTTTTGTGGACCACTTTTATTTGATTTTGTTTTAAACAATGAACAACTAGATCCCAATCCTCACCCCCACGTCGATAATCATAGTTAAATTTAAAACTAGTGAGTGCACTTTTTCGAAACAGCATATGTGAAAGCTGGCATAGGTAGAAAGCACTAGGAAAAAGATGGTCATTATTAAAACGAGTCGCAAAAAGCGATAGATCGCGGAGTAACATAAGAGGCCATAGCTTAATTTTTCTTCTGAGGTAAAATCCTGATTCAAAATATGGATTTGAAAAACATATAGCAGCAGCTGCCTTTGAATCTTGTCGTAGAGCCTTGATCATTTCTTTTAGAAAAGTTGGCTGCAATTGATCATCCGAGTCGAGAAATAAAACGAATTCTGATTTGGTAAGATCAAGTCCAGTTTGCCTATCTGCGCCAGGACCTTCTAATTCTTTAGTCTTAAAATAGTTCAGATTTTTATTATGCTTTTGGAGGACTTGTTTTGTTTTAGCGTTGTATCCTTCGTCAACAATAATTATCTGAACTTTTTCTTTGGGAATTCCTTTCTGACGATTGACTGACTTAATGGCAGCGATGGTAAAATCCAGTCTCCTGAAGTGAGGAGTGATAATTGTGACAAGCGAATCTTTAATGCGCATACGCTAATTGTACGAGTTGAGGATAAAAAACAAAAGGGTTTTCTATAAAAGAAAACCCTTTAATCTGAAAATCTTGCTAAGCCCTTGGTTTGGCATTGCGGTAGACGTCACGAATGATTTTTTGAATCCCATCTGCTTCGCGCGCCCAGTTACGGGCAAATGATTGTGATGCGCGCAGTATTTCGACGCGAGATCCCCACAGCAGTTCATTAGAACGTAGTAGTATTTCTTCACTTTCCAAAATATTTACCGACAAAACGCGATACTTGTCATGGACTGATCGATGTTTTGCCGTGTAAGTGGCGGTTCTAGGTACGTGTACTCCCACCGTCACGATTCCAACACTTTGTAAGCCATATTCTAGAGCAAGTTTGAAGATGTTTAAAACCTCAACTCCAGTATTTGATGGACCAGAGAGTACGCGGTCTCTGTTCCAGATCAAAACATTGGGGCTAGGAATTTTCTCATCTCTGAACGCTTGATTAACCAGATTGCTTATAACTTCACTCTCGGTTGGCCCATTGACTGAGAGTAAATATTCAGCGCGATGTGCATAGGCGCAAACTACATAGCGAGGTTGGTGCTTTTTAATAAATTCAAGTCCTGCGCGTAGATTTAGTTCTCCTCCCCCGACAATGGAGGATTGATTAGAATCGTCCTTAGGAACGCGCACGGTTAAGTGGGCCAAATTAGAGTCACAAATTTCGATATCTTCAGTTAACGCCCAAGAACTGATGAGTGTTGAATCAGAATTAGGATCTAATCTCTGAATACCACGTCCGAGGATTGCTAAAAGATCCATCAAAATCTCCCTGATTAAAAGATTCAAAGAACATCTGGTAGATTAGCAGGAAAAAGTTACTTAATCAATTCAGGATGAGCTTGTAAATACTCTATTGTTTTAATTATGCCGTCCTTGATGGAGATTTTTGGCGTCCAGCCAAGTGATTTAAGATTTGTTGTATCGAGATGAACGAAATCATTGTCGCCTTTCCAACCACGCTTACCGCCTAAATATTTCTTTGGAACTTTTGAACCACTCGTTTCCAAAATAGTATTGACTATTTCATCAACGGTTAATATTTCATCGTGGCCTAGATTGTAGACATTGATTTTTTCCTTTGATTTTTCAATTATAGTAAAGATCGCGCTTAAGCCATCTTTTACATATAAGGATGATTTTTGGGGAGTGCCGTCGGATAGTAACTCTAGTTCCTTAGGTTCCACCTTTAACTTTTTTAAAAGATCGACAATAATCCCATGAGTGTATCGCTCGCCGATCCAGGATACGAAACGAAAAATATAGATATCCCAATCATAATAACTAGAGTATGCTTGGATATATGACTCACACGAAGCTTTGGTGGCGCCGTAGAGTGAAGTCGGAGTAAATGGATAGTTTTCTGGCGTTGGGTGAACTTTAGCGTCACCGTAAACAGATGAAGTCGAGGCAAAACCGATTTTTTTAACATTGCTTCTAAACATTGCTTCTAAAACATTGTGGGTGCAAGTTAGATTCTGTTGATGATCAATAAAATGATCGTTAAAACCTGAACGGACATCAGCATGAGCGGCAAGATGGAAAACAAAGTCGATTCCTTCACAGCTTTTAGTAATTAGGTCAAGATCTAAAAGATCGCCTTTAATTAGCTTGAAGTTTGATTTTTGAAGGTTATGTTCAACGAACAACTCTCTTCCTGTAGAGAAATTGTCGAATACTGTTACGTGATTTCCCTGCTCAAGAAGATAATCTACGATATTACTGCCTATAAAACCCGCGCCTCCCGTTACTAGATATTTCATGATTTTGAGTTGTTTGACTTGTAAACAATATCCACAGTTTTCAAAACATACGCCGCTTCTTGAATACTTTTGTCTGAATAGTCCTTTTTTTTGATTCTTCGAAAGAATTCCTCTGTTTCTCGCTGCCATGACAAGTCTTCTGTCTCAGTAAGATCGTGTTCTTCTACTATTGGTGGACCCATTTCTGGTTTCATCTTGTAGATAGTTAGTACTTCCGGGCCATAACTTCTACCTAATCCATTGATTTGCAACTTGGCAGTTTTAAGCATTATTTCAAAGATGAAAATGTTTTTCCATTCCAAGCAAGTCACTGATAAATGAGCTATCTGGTTTTTGTCATTATTCAAGACAAAAAAAGCGGAATCCTCTAATTTTGCGTCCCAGAATAGATTTCTGGTAACTCCTTGCGCGTGCAGCATGGGGCCAGCAAAGAAGTTAGTCAAGTCAATTAAATGAGACCCTTGATCCAGTAGTTCACCACCGCCTGCAATTTCGGGATCAAATCTCCATTCTTTTTCATAACCTAATCTAGCACCGTGTCCATAGCGAGCACGAATAAAAAGGACTGGTCCAAATTCATTAGAATCGACAATTTGTTTGGCTTTGATGATTGCCGGATGAAAGCGGTGGTTGTAACCAAACATTACCACTGATTTCTGTTTTCTTGAGGCGGAGATGATCTTTTGGAGATCTTTTAGATTTCGAGCGCCAGGTTTTTCGAGTAAGACATGCTTACCTTGATTAATTGCTTCTTTTGCTATCGGAGACAGAAGGTTGTTTGTTGTAGAGATGATTACCACGTCAGTTTTTGGATCTTTTACCACTTCATGCCAGTCTGTGGAAACAGTCGCTTTGAATTGCTCAGCTAATTGCGAGGCTCTTTCTTTATTGATATCACAGACTGTAACTAATTTGGCCCCTCTGGGTAGAGCAGAAGCTCGTTTGTTACCGATTAATCCTGCGCCGATAATTGCAACATTCATATTATTTAAGACCTATGCCTTGATAAGTAAATCCTGATTCTTTTAGGTCTAAGGAATCTAGATAATTTTTGGTGTCGATGATGATTTTCTGATTCATCAGCTTACTAAAATTGTTGTAATTTATCTTTTGAAAATCTGACCAGGGGGTCATTAAGACTACACAATCTAGTTTATTGAAAAAATCTTTGTGGTTAGTGCAAATATCCATGAATTTGTGGGAGGAAACAACTGTGGTAATTGCTGGATCGTATGCCCTTAGTTTTGCTCCTTTGCTTTCAAGAAGATCTGCTAGCTCCAGAGATTGTGAACGGCGAAGTGTGTTGGTATTTGGTTTATAGGTTAAGCCAAGAATTCCTATCTGTTTGTTTTTTAAGGAAGAAAGCTGTTTAGAAATTTTATTGACCAAAAGTGGGATTCTGTCTTGGTTGACTGAGTAAATGGATTTGATGAGTTTTGGTCTGTAACTTCGTTTACTAGACAGTTTACTTAGGGTTTGTAAATCACGACCTAAAGTTCCACCAGCAAAGCCCAGACCTGGATTAATTGGTGAGTTAGGGCTGACTCGTTTATCTGATTTTAGTGCTTTGACTACTTCGGATGCGTCTGCACCAAAAAGTTCACACAGGTCTCCTAATTCGCTCGCAAAGCTAATATTCAGCGCTAGATAATAATTGAGGGCGTGCTTGGTCATTTCAGCACTCTCAAGGGCTACTGTTACAAAAGGACAGTCTAGGGAAGAGAAAACTTTTTGGAAATGTTCTAGAGATTTTAGATCATCACCGCCAATAATTACTCTGTCAGCTTTGAAAAAAGCATCCAAAGCCGTTCCGAGACGAAGGTTCTCAGGCCAACACAAGACATTAGCCTTTGGATTTTTCTTTCTTAACTTGTTTTGAAGCTGACGAGAAGTTCCAACCGGGATCTGACTGGAGATAATGATAGTACAGTGAGGGGAGGAATATCTTACAACCAGGTCAGATATTTTCTTAAAGGGCTTGATATCAATTCGATCGTTGTCGTCAACCGGAATATCCAAACAAATGAGGATATAGTCTTTGTCGTGAATGGCTTCTTTAGGATTGTTGGTGTAAATAAGATTCTTGTTTAAGTTCTCGTTTATTATTTCATTTAAACCTGGTTCAAGAATAGGCGCCTCCCCCTTGTTTAGTCTTTCGATTACTTTCGAGTCTGGATCGAAGGCTGCAACTTCGAACCCTAACTTAGCCAGACATGCGGAGTAAACACTGCCTAAGTGCCAAAGGCCCAGCACACCGATAGATGATTCAGTTTTTTTCATAGAATAGGTCTTGGTCGATACGCCGTAATTTGTAGAGGTTACTACTAATATCTTTTAATTTCTTTAGATCTTCAACGGGATTCCATTTGGCGCTTAAAAGACAACCTGACAAATGATCTGATTCTTGACTAAGAAGGAAGTTGATTAATTTAGTCGTTAATTCAATTGGTGTTCCGCCTTGTTTCTTTCTGGCAAGTGCGTTGTCATATTCCACTTGACCTACTTTATCGACACCCTGAGAGATGATGTAATCTGTTATTTGAGTATTGATCGCCCCTGGAGCAATGCAGTTGACATGGATGCCAAATGGCTTAAGCTCATCTCCTATTACTTCAGTAAAGCCAGCGATTGCCACTTTTGAAGTGAAATATGGTGAAAAACGTGGCATGGCTTTGGCTCCGACTCCAGCACCGCAAAGATTAATGATTCTGCCGTGACCTTGCCTTTTCATTATTGGAATGACAAGTTGAGTACAACTAATTGTTCCAAATAAATTGATTTCAAATGTTTTTTTCCATTCAATAGGGTTCATCTCTTCCAAGAAATCTGTGGGGCTTATAACCCCGGCATTATTGACAAGTACATCTATCCCATGCAACTCCTCATTTGCAAAATTGATTAGCCTCTTGCAATCTTCATATGAAGAAACGTCAGAAACGATGCCGTGAATTCTATTGTCAGTAAGTCTGGCTGCTTGGTCTATGTCTTCTTGGGAACGAGAACAAACAACTACTTGAGCGTCTTGTTCAATTAAAGCTTTAGCAATAGAAAGACCTATCCCTTTTGTTCCACCAGTGACAACTGCTTTTATTTGTGTGAGCACAGCTACCGATTGTAGCGGACTATTGATGAAATAGACAAGGTGTCATATAGTCATTGACATTGCTTCGAGGCTAGCTTAGAATTGTGAAGATAATTATCGGTTTGAACCTTAAAAAAGGAGAGCGTAATGTACGAGGGTTTAGCAGGAGTTGATCACCCAGGTTGGGGTTTTACAGCTTCCTTGTCACGGCCAACCCTTATCTTGGGTGCTGGGATTGGGGGTACTGGTAAAAGTAGTTTCTTCAAACCACTTTCTAAGACAATCCAGAATTCTGTTTACGTTGATAAAGATCTGTTGACTTATTCCTTCCTTTGGAAACCACATGATGGGGAAAGAAAAGACATGACGCGATACATTCCCAAGGAGTATATTCATCCAGATGATGAATACTATTGGAAACATGTCTTGCGACAGGGTTACCATTACTTATTGATGATGGCGCGGCAAATGCTGGCCTTAGGTAAGCATCCCATTTTGGATGGGAATTACATTAAGGAAATAAGATGGGGGTACTTGGAAACCGTATTGTTTCCTTTCTTGGAAGGTATAGATTACCAATTTAAGATTGTATTGGTACACACCTCTCCTGAGATTATTCGTCAAAGGCTAATTGCGAGAGCGGCAGATCATGACAGAATTAAATTGAGTTCTGAAGAAGAATGGCAAAAGTTGTTAATGGAACAACCGCCAATCCCACCAGAGATCGAACAATATTCGCATGTAAAAGTCGATACCTCTGTTCCTGTTACAAAAGCACAGGTTTTAGAAGTGCTCGATTTTCTGTCTACATAATAAAGGCACAGAGCCCTGAATTTTTTCAGGGCTATTTTGTAACTTTAAGGAGCTGTTGAGGGAGGTGTGATAAGATTATTTTATGGACAAAGCAATATTTCTTGACCGTGATGGGATAATAAATGAGTTTGTTTATTATCATGATATTGATACAATAGATGCGCCAAGAGGCGCTTCGCAGGTAAAGTTGGTACACGGAATAAGTCAATTGATTAAGGCAGTGAGAGAAATGGGGTTTAAAACTATAATTGCTTCAAATCAACCAGGGATGGCTTTGGGGAAATTAACTCGTGAATCTTTTGAGGGAATAACACAAAGAATTAAAAACTTGTTGGGTGAAGAGGGTGCCATATTAGACAACGAATATTACTGTACACACCATCCTTTTGGAATACATGAGTCTTTGGCGATACAATGCGATTGTCGCAAACCAGGAATTGGTATGTTTAAAAAGGCGGAGGATGAATTGGGAATTGATCTGAAAAAGTCGTGGTTTATTGGCGATGGATTAACTGATGTCAAGGCAGGCTTCACAGCTGGCTGTAAGACGATTCTACGAGGTTTCCCTGATCAAACAGGATTTTTGGCTTTAGTAGAAAAGGAACTTGGAGACATTAAACCTGACTACATAATCCGAAAATTGCCTGAGGCAATAGAGATTATTCGCTCATATGAATAGTTTCCGAGACACCCAGGTGATAGTAGTCGCTGGAGGCAGGGGCACAAGGTTGGCACCTTTGACTGACACCGTTCCAAAACCTATGGTTGAGGTTGCCGGTAAGCCAATCTTGGAACACACGCTTAATCATTTTGCCTCTTTTGGATTTCGTAAATTCATTCTTTGCTTGTGCTATTTACCAGAAAAAATTGAGGATTATTTTGGCGACGGTAGTAAGTTTGGTTTGCAGATTGAATATGGTTATGAGGATCCTAATGAGCCTTTGGGATCAGCGGGAGCTGTTAGTCTAGTCGAGAAGCATATCTGTGGAAGTTTCTTTGTAACCTACGCAGATATTTTGCGTCATTTAGATTTGATAGATCTTTGGTCCTTCCATAAAGGAAATGGTGGGCTGGCAACCCTTGCCCTTCACTCTAGCCAAAGTATTTTACCTCGCAGTAAGATACTGTTTGATAAAAAGTCAAAGAAAATTGAAGGTTTTATTGAGCATCCTACTCCAGATCAAGTGACGGAGAGACCAGTTTGGGCCAATGGTTCCCTTTATTTGTTTGAAAGAGAAATATTTGACCACCTTCCTTATGGCAAAAAATTTGATTTCGGATCAGATATCTTTCCACTTTTACTTAAGGAAGGAAAATCTATATATGGTTATCCAAACGACGATTATTTAATTGACATCGGAACACTAGAAAAATTGCATTTAGCAGAGGATGATATAAAATCAGGTAAATTGAAAACCTATGATTATAGTAAGAGCGCCTTTTAGAATCCCTCTTGGTGGTGGGGGCACTGATTTACCATCCTATTATTCCAAATTTGGAGGAGAACTCGTTTCTGTGGGAATTGATAAATACATGTTAGTGATTGTTAATCGACCAATGGTAGATAAATTGATAAGAGTGAAATACTCGAAGTCTGAAATGGTAGAAAGTGTCGATCAAATCCAGCATGAATTGGTCCGCGAATCACTAAAGCTTGTCAGAATAGAAGACAGTATAGAGATTTCTTCCATTGCTGATGTGCCATCGGGTACAGGGATGGGATCTTCAGGTAGTTATTTAGTGGCCTTATTGAAAGCTTTACATACTTTCAATAGGGATGAAGCGACAGTTAAACAAATTGCTAATGAAGCCTGCATGATAGAAATCGAAAAGTTGGGGTCTCCTGTGGGAAAGCAAGATCAATATATGGCAGCATTTGGTGGTCTTACTAAATTAGTTATT
Organism: uncultured Pseudomonadales bacterium; assembly: GCA_964618725.1. Classification (GTDB taxonomy): domain Bacteria; phylum Patescibacteriota; class Microgenomatia; order UBA1400; family Chazhemtobacteraceae; genus CAZUBK01. Next base: position 229,138 of record CAZUBK010000001.1, read on the forward strand.
GATAAAAAGGGTGTTGTTGAAGTGATTAGACCAGAATTACCTATGGGAACAATGAAAGATTTAGAAAGCAGTTTGTGTATCTTTTATACTGGGATCAGAAGGGAGAGTAAAGAAGTTCTAACTAAACAGAGTAAGGCTACTTCTGATGGTGATAAGCAAGTAATAGATAGTCTTCATTATATTAAAGAAATTGGTGGTGAAATCTACAAAGCGATCCTAAAAGGGAATATTCATAAATTTGGAGCACTGATGGATCTTCATTGGCAGCACAAGAGAAAACTAGCAAGCAATGTAAGCAGTAGTGATATTGATCGATGGTATCAAGAAGGTAAATATGCGGGAGCTCTTGGCGGTAAGATCATGGGCGCAGGCGGTGGGGGATTTTTGATGTTTTGTTGTCCGGGAGACAAGACTGCCTTGCGTGCCGCCATGGCGAAACAAGGATTAAGAGAAATGTTTTTCAATTTTGATTACGACGGTGTTAAGATTTTAGTTGATTTTTAGGAACTGAATGAAAAAGGAGTTAAAGGTTTATATTGCCGGTACGGGGGCTGTATTTGAAGAAAAAATGGTGAGAACACTAGCTATTTTAGGCTCAGAACAAAATAGATACTTGTTGGATATTGATATTGAACGCTTAATGAAAGCACCTGATGTCGGTGTAAAAATTGTAGGGGATTGTTTGAATCCACCAATTCGAGAAGTGCCTGAAAACGAGAGAGCGGAGACAACAGCGGTAATAGCGACACCTGATCATTTGGGAAGTATCATCGGATTTATTGAAAGAGGCGTGCGACGTTTTATCGTTGAGAAACCATTGGTCAACAACAATCAGGAGGTAGAACAACTCAAAAAACTGATCACTCAGTATCCAGATTTGCAAATATATGCTTTGGATTTTTATATTCAGAAATGTACTCCTTTATTGTTACTTGCTGGAACAATTTCTCCAGAAGACCCTAGATCAAACTGGGTGAGGTTCCAAAACAACGAAGTTGTACCAGCGGAAATATTTGGGTCTATTGATAGTTTCATTGGAAAAATTGAAGGAATATCCGTGACGATTGTAGAAGGCGGAAAATTGGGAGTGCCTGATGTTGATGGTCGTTCTTGGCTTGAAAGGGACAAAAAGAGAGGTGGGGTACTGCTAGATTTAGCTATTCATGCAATAGCTCCTCTGGTATCTTGCGGGTTGGTTACTTCTAAAAATGTGAATGTCATCCATGCAGAAAGAAAAAATTTCGGTGAAGATAGACGTTCTTTTATAGCAGCGCCTTCTGAAATGCCGGAAATGTACGCTCATGCCCTGCTGAGCTTGTTGACCGAAGATGCAAGAAATGTACCTATCGAGCTAACTGTTGGAAAGATATTCCAAGACGGTGGTATATGGGAAATGGTGATTCGTGGTTCACAGGGAAACATAACAATTGGACTTCGTAGTGGACAACATTTAAGTGTTCAGTCAAATGGTTCGGCTGACTTTCAACTCAGCTTGGATAAAACAAATGATCCGTATGCATTGGCATTTCAAGAAGCAAAGATGTATTTTGAAGGTCGTCCGGGATTTGACGGGAATCTTAAGGCAGCCCTCGAATCGATCGCGATTATAGAAGAGATTAAGCGCGTTTCTTAGAAAGGTTCTAAATCAGTTTTAAATCCGGATTGTCTTTGACTTTTTCGAAGGCGGCGTCGAACTGGGCAATGGTTTCCAGGGCGCGGGTAGTAACCATAATTTTTTCGAGAATCTTTGGTGGGACTGTAACTATATCCGCGCCAAGACTAAAGGCTTCGATTATCTGATGCGGCTCTCGGACGCTGCCAATAATTATTTTCGTATCGAGTCGGTGATTGGCGAGATAGGTAATGGTGGCACTAAGAACGTCTTGAGGTTCTTGGCTCTCACCTCTTATAGAACTCTCCATAGCCCGTCCCCAGAATAGACTAATATAAGTACTGCCTTCTCCCGCATAGCGGCGACTGGCTTCGGCGGCTAACATCAACTGAGCGGTATTAATGCCGATAGTGGCATTGGTTTGGATGCCTCTTTGAGCCAATCTAGCAATTACTTTTAGGCCTTTTGTGTCATCAGGGATAATAGGAACTTTTATGACTGTATTGGTGGGAAAAAGTTCGTGGTAGGCAACAGCTAGGTCAACCATTTCCTCGGCTTCCATCTTACTGTCAGGAAGCTCGATTGAAATAGGGAAACCAGGGCCGACTATCTCACACATTTTGGTTAAGTGTCCAGGGATATCATAGATGCCTTCCTTTTCGAAAAGAATCAGTTGATTAGTGGTAATCCCCCCGATCACTTCCTGCCAGTTCCTAATCTGATTGAGGTCGCCCGAGTCAAGAAACCAACCAGATCGGTTCATGGGCGATCGGTTCTCTGGAGTAGTCTTAAGCATTTTTTATCCTTTCTATTAGATCAAATATTAATCCGTGATTTAGTACTACATGAAAGGCTTCCACTGCTGGCGTACCATAGGGTTCTGAATCGACTGGAACAACTAAACACACATCGGACATTTTTTTCATAGCCCCACCATCGAAACCTGAGAAACTAAGTATCTTGGCATTTCTCTCCTGGGCGAGCCGCATCGCAGAGACGAGATTTTGAGACCATGGGCCAGCATTGCCGGAGCCTGAACCGCCATGGACTGAGAAGCCGACTAAAACGTCATTTTCAGTGAGCCAGTTCTTGAGTTGACCAGAAAAGACACTACCCCAGCCCTCGTCATTAGTCCAGGCGCTAGCTAGGGGAATATTGTCAACTAAGGAAATTGCCTTAAAGCCTAAGCGAGCTTTATACTTGGGAATAACGGTTTTAGCAAGATCGCCGGCAAAGTGTGTAGCGGTAGAGGAGGATCCGCCACAACCCATGGTGAAAACAACACCCTGATTTTGCCAACATTCAAATAGTAAATCAACGGCTTGTTGGTACTCTTTTGACTTACGAAAATGCTCTGCAATTTCACTAATTAAATCAAAGTATTTTTGCGAATTGAATTCTTGGGCATCCATGTGTAACCTATACTAGCATTTGAAAATTGACTGTCAATATGAAGACAAGACTTAATTCTTACTACCTCAAGGACAAGAAGAAACTAATTGATTTCCTAGTGCCAACTGGCGCAAAAATTCAGAAAATCAAGGCTGAGGACTTTAGTTTGGGAAAGAAGTTTGATTATCTTGTTATGGACAATTTGATTGGTGAGATCAAAGATGTTTATAGCCTCTTTGAGCGAGTGAGGAAGCTCTGTAAAGATGATACTAGATTAGTCATCACTTACTATAATCATCTCTGGGAACCAGTTTTGAAATTGGCATCGATACTAGGTTGGAAGAAACCAGTGGGCGAGTTAAATTGGCTAGATCAGGATGATATAAAAAATTTTTTGGAATTGACTGACTTTGAAGTTATCAATAGTGGGAAGAGACTATTAATACCAGTTAAGGTTCCTTACCTTTCTGACTTAGTGAATAAATGGATTGCACAACTGCCTGTGATTAATAGTCTATGCTTAACTACCTGGGTTACCGCGAGAGCAAAACCAAAAAAACGGCAGGAATTTTCTGTGAGCATTGTAATACCAGCACGAAATGAAAAAGGTAATATTTCGAAGGCCCTTAAATTGTTGCCAAAGTTTGGGAAATGGCAGGAAGTGATCTTTGTCGAAGGACACTCTAAAGACAATACTTGGGAGAAGATAACAGAAGTCATAAGAGCGAATAAAAGGAAAAACTTAAGGTTAGTTGCCTTTAAACAAAAAGGTAGAGGTAAGGCAGATGCCGTGCGGCTGGGCTTTAGTAAGGCCAAGGGGGAACTTCTGATGATCCTTGATGCTGATCTGACAGTAGACCCTTTAGAACTACCGAAATTTTACAATGCGCTTTCGCAGGGTCAGGGCGAGTACATAAACGGAAGTCGGATGGTCTATCCAATGGAAAAAGAAGCGATGAGGACTTTAAATATATTGGGTAACAAAATTTTTTCGTTACTTTTTACTTGGATTTTGGGTCAGAGATTTAAGGATACTTTATGTGGAACAAAGGTGATGCTTAAAAAAGATTATTTAAGGATATCTAAAGGAAGAAAGTTCTTTGGCGATTTTGACCCATTCGGAGACTTTGACTTGATTTTTGGGGCGGTGAAGCAGAACTTGAAAGTGATAGAGATTCCGGTGAGATATAAGGAAAGAACTTATGGATCAACTAACATCAGCCGGTTTCGGCATGGCTGGTTGCTATTAAAGATGACATGGTTCGCTTTTCGGAAATTCAGAGCTTGGTGATTTTTGATTTAGTTGCCAGGAAATCTGTATAGAACACTGAGTCATAGACTTTTTGTTTAATCATGTTTTTTGTGAGTTGACTGAAAAGAGTGACTTTGAAACCGGATTTTTTAAGTAGATCAAGATAGTCGCTTGGATTACATCCGGCTTTGGCAAGGCCATAGGGCCAGAATTCTCCCAGAATAATTGGATTCTTGCTGCGTTTAAGAATCTCAAGGGCACCTTTGAAGACTTGATAATCAAATCCTTGGGCGTCTATCTTAAGAAAGTCTATAGACTTTGTGCTCGAAAAATACTTATCTAAGGTAATCGAGCGAACATAAGTATATTTTCTATTCTCACCATTATCGTAAGTCTGATGGTCAACATTTAAGTCGCTTGATGTGTACAACTTTAACTTTTCGATTTTGTTTCCGACTGCTTTTTTGATGACCTTGATGTTTCTGTACGGGCGAGTGGTTTGCTTAAGGTACTTGAAATTTTGGATGTCGGGCTCAAAAGCGTGGACCTGTCCGGTTTTATTCAAAAGATTTGATAGAGCAATAGAATAGAAACCAATGTTGGCGCCTACATCGACAGTAATCATTCCGGGCACTATGATCTCCTTGAGCAAATCAATCTTGGATTTGTTAACAAAATATTTATAGTGGAAGTAGAAAAACCGGTATAGATTGAAGTGGCTTTGATAAAGATGATTAAAGGCGACAAAAACAAGTTGTTTAAAGTTTGGCATGAGCTTTAGAAAGACAATGATCGGATTCTATCAAGACCATGGGTCTAAGACTAGTATTGGGAATCTGAATAATATTGATGATCTTGTTTGGATAGAGATCTAAAAACCGGGGAAGAATTTCTTTTTGCATGTAAAGTTTGTCCCAACAAAAGGTGAAGAGGTCTTGCGTTTCGTCCAGGCTGGTTTTAATTTTCTTAAGATCTGAGGTAATCGCATATAAATTCGGCTTAACTTTTTTTAGCTGATCAGCATAGAGATCCCCATACCATTCTTGGCTGGTAAGTAACGCATAATCGATCGAGTAACCGTATTCCCAGATAACGGCCTTCTGTGGTGGGTGATTAGCGATGAAATTCTCCAGAGAATTGGCTTGATCGACAGCCAGGGAAGTATGTGTTAGATATGAACTGATCACTGAACTTGAGGCAAATAATACAAAGATAATGAATAAAGATTTTAAAATGCGATTGAATCGGGGAAAAAGCAAAGAGGCAATAAAGGCAAAAGCGAAGTAATTGGTTTGTTGGTAACGACTAAGCGAGTGCTTGGTAAAAGCTAAAATAAAGCCAAAGACAATACAAGCGAGTATTAGCAAAGGGAAGGTAATTTTGTCGCGAAGTTTGTCTTTAAAGTTAAAGAAGACCAAAATGAGCGATATGAGAATGATAAAAGTAATTGCAAATGATTCGTTATGCCAGAGGGTTTTGATTGAGGAAATATGAGTTGATATGTTGATTAAGTCCACAGATCCATCACCGTGAGCCCCCGAGCGTGTGGCAAGCTTAAGTGCCCAACTGATGATGCTGTTGTAGTCTTGAAGGATTGGCGAAATGCCGTAAATAAAGCCGAGTAAAATGAATATTCCTACTACAATGGAGAAAGGTAAACCTACTGGAAGACTATACATCAAAATGGTCAATACTGGCGGTACCACAGCGAAGGCCATATTTGTGAATTTGTTGGCGACGGATAGACCTGAAAGTAAAGCAGTAGCGAAAAGGGGGATCTTGTTACGAGTCTTTAAAAAAATGTAAAGGCATGAGAACCAGATACTGAGAAGAAAAAAGGATACCGTCTCTGAGGCAATTGAGACACCTAAAGAAGGAAAATGTCTGTAACTGAAAAGGGCTAACCAAGAAAAGATGATGGCCAACGAGGAATGAGTAGCCCTATAGATGAGAGCTAAAAAGATACTCAAGGCGAGAGTAAATATAAGGCTGTAAAAAACTCGGAGATACAAATAGAAATAACCTTGATTGACGATGCTCCAGTAAATAAACTCTGATGGTTGGCTCAAAGAGAAAAAGTGTTTTAGGGGAAGAATGACCTTAGAGAGAGTAACTATCGAGGGTGTTGCAGGATGATCAATATAGTAAATTTTGCCAGTGTCGTTGTAAAGTATGGCATTGGTAACATAAACTGCGTCGGGTTCGAAGGTAAAGAAACTAGTTCTTGGACCGCCGATGAGTACAGGTAAAATGGAGACTAATCCGCCTAGAAGCGAAAGTCCGATGATAATAGCCCGACCAATTAAAGGCTTGTTACTAGGTTTCTTTTTCATCGGCAGTGAGAAGAAGAAACAGATAATAGATCGGTTCCGGGGATCTCTTCAACTACAAAGGGGTTTTCAGGGTGGGCCTCTTTAAATATTGGCCAAGAAGTTTTTTGGACATAAAGTCGATCCCAACAAACTTCAAAAAAGGGTTTTGTATCGTAGTAATTTAAACGAAGGTGGGTTGGGGAGGCGATTTCTAAAAGGTCAGGACGTATGGCTAAAAGTTCTTGATCAAAGCTTCCACCAGACCAAGACCGTCCCCAGAGTAAGGCGAAATCCTTGCTGTAGGCCCATTCCCAAATAGAAGCGTGAGGGGAGCGATTTTTGTTCGAGTAATCCTCTACGGCAATTGCCTGATTAATGGTTTTGGTAATTACGAAATGGTATTTGGAAACAACCAAAAACATTGGACTGATCAAAAATAAAATTAAAATGCTTTTTGCCGTTTTAGGCAAGCGTCTAATTAGGAGACTACCGCTGAAAATAAGTAGTACGTAGTTGGCAAATTGGTAATGACTCAGGGGATATTTGGCGAAAGTAAGCGTTCCTAATAGTGCCCAGGCGAAGACAGTCAGAATGAACTTATTTTTTTTTCGGTTGGTGAGCAGTTGCCAGACGAATACCAGCGCAAGAAAAATAATTATCAGGGCGGCCTCGTGGTTGCTACCAACAAGGGCCGAGGCGGACTGAAGCCAAGTTTGATAACTAAACAGACCCCGAGGGCCGCCTCCGTGAACTCCTGTAAAAGTCAACAGGCGGACAACCCAGTTAAATAGGGAAGAATAGTTTCCGCGAATCGGCCAGATGCCGATGACAAAACCAAGGACGACTGAGAATGAGTTAAGGCAAAGATTGAAAAATTTCTGTAATTTGGAAAGTTTCGGGATGATAAGAATTAAAGAGAGAGTGATAAAAACCAAAAAAAGGTTACTAAGTTTATTGGCGACGGCAAGGCCAGAAATAAGACTAATAAATATGATTGTCATTAGGGAGTAAGAGTTTATAAAACGCTGAAATAAAAACAGCCAAGAACTGATGAATAAAAGTGTCAGTGACTCTGGAGCGAGGGCTGTGCCGGCATGAAGAAAGGATTGATAGCTCATTAAAGAAATCCATCCAAGCAATACGGACAGTGTTGATTTGGTAGATCGATATAAAGCCAGCAAGAAAAGCCCAATTGAAAAACCTAAAAGAATAGCTTGAATTATGCGAGCGTAATAGTAAATGAAAGTGATATCGGTTACTGCCCAAAGAATGAAGGGTGTATGAAGAACAAACTTGGCCAGTACTCGAAGGGGCAGAAAAATAGTTGCCAACCAGAGAATGGTCGGTGTTCCTGGATGGTCTATGTAATGAATCTGGTGACCCTTAATATAGGAGAGGGCGTTACTTAAATACATTACATCTGGATCGACGGCAAAGAAAACTCCAGAAGCCTGATTACTCACAAGAGGGAGAACCACTAGAATGAAGGTGATTAAAGGAAGAAGGAAGAGAAAAAGATAACTACTTTTTCTTAACCACAAAATATTCAATGGAAGCATAACATTTAAGCAATGGCATTAAATAATGGTTGATAATATCGGAAAAGGGTGTACTAAGAGGAAGAAGCAAATCATAATCGTGATTGACAATAGTGAGCCCAGTTTTCTTGAAGTGGCCTTGTAGTTGCAAAGTTGACCAGCGGTGATGCTCCCCTTCAGGCATTTTGAGATTGAGCTTTTCCGCGAGCATGAGAATTGGTTCCCAAAGTGGATTGGCCATAGTGTTAATGAAGATGGTATCTTTGGTCATGATCTTACTAATTTCTTTAAAGACAGTACCCGGTTTGGGTAAATGTTCAACGACATCACACATAAAGATGTAGTCTATCCTTTTGGCTTTGAATTTGTTGATTGAGTCAGTGGAGAAATGGAGATTGCTATTGTTGTTATATTTTCTTTTAGAAATCTTGATCATTTCGTCGCTGATATCGATGCCGTAACCTATCTTCGGAGAAAGATAAGCCAAGAGATCGCCCGTGCCGCAGCCGATTTCTAGAATATTTTTGTTTTTGGGAATCAATCTTCTTAGAAGTTTTTTAAGATTCTGATAATAGAAGCGATTCTTCTTCTTATAATAATCATAATTAGGAGCGATCCTATTAAAATGATCAGTTACTGGCGATGACATAGTATATGGGAGGCTGTCCGATATGCTGTTGGGGCATCCGAACTAGTCTGGTGAGGTTGTTAATGATTAATAAGAATACGACAGCGACGATAATCAGACTGAAGAGATTTATTCGCTTTAATAGCATATCTAAGAACTGCAGTAATGACCAGATGACAAGGGGGGAGTAAAACAAACTCATACGGACTGCACCAATAGGATAAAGTCCAAAAAAGGACAAAACATTAACGCTAGTGAGAACAAAGAAGAGAAGGGAAAGCGGCAGGAGCTTTAGGAGAAGTTGTCTTAGATCTAGCGAACAAAGAAAACTAACAAATAAATAGTAGAAAAGAAGAATTAGGCCAATAACCGAAAGACCAAAATAATAGATCCAAACATAGTCTTTTCCAAATCGGTCAGAGCTTGGGAAGAAAGTGGCATTTAGATGCCAAGGGGTAGCTCCCAAGACATAGGCTATATAATCCGAATTGTCTTTGATAATTTTGAAGGGAATCTCAGAAGGAGAAACGGAGTTAAGTTTCTGTTTGACCATATATGGCGCATTAAGCCCCCAGGAAACTTTGTACTGCATCTGATCGAAGATAAGAATGCTTAAGAGTAAACAACTGAGTAAGGAAAAAATAAACAAACGAATTGTTCTTCTTGTTTTGATGGCTTCAACAGATAAACATATTCCGACCGGAAGTAGATAAATCCAGTTACTGAAGTTAGTTAGCGCCCCAAGCAGACTTACGGCAAATAATTTAATGAAAACACTTGTGGAAGGCTTGATGGTATAGGAAAGGAAGTAGTAACAAAGAGCAAAAGCCAGAGTTATACTGGCGCTGTAAATAGCTACCTCTTCAGAATAATGAACAAAAACCCAAGAACTGGCAGTTAGACTCAGAACTGCAAGGGTGGCAGTGGTATTTGTTTTTAGGAGCCGACCGAGTTTGAAAAGATACACTAGACTAAAGATCCCAATCATGGAAGGTAGTAAGCGAGTCCAGATGATAGATCGGCTAGCTTTGAGCCAAAAATGAAGAAGGAGGTTGAAGGCAGGTGGGGACATCATGGTAGTTCGATGGAGATCCCAAGAGTAGGCTAGACTTTCTTGGCTTGTGTCTGGATCTTGACCGATTGCGGTTACAACCGTCTGAATCTCATCAGCCCAAAAAGGAAGGTGCAAATTAGAAAACCGCAGAATTATGGCCAGAGCTAAGGTTATTAGTGAAAAAAAGATAAAGAGAGGCAAAAACAACTTCCTAATTACTTGGAGAGGTAGACTTAGGATTGGTGATTGAGATACCATTCTATCGTTTTACTTAGACCTGTTCTAAAATCGGTTTTGGCTTCAAAACCAAAACTCTCTTTGGCTTTACTCGTGTCTAGCATCCGACGAGGCTGGCCGTCCGGCTTGCTGGCATCCCAGACCAGTTTGCCAGTAAAACCTGCTAGCTCCTTGATCAGCTCGGCCAGATCTTTAATGCTGATCTCAAAACCGGCGCCTATGTTAATTGGGTCAGGAGCATTAAGTTTTTCAGTGGCATCGGCGATGGCTATGACCGCGTCCTCAACATAAAAGAACTCCCGGGTGGCCTTGCCTGTGCCCCAGATCATCACCTCTTTAGCATTTTGTTTTTTGGCATCGACAAACTTCTTAATGAGTGCGGGTATGACATGGGAGACCCGCGGGTCGAAGTGATCACCAGGACCGTATAAGTTAACAGGAAGGAGATTGACAATGTTCAAGCCATATTGGGCTCTATATGCCTGACCTTGGACGATCAAAGCCTTTTTGGCGATACCATAGGGGGCGTTGGTTTCTTCAGGGTAACCATTCCAGAGATCCTCTTCTCTAAAGGGAACGGGGGTATACTTAGGGTAGGAACAGATAGTACCGACAACGGTTACTTTTCCAACGAGATTCTTGTGACAAGACTCAATCAGATTAACTCCCATCATCAGGTTGTCGTAGAAAAGAGTGGCTGGATTGGCTTGATTATAGCCAATACCGCCGACATTTCCGGCCAGATGAATGACAATCTGAGCGCCCTTGGTCGCCTTGAGACAAGCTTTTTCCTGACGCAGATCATACTGTTTGTGACGAGGAACCCTTATCTTTTTAGCGCCTCTTCTTTTAAGTTCCTCGACTAAATGTGAACCAAGAAAGCCCTGCCCTCCTGTAACTACGATTTGCTTATCCTTCCAAAAATTAAACATGGAGACATGTTATATTCAATCATTCTGGTTTGCAAGTTAGAATTTAAGGATTGAATATATACCCAACATATCAGGTCGAAGATCCTGTTAAGGACTATGAATTCAAATTACTTGGGTCTATTTCAGGAACCTGTATGATGCAAGAGTCAAATATTTTGACACCAGATGAATGGCATAAATGAAGGGATTCTTGGAGTATTTTTTGATTATTTGGTAGTCTTCTTCGAATTGTTTTTCATAACTGGTGCTACCTTTTGAGTTTTGATGAACTCTGAAAACTGCCAGATTGCTGTTTATTCGTCCGGGTAAAGATATTCCGGCACATCGCAACCAGTAATCATAATCAAAAGCATATTTGTATTTGTCGTTAAAATGACCTACCCTCTTGGCCATATCTTTTGTAAGAAAAACTGCAGGTTGGTTGATCGGGTTGTATATCTGCAGACCAATAATACTTCGATCGAAAGGAGAAAGTCTTTTAAGAGTGAAGGTCCAGTTGAGATCACTTCTACTTATTCTGCAGTCGCCTACTACCCATTTTTTATGGGGATTTTTGCTAAAATAACTCGCAACTTTCCTGAAGGAACTGGGGAGATAATAGTCATCAGAATTGATATATGCCACGATATCGCCAGTAGCACGTTCCAGCCCGTTGTTGATAGCGTCGACTTGGCCTCTATCTTTCTTTGATCGCCACTTTATCTCTGGGTACTTCTTAGAGAACTCCTTTATTATCTCAACTGAATTATCACTAGAACCGCCATCGAAAATTAAATATTCTAAGTTCGGGTAGTTTTGTGAAACGACGGATTGTATGGTTTGTCTTAAAAACCGACCTTGATTAAAGGATGGTGTGATGATAGAAATCCTTGGATAGTCATTAGACATGCTGTCGCCAATACTCAAGGGTATCTTTGAGGGTGGTCTTGAAATCTATCTTGGGCTTCCAACCAGTGGCTTTGACAAACTTACTATTGTCCCCCAACAGAATTGGTACGTCAGAAGGACGCATGCGTTTGGGATCCTGCTCTATCTTTATCTTTTTGACAGTACTCAGAGAAATAAGATAATCTAGCATGTCTTGAATGACCCAGGCCTTGCCGGTAGCGATATTATAGACCTCCCCGGGTTCACCTTTTTGAACAGCAAGGTAATAACCACGGACCATGTCTCGAACGTCGGTAAAGTCTCGTTTGGTATTAAGATCACCCACGAAAATAACTGGATCTTGAAGCCCCTTTTCGATCAGGGCAATCTGTTTAGCAAAGGTAGAAGTGACAAAGACCTCGCCGCGACGAGGTCCTTCGTGATTGAAACCGCGGGTACGAACAATCTTAAGACCGTAACTTTTGAAGTATTGATAGCCCATGAAGTCCATTGCAATTTTACTGACAGCATAAGGTGAAAGAGGGCGAAGAGGATTGGTTTCTTTAATTGGAACTTCGTTTTCGTAAACTAGACCATATTCTTCACTACTACAAGCAATTTGAATACGTGGGTCAATTTGGGCAGTTCTGACGGCTTCAAACAGGTTGTTGGAACCAACTGTGTTGACCTCAAAAGTGACCGCCGGAGAAGTCCAGGAAGCAGGAACGAAACTTTGGGCGGCTAAGTGGAAGATGTAGTCAGGCCTAACACTAAGCATAACGTCTTGGAGAGACTTAAGATCTAAAAGGTCGGCTTCAATTAGGTGTAAGCGACCATTCAAATGAGTCACGTGTTCGGAACGGGAACGCCAGCGGATGATTCCAAAGACTTCATGGCCTTCTTTAAGGAGTAGCTCGGCCATGTGAGAACCAGCAAAACCGGTAATGCCAGTAATGAGTGACTTTAGTTTTGGTTTAGAATTTTCTTTTGGCATTTTTTAAAGTTTGTTTTCTTACTAATCGTTCTATTTCCTTTTGTAGATTCTTGACTCCCATATGATTTTGGAATCCCAAAAATGTCAAAAGCATGAAAGCTATTAACATGAGGAAATCCATGGTTCGACTAATAAACAGCTTAGCCAAAAGTGGATCAAGGACTTTTGGGTCAAGGGTGAAGTAGATGAAGATCCCCCAGACGGTAATCCAAAAAAGGAACTCTATCAGAATAATATTTTTTTGCTTGTAATGCAAAAAAGCAACATAAAGCATGAAAAGGGAGAAGAGAACGGTGACGATTTGAATGCCTAAAAGAGTTTCCACCATAAGGAGTAAAAAAAGATTTTAAATGCATCTAGGATTGTAACACCTTTGTATTTGTCGATATAGATAGTTTCTATGGGGAACTCAATGAAGCGAAGCTTGTCCTTGTGTTTTCCGAGTCGGGCGACCATTTCTGTTTCAACACCATATCGCGGTGATGACCATCTGATTAGATTGTACGCCCGCTTGTTAAAGGCTCTGAAGCCAGAGAGGATATCAGACACGTAGGCACCAAACATCAAGTTGATGTAGACAGAGGCAAATTTATTGCCAAGTAAACGAACAAGCGGGGCATCTATGGTGGGGCGCCGAGATCCAAAAACGAGATCAAAATCTTGTTTTAAAAAAGAAAGGAAGTGCTTGAGCTCTTTTGGATCATGCTGACCATCGGAGTCCATCATTACGATATTATCCGCACCACTGCGAAAGGCAAAACTACAACCTGTTTTAAGTGCAGCCCCTTTCCCAAGATTGAGGTCGTGGCGAAGTAGGGCGACTTTTGTATCTAGCTTGAGGGGCTTTTTAGAGCCGTCATCAACCACGATAGTTTGAGCAAGAGGGACAAACTTGACGGTCCTTTGAAGCAATGAAGTAATCACTGACGGCTTCTCGTTGTAGGCCGGAATAACTAGAAATGTTTTCATATATTTTTGAAAACGATTCTAGCGTAGTCGAGAAGAAAATCCAGTAGCGACTTAAGCTTTATTGTGCTTTGCCGGTTATACATCACCTCAACAGGAGATTCGTAGATTTTGTTAAAGCCAGACTTGGTAGCTACAGTCAATAGTTCTAGATCAAAGGCAAACCCGTTAATACTAAGTTTGGGTAGAATTTGCTTTACGAGCTTATGAGTAAATAGCTTGAGACCAACTTGAGTATCGGTTACTCGGAGCCCGAGTAGCAGTCTAGGTGAAGCTTGAGCAATCGAACTGAGAATACGACGCTGTTTGGGATAGTTCATGATTTTACTCTTAAGATGCCGTTTACTACCAACAACAATATCGGCTTTGTTTGATAGGAAGACTTCAAATGCCGTTTTAATATTGTCCACTTTTATATCTGAACCGGCGTCGAAGAAGCCGATTATGTCACCTTTAGCTTGATGAAAGCCAAAACGAATGGCAAATCCTTTCCCTTGATTAAAGGGATAGTAAAAAACCTTAAGTGATTTGAGTCTTACGGCATTTGCCTGAAGAAAAGTCTGATCATGAGAACTGGCTAGTCCATCAACAACGCAGATGATCTCGTAGTTTAGATTCAAAGTACTAAGGAAATTGTCTAATTTGGTTAGATCAGTTCTAATAGTTGGGCAATTAAAGACGGGGATAATAATGGATAAACTCTTTTGGTTCATGGTTGTGATTTCAACTTACTTGAGCTAGTGTAGGTAGTAATGTTATGGCTTAAAAGGTGGTGGTTACTCGTAATCATTATAGCTTTAGCTTTCTGGATAAGGGCATTTAAGATTAGTGATTCCCCAGCTAGTCTCTTCTATGATGAGATTGATCTAGGATATCAGGTTAGGAGCTTGATAGAGACCGGACGTGATTATCGCGGGAGCTTTAGCCCTTTTTTTACCAGGTCGTTTAATACTGATAAGACATCAATACCGATTTTTCTTTCTGTACCGATATACATGATCTTTCAATCGCCGGCCCTACAGGTGAGGATGCCGAGTGTAATGGCGGGGACAATGGTGGTGATACTTGGAGTGGCAATTGTGTGGCAGCTGACGAAGAAAAAACTACCGACCATCGTGATGGCACTTGTAATGACACTTAATCCGTGGATGATTCAATTCAGTCGAATTGCTTTTGAAGCAATTTGGGTCTTGTTGTTTTACTTAGGCTTCGTATTCTTTTGGTTTCGTTTCTGGGAGAAAAAAAGATACTTTGATTTCTATATCAGTCTCGCCTTACTGGGTCTTTCGGTCTATTGCTACCGAACGATGAGTCTTTATGTACCTCTAACAGTAATTGTGCTGATATTAATATATCGAGGGGAGTTGTTTCGTCTGCCTTGGAAACACTTACTGCTTGGACTACTCCTATTGGCTGGTGTAACAGGACCGTTTGTTTATCTAACGACAATAGCCTCAGCGGATCAACCGAGAATCAATCAGATCTCGATCTTTTCAAATAAGAATGTCCCGATTTTTGTACTTCGTGATAGGGAGGTTGATTCGGGGGATTTAACATCTAAAGAGTTGGGAAGAAAACCAAGCAAGTTATCTTTTTTGTTTCATAGTAAACCGCTTGGGTGGTGGTATGCTTTTAAAAACAATTATTTAGCAGCCTTTTCGACCGAGTTTTTGTTTCTTAATGGAGATACTAATTTAAGGCATTCAGTGGGAAAGTACGGGGAACTTATGCTAGTAGACTTAATAGGGTTGATAGCCGGAGGATACTGGTTGATTAAGAAATGGAAAGACAGGCATTTCCAGTTCTTAGCACTTTGGTTGCTGACGGCCCCGATTGCGTCGGCGCTTACCTTGGACGGTGCCGGTCACGCCTCAAGACTAGTTATCCTGGCTCCCCCACTTTTGATTCTAGTGGCGCTAGGTTGGTGGCAAGTAGTAATGGTGGTAAAAAAACTATTCGGAAGGTTGACGATGTCATTACTTTATTTTGGGATGTTTGGCTTGGTACTTCTTAATTTTACATTCTTCTATCATCGACTCCTTGTGCACTATCCACTTGAGTCGGCACGTTGGTTTGGTTATGGATACCAACAGGTGGCGGAAAAGGCTCTGATGAGTGGCTATACAAATATTGCCTTAACTGATTCACTTGATCCACCAATGCTTTACTATCTCTTCTGGGCAAAAGTACCAGCCAAGCAAGTGCAAGCATATGGAAGTGAGTTTGGGAGAGAAGTTATCAAAGGCCAACCACTTGACCGGGTAAAGCCGTTTAACTGGAGCAAGTTGACTGAGACGTTGAAAATAAAGACGGAGATTGGATCGGTCCTAGAACCGGATACAATTTATGCAGTTACCAGAGCGGAGCTGCCGCTAGATCTAAGAGAGGGGAGAGAACTGCCTCCTAAGGGAGTCAAGTTGATAGACATAATTTTGTATCCTGATAATGAGGTGGCATTCTATTTGCTGGCGAGAGGAGAGGAGAAATCCCTCGACTTCGCTCGGGATGACCTGAACGGTCAGCTGACAAAATAACCGGCGGTATAGTAAGCGGCGGAATAGATAAGAGCGAGAATGCAGAAGGTGAAATAGATAAACTTCAGTTTGGGGTGATCTTGAAGAAACTGGTTGAGAACGATGAAAGCGGGGAAGAGAACGAGGATGTAACGAGGAACGGAGGAAAGGGTGCCGGTAAGAGTAGGTAACAGAAAGGCAGCTAGAGAATAGAGGCCATAGGAGGGTCTGATCCTCAAGGAGAGGAGAGAGACAACAAAAAAGAGTATTCCGGTGATGAACTCAAGCATGGCGACGAAGTAAATATGACTAAACGGATTGACGGTAAGGGCGATTTTTATGTAACGAAAAAACACCTGATGAAGAAGAACTACAGTGTTAACCTGGCGAGCGGCGTTGAAGATCGGTTGAACGTGGACAAAATAAATCGGATCGTGAACGAGGAAATAGAGATAGATCATGTAAATGATGAGACCCAGAGGGGCAAGAAGTAGAACGAGAGCCTGGGGTCGGAGAAAGGAAGATAGGCTTTTAGTGTGGAAATAGTACTCAAGCAAGAGGGCGGGGAAAAGAAAGATGCCAACAAGTCGGGTCGCACTAGCCAAACTGGCGAGGAGCGCGGCAAGTAACCAATGCTTCTTTCTGGCGTGATAGAAAGTCAGAATTGAAAGAAGAAAGAAAAGAGATTCAGAATAGACACTACCTAGGTAGAAGGAAGTGGGGAAAGCCAGGACGAGAATAATAGTTTGTAAACCAAACTTTTTGGGAAAGTCAAATTGAAGGAGCTTGATGAGATAAACAAAGGCGAGATAAAGACTTAAGTGAGAGACTATCAGACCAGAGAGAATGTAACTGCGAAAAATGAGCGAGAAGAGGCGAATAGTAAAAGGATAAATTGGAAAAAAGGCCTCGGTATAGTGAGTAGCTCCGGCCTCGTAGCCGTACTTAGCAATGTTAAGGTAGTGGACACCATCAAAGTTAGTCCAGATAGTTAGCAAGTCACTTAGACGAAACTGCTCTTTGATGAGATTAAAGTTGGTATTTCGAGCAATAAAGAAGATAGAGACCTCGGCAATCAGTAAGACTCCTAAACGCCAAAAGCGGAAGAGGCGAAAGAGAGAATTACCCATGCTTAAGGACATGTTCGTAAACGGCTAAGGTGGCATGAGCGGTCTTGTCCCAAGTGAAAGTCAAAGCTTTTTTGTAGGCCTTACAAATAAGTGACTCTTTTTCCTTAGAAGATAGAGAGAGGGCGGTTTTGAGAGTTTTGATGAGTGATGAAGACTCGTTGGGATTAAAGGTTAACGTGTCTTCAGGATAGACTTCAGGGAGACTAGAAGTGTTGGAACTAACAATCAGACACTTACTAAGTGAGGCTTCTAGAAGTGGCAAACCAAAACCTTCATAGAGAGAGGGTTGGCAGTATAGAGTAGCGAGACGATAGATGCTGACAAGCTCTTCTGAGGGGACAAAACCAAGTGGATACAGAGAGGGGCTGTTGACGATAAGATTTTGGATCATTGAGGCAATCTTGAGTTCAGGATGGATGGACTGGAGACCTATTTTTGCCTTAAGGGAACGGGCATTAGTAATCGCTTTAAGAAACTCAGATCCGACTAAAACTAGTGGAATACTAAGACTTAAGGAGGCTTCGATAAGCGATAGAAGATTCTTGTTTGGATTCACGCCGCCGACGTAAAGAATAAACTCTTGGGGGAGGTGATATTTCTTTTTCACTCTAGCTAACTCGACGTCAGAAGGAGTGTCTTGGTAGATGGGATCGGCAGCAAGTGGAGTAACGGTAATTTTGTGTGGCGGAACATTAAGATGTTTCTCGATGTCTTTTTTTGAATTCTGCGAGTCTGTAATAACAGCCGCGACTTTCTTGAGAGCCAATTTCTGACGGAAGAGATTGAGGCGGCCCTTGAGTCCTTTGGGGTAAAGCTCCCTCAAGACAAGTGGGGTGACATCGTGGATGGTAACGATAACTTTTTCACTCTCATTAACTTTAAGGGTAGGATAGAAAAGATCGAAGTAGGTGTAGTGGATGATATCCTCGTTCTGATCAACAAAAATGACTTCTTTTGATTTGCGTAGCGAGGCAAGGAGAAACTCAGAATAGAAACCGATGCCTCGACCGACCGAGGATGGATGATGAATTAACTTAACTTTAATTGGTGTCATAAGGGGTAATGATTAATTTGTCCTCCAAGCGGACGACTTGGAAAAAATCAGTATCTCCTTCAATATACTCGACTTGTGTCTGAAGATAATATGGAGTGACTACTCCGGTGAGCAGTTGAGCTTGAGAACGAGGAAGGATTTGTGGTTCGCCCAGTTCGTTGTTTTTGATTTGTTGGACGAGATCGTATTCTGGCTTACTCATGTATGAGTTGATCATGGCAATAGTGAAAGGTAACTTGGTTGAAAGAAAAAGAAGGGAGATGAGCGTACCGAAGGGTAAGAGATACCGCTGAGGGAGGATTTTGCTTAAAAAGAAAGCTGAAGTGAGCGAGATAAAACCCAGGAAGGGTAGTTGTAAGTAGTCGTGGATGTAACCAATATTGGAGAAAACAACAGAGTGAAGAATACCGGTGGCGAGAAGAATGAGATAAAAGCGGTTTTTTTTGAGAGTCAGAAAGCCAAGTAAGGAAGTAATTAGGAGGGGGATGGTGAACATATTACGAGAAAAGAGAGTGAAGCGGGAAATGAACTGAGGGAGAGTGTAGGCGTCTGAGAGATTAGTGCGAGTGACGCTTAGACGATAAAGAATAATCTCGACTAGGCCTCCTCCGGTAAATGAGCCCGTCAGCAACCTAATATGTAGTAGATGAATGAAGAGTCCAAGGAACGGGAACAGCAATAGTGACAGAAGTAGCTTCTTATCTGTTTTGAGAAAGCCATAGATAGCTAAGAGGGGGAGATGATAATAGGCTGGCCAACCAGAAAACAAAGCCAAGAGACTTGATGTTAAAAGATAAGAAATATATTTTGGTTCTTTGGGTTTAGTAACTGCTTGGTAAAGCAGAATGGTGTTGAGGAGAATGAAAGAGAAGGTTAATGGCTCATGGACGGGGTTCTTGCCAAAGTAAGTAAAAATGGGAGTAAATAGGACTAAGATACTCGCTAAAGCGCCAATTTGAGGAAAGAAAAGAAGGCTACCAAGCCGAAAGATCAAGTACAGATTTAAGAGATTGATGATAATGGGAAGCAGGCGAATCGACCATTCATGTGGACCAAATAGAACAACTGGGATCGAGAGGAGGAGAGTGAAGAGAGGTGGATAATGAGTGTCATAGCGGAAGTTGCTTGGGGTGGTTGGAGTGAGATTTTCGACTTGGCCGAGACGGGTCTTAATTAGGCCGTAGCGCACATTATTTCGGGCAATTTGGCCATAAGTGATGCCATTCCAGTCGTGATAACCGTAGAAGGGTTTAGTTATCTGAATAGAGAGAATAGCCGCTGCGACCAAGAGTACAACAAAGATTAGATATTTCATTTCTCGCGTCTGTATAACTCCCAGAGTTTCATATAGGCAAAAGCGTGATGAAGCCCTGAGAACAGAGAGAAGACAAAACCAGGAAAGCCATCTTGAAAGCCACGGTAGCGAAGGTACAAAGAGAGAAATGTGATGGTGGGTTTGAAGAACATGTAGTTTAGTGTGTTTGGAAGAGTTACTTTTACCTTTTTGTCTTTTAGTTGAGTCGCAGCGAGAGACGAATAACGATTCTCTCGGAGAAGATAACGGGAGAACTGTGGGGTGGCGTAGTGATCAAGATCCCCGGTTAGCCAACCGGTGTCGCCCTCGACAACCATTTGCTCATGGACGTCTTTGGCAGGGAGATAGGCTTCGCCGTTTTGGAAAAGGCGAATGACTGGATCAGGATATTGACCATTGTGCTTAAGATATCGATTGAGAAAAAAATTCTTCCTGGGAAGGAAGTAGGCGGCGGCTGGTTTAAAAAGAGGCTGAGGAGACTTGAAAATGGGTAGAAATTGGGTGATCTTTAATTTAATTGGAGATTGCCAGGAGTCAAAACCAAAATACTGACCATTGAGAAGCAATTTGATTTCCTGCTTCAACTCAGAGGTAACAAATTCATCGGCATCGAGTTGTAGAACCCAGTCTCCCTTGGCTTTTTTGTTAGCCATGGCTTTATTGATGTGAAAATTCGGTTTATTGGTGGTCTTGTAGACCCTTGCACCAAGTTTCTTGGCAATCAGAGGAGTCTTGTCAGTTGAGGAGCCGTCAACAACAATTATTTCATCGGCGATGTCCTTAATCGACTTGAGACACTTCTCAAGGACGTCCTCTTCGTTGAAGGTAGTTAAGGTGACAGAAAGGGTTAACTTTTTGGTCATAATCATATTGTAGCCGATGACCAATCATGTTTGCTGTACAATGAATTTATGACGGAAGTAATTAACCGGATCAAAGAGAAGTCGGTGCCTATTTTGAAAGAGGCTGGTGTATCTAAGTCGGCAATTTTTGGTTCATTTGTAAGAGGTGAGCAAAAAAAAGACAGTGATATAGATATGTTAATACAGCCCCCAAAAGGAATGGGATTATTTGCTCTTGCTGATTTACAGATGAAACTGGAGGATGCGCTAGGAAGAAAGGTAGATATTGTTACATATAAGTCTATATATCCTGAGCTGCGCGAGAGTATACTGAAAGATCAATATCAAATTTTGTAGCCAAATAGAACTATGAAGAAGGATCCTAATGTCTATTTGAGACATGTACTTGAAAGTATAAGATTGGTTGAAAAAAGAATAAAAGGAATTAGATATGAAGAATTTGAGAAGAATGTAGATTTGCAAGATATGGTAGTCTGGAGAATTCAAGTTATCGGAGAAGCAATTAAAAATCTGCCTGATGAATACAAGGCGAATTATGCTGACATAGATTGGCATAATCCTGCAGGAATGAGAAATGCCCTAATTCATGGATATGCTGACATAGATTTTGAGATTGTATGGCGCACCGTCAAAGATGATTTACCAAAACTTAAAAACCAAATTAAAGATCTCTTGAGATGAAAAATAGATTAGTTCCCTGGCAATGGCTAGTTGTTGTTTTAAGTTTCGTTTTTTTGTCGATCATCCGACTTCATGAGTATGACCGGATACCGACTCCCGGGCATGCAGAAGAACTATTGTACGGCTGGTCGGGGATATATCTTATAGAGGAAGGAGTACCGCAGAGCTGGTCAACGCTTGATTACCCAAAGGAGAACCTGGTCTTTGATGGAATTGTGGGAGATAAGCAAAATATGTTTTTGCCGGCAAAGCTGTATCGCCCGTGGCTAGATGAGCCGCCGTTGTATTCGCTTTTGTCAGGAGGCGCTGCGCACCTTTTTGGGGCGGATAGAACAAAGGTACTTCCTCCCTCATACATCAGATTACCCTCAGTCTTAGCATCTTTGGCGAGTTTGGTTTTGGTATTTGTAGTAGGTAGACAGTTTTTTGGATTTTGGGCGGGATTTCTTGCTTTATGGATTTACGGAACATCGCCTATCATGGTATTTGGTAGTAGGTTGTCGGTGCCGGAGAATATTATTGCCTTAGCAACGATTGGGATTCTGCCAATTGCCTTTAGCTATCTAAAAAAGCCTAAGTGGTGGGTAAGTTATTTATCTGGGATACTCAGTGCGGTGCTGGGATTGATGAAACCAACCGGCTTCTTTGTGGCACCACTGATGATTTTCTTGGCGGCAAAGAAGAAGAGATGGAAGGATGTAATAATAATCGCCGGACTGATGGCGCTAGGAGTTATTATCTTTATTGCTTATGGCAATTATTTCGGGCCCGATATCTTTAAGAGAATTGTAGAGATACAAGGGGTAAGATTTGCTGGCTGGACGGGACTGTCATATATTCTGACTTCCCCGGCATACGACATTGTTGAGTATTACGATGGTTGGTATATATTGGCTCTAATCTTTGCCCTCTTTTTCTCACTTATTCCCAAGAAGACTGAACAGCTAAAACTACTAAATCTCTTCTTCTATTTCTGGTTACTAGTCGGACTCTTTGGTGGAACTGAACAGGATCTCTTGCCTTGGTACCGATATCCTCTTTTCCCACTATTAGCGCTCTATGGAGGACTGGGAATTGAGTATCTTTACAAGCGGATTAACTTCTATGGATTGGTGTTGGTGTTGGGACTATTACTTACTTCCCGGTGGTATCTACATAATGCTTTCAGACCAACAACGCCACCTAATACCTTCCGGGCTGTCATGTTCTTGGCACTCCTTCCTTCTTTATTTGGGATGATTTGGCGGAAGGGCTGGACAAGAAAGGTGTCGAGAATAATCTTGATAGCTGTGTTTGTTCTGGGAGCCTGGTGGAATAGTAAATATATCTATGCCGCCTTTGCCATCAGATGCGAGAGTATTAGTTGTCCATTTGGGCCAAGTATTGGACTGTCAGAGGTGAGACTACCCTTTTTCTGGAGATTCCTGGTACCTAAAGACTCGACAGGCATGCTTGACGCTAAAAGGCCGTGGTTTTAAGGCTCAGTCTTGACACAAGGTTAATTTTTGTGTAATATAGGTCTACTTATCAAAGAGGAGGTATCTCTTGAAACAATATCTAATTTCTAGATCTCGACGCCTGCTTGAGCAGAATAGAGAGCTTCTTGTAGAGATGCAACAAAATAGGGACAATGCTCGTTCCCTAGTTGATGGAGCAATTGCAGCCAAAACTGAATCGACGGCAAGGATTCAACTGGCTGCAGCAGAGAAATTGCTTGCCAAAAATAGAGGACTGGGTCTTCAGGTCTGGATGCAATTAAAGTTAATCGACCTCTATATCTGGATAATCGGTTAACTAAGCAGTAGAATCGTCTCCTCAATGGGGACGATTTTTTTATTTTCTCGCCAGATATTGGTTTGTGTCGAAGAGTCGGAAAGCTGTTTGGTTGTTGGGATAATTGATTATATGGATAGGCTTAATGCTTTCTGGGACGGTTTCGTCGGCAACAATAATTAAGGAATTAGGGGATGCAGCGTCACTTGCCCAGTCAATGGGGTGGAATTCGTACTTACCAAAAGAGAGGCCGGTGGAGAAACCAAACTTATCAGGAGTGGAGAAGACAAGCTGTTGTTGAAGAAGTGTGGGGGGGTACTTGAGATAGAAGGCAGTGAGGATGTAGGGCTGATCGTAGGCGGTGGAGATAATAACTTTGTCATACTTGTTCTGATTCTTTTTAAGATAGTTACCCAGGTCCTTAAAGCCGTACTGCCAGGCGAAAGGGAGCTCTTTGGGATAACGATTGTAGTAAGAATTAAGATATTGAGAGAAATTAAAGGCAAGGGTTATGGCAAATAGCGAGATTAACAGAGGAATAACACTGGCGGACTTATTCTCAAGCCAAGTAAGGAGCTTAATGATACCAAAAGCAATTGTGATGGAGAAAGAGATGACCATATTTTGAGAACGCAGAGCATGGGGGGACTGAAAGGTAAGGGCGGCAGCAATAGGAGCAATGAAGAGCCAGGCAAGGACTACCCGAGATGATCTTTGGCGAAAGGAAGTAAGCAGAGAAAATAAACCAAAGTAAAAGAAGGGGAGAAGGAGATGTAGACCTTGGCCAAAACCAGGGACTTTGGATCGGGCGATTTCATCACCTTTAATAAAGAGGAATTGAGGGGAAAAGTGAGAAAGATAGTTTTTGATAAATTCAAAGAGATAAGCGGTATAGCGATTGAAGCGAAGCTTAGTCAAAAATGAATCTGGATTTGGAGAAAGGCGTCTACCCTCGTGGACCCAAGAAAGCGGGCCAGTGTCGGCAAAAAGACCGACTCCAGAAAAGCGACTAGCGGCTGAGCCATTTAAGAACTGAAGAACCAGGGGGATACTTAGGACTAATCCTAAAGTGATAGCAATACTAAGGAAGAGAAATTGTTTTTTCTTGAGTTGAGAGAGGATATCCTGATGGAAGATGAGAGTAAATGAAAAAAGTAAAAGGGGAGTGACCAGACGAGCGGCGTGATAGGTATACAAAGAAAGGAGAAAGAAAAAAGCGCTAGGAATCCAAAGTTGAGGTCGTTTCAGAGCTTTGAGGAAAAGGACTGTACCAAGAAGAATAAAAGTAGTTCCGGCGTTGACTTCCCACCCACCGCGGGAAAAATGAAGGTGCCAGGGAGAAGCAGCGAGGAGAAGGGCGGCGAGATATCCGGGAGTTAACTCAAAGTTGTTTTTCTTGAGCAATATTCTTTCCGGGAAGAGGTGGCTGACGAGGAGATAGATTAGATATACAGAGAGGATACTAAGTAGAGCTGAAGGAAGCCTTACCGACCATTCATTGAGACCAAAGAAATAGACGAAGGGGAGGGTGAGATAAACATAAACGCCGGGCTTGTAGTCGTCAAAGGAGCGAAACTCGATTGGCCAGGGGGTGCCATGTTCATCACGACCGGTTTGGATGAGGGAATAGGCGTTGTAGCCAAGGGCAGCTTCGTCGGCATTCAGTCCAGAGGGATAGCGATCAAGGGCAAATAGCCTAAGTGTGGCGGCTAGAAACAGAACCAGAAAGATGGGTATGAGCTTTTTCATTGAAAGGCAACTATAACAAAGACGGGGAAACCGTCGGGGCGCTTAATTGTTTTGACAATTTGAGCATTTCTGGGAATAAGATCGAGGGTGGTAACTAGAAGACTGTTCGTGGTACTTATCTCTCCACCACTTTCGAGGGAGAGAGCTTTGACTTCTTTGTCAGTTGGGATCTGCCAATGATTGATGAAATAGGTATCGTCAATTTTGTCGGTCCAAAACCAATCTGATTTGGCAAAACGAATGTTGTCACTACCTGGCTGAAGATGTGATGGGTCAAGTTTGGAATAGAAGGCATAGAAAATATGGGGCTCACCAAGTTGTTTGATGATGAAAAAACGTTCGTATTCTTTTTTGTGCTCTTGCATATAGTCAATCGCTTGCTGATAGCCGTATTGCCAAGCCTGGGCATAAGTAACTGGATACATAGTGAGATACGAGTGGAGATAACGACCAAATGAGAGGATAGTCAGGGCAGCCAAATAGATTGCGGTAAGGAAGCCAATAGGAAGCCGAGACTTAACTTTGGACTTTGCCATGTCAATGACCCAAATGGCTCCAAGAGTAGCCAGAAGAATGAGGGGGGGTATCAGAGGAGTGGGACGAAGTGACTGAGGAGGGTCGGAGGTAAGGGCAGAGGGAATGGGAGCCAGGAGGAGGAACAGGAGGAGAAGATAAGATTCCTTTGTTTTGTGGCTCTTGAGCAGATAAACAAAACCCAGAAGACTAAGAAGCGTAACGGGCAGGGTGAGCAGATTCTTGCCGGGAATGGCAAATTGGTATTGAGCTCCTCTGGTCTGGTACAGGAAAGTCGGAGAAAAGTGACCTAAATAGTTTTTGGTCGCTTGAGAAGCAAAATAGACCGGGCGATTATGAATCAGTCGAGGAAGGGGGGAGGGGAGTTTGCTGTTCAGGCGATTTTGACCGATCTGGTAGATAGCCGGCTCAGTAAGAATTGTGAGCTTGTTGTACCGGGCGGTACCAGTACCAGCGATAAACTGATAGCCCATTAAGCTGAGACTGCCAAGAAAGATTACCATTGAGATCAATAGACTTTTGTTTAGTTTGATTTTGGTTCTATAAAGAAGAAAAAAGGAGGGGAGAAGAAGGGGAATAAGAACACGATATGAGTTGTAGGTATGGAGAGTAGCGGAGAAAAGAATAGAACTAAGAAGCCAGTATCGGCTGTCATTAAGACCCTTGAGGAGTGACCAAAGAGCGAAGACAAACAGAGTGAGGCCCAAGTTGGCTTCAAGGGCGGGGCGGGAGATGAAAAAATGCCAGGGGTTAAGAACAAGAAGGAAAGCGGCAACAAGGCCTGGGTTTATTTCATATTCTTTTTTTCTCAAACTGATTTTTAGTCGCTGAGAGAGAAGAACGTTAGCGAGCAAGTAAAGGCCTAAAATGGCAAAGGAACCAGCTAAGATAGAAACAAAACGAATGGCGAATGAGTTGAGGCCGAAGATGACAATGGGGGGGATGGTGAGATAGATATAGAGTGGAAGCTTGTAATCACCGAAGGCGCGAAAGATGAGAGGAAATCTAACCCCCCACTCATCTTTACCGGTTTGAAGAAGTGAGTAGGCGTTGTAACCGTGACTAACTTCGTCCCAGTTCAATGAAGGAGGGACTTCAGTAACTTGAGAGAAACGGAGCAGCGTCCCTACGATAAGCAGAATAATTAGGGGTAGATTCGTTTTTATGAATTTCGTCACAAGATTATTGTAGCTGATCGCAAAGTGGACTTTGGACGATAGAGCTCTGACACTTGAGACGAGGATTGGTTTGAAAGGCCTGAAAGCGAATCTCACCCAGGGGATCCTTGATAACAAAGAGGGGACTGAGAGAGTGTTCGATTGTTTGGGAAGGCGAAATAGCGAGTGGACCACCGACAATGACCTGGTTTATGTAGACGTCGGTTTGCCAATCAATGTTACTAAAAGTTAAATTCCCAAAGGAAAGATTACCGTTAAATTCTGGGTGATAATAATAGTTGTGTTTGATCGAGGGATCGGCTTCTTTCTGAAACCGGGCAGGCGGGTAGCGAAGAAAGAAAGCCAGGGCGGGGTAGGTGGGACTGAGTCTACCCTGATCGATGAGGAAGTGTTTTTTGGGATAGAGTTTGATTTGCTGGGCCAACTGATCGACTCCAAAGTCCCAGTATTTGGCGCGTTCTACCGGTAAGAGAAGGAAGTATGAATTGTAGAGTTGACGAAGACTGAAGGAGAAAATGAGGAGTAGAAGAATAGGTGAAACTAGTTTGGGTATTCTTTCCAAAATTTGTTTTAGGCCTAAGGCGAGAATGATGCTTAAGGGGATAACTAAGGGGAGACTTCGATGACTTGAGAAGGGATCGTGGGTAAGAGCGGCAGGGATTGGCGAGAGAAAAAGAATGAGAAAAAGATATTTGTAAGGTAACTTAGCGCGATTAGAATAGAGCTGCAGTAACCCAAGAAAGTAGGGAATGAAGAGCCATAAGTAGAAGACGGCGAGACGAGGAATGGAGCGTTGAGGATCGGGGTCGGGAAGGAAAAACAAGGATTGAGGAGAAAAGTAGTTAAGATATTGAGAAGAGAATTCCCAAAGGAATCCTAAAAGAGTTGAGTTTCCTAAACTTAAGTTACCTTTTGTAAAAAAGGCAGGGGTAGTAAGAAGGTAGAACTGCGGTAATAGAAGAATAATACTGACAATGAGGCCCGCAAAAAAGTAGCGACGGGAAGGCTTGGAGAGGAGGATATCTTTGAAGAAAAGGAAATAGGAGACAAGATAAATGGGAACGAGAAAACGCTCCGAGTAGGCAGTGTACATAGAGAGAATGACGATAATGAGACCAGAGACGATGAAGACGGGACGGTGAAGGGAGATAAATAGGAACAGCCAGCCTAGAGCCAGGATAGCCATCCCAGGATTAATTTCGTAGCCGGTCCTGGCGTAGAGGACAACCCAAGGAGACGTGGCAAGGATAAGGGCAGCCAGATTACTGACTTTACGGTTCTTAAACAGCTCTTGAGTGAGAAGATAAATAATGACGATACTAAGAAGGCCAAAAATGGCGGAAAGTGACCGAACGGCAAAAATAGTCGGGCCAAAGATGGTGACAAATGGAACGGCTGAATAGGTAAAAAGGGGGGGGCTATAAAAGCCAAAAAAGCGGAAAGTTACGGGAAAGGCCTTGCCCCACTCGTCTAGACCAGTTTTGGAAAGGGAGTAGGCGGTAAACCCGGGGAGGGCCTCGTCGACATAGAAGCCAGAGGGAATGCTACTCAGTTTGTAGAAGTACAAAACAAAGGCGAGAAGAAGCGTCAGAAAAAGCAAAAAGTAAGAGAGTGGCTTAGACATGTAAGGATTGTAGTCTTTTTAGTATTCTCAAGATACCTAATGAAATGGTGACAATGAAGAAAGGAAGTAGGGCCAGTGGTGGAGGAGAAGTTGTAGTAAACAAAATAAAGAAGAAAGCGGGGATTAAGTAGGAGAAGAAGATTAAAGGTGTGATAGAAGGAAGACCGAAAAGGAAAGGGAGTAGAAAGAGGGGATGAAGAAAGGCCTTTTCCTCTATGCCTCCTCGTTCGCGAGGATGGTTTTGAAAAAAGTAGAAATTAGGATCGAGGATTTCACCCAGATTTGTTTTAATTGTTTCTTTGTAATTGAGAACGAGAGGTCGAGGGAGAGAAACCAAGCTGATGGCAAGTGCCAGACAGGTAAAGAGAAGGCCTAACTTGTTTGGAGATAAATTAATCTTCTTCATGGGCCACGGGTAACAGTAGAAGAACTAAGTAGGCGACAAGCCAGGCTCGAGAGAGAGAAACAAGACTAAGAATAGCGCTAGTTGAGGGAAGAAAAAAGCCGTTGCTGATGTTTAGTAGGTAGAAGAGACCAAGATTAAGTGAGGTGTCGAAAGAGGCAACAATGATAGTCCAGCTTATGAGGGTAAAGATAAGAGGAAGAAAGTTTTTTGTCTTTATAGCAAAATAGATGAACCAGGGGGTGAGCCAGAGAAGCCATTGGGGATGGAAATGGGTAAAAGTGAGACTACTAAACAAGGCGGCGGCGAGAGCTGGGAAAAGCGAGATTTTTCTGTAGACAACTAAACCGATTACCAGAGTATAGAAGATAAAGAACCAGGAGATGTCGTGTCCGGAGGCAACCGAGATACCGGCATAAGTGCTTTTAGTGATCTGGTCGGCGTAAAGAGCGTAGTAGCGATAAATAGGAGAGAAAATAAAGGGAAGAATACCAAGAAAGTAGGTAACAATGCCAAAAGAAATATTGGTGAGAGCAAAGCGAAGACTCTTCTTTTGGAAGTAGAGATAGAGAGCTAAGACAGGAAGAACAATAACGGCAGCTGGCTTGACTAGAGCAGATAGAGCGATAAAGACAGCAGCATGATGGAAGTGGCTCTTTTTCAGGGCGATGAGGGCGAGAACGAGAAAAAAGGTAATGATGATATCGACTTGACCGATCATTGAGGAGACATAGATAGCGAGCGGATTAAGTGCCCAAACTATTTTGGCTAGACTCTTGTTTCTCTTGTCATCAAAAAGCTTAGGAATAGTAAAGATGATGGCAATGTCGGCGAGAATAAGCGGGAGCTTGTAGATAAATAAGGGGAGGTAGGGGGCTGCGTGGTTCCAAGAACCGGAAATGACTTGATCGGAGGCGCCTCTGAGAATGAGAAAGAAAGGAAGATAAACAAATGAGGGGAGAAGATAGGCGAGAGGTTGATAGTTTAGGATCATCTGATGGGGGAAGAGTCGGGCGATACCGTTGATATATTCGACGCCATAATCATAGAAATTTAGCCAATGTCCATCGAGAACAATAATCTTACTCGCAAAGGCGAGGATACTGAGATCGGGATGATAGGTAAAAATGGATAATACAAGACGCAGGATAATGCCGAAAACAATGACCAAAGAGACTAGTGAGATTTTTTTCATAAGGTGATTTTAAGCTTTTTAGTCGCGAAAGCGTTTGCGTCTTAATATTACTTGCCATTTGTGTCCAGTCCATAAAGTTAGATTGAGTAGCTTAGAATATCGTTTACCAAAATAGGTCTCGGCCGATTGAAGAAGTGGACTTTGCAAATGTTCCTTGAAGTTGCCGCTCGCACCGTGGGCATGTTTTACTTTAGCTCTTGGAAAATAGTAGAGAGGGAGATTGTTGGTTTTTAGCTTGCGGCAAAAGTCGAAGTCCTCGTAGTATAGAAAATACTTTTCGTTTAAGCCACCAATATTATTGATGGTTTCCCGAGGAATCAAGAAGGCGGCCATAACTGCCACGTCAACTTTCTGGGCACGATTGCCAGGGAGATATTTACCAAAACAGGTTTTGCAATTTAAGAAGTTTTTCTTGATTGCATTCAAAATGGTGGGGAAATGAAAGACTGAAGCTTGGGGATGGCCGTCCAGATCAAGGAGTCGAGGGGCAACTGCACCAAGGGGAAATGTCTTTTGGGCGAAGTCGTAGAGGAGACTTAGGCAGTCCCCGACTACTCGAGTATCGGGGTTAAGGAGAAGAAGGTACTCCCCGGTCGACTGACCTATTCCCTGATTGACTCCCTTAGAGAAGCCTTGGTTGAGTTTACTGGCAATGACAGTGGGCTTAAGGGGGTGGCTCTTGGCGACTTTGATGGAATCGTCAGAGGAGGCGTTGTCGACAATAATAACCTCTTTGTTAAGTTTGTCCTTAGAATTCTTGATTGAAGTAAGAAGGCCAGGAAGATGCTTGGCTGAGTTGTAAGAAACGATGATAATGCTTAGGTCCATTAAACGTAATTGTGCTGGAGAAACCGAATAAATTCAAGTTGAAGTGCCTTGTGAGAGTAGAGACAATATTTGACGATCAGTCAGTTTAGCTTGGTGACGATTATGGATTCTTTCTTTGGCGACTTGAGGATAGAAACGCATGGCTGCGAGAATAACTTTGATATAGCCTGGGTGTTTGATAGTATGGCTAACAAGAAACTTGAAGTGTGATACCGCCAGATCCCGATCGGTTAGATTCTGCCAATGAAAGAGTAACTCATTTCTTTGTTTGAGAAGGCTAACAAAGTTCTTGTTAAGTTTCTTGAAAGTAGATTCGTGTTGATGATCAACCAAGGACTGTGGATCCCAGATGATCTGGTAACCCTGTTTTAGCGCCCGCCAACCAAGATCAATATCTTCAAAGTAGCCAGGGGAGTATATTTCGTTGTATCCACCCAATTTGTCCCAAATCTTTTTTTTGAGAATGCAACTTCCTCCGGAGGCCCATGCAATTGAGCGCGCTTTAGAGCGGTCGTTACCTTCTATGAACTGAACTTTGCCGTTGTGCCAGCTTACCTTAGGCCAACTGTGTTGTTTTTCGGCAAAGGTAACGGCAAAGACCTTAGGATCATTCAGGCGCTTCAAGGCGGAGTCAAGATATCCCTTCTCTGGAGAGACGTCGTTATTGAGCAGGACGACTAGATCAGTGCTGGTATGAGCTACGGCCTGGTTTGTGTTTTTGGGGAAACCAAGATTCTTTAGGTTTCTTTGAAAAACTATTTTTGGGTACTTACGCGCCATGAACTCGGGGGTGTCGTCAGTGCCGGCATCGTCATAGACATAGATCTTGTCCACCATAGGCGAGTTCTTAATGACACTAGGCAGATGCTTCTCTAAGAGATGGCGGCCGTTGAAAGAGGTGATAACAATGGAGTAGTTCATAAACGTTTTTTGATCCCGAGATAGAAACTAAATATACTTGTGACTACTAAGGAGATCGATGAGATAAGTAAACCACGGCGGAAAGACAAAGGCGAGTAATGGAATACTACGTTGTGTTCACCTGGTGGGACGATAATAGATCTCAAGGCACCATTGGCCTGATAGATTTTGGTTTCCTGGTCATCGATGTAGGCCTGCCAGTCGGTGACGTAGGTATCAGCTAGGACAAGTAGTGCGTTGGCGTCGGTTGAGACCTGAAGCTTAACTTTATTTGGCACGTGGCTCAATACCTCCACCCGGCAATCCTTACAAGGACTGATCGGAAATGTAAGTTCTTCAGAAAGAATGGCGGTGGTCCTGGGATCAAGATCCAAAGAACGAAGCTTTTTGTCTAGATCTTCATTCGAATTGGCGATTTGATAATTAGAGGCAAAATAGGCGCGATCTTTGTAGGTAGGACTTTGATAAACGACAACTGAGCCATCACGAAAGACTTCTTGGTATCTGTGTTTTTCAAGAATTGGCAGGTCCATATCAGCACGACCAGAGAGGCCCTCTTTGAGGGTAACGAAATACTTAACATTTAGGGCGTCTAAGTAACGGGGGTCAAAGTTCTCTAGTTCACTGTAGCGACTGGGTTTGTTGAGGAAGCTAGTTTGATTAATGACATTGAAGAGGCGATTATAGTTAAGGAGTCGAAGTGGATCGTAGCCCTCAACGGCTTCTAGACCGTAATAGCTCCAAGTGTTGGGAGGAAGGAGGTTGTCTTTGGTTCTGGCAATGCGAAAAACACCATTTTGACTTTTGAGAAAGTCAATGACCGGAGTAGTGGGGAAAACAATCCGGGCGGGAACCGAAGGATTGTACTTGCGAAAATATCGACCGAAGTCGCCCATAAAAAGTAAGGGGATAATGAAAAGAAGAATGAAAGGGCGACGATGAAAGAGATTAAGGGAAATGAGGAAGGTAGCGAGTAGAGCGACTGGAATGGCGGAATTACGTAAACTAGTTGTCTGAAACTGAAGGGGGGTAAACTTGATGGCAAGAAGAGTGATGACAATGAGAAGAAGACTGGAAATAGTAGATGCTTTTATGTTTAGTTTTTTGTTTCTTAATTCCTCAAGACTACCGGCAACTAAGACAGCGGCGGAGAGGCCGGTGAGGAAAAAGAGACGACTGGCGGAGGAATAAGTTAAAAGGGGGAGGGGGAGACTAAAGATGAAACGGGAGACGGGACTATTAACTGCCAGGAAAAGGCTGACAAAGAAGAGGACAAAAAAGAAGTGGTATTTTTTTCTGCTGTGAGTAAAGAAAAGACTGGTTATGAGGGGGAGGGATATGGTACCCAGAAAACTGCTGTACTCGTGATATGAAACAGAACTCCAGTGGTTGTAAGTAGAGGGAGACCCAAAGAAGTCGGGAGCCCAGAGACGAATTAACTCGATAACAGGACTAAGACCATAATTGAAATCTGAGGCATACTTTTCTAGTTCGCGAATTGAAACCTGATAGAACTCAAAAGTGGGGAGTAATTGGATGGCAGAAAGACCAAGCCCTAGAAGTAAGGAGAAGGCTACTAACAAAGTTTGTTTGGTGAGGTTAAACTGTTGGCGACTGAGAGCAAAAAGGGGAAGAATGACTCCCGCATAGGTAAGAAGTTGGGCGTGGCCAGCAAAGATGAGAGAGGTGAAAGAAAGAGAAAGTAAGGCAAGAAGATAGAATTTTTTCTCTGTGAGAAAGCGATCGATGAGATAGAGGCAGAGAGGAATAAGACTGGCGGCCCAGACACCGGTGCCAAACTCAAACCAAGTGGTCATCGGGCCGGCAAAGGCAAAGATTAGTGAGCCGGTGAATTTAGCAAAGCTTGATTTGAGAAGCCGACCCAAGAAAAGGTACATAAAAAGAAAGGCAGAAACAGTGGAGGCGATAAGATACAAATTCCAACCAGTGAACTTAGGTAAGAGCAGAAAGAGGTTGCCCGGAAAGAAAACGCCCCAATGAATACTGGGCAGAAGTGGGGTACCGGAAAAAGAGAGCTTGTTCCAGAGCGGCACTATTCCCTGACGCCAGAGATCGATTGTTTGATGTTTCCAGATGAAGAATTGAGAAAAGACATCGGAAATGGGCGGGTTCTTGACAGGGACGCCAGTGGGATAATCCCATTTAGAATCGAGCCAGGGATAGTAGCTGCCGACAAGGGTATCGGCGGGGACAAGAACCTGGTTTTGAAAGAGTGCTTCCCGAAAAAGGATGATGAGGAAAAGAATAAACCAGAAAAGTGGATGGGTAAGTATCTTCTTAATCACAGGTAGCTCTTTTCTCTACAGTAATTTGAAACGGGAAGTCTTTTGTTTCAAGTAGACAAAGTTTCTGAAACTGCTTTAACCAATTAGCTCTTGAGTATAGCTGGTGGTCCCCTGGTTCGAATATCAGGAAAGTAAGACTTTGATTGCCTAGTGATTTTATCTTAGTCCAGTAACGGTCGTTGTCAGGAAGGTAGTGAGGAGAGTCTGGTTGGATAGCGACGGAACTTGGTTGATATCGATATGTTTTGGTGCCATACCACCAGAAGAGATAATGAAAGGGACGATCTTCAACCGCAGGGGAATATGTGTAGACACGAAAACCCTCTCTGGCCGCCTCTTTATAGATCCAGTCAATAATACTCAGGCGATTACTGAGATTGCTTGGATTATCTGATTGTCTTGAGGCATTCTTGATGAAGTTAAGTTGCCAGTTACCTCCCCAGATGAGAAAAGTAGACAGGAAGATGATGGTGAGTATTTTTGACCAAAGATGGTATTGGAAAAGAAGATAGAGAAAGAGGGAGAGAATAAAGATATAGATAACGCCTAGGCTGTGAAGATACCAGAGATAGATACGGAAAGGGTAAATAAGATAAAAGATAAAAGCGAGAGGGTAGAAGGCAAGAAGTGAGAGAAAGATTGTCCGTAAGTATGGTGAAACTTGCTTGAGATGAAGGCAAATAAAAACAGAGGCGGTGACTAAAATAGTAGCAACTATTATCCAAGGTAAGCCAAAAGTAAACCCAAGGGAAGTTGTGAAATTATTAAGTAAATCGATAAACTTCTCGCTAAGAGTGAGAGGATTGGTGAGATAGTCTTGTTGACCGGTGAGTTGGTTGAGGACTAACTTAGACATGGAGAACTGATGACGGAACTCGTAAATGATTTGAGGAATTAAAGTGAGGAAAAGACCGAGGAGAAAGATAACGTATTGCTTAACTTTTTGTTGCTTAAGGAAGAAAGAGAAGAGAACAAGAGGAAGAAAGATTATGGCCATTGCGGCCTCTACCTGAAGACCAAAACCAACAAAAATGCCTAAAAAAAGAATGTTTCTTGGATGTGTTTTTGTAGTAATCTGGGGCAAAATCGTGAAGAGGATGAGAAAAAAGATAGGAAGTAGATTGGGATTGAGGGAATAATGAGTGGTGTGAAAGTAAATCGAAGCAAAGACAAACAAAAGGGCAAAAAAGAGATTGAAAGGGAAGAATTTCCTGTACTGCCAGAAGATGAAAACAGCGGCGGACAGATATGAAGCGATCAGCCAGATAACAGCGCTGGCCGGATCGCCTTGGCTGAGAAGAAAAGGGAGGGCATTGAAGTAATACCAGAAGGGGCCGACAAAAACGCCAGTCAGACCAGTCGTTGGCCCAACCAAAAGCGGGGTGTGACCGAAGACGAGCCGACGAAGATCAATAAGATCTCTGGCTTGATCCCAGGTAAAGGCAAAGTTGTAGTTTTGGATGGCTAGTAAACGAAACAAGAGGCTGACAATTACGGCAAGGACGAAGAGATATAGATATTTTTTAGGCATGGTTTTTCCTTCTGAAGAGAATGAGAGCTAAAATAGTGAGTCCGGAGAAGAGGGTTGAAAGAAGTCCTACTGAGAAGGTGCGGGGGTTATAAACAAGCTTGACTTTGTGAGAACCTGTAGAGATATCTGGCAAAGATATATATACGTTATTAGAGATACCAACAGGGTGAGGGCGTCCATCGACTTTAGCTTTCCAGGAGGGAGAGTAAGTAGTAGCAATGATTAACTGTGCGGATGAAGTACTGTTGACATTAATGTCAAAGTCACCGTTTAGATACTCCGTATAGTCTTTAATGGCAGTGATCCCTGACTTGTCTTGATACTTGAGATAAACGAGAGGAAGGCTTTTGATGTTTTCGAGAATTTGAACCGAACCATCAGAAAAAACGGGTTTAAGATGAGGTAGCTGAAACTCGGTATGAATCTCGCCAGTAGGACTTGGGACTCCTTTGTCATACTTCTTTGCTAAGATGAAGCGGGTGGAAGTAGAGTTGAAATCAAAAGTATCGGGATAGGTGAGGATATTACCAACTCGACCGAGGGGAATATCTTGACCTTGAAGATGGCCTAAGAAAGAGGCATAGCGGGTGGAGTAGAGGGCCTCGTATCCGGCGGCAGATTTCAGATCATAGGGCATCCACATATTCATTGGAATGACATCGCCACCAGAGATGCGATCATTGCCGGCATTTTGACGAAGGTAGTCAATAACAGGAGTAGAAGGAAAGATGTAGCTACGAGGAACAAAGCTTAGGTACTTTTTACCAAAAAGGAATAGATCACCAAATTGAATGAAGATAAGGGCGAGACCGACGAGGAGAAGATACTTGTGGGTGAATTTATCGTTGAAGAAGCGTTTGAAGAAAAAAAGAAGGGCGGCGGCAAAAATTACTAGAGTGGGAACAACGAGATTACGCAGGGTTGTCTTTTGGATGGTGGTAATGAGGGGTTCCAAATGGCGGACTTTGAGGTAGAGTGCGCCGGGAACAAGCCAAAAGATCGCAAGAAGAAGGAGAAAAGCGAGGAAATAGAATAGCGAAGGCTTTTTTTGAGTCAGAAGATGATTTAGACCAATACTTGAGAGAACCGCTAGACAGAAAGTGAAGAGGGCCATAGCGCGGGCAGCAATGGCAGTACCGAAACCGGGGATGTTGTTTTCAAAAAGAAATTGAGAGAGAGGAGTCTTGAGAGAGAGAAGGAGGGCGAGGGCAAGGCCGAACCAAAAGACTGCAGTCTTACTATTTTTGGCTCGAAGGGAATAGAAGGCGAGAACTAGTGACAGGACTCCGGGATAGGTAGAGAAGTTGTCAAAGTAACCGACACCGGTATAGTTGAGAGTCGCTGGATTACCAAAGAAATTGGGTGATACTAAAGTCACCAAGTGTTTAAAGGGGAAGAAGCCAAAATTGGTAATGACAAGACTGCCGGTATCACTTAGGCGGGTTGAGGTCTTGAAGAGATCTATGAGAGGGAGAAGCTGAACGCCGGAGAAGGCAAGACCAAGGGCGGTGAATAGGGCGAGATCGATAAGTCTTTTGAGATTCGGGGAAGAGTAGAAAAGAGAAGATACCCCAACAAAGAGTAGGGTGTAGAGAACAAATTGGGGGTAACCGGCAAAGATCTGGAGTCCCAAGACTAGAGAATAAAGAGCGTAGTTTTTAACCTTAGGTTGGTCAAAACTCTTAAGGGCAGCAAAGATTACTAGAGGCATGAGGGCGAGGGAACGGCTTTGGGCATTGTATTCAACCCAGGTAGTAAAGAAACCGGAAAAGGAGAAGGTAACAGATCCAAACAAACTAGCTAGTTTACTTAGCTTTAGGTGTCTGGCGAGAAGATAGAAAGAAATCAAAGCGACGAGCGGTTGAAGAATAATTTGGATTGACCAACCGGAGACAAAGTCGGTAAAAAGATAGACGACATTAAGCGGATCAAAGATGGCATTGAGATTAGTTTGGAAGAGTTCGGTACCTGAGAGAACAAATTTATTCCAGTCAGGAAGGTGGCCGCTTAAGAGAAGCCTAATGGCGAGTGATTTGTTGGGGAAGGTCAGGGAGGGGACATCGGAGGGAAGTGAATTCTTGACGGGGATGCCGGTGACTGTCCCCCACTTGTAGTCGAGCCAAGGGAAATATGCACCAATAGTGATATCAGCAGGAATGGGTATCAGACCCTTGAAGAAAAAGGGGTAGAAGAAAATGACGACGAGAATAACAAAAAAGGAGGGAATGAGAAGAGAAGCTAGTTTGAGAGGAAGGAATTTCATCTTGGTAAGTATAGCGTGAGTTATGGCTTGATCAAGGAGACACCAAAGACGCCAAAGGTTTGCATGGTTGAATTGTGTTTGGGATTACTCGAGTAACCGACAAAGTAGGAAGCATTATCGACAAAGGGAAGAGATTTATCTTCGTAGTATTCTCTTATGGTGCCAAAACCATAACCCTCTCCGAGGAGAAAGTCGTTGACTATGTTGGGCCGATTCGGTTTGGCGCTTTCTAGTATATAGAGCATGGCACTTTTCTTGTAAAAATAACTTTGACCATCAGTAAAGCGATTAAGATTGATTATCGAAGGGATAACGATGCTAAGCATCAAGACTACGACGATGAGGCGTCCTATCTTTGAGCTAGAGAGAGAAAGGCCTAGGAGAATGAAAAGAGTGACAACGGCAGAGAGCTGATAGTATTCAGGCCAGAAGGACTGGGAATACAAGAAGAGGGCGATGATAGAGACATAAACGATGGCAACGAGCCAACGAAAAGACTTATCTTTGAGACTTCTTATGGTGAAGAAGAAAAGTAAGAGAGGAACCAAGACATATTTGTAAATGGCATGTTGATTGAGGGGGGGGAGGGCGAAAGAAAACTCGCGAGTTAGATTGCGAAAAGAAAAAAGAAACTTGTCGATTTGGGAAGTATTTGAAAGCGAATCTTGTTGAAAGAATCTAATGGCTCCCTGAAGGTTGACAAAGCTGTGCCGCAAATCGAAGAGGAGGAGAGGAAAGTATGAAGAGACAAAAGCAAGTGTAAGAAAGAAAAGACTTGAGAAGGAAAGCTCAATGCTCTTTCTATGGTGGAAGAGCCAAAATATAATGAGGGGGACAAAGAAGATAATCTGAAAATGGAAATTGATTCCCAATCCAAGAAGAAAAGTGGCTAAAAGAGCGTGTTTGAGTTTTGGTTTTTTATGCAGTAATAATGAGATCAAACCAAGAACAAATAGGGGTATAAAAGTCACATTCCATGACATGCGATGAGAGAGAGGGGTCAGCCAGATCAGGGAAAAACAAAAGGCAGTTAGACTTGACTTGTGTTTAAGCAAGAAAAAAATACCAAGCGCAGTAAGAATATTGAAGAAACCAGCCATATAGGCACCAAAGAGGGGGTTGGCGCCAAAAAGTAAATAAAAGGGAAGCAAACAATAGTAGTACCAGGGGCCTAAATAGAAACCACTAGCGGAAACAACGCGGGGGCCGATAAGGATAGGCCGGCGGAGGTCGAGCATTTGTTTGATGGCCAAATAATCGCGTTCTTGATCATAGTTGTAGGAATATAGCTCTGATAGACGGAAAAAACTAAAGTAAAGTCCGGCTAAGAAGATAAGTGACAAGAAGAGGAAGTCAATCCGTTTAAGTTTCATGCTAGAAGTTTCTTTAGATTCTCATAAAAGTTGTCGACGCTGAAGAGATTGGCCTTTGCCTGAGCGTTGGCGGCGAGTTTACTAAGCTTTCTCTTTTGCTTGATTAGGTAAGTTGTCTGATCAACTAATTGTTTGGTTGTGTCCCAAAGAATACCTTCTTTGGAGGTAACGATTTCCTTTTGCCCGCCTTTATTAACGACAAGAGGAACACAACCGGCGGCCATAGCTTCGACAGTGGTGATACCAAAGTGTTCGACTGATTCGGGGTTAAGTGACTCGTCGACCTCAAAGCCAGCGGCGTGCCAATAGAAAGTAGATTTGGCATAGAGCTCACACAACTTGTCAAAGGGCGGGTTAACGACGAAATCGATCGGATATCCTTTGGTCTTATGTTTCAGATCATCAAGAATGGACGCTTCTCCCATTTGGCCACCGGCAAGAATGAGTCGCCAGCCTGCGAGACCAGTGTCGATTAGTTGCTTAAATGCTTCAATGAGAATATCTTGCCGCTTGCTATGTGAGGGAGAAGCGAAGCGACCAACATTGAGGATTAGATTCTCTTTTTTAATTCTAGACTGGAAGGACTCAACGTCAACGGGAGGATAAAGGACGACGGATTTGTTGGTGAAGAGTGTTTTATCAATGACATTCTTGGTAAAAAGAGAGTTGACGACAATGTGATTAACGGAAAGTAGTTTCAGGCGATCTAATAATGGAAAGCGGTTGGTTTTGGTAAAGGGGACTTGGTAGTGAAGAATTGTTTTTTTGCCAAAGAGGACTGGAACAGAACCATCGCTAACGACAAAGACCAGATTGAGATCTTTGAGCGATTTGTATCTAGTTGGTAGATCAGATTTGCTGGTGAAAAGATTAAAGTACTCAGAATCGACTAAGACTCCCTCAAGTTTAAGCGAGAAACGCTGACGGGCTTTTTGAAGCGTCCCCGGATCATTCCAGGCGAGCAGAACCTGCCAACCCATCTGAGACAGACAGTCGGCAACGGTCAGGGTGTAGCGCTCGCCCCCACCGAGGGTATCTAGATATGGATCGAAAAGAAGGGCCGTGTTGGTCATAGTAGACGTATTATGACCTAACACGACCCGACTTTCATCTTTAGTTCTAGAGATCAATCAAACCTGATGAGGAAAACTCCTTACAGAATTGAAAAGCCTCGGCTTGACAGTCTGGTCTGGTTCTATGCTGATACCCGTAGATGGTGAGCATTGCTTCTTGGAACTTGACCGATTTACTGTCTGCCTGAGATCCATGGATTTTGAATAAAGTAATAATGTCGTCCTTAAACTGCGTTACATCGATCATTAGATCAGGCCTAATAGGCCACATGCCATTCATTTGTAAGACAAGAGTGGTTCGCCAAGGATCACCAATTTCAGGTTGTATGCCGGTAGCGGCCCACTTGACGGCTTCAATGCCGAGTTGAAAAGCTGCCTTGTGATCGGGGTGAAAATCTTCTTGATTCATCAGAAAGACAACCGTTGGCTTAACTTGTCTGATGATTTTGACTAACTTAAGCATTAAGGACTTGGAATACTGAAGAGATAGATCCTCTTGATCTAGCCAAAATAGTCTTTTCAAGCCGAGAAACTTGGCTACAGCCTTCATCTCTTCTTTACGCAAAGAGGCTGTACTTTGAGAGGTCTTTTTACTCCGCCTGTCCCGGCCTTCCGAAGCGTCGGTCAAGATAACTTCGTACAGACTAGCTCCTTTTGCCTTAAGCTTAAATAAAGTTCCGGCACAGGCTATTTCGTCGTCTGGGTGGGCCGAGATGACAAGGGCCGACAAGGGCTTTTGTGTTTCTTGTGTCATTTTCTTGTTTACTTAATAATCTGCCGTTTTATGGCAATACTTGTTAATTGCTTAATTTTTTTTTGATCGTTGCTCTGTTTCGCAAGCCTTAATTGGTTCACGAAGTACAGAGCGAGTGATTGTTTTAGATGCTCAGATGACAGCGACAAACCAACACTTTGAAGTGCTTTCCTAAATGGTGCAAGCGGCAAGGCTACTTGATCTTTCCAAAAAGCAGCTGGGGCTAACTCTAATTCGATAGGTGCTTCAACTACGTGCTCGAAGTCAATTAGCATCAATTGATCTTCGCTCTGAATAATGTTGGCAAGATTAAGATCACCGTGAATCAAGGTAAGATCAAACGCATCAAGTTTGAGTTCTAGAAGTTGCCTTATTAATAATCTTTTGTTAGGAGGACTTAGGGATGTTAGCTTGGAGATAAAAATTAGATTCCTCTCCATGAAGTTAGAAAAGCTTAAAAAATCACTTACTTCTGACAACAGAGTTGCTCCGTTTAGTTTGTAGGCTTCGCGTACTTTGGTAAGAAGAAATGCAATCTTGGTTAGACACATGTTTTTTTGCACTGAACTTAAATCGTCCCAGATATCACTTAGAGTCTCGCCTTTAATCTTATTGATGATTAATTTTCCATTTTCGACTCCGATAACCATCCGACCTTGCTGAGCTAGATCAAACAAAGTACCACCGACCAACTCCCGCAATAGCAATTGTTGGGAGGCAACTTCTTTGGTTATGATTTTAGTCCGAAGTATCTTTTCGGTTATTTCTATTGCACTCATGTTAGTTTGGGGGCTGGAAGAACCAGCCCCCTTTATGTGACTGGATTCAATAATCCAGTATTTGTTTGATATTTAGACCGTTT
The DNA here is from genome assembly GCA_964618725.1 of uncultured Pseudomonadales bacterium. Classification (GTDB taxonomy): domain Bacteria; phylum Patescibacteriota; class Microgenomatia; order UBA1400; family Chazhemtobacteraceae; genus CAZUBK01. The sequence continues at coordinate 270,845 of CAZUBK010000001.1, forward strand.
AGATTTATGTCCATTAGAGTTTTTTGACCAACAATATCAGTACTTAGCGGTACTGGCATTGCATTGAAGATTTCGATTAAGAGCTTTTGGGGATCTTTGTTTCTAAGTAGCAGTTCGAGAAAAACCCAGGGGTCAATGCTTGCATCGGGGCTCTGCCCTGTGGCGGAAAGGCGTACAAGGCCCACAGGCAAAAGGTATGTCCCAAAAGGATCTTTTAGATATGGTTCTGCTAGTAGATGGACCAATCCCGCCTTACTATCTTTGACCAACATGACAAGCGGGCCAAAACTTCCGAGTGAATAGCAGGCACTATAGATCGGAGCCCCACCCAACCATCCACCTAGTTCGTGAAGTTGATCCATGTTTTTCTGGCCAAGATTGGCTAGGGAATCTGACTTAACTTGCTTGCCATCGGGTAGGTTGGCAACGACGAGACTATGATTCATTTGCGATTCAAGACGTGACGCTATCTGTCGGAGGGACAATTTACCAATGAAGGTCCCTGAGAGGAGTAATTCTGCCGGTGTCACGTAAATCGGTACGGTAAATCCCATTAGTTTTGAAACGTGATTGGCAAGATAGAGCATTCCACTGCGATACCAGTTGGCAAAACTATTATTCTCCGCTAGCTTAACTGCTGTAGGAATGACTAAATCAAGACCAGCGGCTTTAAGAAAGTTAAAGATATCGTCTGGATTGACTGGATGGGTGGGCTTGGCGTCAAAAGGCAAAGCAAGTGTGGAAAATGGAGTGTCAGAAAATAACGCTAGACTTGGCCCGAGAACTCGATTCCAGTAATCACCAATGCTGTGAGCATGGCTATACGTATCATATACGCCTGGTAGATTAAGATAGTTGGCTGATTTAATGACTTGTAATAATTCGAAGACATTGGCTGGGTCGGTGGTGCCGTAATACAATGGTGGCGCTGATATGCCAAGGGATTCGTTAAACAGTGTATTGGTTCCGATAATCTCGATTGGTTTGGTTATTACCCGTCCAGTTGCTAAGAATTTTTCAAATAGGATTCCGCCAGCACGAGATTTAACTGCCTTTGGCGCAGTCCATTCTTTGGTGACGTTTCGTAACATGGCAAGCAAATGGGCTGTCTCAATTCGTACCAGTCGGTCCTTGTTGATTATCAAAACAATTTTGTTTGCTAATTCTCCACACCAACTAGGAATCTGATGGGCAGTTTTTCCCTCTGAAAGTGAAAACGACTTTTTCCCCATTTCAGATTTATCAGATGACCAACAATATATTTCTTTGCTTCCGCCTTCAGGAAGTAGAAAAACTCCTGACTCCTGAACTAAAGCACCTAGTTTTGTCAGGAAACTAACTGCGACCTGGTCATTCACATCGACAACGATTTTCACTTCTCTGTCTCCTTTTTTTGGAAATGTAAACGGTCAAGAGAAAAAGATATTCGTGTATCTTCTTATCTTGAAATATCAATTTTAAGGTACAAAAAAACTTCCCGCTGTCAGTCACTGAGGCTGAAAGTGGGAAGTTTTTTACTTTTGTTTTTCTTACTTAACTTCTACACCAATAGCCTCCGTGCTAAAGCGGAGCCAACGATAGGCGTGGTGTTTCTTCAAAGTAAGTAACATTTGATGAATTAAAGCAGAAAAAAAGTTGCCTGTCAACTTTTTTATGGGCTTACGAGTTCCATTCATTAAGAATTTTTTTATCAATACGAGCGTATGTTTGTTTGAGTTTAGGGTGGCGCTGTAGTTGCCACAGTTGGACGTAGGTGAGAAAACGGGAAAACATTTGATAGATAACTTCAATGTTGCCTTCGTTACCATCTCGCCAGAGGCCTTGCTTGACGAATCGAGTAAAGAATTCAGTAAAAAGGATGCGCCAAAACCGCCAACCTTTCATGGGAGGATGATTGGCTTTAAGAAGCATCTTGGCCTCAAGCCTTGACCAATTCAGGGTATTGAGAAGCTTTTCTTCAATATTTTTGTGAGTCAAATGAACTAGAGATCCCTTAAGGGTGCCGATACTACCTTCGATGAGGGGTTGTTCGTGAAGTTTGCCCGTCCATTTCTTAAGAGCTGATTTCTTGATGAGACGAAGAACATAGGAGTCGGGCCAGTGCTTGAGGTGTTTACCAAGAAGAATCTCAAAACGATGGATACGATAGGCGGCATGAGAGGGATTTTGAATTATATTTAGGATCTCGTCGGCGAGAGGCTTGGGGACACGCTCGTCGGAATCGATATAGAGGAGCCACTCAGAGGAAGAATACTCTGCCCCAGTATCTCTCCATTTGGCAAAGTTTTGATTACTGCTTACTTTGATTATCTTATCGACAAAAGGTCTGACAAGCTTAAGAGTATTGTCGGTTGATCCTGTATCGACGAAGATTATTTCGTTGGCGAAGCGGACTGTTTTAAGAGTGGGGACAACCTCATGGGCAACGTTTTTGCCTAGAATGATTACAGAAAGAGACATATGATTATTGTAGCCTACTCCAGGTGTGCTGCTCCACAAAAAGGTCGTGGCTTCTATACGACTCTTTGACAGGGCCGAAATTTTTCTCGACTTGTGTTTGCCACTTTAGAAGATTCTCTGGCCGGTCATAATCTGGTTCGAAAATCGCGAAAAACATCGTGGCTTCTTTCAAGTCGTTTGGGGAGAAGCCACCCATTTTCTCGGGAAGGTAGCCGAACTGTTGTTGGCCATACCAAAGAAAGCTATATCGCCATGGCTCGTCTTGAAAGTAGGGAAGGACATAGAACCAGGTGGCGAATGGATTCCCCTCTGCTTTTGCATATACCCAGTCAACAATATTTCTACGATCTTGAATGGTAGTCAGATTGGAGGTGCCGATGGGGGTAAGACCAGCAGAGGGGTAGAGAAGGCTTTGGTTGTGGGTGAGGTTAATGAGAATTAGGGCGAAGATAATGGGGAGGACAAGATATTGATGCAACTGAAGAATAGCCCAGCCAATTAAAGCAAGCATTAGTGGCCAGGTATGAATAAAGAAGAAACCGATGGCGCCGCGTCTAAGCAAACCATAAGTAAGAATGGAGATAAATAGGTAACTCCAGACCAAACGGATAGTCTTGGTAGAGAGACTGCGTGAAAACAAAAGGGCAAGAATGAAGAGGGCAGTCGAAAAGACGGAGTACTTGTAACTAATCATGTAACTTATCTGTTCGAGAAAAGTACGGGTGGTGTTGTAAAAGGGAAGCAGACTGAAGGAGAATCCATCCCCTCCTTGGAAAAGACCAAGAATGGCTTTGGTTGAGACATAATCGTGACGCAATTCAAAAAGAATCTGAGGAAGAGAAGGCAATACGATGCCGATTAAAAGAATGGAGAGTGTTTTGAGATTTAGTTGGGAACGAAAGATAAAAAGGATGGCTGGAATAAGGGAAAAGGCCATGGCGCCGTCAAGTTGAGCGACTAGACCAATTAGTAATGAAATTATTAACCATCTTTTTTGGGTCCACTGGTGGAGCTGATAGGCAATTAAGAAGATGAGGATATTGGCAACGGGCAGAATGGGAGGAACATTGTTTAACCAACGACTGTAGCCTATTAACATATGGGAGACAGAATAGAGAATGAGGGTTAACATGGCGGTCTTTTTGTTAAAAAGTTTTGTCAGCCCTAAATACAAAAATGGGAGAGTGGTGACTTCGAGAAGGATTTGAAAGACTACGGCAGTCACAGGATTTCCGGAAGAAAGAAAATAGGGAATAGAGAGTAAGTGATAGTAGAGTGAACCGTGAAAGATACCATCGACATCGGTGGGATGTCCGAGTAATTTGAGTTCACGATCGTGCCAGATAGACCAGGCACCTAGAGCATGCACCCCTTGATCCCGGTGAAAAAGCAGATCAGTATCGATGCGCCAAAGTCGTAAGATGGCACTTAAGAGAAGGACTGATATGAGGAAAATAATTTCTTTATTTTTCATTTCAAAACGACGTAGTAGCCGTTCTCGAATAGCTTAGAGGAAGGAGAAAGCTTAAGCAAGTTCTCTTGACCATATCGGTCGTCTTTGCTGACTATTTGTTTATCTAGATACTCTGATACCTCAAATTCTTGTTTACCAAACCAAGGGAACTTAGGAGTAAGTTTTTTTCTGATACTCAGGAAATTCTCGAGAACGGGAAAGTCAAAATGGTGGATGCCGATCTTGAAACTTGGGAAACGAATACCGATTAGACTTTCTGGGCCAATGGCTAGCCCCAAGTACTTTTGTCCATGAAGACTGGAAAAGCGAATGTCGGGAACAAAAGAGGAGAGTCTAGTGAGAAACGACTTAAGACAGGAATTGGGCAATTGATATCCTCCGATGATTTCGTAGCAGCGAGTGATTGAACTGGGCAGTGTGTTTTTGGGTGAGGGGATGGGGAGAGGAAAGGCGGTGAACTCGGGCCTCAATGCCTTGAGACGGAGTACTTGAGTGTCGAAAGTAAGGATGGCTTGATCTTTGCTGTTGGTTATCCCGAAACCAGTATTGCTACCAAGAATTAGTTGATTATTAAAGACGACTTGATCGATGGCGGCGGGAACCAGTCGGCTTAGATTATGCCGAGAGTCGATCTGAGATTGGTCGTTATCGTGCCAGATGTTCTGATGGTAGAAACGAAGGTCTTTGAGGATGACTTGACCGTCTTCTACAAAGAGACCTAGGCGATAGTTGCTATTCATGTACCAATATGAGGTCTTGTCTCCGTTTGAGGAACTTAAAAAAACGGGAGGAGAGACCGATTCAAATTTGCTACGGTACAGCTTGTTGAATTCACTAAGAGTAGTAGTCTTCAGGGATGACCTCCCACGGGGATCTTCGACCTGTAGGTCACTTAGATCCTTGAGTTGATTCTTTAGTTCAGGTAGATACTCACTGCTCACCTCGCCGACTTCGAGACCAATGACTACTTGGGAAATGGAACCGACAGCATTGATCGTCGAATCCTTGAGAAGCTTAGTGAAATAAGAATGAGGAAGCTTTTTGGAACGGTAGTAGTCATTCAGTTGAAGACTAAAGTTACTAAACTCAACACTGTCACCGTAACTTAATGTCGGCTCCCTCGGCGCCCAGAGAACTTTTAAGACATTAGTACTGTCAGTAGCACTTTGAGCGGGTTCGATGGCGGACTTTTTGCTAACAAAGTAGGGCTGGTTGATGTACTGACCCCAAGTTTGATAACCATCGGTGGAGTATTGATCGGCAAGGCCAAGATTGATATTGGCACCATATTTTTCTTTTATGTACTCCAGGGAATACACATCGGTGTACCAAGAGCCATAAGAAGAGGGATAATAGCCAAAAGTATCCTTAAAAGAAGTAAAGGCTTTGTCGATGATCTTACGACGATCTATTAATGAATATCCCGAAAGAAAGAGCTTGTGAGCCGAGCTCCAGTGATCGTTTTCCCAATCGAATACAACAAAACTATCCTCGGCTAGTTGTCGGGTTACTTCGAGAAACAAACCGATCTCTTGATTTGCAGGCAGTTCTTTAAGCCGACCGAGAATCTCTTTGTCTCGTAGGACGTCGTAATGCAAGACCCAAGTGGCGGGAAGCTTACTTTCTAAAACGATTTTTTTAAGATTGGTGAAATGACGAATGTCCCCTCCCTCGCGCCAATACTCTCTACCCCGAACAGGAAAAACGGGAGTGACAAAGTTTTGCTCAGCGGCGTGCACGTTAACGGGAAGAAGAAAAAGAGAGAGAAGTAATAGAAAAGCTACAATCATGAGCTGATTGTAGCTGATTAAAGTGCCTATTTACTCACAAGATTGAGAAGTTCAGGTAACACAAGTTTGGCATAACTGATACCAACAAAGAAACCGACTATAGAGCCATAAACAAGTTGAAAGGTATGACCTCGTTTATCAATCGCAAAAAAAACAGATCCAACCACTTCAAAGAACCAATATAAAACTCCTGCGACATAGACAAGTGATATAACAGCAAAAAGAACCAAGCGCTAAGATTCATCTCATCACCTCCATGCTGAGAAATATGGGTATACAAAGTGGAAATAGATCAATACCATTGGTATCGCGACTAAGATGACTGATAGAAGCTGAATCTTAAGTCTCTTTGAGAGACTCGCGACCCCCGCCATCATAGAGCCAGTAGCAGCTAACCAGGAAATAGTTACTGCCCAGAATCCAGTTTCGTAAACATCCATGTTTCACCTCGACTATGAAAATGTGCGTGTTATAAGTTTATCATCGAAGCGACAAAATGTCTATTGACATTCGTATTTTATTTGGTTTAAATAGATGTAGGTTCGGAAATACTCTAAAGGATTGTAAATAGCATATTGACTAAGATGAACACGAAGAAGGTTGTGGAAATACTATTCTGGGAATACATAAAAGGTACGAGGGCAGAAGCAATTGTCACTAACGTTACGTCTTTTTTGTGCCACCTACCTAACGGCGTTAAAGTTGCTATGGAGCTACCTTCCTCCAAGGTCTATGTGACGACTAGAATGATTAAACATTTGTATGATGCGAAACCAGCTGAAGAATTTCACTTTGTGGTAGATAATCTACTTACTCTTATTAGATGCCCTGACGAAATATACCTAAACAGAGGTTCAAAGAGAGCTAGTTTTTGCATACTGAAAAAAGTAAAAGGAGAATACTATTTTTGTCCTCTGGAAATCGTAAACCACGAAGAAGAGCTCGCCGAAGAGAAACTAAATGGATTGTATGTCGTGACCGCTTTTAGATTAAGAAGAAAACAAAAAGATAAATATTTGAGAAATTATAAACTGGTGTGGAGATGGAGGGACGACGTTTCCTCATCGTAACGCTTTGGATGTCAGTTTCCTGATCTACTTGCGCCCCGCAGTAGAGCCGATTATTTCTGCATTTCAACCCCACATCAGTTAACAATTAAAGTTCTAGGTTTTATTATACAGGAGTTAGTCAAATGTTAACTACTTTAGCCACGAGCCTTTGCCGAACCTACCCCGAAAGAAGTCAATTACAGCAGTCCTTTGTGCTTTGGTTCCGGAAATGAGAAAACGGATGGCCTCGCGCAAAAGGGCGAACCGAGTACGGAGGGAGGCATAAGTAAAACCAAAAAGAAGCCTATTCCTGGTGATGAAGTAATCGTTTAGAGAGGAGCCTACTCCTGAGCTCTGGGAGACTTTGTGCCACAAATAAATAGTGGGATCAAAGACAACTTGCCAACCCTTCCGCTTGGCTCTGATGGAGAGTTCGAGGTCTTCGAGATAGAGGAAGTAACGCTCGTCAAAGAGGCCGATCTGATCAACGACCTCTTTTTTGATGAGTAGACAGGCACCGGTGGCAAAATCAGTTGGGGTGGTTTTTTTGAATTGCCCCTTATCTACCTCATCTACATGGGCATTGCTGCCAAGGACGTTGTTAATATCAAGTATTCCACCAGCACTCCAGATAACTTTACCTAATTCATTTTTCTCATACCTATCTTTGTGAAATTCGTAGCCCTGTGCAAAATAGATCTTGGGAGTAACTAGGCCAACACTGGGATCATTGATGGCGCTGTTAATCAAATCGGTAAAAAATGATTTTGGGACAACAGTGTCGTTATTGAGAAAAAGAATATGGGAAGGATTATTCTTTAGAGCTTCTTTGACTCCAAGATTGTTACCGCCGGCAAAGCCGGTATTGGTAGAAGCGACAATTAGTTTGACCTGTTTTTGGAGGCTCTTTTTTAGAATCTTCAGCGAATCATCGGTAGAAGCATTTTCGACTACGATAATTTGATGTGAGAAGTCCTTAGGAACATTTGCCTCTGCAAGAGAATTAAGACACTCAAGAGTGTCTTTGGCTGTGTTGTAATTGACAAGGACGATACTTAGTTGCATAAGTATTACAACTTAGGGATGACTTTTCTCTTGAACTTAAGAAAAAGACGAGCGAGAAAGGGTTTAGTAAAATCGAGACGGAAGGTATAGAACCAAAAGAGGAAGTCTTTAAACTTTGTGACGAGTAAGCGATCAAGCTCGCGTATAAAGGGAGTACCGGATTGTTTTTTGAAATCTTGCTGTTCCCAGACAAGAAGATAAACAGTGAACTCGGAGAATGCCTGGAGGAGGGCGAGAACTAATCCGTGAAGGCCGTCTTTGTAGCCTTGGCCAGCAAAGAAACGGGAGAGGAACTCACCTAGAGGCTTGGTGATGAGATCGGTCCAGTGAAATTTATATTCTTTCTTGATCAGCTCTTTAGCTTGAACTCTGGTGTAGCGGTGGAAGCGCTCAAAATAGCTTTGGATGGAGGGATAGTTGTAGTGAAGTAGAGCAAGACCTTCTTCGGCCGGGAGAGTAAGACCTTCACCATAAGTAATGGGGATGGAGTGAATGGCATTTTGCCACTCTACCTGGTCTTTCTTGAAAAAGCGGATATTGTAGTCAGGCCACCAACGGGAGTGCTCAAGCCATTCTCCAAAGGCAATGTTTTTTCGAGGAATGCGAACAAAGTTGTATTTGTCTTCAAGAGCGATTTGATAGAGCTTAGCTGCGAGATCTTTGGGGACACGTTCATCGGCATCAATGATGAGCAACCAATCGCCTTTGGCTTGTTTGATGGCAAAGTTTCGAGCTGGCTCAACGTAGCCCATGCGTTTGTGATTGAAAACATTCTTGGTATACTTGTAACTTAAATCTTTGGTCCTGTCATCTGAATCCATGTCAACGACGACTATCTCGTCGACCCAATCAAGTGACTTGAGACAGTCAATGATATTCTTTTCTTCGTTAAGAGTGTTAATGATGGCGGATATCTTCATGGTTTATTTCTAGAATAAAGTTTGTATGGACCGGCGTCAAAGATGGGAGAGAAACCGAGTTGACCCAAATCAAACTTGGGCACTGAGAAGGGATCAATGAGGATATAATTAAGCGGAGTGTCTTTGAGAAAGTTCTTAGCAAAAATTTGACTGTCTGTGAGGAAGAAGCGTTGATTAAGAGTTTGTTGCTCTTGATAGTCGTAGTTACTAATCTCAAGGTTAACGTTGTCGGCAAAGTAGACGGGCTGTCCGGTAAGAGCGGTGACATAAGAAGTGGAGTCGAAGGCGAAGAGCGGTTTGGGGGTAACAAGTGGCTTGGCTCTCTGCTGTTGGTAACTGGGAGAAAGGACTAGTCCAGGAGCACTTCGGCGTAGTATGTCGAGTTGACGAAGCTGGGGGTAGGGGATGAAAGTGGAAGGAGAAAAGGAAGTATAGTTTCTTAGCGACCCAACAGTTGTAGATAGAGCAAAGATAATGAATGCAGCGGTTAGTAGACTTAGCTGAAGGAGATTGCGACAACGAGAAAGGAGGGAGATAATGACGGGACCGATCAAAAGGTTTAGGAAAAAGAGGGAGTAATAGGAGAATTGGATAGAGTTCCAAGAATTACCGGATTGAATAAAGATGAGGGGAACGATCAAGCCGACTATGGTGATAAAAAAGATAATTTTGGCAGTATCCTTTTCTTTGATAAGAGAGGCTAATCTAGGTAGAGCGAGGAGGCGGAGACCCAGGTTACCAACCAAGTATAGAAATAATCCTATTGACTGGAGAAAAATGAGTTTTAGATAGTTGCCGCTCAGGAGGTAGTTTTGCCAGGCAGAGGCAAAATACGGGATGAAGAGGCGGTCTTCAGCGGCAAAGAGAGCCTTGATAAACCAAAGCGGCGAGAAAATAAAAAGACTACTACCCGCATTGTAGGTGGGGAGAAAGAAAAGAAGGGTGAGAGCAACAGAGCTAAAGAGAATCACAGATAAAGAGCGTGTTCTCTTAGGGGAACGAAGAAGGGAAAGAAGAAACAAAAGACCAAGAGAAATAAGGAGAAGGATGGAGGCGTAGGCTTTAATCTGGATAAGTAGACCAGCGAGGAGAGAAAGAACTGCTGTGCGACGAAGAGTTAAAGCATTTATCCAGCGATCAAAAAGAATGAGGAAACCAAGCAAGATAGTTAATGAAAGAGCAAAGGGAGGGTTGACGAGGGTAGTGACGGACTGGGTCATCCAGAAGGTAGATTCACCACCAAAAGGGCCGTGGCCACTGATGAGAGAAGGAATGAAGCCAAGAGAGCCCATGAGATAGACGGCGAGAAGAGAGACGCTGATGGCAGAAGTGGTGAACTTTAGACGACGAAGCAAAATGGCCGAGAAAAGGCCGACAAGGATAGAAATCACGGCAGGGACAAAACGAAAATATAAATCGAGTGAAGAGATACTAGTGGCCCAGGTAAGGAGACCGAGAAAATAATCATAAAGGAAATGATAGTTTTGGAGCTGATGAGAATAGAGATTGGGATTGGCGAGGGAAAGAGGTTCCCTGGCAAATGATTCGATTAAAGAAAAATGAACTAAGGCGTCATGACTATGTGCTCCGAAGAGAGTAAGACCAAAGGAATTTAATTGTCCTGATTGCCACATCGTTAACATCCACACCAGGGATCCAAAAAGAATAGTGAGAGTAACGGCAATATTACCTTTGGCAATAGTAGCGACTCTCTTGGGAGTGAGCCCAAGAAAATAGAGAACGATGAGGACAAGGGCAATAAACTTGGCTAGGTCAAAGAGAAAGCTCAGTCGAGAGTGAAAGTAGGGCGCCCAATTTGAATTGAAACTAAAGGTTGTCTGACTAGAGTCAATTTTCTTAGATATGGCGGGGTGGGGCGGGAGGATGAAGTCGATGTTAGTCGTTATTCCCTGTGATTCAAGATTTATGAATTGCTCTTGGTCGGAGAGATCAAGGTGCCAGAGACCTTTCTCGACGCCAATTTGAGCCGTCTTGAGGTTGAAATCGATATCTAGTGGGTTACCTGAGATGAGGGGGTAATTGGTCAGAGACAACTGGGGCAGAAAGTTTCTGACTTGGCGATAGTCCTCGGCTTCGATATTGTTAAAGATGGTTAGTTGAGTGATTTTACTTTGGCCATTGGTTTGAGTCAGACGAATTTGATAAAAGGGGTTGACGTAATAGAGGTCGGTGTCGAAAGGAGAAACAGACTTGAGATAGTAGGCGGGGCTAGTGGCGAGATAACGCTGGTTGAACCAGGTACCGAATTCGCCTAGTTTCAGTGGCCTAAAGTTGTAGCTTTGGTTGGCGGTGGTGAGAAATTGAAGATATTGGCGGAACTGGCTTAGGAAGGGGGCAAAGTTTGAGCGGTTGTCTATACCGACGGTCACTTGGCCAAATTCGCTTAAAGGAGAAGTAGATAAATCGATTAAGTGATCGGTAAGGCGCTTCTCGGCTTGCCTCGGATTCCAGTAGGTCAAACCAATAGAGATCTTTTCGCTTCGATTTTGGCTTGGGACGAGAGCGTTGTTCTGATGAGGAAAATAGGGGAAATGAGTAAAGGGAGTGATCAGAGACGGGGGGACCGAGTCGAGGGGGGTAATGCCATAGGTGGCGGCGGTAACCGAGTATTTCTTTTGAAGATACTCAAGACTAAAGCTATCTAAATAGGTGCCACCGACGCTCTTGGGGTAAAAGCCAAAACTCTTAAAGAAAAGTTCCATGTAAGTATTAATCAACTTGATTCGATCCCTGGGGGTGTAACTATTAAGGTAGTTCATCGTCTGGCTATATTCAGCGCTGAAGCTAAGCTTGCCAAGTAAAGACCGATCTACTTCTAACAGGGCGCCAATCTCGTGATTAGTTTCCTTGGCCAGCTTTTGGAAATAACTAAGTGAAAGGGGAGAGTTTAAGACTTTATAATCAAGAAGCCAGGTGATGGGGGTGGCAGCTTTAGTGGCTTCCTCAGTAATAGCGATGGGGAGATCAAGAGTGGAAAATGGTAGACCATCTGTAGGTAAGATCTCACGGATGGGAAAAACGAAGTTAATGAAGGTTTCTTTTTTGAAGGCATATGAGGGGCTAACAAAGAGAAAAAGACTAAGAATGAGGGTAAATAGGGTAAAGAATCGTTTCATGAGTGTAGATTAGAGTAAATAGTCTTGAACTGTCTAATTAAAGCATTCCCCTCGACTAAATAGACGGCGGTGAAATAGATCAGGACAGAACCAAGAATAACAGGAATAAAGATCACTAGGTTGGTGAGAAGTGGTAAAACCAGAATCAGGCCAATGGCCAAACAGAGGCTCCCCAAGATGGGGGCCTTGAGGGCAAGAAGGAAATTGGCATGGGTGAGACGAGAAATGATGACAAAGACGACAATTGAGCTCAAGGAAATCAGAGCGGCGGAAATGGAGACACCCAGATAGCCAAAGCGGATGGCCATAAAGGGCATGAGAGTCCAAGTGAGGACGGTCCACATGATCATGAGTTTGAAAGTAATCTTGATCTTACCGATGGCATTAAGGGCATTGGTAAGGGGAGTAGAAAGAACGGCAAAGGCGGCGTTGATAAGATACAAGTAGAGGGGAATGAGAGCCGGGAGCCATTTTTGATAGCGGGGAATGAGATCGATTAAAGGTTTGGCGAGAATACCCATACCAACAAAGATAGGGAAACAAAGAAGGGCGAGAAAAAAGAGCGTACGTTCGATACCTTTCTTTAGAGTCTCGGGGTGGTGCTGAACGCGTGAGTAGGCTGGGAAAGCGACTTTGGTGACATTGTCCATAAAGAAACGAAGCGGTTGGTTGGCCCAACGAGAGGCCCAGCCGATGTAACCCAAGCCAGCCGAGCCGATGATCCGACCCAAAATTATGGTCATACCGTCGTCTTTAATAACGGCTAAGAAAGTGTTGAGCTGGAAGGGAAGGCCAAAGTGAAGGAGCTTCTTGAGGGAGGCTTTGGAGATACCAAGGATTGGTTGCCAAGGAGCGATGACGTAGATGGCAGCTAGTCCGACGATGCCTCTAATCAAAACCGCGGCAGTAAAGGTGTTGATCCCCCAGCCTTTCCAGGCGAGATAGACGGCGGTGATATTGAAAGCGAGGTTCTCTAAGATCTGGGGGACAATTAGCTTGTTGAATTGAAGTTCTCTTTCAAGCAGGATGGTAGGAATAGTTTTCAGCGAGGAAAGGAATAACGAGATGCCAAGCGACCACATGAGATAAATCCCAGCAGAGGAGAGTCCATATTGAGTCTTGATTAAAGGTGTGGCAGAAAAAAGGATCACTAATAGAGTAAGAACAAGCGCTTGTTGGATAGTGAAGGTGGTTTTCAGGTCATCGTCGGTGACGGCCTCTTTTTTCTGAATAAGAGCGGCGGCAAGACCAATATCGGCAAAATAGGTGAGGAAGTTAACTACAGCAGAGACTAGGAAGAAGGTGCCATAGATCTCGGGGGAGAGGAAAACGGTGAGGGCAAAAGTAGCGATGAAGGTGATAATTTGGATGATAAAGGTCCTGGAAGTGAGTGCGACGACACCAGAGATGGAGCGAGCTTTGATGGAATGTAGATCGATCTCTGGCGTACCTGGATCAAGCTCGATTGGTTGAGACTCAGACATAAGGAAATTCTAGCATGGGGACCGACGGGTAACTAATCCTAATGTTGGTCATTGTGACCGGCTTGAGTTAAAATGAGCCAATGAATTTTACTTGGGGAAATATTTTTATTGATGGCAAGATAGAGGAGACAGAGAAACTGAAGGAAGATTTGGGGCTATCTGATTGGAATCCAGAAGATCCAGAAGAGATTTGGCACACGCTACATGATAAACAGAAAGAATTAGACCGGATACTGGGAGGGAGGGTTGAAGTTAGCTTGATTACCTATGCGGATGGAGAGGCGTGTTTTGATTTCTATGTTTCTGGGGAAAAGAAGGAAGTGACAAAATATAGGGAGGAATTTCAGATGGATATTAAGCTTTGGGAGTTGTGGGAGAAGTATTCCAAGAGGATGTTCGAGAATGTACAGAACGGAGTTCAATACAAACAGGACATGACCAAGGGATATTTTCTTTCTGAAGATGAGGTGATGAGGAGAATTGAAGAGGAATTTATCGATCTTGTACCGAATTACATAGATGGGATCAAGAAAGTTTTGTTTGGATGTAAAGATGATGATAAGAGGGCTGGTGCCGCTTATTTGATTGGCTGGCATGATGACAGGAAAGAGGCATTAGAACTTCTTAGTCGGGCAATTGCTGAAGATCCAAGTCATCACGTTCACAATAACGCTCTAAGAGTAATGGTACCCTTGACGAGAGTTCTTAAGGTATCAATTCCAGATGCTGTGTTGAACATGCTGTATCACCCCTCGACTGCCTGCATCAACAAGGCTTTGTGGTTAATCTCAGAAGTAAGCAAAGAGGACTTGATATCAATTCCCAAGAGATATAAAGAAAGAATTCAGATTTTATCGGAAGTTAAACAAAAGAATTTAAGAGATATTGCAAAAGAAATCATAAAAAAAGGGTTGCAGTAAGCAACCCAGAAAGAGTTAACGATACACTCTTAATAGCCTTAATAAGAGCTCGTCATTGGGAGTCCGGTTAATTGTTCCAACCAATACCACTGACCGTTGGCGTTGGTTTCAAGATAAATGTAATCACCATCCGGAGTAACTATCATGTCAGAAGCTGAGTAGTTGAGGTTGAGGGTTTTGTTAAGTTCCAATAGCTGTCGCTCAACCATGTAAGGTAATCGGACAGATTCATGACCCATTTTTTCAGGAAGCACTCTTCGCCAGTCAATTCGGCTGTCATCCATGGTTTGGGAGTCGATCTGAACGGCAAAGACTTGGTTGCCAAAGATGGTGATACGAAGCTCATATGCTTTAGGTATGCATTCCTGAAAGATTTCATCCCCACATTTTAGTTGGGGTGTGGCGATCCGTTCTAGAACTTGTGCGAGTTAGACTTGATTTGTCAAATGTTCGTATAGGACAAACAGAATACGGACCAGGTAGTAGCCCTGGTCCGTTATGTTTAGCGCATGAAGATGATTCCTGGTGCATCAGGATCAATAGGGTTAGGGTCTTTGATGCCGCGATATACGGCACTAGCGACCCAAAGAGCTTCTTTCAGATTGTTCACTTGAGCAATTCGTCTTACCATAATGGCGACTTTACCAGCGAACTCGTGTGTCTCAATTGCCCCCTTCATCTCAGTGTGGGGAATGTAGTGAATGATAAGCGCGAGGTGGCCGAAAACAAAAACATCTTCGTCTTTGAAGGAATCTTGGCGAGCAACGGCTGACTCTCCATTGTGTAAGAGTGGAGTAAGCGAAGAATGGACACTGAAAATCTGGTTGGTCAGATCTAGGCGAAGATAGCCATAAAAGCTATCAAAATCTAAATTGTGATCGTCGACGAGATCAAGCTCGGGAAGATTCAAAATAAAAGTGCCGGTGGCTAATTTGCTGATTCGGACAACAAAGAAACGATCAAGATTGTCAGTCATCAAATACCTCCATTGTGGAATGTATTTATTCTACCAACTGTCGGGGGGATTGTCGATATCTATGGGGTTAGAGCCCAAGGTTGATATCAAGAAGGGCGTCACCAGAGAAGTCGTCAGGATTAGTTTTGTCCAAATCTTGATTGGTTTGATTCATTTCAGAATCAATATCGTCCTGAGGAGCAAGAATGGGAGTAGGCATTGGAGCAGGAAAGATAGTTTTGACAACGGGAGAGGACTGGAGATTTTGGGGCAGTTTGACGGTACCGGAGTAGACAAGGTACCAGAGACCGAGGATGGCAGCGGCAATGAGGGTGAGGGTGAGATAGGTATTTTTCATTTGTTTTGTTTTACTGAGTAACAGTTGGGGTAGGGGTAATTGTAGCCTTTTGTTGTCTTAAGGCTCTGAGATCAGCTCTGATGACATTTTTGATGTAATCATGAATCTGCTTGGCAGAGGTGCGGAAAGTAGCGAGACTTTGACGCGAAGAGTTCATCTGACCCTTAAAGTTCACCATTTGTGACATACAGTCAAAAGTGAGAGATTTCTCGGCATCAATGACAAACTGAGAGTAGTCAGTGGCGAGATCCTCAATCATGATGGTAAGAGTAGCGAGATGAGTCCTAAAGATGGCGGTGTCATAACCTTGGCTGGTGAGCCGATCGGCTAGTTCAAGCCAGCGGGTGTGAGCTGAACGATAGACTTCGATGTGATTATCTTTACGAACACTGAGATTGTTGACGTGAGCACGAACACGACTTTCGATGGCAGAACATTTGTTTTCTATTCTTCTGGCCGATTGAGTAGAAACTCTCTGAGCTCGAAGAGTGGGATCCATTCGCTCCGCTCGCTGCGCCGAGACAGGGAGGGCGAGAAAGGAGAAAAGAAAGGTGAGAAGAAAAAGTATATTCATATCAATTTGGTCTTTCTTTATTATAACCATTTCTTGTCAAGCGACGTATCTGCCAGATGAGATAACCCAGGGAGAAAATGGTGATTAAGTTACTGAGAATGCGAATAAAGGTGTTGTGAAGTTTAACCTTAATATGATGAGTACCTTGAGGCAGCTCAATTTCAATTCGGCCTAAATCGGCGTCATACCCATGCTTTATTTTTTTCCCATTGGCAGTGACTACCCAGTTGGGATATTCAAAGATGGGCAACTGGAGGGTAGCCAGCTTGGAGGAAATCTTGGTATCAAAGAAAAGATAGTTAGTACCTTTCTCCATGTTCTGTATGCCGCCTTGGCCTTTGATAAATTCAGGATAGATCTGTCCGGGAGCACCAGGAGGGCGAGAAGCGGTTTTAGGCAGGTAGTCAAAGATTCCCCCAGTGGTCTGGAGTTCCCAGGCGTAACCGCTGAACTTTTCTTGGACGGTAGTCTTGACTGACTTTTGGATGGCAAAGAAGGGCAGATTCCAAGCAATGACACCGACGATTAGGACGCTCGCGACAGCCCAATGGAGTACCTTGTTACTTGGAAGAAAAAGAAAGAGATAAGCCGAGAGAAAAGAGAAGATGAAGGTAGGGATGGCCAAGAGACGCCAAGGGAACTGGGCGTAGTAGAGGAAGGGAAGATGATCCCAGAACCAAATGGAACGACTGTGAATGAGAAAAATGTAGAAAAGAGTAAGAGAAGTAAGTAGCGGAATGACCAGGCTAACACGGATTAGCTTGTGAGGACTTTTTCTTAAGAAGGAGAGTATTAGGAGACCGACAAAAAGAAAAGAGACGATAAGAGTAGTGATCCAATGAAAGTGGCCAATGGGGAAGGCCATGTCATCGTTGGGTCCCCAAGTGGAACCACCATAGCCCCAGAAGCGAGAAAAGAACATCTGGTTGATATCGGCATAGTGGGCGAGATAGTTGAAGTAACCAACGGTCATTGACTCAACGTGGGCGAGGGACTTCTCGGCGACGACGGGAATGAAAAAGAAGGCGGCGAGACCGATGGCGAGAAAACCAGAGAGGATGAGGGGTTTAAGGCGAGAGAAATCCCTCATTTTGAAAAGCCAAAAGAGACCCCAAGCGGCTAAAAGTGGGGAGAAGATGAGGGTCATGACATTGTGAGACAGGAGTAGCGCGGCATAGGAAAGGGCTAAGCCGAGTCTGGCCCACCTGATGTCCTTGGCGGTGGCAACCGTATGAACATAGAGGAAAGTGAGAGGAAACCAAATGAGTCCCCAGGCTTCATTGAGGGCACCGCGAACGTAGATATCTACTGAATGATAGGGGGCATAGACATAGAAGACGGCGGCGAGTAAGCCGGCGATGGGACCGTGGAAGCGCGAGGCGAGGGCGAACATAAAGAGACCAGGGAGGACGAAGGCAAGAATGAAGACGAGTTTGATTGACCAGAAAAGATCGAAGCCGAGAAGATGAAAGACCTCAGCGACGTAATACGGAAGAGGGGGATAGTAGTTGAACATGGGGTAACCCAGACCAAAGCCGGCATCGGGAATCCAACGACAGGGAATCTGAAGATCCTTAAGACACTGGTGCAGTCCCTCAAGACGAAGAATCTGAAGATCATCGTGCATGGTGAAATAACCAGGGAGGAGAAGGTCCTTGATGGCGGGAAGTGACAAGAGGATGACCAAAAGATACCACTTGGAAGAAATTAAGAATTTCAAAATCTTCTGACCGGTTTTTTTAAGACTCATATCGAGATCATTTTAACTTGATAGATTTAAGAATGATACTAAGAAGCCCTCCAGTCAGGAGATAGAGACTAGGGAAGATGACCAAGAGATGGCGGGGATAGACGGCTTCGAAGGAGAAGAGAAATAAGGAGAAAATGAGCCAAAGGACGAGGGGAAGAAAAAACAAATTCTTCCGAATTAAATAGTAAAAACTGGTAAAAAGACTACTGATAAGCAGGACTGGCCAGCCAGGCCACCAAAAAGGGGTGGAGATGATAGCCTCTTTCTCCCACCAAGTGTGCCAACGATTCATGAAAATTAGGTCGAAGACTTGGAGAGGTGGAACCTGGGGGCTGCCGGCCCACCAGGACAAGACGTAGCGCTGATACCTAAAGAACTCGAGAGGTGAGGGGTGATAAAAGAAATAGGTAAGATGGCCAAGGAAAAAACCAAGAAGAATGAAGCTTAGGGCAGCAGTGTGCTGAAGAAATAACTTGAACTTGCCGGTAAAGACGGTGACAAGAAGAAGACTACCAAGGAGAGGGAACCCGACGGGGAAGAACTTGGTAGCGAGAGCTAGCCCAAGAAAGAGCTGAGACAGAGCGATTTTGAGAAAGTGGGGACGCTTGAACCACGAGAGATAGAAATACAGTCCAGTAAGAGAAAAAACCAGAAGATAAATGTCGAGAAGGGAAGTAGTCAATTGATCGATGAAGAGCGGCTCGAATGAGAAGAGGCTGGTTAGAATCAAACTGAGGAGGGGGGGGAGACCAAGGAGACAAGCAATGGAGTAAAGAAGCCAAAGAGCGAGTAAACCAAAGATCGGGGCAAAGAAGTAAGGATTACTAAAGAAGATAATGGAGAGACCGATTAGGTACTTGCCAAGGGGTGGATGGCCGGGAGTAAGTTGATGAAGATCTTTTCCGTGGATGAGGAAATAGCCTTCGGTGGCGTAAAGCTCTTCATCAGAAAGGATATAGCTGGCGCGAATTTTCCCATAGGAAGAGTTGAAATAGCGGTCCTCGGCTACTTTGGAATTAAAGGGTTGAAGGTAAATCTGGCGATGGGAAAAAAGAAAGAGACCAAAGTAGATGACTAAACTTCCAAGAAGTAAATAGAAGAGTTTGCCCGCCTTCATTTATTTAAGTATCTGATAAAACTGGAGGGTCTCGTGAGTACCGTCGGGTCGGAGGGGCTTTTCATACTCTGCAATCAACTTGACGTGATTTTGTAGATCTATTGGAGGCAAGTTATTGCGACTTTGGTTAACCACAAGGTAGACTTCATTTTCGACAAGAGCGTTTCTCAGAGACTCGGGAATTCTTCCGATAGGTTGGCCGATACCAAGAATGACAATATTGGGATGTCCCTCGGTGTATATTTGCAGGCCATCGGGTAAGGTGCCAAAGAAGCCTTCGGTGCCGACGAGGATTTTTGTCGTTGAGGGACGAGCTTTTTTAAGATACTGCGCGACTAGATCTTGACCATAGCCGGCGGTCCATTCTTGGAAGTAGCCGTATTTCATGTTTTGGGGAATGGGGGCAGCTGGTGGATTAGTCAACAAAAGCAAGTCTTTGTAGCTTGCAAAAAGCAGTATCAGAAGGAAGAGGCCTGAAACGACTTTCTTGAGCGATTTGTGTTTTAGTTCTTCGAGGGCCAAACCGATGATGATGAGAAGTGGAGGAATGGTGAAGAGAAAATAGCGTGAAGTATAGGCCTTGGCAATAGAGGCCTGAAAGAGAATGGGTAGAAGTGACCAAAGGAAGAGGGATAGTTTGTAACTGCGGAAGGGCTTGAGAAAAAGTGATAAAAGAAGGAGACCGATGGCTGGCCAAGTGATGAGAGAGATAAGCCAGCTAATGGAGTCGGTAAAGTGACCGATGAAAGGATTAAGAGGGTGACTAAGCACCTCGGCGAAAGAGAAAACGTAATCCTTGTTTCTTATGGCGATCATTTGAAAGTTGGGACCAAGACGAAGGATGTTATACATGGCAAAAACGATCACTAAGGCCACTAACCAACCACCAAGTAGTTTGAGTGCGATTACACGATTAATCTTCTTTAGATTGAGAAGGAGAAAGAGTTGGAGAGGGAGGAAATACCAACCGGGCGATTTGGTTAAGACGGCACCACCAAGAATCATACCAAGCAGCAGGGCCAGATCGAGTCGTTGGTAATGAACGAAAAGTAGCCCGAGGAAAAAAGACCAGATGGCGAACATAGAAAGGAGGGAGTCGGCAAGCGCCATGCGATCAAAGAAGAGAGTGAAAGGGGTAAGAATGTACAAAAGCAAAACGACAAAAATGGCTTTTTTGGACCGACTAATGTACCAAGTCAGACTGCTCAGACCTATAAGTGAACCAAGTCCGGCAAGAATCGAGGTAAAGCGACCAGCGACAAGAGGATCGGAAAAAAGCTTGAACATCGGGATGGTCAGCCACATGAAGAGGGGCTGCTTGCCATCAGAAAGGGGTAAGAAACGAAGGGTCGGTTCTGTTCTCATTACTTGAGACCAGCGAATATAGATGGCCTCATCGACAAAGACGGGAATGAGGGTGAGATGAAAGAGTCTGGTAACTAAGTAAAGAATGATTAAGGCGGAGAAAATTAAGAGAAACTTGAGTTGGAGTAGTTTTTTCAGGTCAGTGGCTAGATTATTCATATTTGCCAAGTAAATCATTCTTCTTGACTCTTAAAATTTGCTTGAGCATGTCCACTGATTCTGTGAGGAAGTTTTTGTCCTTCCCTGTACTAACATCACGGTCTTTCCAATCAACTTTGACTTCCTTGAGTTTGTAGCCAGCTTTCTCAACAAGAAAAAGTAGCTCGACATCAAAGGCAGAGACGACCCAACCCTTGGCTTGTTTTTGGCGAGATAGGATCTCAAGTTTGGGGAAAAGTTGCTTGGCGACTTTTGTCTTGAATGACTTGAAGCCACATTGGGTGTCAACAACAGGACGCAGGAGAAGAAAACGTCTAAAGGTGAGAAAAGAGAAGGCCATAATCTTCCTGATCATAGAAGCGTCGCGTTTGCTGCCACGAGAGCCGAAGACAACATCGAAGCCTTCCTCATACCCAGGGAGGAGTTTCTCTATTTCGGCTAACGGAGTGCTTTGGTCCATGTCGGTAAAAAGAACAATATCGTGTTTCGCCTTTTGGATGCCCGCCCAGACAGCGGCGGCCTTACCGCCATGCGGATTGTTCAAAACAGTAAAACCTTTATGTTTTTTGGCAAAATCTTCGGCAAGTTCTCGACTTCCATCACTACTACCGTCGTCGGAAATAATGACTTCCCAGGAGAAATTGGCTGTCTTCAAATATTGGTTGACTTGGTCGAGGACGCCGCGCTGCAGATTCTCTTTTTCGTTGTAGTTGGGGATCACAATAGAAACGGAAAGCATGGTTTGATTGTATCAGCTTAGAGCTTGCCTTGAGATTTGAGAAGATTGACCGTGTTGAGAAACTCTCGCTTGGCTTCTTGCAGAGTGCCCTGGAAACGAAACCCGGCGGAAGCCTTATGCCCACCACCACTTAAGCGTTGTGCAATTTGCTGGACATCGGTTTGTGGAAGCCGAGCACGAAGAGTCCCTCCCACGATGCCAGGTTTTTTTTCGACAAGAATGGCGCCAAACTTGGTGTCAGCGATCTGACCCAAGAACTGATTGGCGAAGAGGGCAATTTTAGTCGCAGGGTTAACCTGTTCCCATGTTTGTTGGTCAATGGCAAGATAGACAAAGTCTTGCTCTTCAGATAATTCGAGGTGATCAAGAAGAATCCCCCAGGACTGAAACTCGTAAAAAGGAATACTTCTCTGCAGCTGAACCAGGCATAATTGATAGTCACCACCCTTTTTAATTAGTTCGGAAACAATTGTGAATATTTTGGCATTAGTATTGAAGTTCTGAAAACAACCAGTATCGCCTAAGATACCAAAGAGTAGACAAGTGGCAATATCCTTACTGATACCGATATTGAGTTTTTGAATGAGATGAAAGATCATCTCCGCCGTTGAAGAAGCATCTATCTCAGACCAGGTGACTTGTCCGAGAATAGCGGGATCGAGGTGATGATCGACAACTAGAATGGGTTGGGGAAAGACCGGCACTGGAGTACTGCGGGTAAGGAGACCGAAGATAGGGGTGTCGAGAGCGAGATAGTAGTCGTGAGGGAAGGTAGCCAGAGCCTCGGACAATGGCATTTGTTTGACTGACTCAATACCGGGCAGGAAAGTAGCAAATTCGGGAATCTCATCTTCGCAGAAGACTTCCATTACCTTACCCTCTGATTCTAGAGCTAGTCTGAGAGCAAGAGCAGAACCGATGGTGTCGGCATCAGGGCTTAGGTGAATGTGGGCCAAGAAACTGGCTGAGCTATTGACTTTGGAAAGGAGTGGCTTGGGGATACGCATTGCCCTATTCTACCAGGCTATTTCGTATGTACCATCTTGTAGATCTTGATCGAATCGATTTGCCACGCTTGGACGATGGTGGAGGGACCAAAGACGGCGATTTGCCACTGCGAGTTGCCCTCAGGTTGACATTTATCACCGTCTTCGCAGACAACAAAGATCTGGTCAACGACTCGCTCTTCGCCCCTGATCATACGGGCCTTCTTGTTTTCGAGAAAATAGCGATATGATTCATCATAGTTTTGCTTGGCAATCAGGCCGAAGTTGAAGTCTTGCTCATTAGACTCTTTGATGATCAAATCAACGACCTTCTCAGTTCTTTGGAGTTGGCGATTGGGTTCTTGTTTAAGAGGGGAGTAATAAACGGCGTGATAGAGAAGGCAACCTAAAAAGACGATGGATAGGGCCTTGAAAAGGAAATGCTTTTGCTGCCAGAGAAAGGCGAGGAGGAAGCCGACGAGAAGGTAGACAGCGGGAAAAAGAAAACCAAAGTAATGGGCGTAGATGTGTTGCTTGTAGATTCCAAGACCCAAAATGGCGAAACCAATCCAAGTGAGAAGTAGAATCAGAGCTGGGTCTTTTTTGGTTTTAAGATCTTTGAGGGAGATCTTGAACTTGCCAAAAAAAGCCCAAAAGAAGGTGATGGCAATAATTAGGGCGGTCAGGGAGGAATAAATGAGTTGACGACCCAAAAGTAGCTCAGCAACAATGGATTGAATGGCTGGGAGGAAGCGATCGGAACGGGCGGGATTAAGATTAACGGTGGTCTGGCGGTTCCCGAAAAAGGCCTTAAAGGCATTGAGATTCTGACCACTATGCTTGAGATCAAAAAGAACAAGGGGTGACATTAAGACTAAGAAAGAGATTAGGGCGATTGCGGTGGAGACAAGGAGAGATTTTTTTGAAATAACACTTGCCCGAGCTTGCCTAAAGGTGAGAAACCAGAAAACAACAAGAGTGGGAATGAGCAAGAGACCTAGGTAGTGCATCTGAAGGGCAAAGGCTAAAGAAGTGCCTACAATGGGCAGCCAGCGAAAATTCTTGTTTTGCCAGACTTGCCAGATACCCCAAATACATAGAAGAGAAAAGAAAGGCATAGGGTTAGGATTCCAAGAAGCACGACCATAAATGATGGCAACAGGAGAAATGGCAAAAAGAAAAGCTGCAAGTAGACCAGTGAGGGGATTAAACCAAGTGCGACCAACCCACCAGGCGAAGAGAACGGTGACAGTGCTCAAAAAGGCAATCATAATCGCCGGACCAACGGGACTAAGTCCTGAGAACCAAAGGGCAGGGGCCATCATGTAGTAGTAGAGAGGGCCAAGATACATATTGCCAATGGAAGTCATGGGGCCGATAAAAACCAGGTCTCCTTTGGTGATTAGGTCTCTAACGATTCGAACATCGCGACCTTCGTCGCCAAGGAAAGTCAGATACCCATCAATCTTCCAGAGACGAAGGGCGAGGGCGAGAAAGAAGATAAAAAAGATAGTGATCAGCTCAAGTCGGTGTTGGTTGAGGAACTTGAAAATACTTTTCATGCCAGATTGAGGTGATACCAAAGTTTAAGTGACTCTTTGAAGGCACGGAGGATGACTTTGAAGTTGGCGCCTGTCTGGGTGCCAGCAGTGCGGGGGTAGTGGTGGACACCGATTTGCTTGAGGCGAAAGCCCTTTTGTTTGACTTTAATGAGAAACTCAGCAGAGGTAAGAGCAGACTCAGTCTTAAGATCAATCTCATCTATGACCTGTTTTTTGATGATCTTAAAGGCACAGTCAATATCTTTGACCCAGAGGCCAAAGAGGAAATAGATCCAAAGCTTCCAGATGAAGGCATTAAGGGAGCGAAGGAAGCTGTCTTGACGCTTGATTCTGTAACCAATGACTAGATCGTATTTGGAGAGATGGGGGCTAAGCTTCTTGATCTCGGAATAGTCGAATTGACCATCGGAGTCGATAAAAGAGACAAACTCGTGTTGGCTTCCATAAAGACCAGTCTTAAAGGCGCCACCGTAACCCTTATTTGGTTTATGTTGAATCAGACGAATATGCTTGTTCTTAACCATCAATCCTTTGACAATCTTGGCGGTATCGTCTTTGCTACCATCGTCAACAACTAAGATCTCGTATTCATTAGCAACATCTTTGAG
This sequence comes from uncultured Pseudomonadales bacterium, assembly GCA_964618725.1. Lineage (GTDB taxonomy): Bacteria > Patescibacteriota > Microgenomatia > UBA1400 > Chazhemtobacteraceae > CAZUBK01. The sequence goes on from CAZUBK010000001.1 coordinate 295,317, forward strand.
GACTTTATCGGCGTCTGTGACAGTCTTGGTAATATTGGCTGCTTCATTGTAGGCGGGGAGAAACAAACTAAGGGAAGACAGTTTTGACATACGGCTATGATAGCATTAAGACTATGAAGCGCTTCGTTGGGATTTTAGGGTTGGTTGTGGCATCAGCGGTGGTTTTTTGGTTGCCGTTTGTGGCTAAAGTGAATAGCCTTCCGGGATGGGGGATAAACTTTTCTCCCGGGATGGAGAAGGTGTTTGCTAATTTTGACGGACCAAATTACTTAATCGTGGCAAAGAGCTGGTATGACAAATCTTTTATTGGCCATACATTCTCTAATCCACTCCCTTTAGAGTATTATCCCGCTCATTTACCATTATACCCCTTTCTTGTTTGGCTGGCTGACGTGGTGTTGCCTGGGACATGGGCGATGCTACTGGTTACCCTTGTTGGTTCGATCCTGATGTTTGGTATGTTTTTTATTTTTGTAAAAGAGGTCGTTAGTGAGAAGACAGCCTGGTGGCTTAGCTTAACACTATTAGTATTGCCAGCCAGACTACTAACAGTGCGAATGGTTGGGTCTCCGGAGCCTTGGTTTATTTTCTTTGTCTTGGCGACGCTATATCTATACCGGAAAGAGAAATATCTTTTGGCTGGAATAGCGGGAGTAGCAGCGCAATGGACAAAGAGTCCGGCGATTTTGCTTTTTGTGGGTCTTTGCCTGTATCACTGTTATCGATTTAGAGATAGCTTGTTTAGTGCGTCGAGCTGGAAGCAAATGCTCAAATCCTGGCCGATTCTATTAATGCCATTAAGTGTATTGCCTTTGTTTTATTTCTATCAAGTTAGAACGGGCGACTTTTGGGCGTATTTTAATAGTGGAGATAATTTTCATTTGTTTTTTCCACCCTTCAGCATCTTTTCGCCCAAGGGACAGTTTTGGACGGGCGAGTTCTGGCTTGAGGAAATTGTTTGGATCTGGCTGGTCTATGGAATGGGGGTATTGAGGCTCTGGAAGAAGGACCTTAGGCTGGAGGCAATATTCGCTGGAGTCTTTTTCTTTTCGACCTTATTTGTCGCCCACCGCGACATAGCGCGCTATATTCTTCCCATCGCTCCATTAGTGCTACTGGGTTGGAAGGAAATTATTGTAAGTAAAGAGTTTCGATGGCTGCTACTCTTGATGATTATCCCGGTGTATCTCTTCTCCTGGAACTTTGTTTTGAATAACGTAGCTCCAGTAGCTGACTGGACACCGTATCTTTAATATAGTAGAATATTACGAGTTCTATGAAAAACTTAGGATAAGGAGTAGATAAATGGACATTGGAGCGGTACTCGACGGAGCACTGATGACTAGCCTATTGCTAATAGTACTCATCATAATAGTATGGTTCGTGTTGCCCAAAATTTTGGACCTAATTCCCTGGTTGCCACTGTCAACAATGGTGGCAGGGACGTTGATCATGACCGCCGTGGCGATTGTCAGTTGGGCTTTAGTTGTCGCGCTTTTACAGATGACTGAGCCATTACTTTGGTTCGTTTTGGGTGGCTCGACGGCGGGAATGCTGGGTGGATTGGTCTTTGGATCAGTACGTAGGTGGTATCGGTAATGGATTCATTCTACCTTGGTCTTCTCGTTGGTTTAATCTCGGTTGTGACCCTTGTGATCATCGCCGCCTGTGGGATACTTTTGTTCCCAAGCCAGTTAAAGTCTGCACTCCTTGGTGGATTGCTTGGTGCACTGATTGGCACACTGACTGGTTTAATTGGGGGTGCCTTCGTTAACTGGGAATTGAGTTTCCTCTGGGGTACTGTACTTGGCGGAGCTGGCTTAGGTGCCTTGATTGGTTTGGTCGTCGAAACTATCGAGTGAAGTATCTTCGGGACTAGGTAACTAGTCCCTTTTTTTACTTGTTTTTCCAAATGAAGAGGTGGTACATAGTCCAGTTGTAGGGAATGATAAGAAAGCCAATGGAAAGAATGAGCGAGCCTTGGCGAACCAAGGTGGTGTCACCGAAAAGAACGGTGGCGAGACCTATGACGATGAACTGAATAACAACAGCACCAAAGGAGGTGAGGTTGAACTGGAGGAGTTTGTAGAGGAAACGGAAGGGGTTGGTGATTCTCTCTGAAGCGAAAGTCCAGAAGTTATTTAAGATAAAATTGCTGATAATAGCCAGCTCAGCAGCCAGCGCCCCGGACCATGAGTTCTCGTTGGCGAGAAGGGAGAGAACAGGGGTATCTTTGAACTGAGAGAAAGAAACAGCAAGAGATTCAACCAGACCGTCTTTGCGGAAGAGTTCAAGAGTGATGGCATTGATGAGGAAGCCAATAAAACCGACGGTGCCAAATTTGATGAACTTGGGGCTGGTGACTAGTTTAATAAAGGACAGGATGCGAATCTTGAAGATGAAAATAAGGATGTGTTTGAGGTATTCCAAGCCGAGTTTGCTTTCGCCTTTGGTACGATCGACAAACTCAATAGGGACTTCGCCAATTTTGAAACCTTCGAGCATGGTGTTGTAGAGCTGGCCGATTTGCCAGGTATACCCGGAGAAGCCCTTGCTTTGTCGAAGAATTGGCTCGATTCTTTGATGAACTTGCTTTCTGATAGCACGGTATCCAGTAGTCCAGTCATGGATTCTAAAATTGGTGAGAATGAGTTGGATGAACTTGTTTCCCCCGACGCTGAGTAGTTTACGATGGAAGCCCCAGGTAGAGGGAATGGAACCGCCGGGAATGTAACGACTGCCGAGAACGAGATCATAACCGACATCAATCTTCTTTAAGAATGAGGGGATGTGTTTGGGCTGATGTTGGCCATCGGCGTCAAATTCGAAGGCGACATCGGCCTTGAGATCATCGAAGGCGTAAGCCAAACCTTTAAGATATGCTCCACCAAGACCGGCCTTTTTCTTATTGAGAAGGAGGTGGAGATTCTTTTTCTTCTTTTGGAGCTTTTTTACAATTTCAGACGTCCCGTCAGGGGAGGTATCATCGACTACCAGGATGTGCATGGAGTAGCGCTTAGGCACCTTATCAAAGACAGCCTCAAGCTTCTGGATTGTAGTCTCAATGTTACCAGCCTCGTTGTAGGTGGGAATGACGATAACGGCGATTTTCTTGTCTTCGGACATAGGGAAAGTATAACTCAAACATTGACTTTTGGGGGTACTTGTGGTATTATGGGTCATCGAAAGGAGGTGGCCAATGAACCTTTTAGGTCTTATTTTGGCAGCCGCTCTTTTAGTCTATGTGTGCCTGGCATGGCACACTATCGCAGGCCTTGACATGATCTTCTCAAAGGTCATGAAGAAGGGCTCGATCCAAACAGCGGTGGTGGCCTACTTCGCCATTGCCATTGTTTGGGTAGTAGGCTTTTTCTTCGCCTTCGTGGCGAAATAAGGAGGCAGAAATGCCATTTCTAGCTTTAGCAGTTGGAATCGTGGGAGTGATTTGTTTCGCTTCCACATTCTATCTTATCCCCATGTTGGCGCTCCGGCTGTGGGGGAAGAAATAGGAAGAAGGGCTCGCAATTGCGAGCCCTTTCTATATAAAAAAGTGAAGAATATTAGCTGAAGAAGTTCTGGCTGGCCCCGCCGATGACGGCCTGGCTGGCGCGGATGACGCTCTTGCTGGTGGTGTTGAAAGCCTTACGGATCTCAGAGTCACCAGATTTCTCATCCATGACATTGCTGGTCGGGAAACCAATCTGCGCGGCAACCGACTTGCCGTTCATGCCAAAAGCGACGAAGGCGAGGGTGTAAATCTCCTGTTGGAGAAGATCCTTGGCGACCATAGCAACGGCGGCGGCAGAGTTGCGACTAGCGTTGTCTTCACCATCACTGATGACGACGACAACAATCTTGGTTCGAACGCCTGCGTCACGAAGCGACTGTCCGTAAGCAACAATACCAGTGAACGCGTCGATAACGGCGTCATAGAGGGCAGTGAAATTGTCGGGGTTATAGCTTTTACGGTCCAGGGTTGGAACATCTGCTATTGGCATATAACCATGCCGGAGAATCGATTTGGTATTGAAGAGCCAGGTCGACATGAGGATTGAGTCAGCGGCTTTGGAAGCAATGATGGCCCGAAGATGGGCATTGTAGGCGTCGATAACGGCGTCTTGATAGATGCTCATACTCCCCGTCATGTCGATAACTTCGACCAGGAGGGTGACTTCGTCACCGGCCAGATCATCGACGGCGGTACCTTGGGTGCCAGCCATAGTGGTGGCATTGAGATTATTGACGAGAATGCCGACAGCGTTAGCGCTTAAGCCTTCGTCCTGAGCATTATCGAATAAATCTTGGACATTGCCAGTACTCATTTCTTCTTTTCCTTTCCTTTTTTTAAAAGGATTTGGAGAGCCGCTTTCGCGGCTCTCCAGCTAGATTAGCCGATGGTGTCAGTAGTCTTGACGAGCTGAACACCTTTGTTGACCATGTCGGCCAGGGCAGTGTTAGCAAGCCCATCAAAGTCAATGTCGGGGTGAATCACTGAGCTAGTGCCGTCTTCCAGAAAACGGAAGCGACGGATAACTTCAGGTTGATTTTTGAAGTACGTGGTTAGCTGCTTCATAGTCTCGAGCACACAGTGACTCTTGGCCTCGCCGGCAACATAGACAAGATCGTGGGTGGCGATGGCTTTGAGAATTTCGGTGTTCATAACCCCGGCGGGGTTTTTAACATATTCCACTTCTGGGGCAAAAATGCCGTAGTGTTCGACTTGAGGCACGGTGCCTTTGAGAATAATGTTGACCTGAGAGTTCTTGGCGGTACTATAGAAAGCGAGGGCTTCGGAGAGCACTGGCATGAGATTGTGACCCATGGTGCCAAGCATAGTATGTTCCGGCCAGATCATCAGATCTTTTTGAGCATTCTTTTTGAGAGCGGGCAAGTACTCGCCGATTGACCAAAGAGGGTTGAGAACGGCTTGCCATTTGCCACGATTGACGTCTTCGAGAGTGATCAGAGTGTACGGATCGGGATGTTTGCCAGTGGCAGGATCAACCCACCAGTGACTGAAGAAGATCTGGTAAGGTTTGTGGCTGTCCAGACTGGCGTAAACAGAGGTGATGTCTTCTGCGTTCTTGTAAATGAATTCGACAACGCGAGAAACATCAGCCTGAGAACCAGGAACGGAAAGGTGTCCGGTCGGGTGGACAAAGTCCCACTGCATATCGACCAGAATGAGAGCAACTTTACGGGGATCCTTGGTATAGGGACGTAGTCCCGCTTTGCTACCTTCGACCGAAAACTCATAAGTGCGAGCATTGTACATATCGGCGAAAGCGTCGCTTGGCTTGTATAGCGAAGGGTACGACATTTTTTGCTCCTTTGAGAGAAAAATGATGGGAGATCTTTGGAAAAGGGCGTCTCCCGAAATCCCTCGATACTGATTTCAATTAGCTTAAGACTAGATGAGTGACAAGATTGTCTTTGACAACGAGTAAGCCACCTTTGTAGGAATACAAAGCATCGCCTTCTTGGACGTGGCCTTTGGTAGTAGTAAAAGTTTTGCTGTTACCACTTTGAACATCTTCCTGGAGAACACCATCATCGGTAGCATGGAGGAGTTTGCCGGTGCTGTAGGCCAGGCCATGAAGGCCGGCAGCGGGATGATCTTCTGCGGGTAGGCGAGACGGGGAGTAGGTGACTTGACCTTGGGGGTCAAGAATTTCGGTCCGAAGATAGTTGACTCCCAGGTGCTGAGTAAGACGACGGATGAAAATACTCTGACTGGAGTAGCGGACAGTAAGATCGAGTAACGATTCACCAGGATCTAACGGTGAAAGACTGAGATTGTCGTAGATACGACCTTCCCAAACTAACCAGTAAAGCTGTTTTTCCAGCATCTGGAAGAATCCAAAAGCAGTTGGTCGATCACTAAAATCATCGGTTTTGACATTGAACCAAGTCAACTGGTCGATGACTTGGCGAAGGGTATATTCTACAAAGCGACCATCAACCATCTCTCCATAGAGAAGGCTGTCCGAAACTATGCGAAAGATGAATCTACTCGAAGCACGGAAGATGGGACGGCGATTGACGGTGAAAAGAGAGGTCTCACTTTTAGCGATCGGTTGAAGTGGATTTGTGGTTGTATCAAGAAGGAGCAACTGAGTTTTTCCCGGGGGGTTAACCACTAAAATATCTCCAACGACCTCATAGCGAGCTCCCGGCATTTCGTTGAAGAGTTCATTGCGCGTAACCGGACCACTGCCGCGTTTACAATAGAGGACGGCCTTGCCGGACTCGTAAGCAATTAAATAAATGGTCGTACCGATCAACTTATGAAAGACAATCGGACCATTGGTTTTGATAAACTCTGTAACAGTAATACCTTTAGTGACCGTTGTCGGCCTGGAGATAATGATGAGGGTGGCAGCGCTACAGACAGGGCAAGAGCGCTTGGAGTTGGGATAATAGGTGTTACAACTTTTACACTCAACAAGGCTATCGGTGTAGGCTTTAAGTGTTTCCAAGGGAAACATACCGCGCTGACCTTTACTAAAGATCTTGTCAAAAGCGTCTAGTAGATCATCGTTGAGGATATCGGGGGTAAAAGCAATCTTAGGATAGGTGACACCGCTATCGAAAACAGTAATCCGTCTGGCTGCCCGGGTCGTTAATTGTTTGTAGTCTTTGTGAATGCCACCGTAAGGATGGGTTAATAGCAAAGATTTGAACAACATGACGGCATAGGAGTACCAATCGTATTCTGGTTTGAAAACAGGCTTAAGACTCAGATTTATCCCGTAGAGCTCAGGAACAAGGAACTGTTCGGTAGCAACGGGGCAAGGAAAGTGGTCAAACTGCCAGGCATCGACATCAATAAAAAGCATTTCTTGATTGCGAAAGAGGGCGTTGAGATCGTTACTGTCGCCCATAACAAGTCCATTTGGATGGATTGTCTTTATGGTCGATCCCCCATCAAGAAAAATATTGGCAACCATCTTGTTGTTAACAAGAAAGGAAGCACGATACTTTTTGTTGGCGAGACTAGTCACTTCCTCAAAACCCTGGCCTAGAAATGGCATAGCAGGTCCAAGAATCTTTTGTCCGGTTGAGTCGTAGACTAAATGTATTGGAGCGGCTACCCGATCAAGGGGTAGAGTCCAGTGTTTGGCAAGGAAAGCCTCAAGCTTACTACTTCGATTTTGATCAAGCTGGTGCCAGATTTTGATGGCGAGAGAAGCGTGTTTGTAGACGGTGCCTTCACCGCCGACCCCGATAACGTCTTTCTGAGACAGTCGAAGCCTCTGGCCATTAACTAGAACCTCCATCAACATCCTCCTTTATTAGCATTTCTACGGTAATGAGGGTGACGTCGTCGTAAAAGCGCTTGTCATTTTTGGACCAGACGTTGAGACGGCGTTGTAAACCGGCGGGATTCTTGAAGCCCCAGATATCATTGATCAGTTCTGACTCGTGTTTCCAAGCATCACTGCCGATAGCGAGACGAGTGATCGTATCAGTTAGATAGATACTTGTCTCAAATCCGGTCGGAAGGGGGGTGCTTGTTTGTAGGGCGCTTCGGTCGACGAGATGATAGGCGGGATAAAGGGGATGGTCGTCAGAGTCAATAAAGTCAACTTGATCATTGATGACTATCGTGCCATCTCCGGTATAAAAAACCACGATGATTTCGTCACTGGTAATGAAACCAACGACAGTTGCCAGAAGATGATGCTGAATAAAGGCGGCTTTGTCAGTCTGATCAGTAAAAGAGTATTCATTAAGAGTCCTACCTAAGAAACGAAGGAGGTCTGGATAGAGAAGAGAGGGGACGACTGATGTAGCTACTCCTTGTTTGAGAAGCATGACTGCCTCATGAACTAGAAAGGTACTAGTTAACCGAGACCCAATTTCTGTATGCATATCTTTCTTTTCTTCGTCGGCGCCGGAACAACCATCACTAACAATGCCGATGATAATGTGTTGTCCATTGATTTCGCCATCAAATAGGGCAAGGGAATCTTGATTATTGATGAAACTGAGAAGGTGTCCGCGCCCGGCGTGTGTAGCTTTGCGAACTTGATAGTCTTTAGCCATTATTTCCTCCATTGGCTAATTGAATGGTCACTATCGAGGGATTGAGCGACCCATTCATATTCTTCACTTGTTAAAGTTCTAATGATCAAGGATCATTGTGAGAGTATCTTACACCAAGAGTTAGTGTCTTGTCAACACTTACTTTGAGGCTACTTTTTGAATTAGTTCGGGGAGCTAGAGAACGGGGATGACTTCTGGGCGGGTAGAAGCGAAGGAGTAGAGTTGGGCGGGGCGATGGGCGGCGCCACGACTTTGGCGGGGAAGTGGACGCAATAGATTGAGAGCTTGAAGTTTCTTTCGGAAGTTCCGTTTATCGAGGGGTTCACCAAGGATTATTTCATAGGCCGTTTGTAACTGGGTCAGGGTGAATTCCTTAGGCATTAAGTTATACATGAGGTTGGTATAGCTAAGCTTGGAGCGGAGACGATTAATTGCCTCTTTGGCGACTTCTTCATGGTCATAGGCGAGCTTTGGCAGAGCATTGACGGGATACCAATATGTGCCTGGAAATTCGGTTTGGTTGGGGTTGAGATCAATATCGGAAGGGATGAGAATAAAATATGCGACTGAGACAACGCGACCGATTGGGTCACGCCCTGGGTCACCAAAAGTATATAACTGCTCGAAATACGGTTTACGTCGAGATGTCTTCATAACGGCAGAGTAAAAGCGAGAGGCGGCATCCTCAAGCCTTTCATTGACTTTAAGTAACCCACCCGGAAAGGCGAAACGGCCAGGAAACTTATCATTCTTGGGTTTGACTAAGAAGGTCTCCAATTGATTTCTTTGTAACCGGAAGATGACAATATCAGTGGCGAGGATAGCGTGAGAAGATGAGTGGTCGGAATTTATCATAGAGTTCTGTGTATTGGTTACACTTATAATATGGCTAACAGAAGGGGTTGTCAAGCGTTGTATTGAGTAAGATAATGGTGTTATGAGTGAAGAACCAGGAGAGATAGAAAAATATGCAAGTTTGCTTGGTATCCCCGAGGAAGAGGTAGCGATACTACTACCTGGTTTATCGATGGAGGAAAGGAAAGCGTTAGATCCGATAAGTTATTGGTCTAAAAAATTAGACCAAACATCCGAAGAAACGGCGGCGCTACTTAAGTCAATGACTCCTGCTGAGAAGACGGAACTAGAGAGACGTCTGGCGGAACCAGCAGTGACGATTGAGATTGACGAGGCAAAAAGAAAGAAACAGGTTGAAGAAGTGACGAGTTCGGAATTTTTTCAGGGTTTAAGAGCAAGAGCGGCGGAGATTCGAGCTAATTCCCAAACCAACTAGCCAGCATTCTTAGCCACTTGTTGCCAGTTGATAATGTTCCAGAAGGCAGTGACATAGTCAGCGCGTTTGTTTTGATACTTGAGATAATAAGCATGTTCCCAGACATCCAGACCAAGAAGTGGGGTGTGGCCGTCTGTGAGAGGAGAGTCCTGATTGGCAGTAGAAGTAATCTTAAGAATACCTTTGTCATCAACTAACCAGGCCCAGCCACTGCCAAAGCGGTTGAGGGCAGCTTCCGTAAAGTCTTCTTTTAACTTGTCAAAACCTCCCAAATCTTTATCCATTCTTTCTAACAGTTCTTTCGAAGGTTCGCCTCCAGAAGGAGAAAGAATTGCCCAGAAGAAACTATGATTGAGGTGGCCACCACCGTGATTTCTAACCGCAGTGCGAATATCTTCAGAGACTAAGTCGAGGTTCTTGATCAGGTCTGTCAGCGGTTTATCGACAATTTCGGGATGGGCTTCGAGAGCAGCATTGAGTTTGTCTATATATGCTTGGTGATGCTTGCTGTGATGGATCTCCATCGTTCTGGCATCGATATGGGGCTCAAGAGCGGAATAATCATAGGGGAGAGTGGGGAGAGTGTAGTGCATGGGTTGAATATACACAGGAAAAGTCCAAGTTTGCAACTAATGGTAGGATATGGGCGTGAACAAAGAGAGTTTGGTCAGATGTGTTCTCAATCAGAGGGTGGAGTGTCCGAAACAATGTGGGTTATATGATTCTGTTGAATATTGGCAACAGGAGGTGGCGAACAAACTGGGGATTACGCTTGAAGAGTATCTTAGCGATCTAGATCGAGACAAATTTTTAGATGATCTAAGGATCCAATTGTCAGAGATCATGGATAGAATGGGATTAAAAGGCTGGTGTCTAAAGCGGCATGAGACAGATATTCTGGAGGAAAGGCCTCTTTTGAGGAAATGGAGAAAGATTGTCGGTGACGATACTGATTGACCTCATGATTGATTTGCCTATTTTCTGTGTATACTAGTGTCATGTGGTTTCGTAAGAATGTTTCCTGGATTTTAGTATTAGCCTTGTCGCTGGTGGTCTTGAGTATGTATCTTGGTAACAGCAGACTGGGAACTGATTTAAGTTTGGGTCAACCGCAGACCCTGATGACCGAGGCAGGTGTGGCGATGATGGATAAAGTTGGACTTGTCCCTTCATTTCGTGAGGCAGTCCCAGTGGTACAGGAAGACAGATTAGTGATCAGGGATACAAGTCTTTCTTTGCTGGTCGATGGGGTCACAGAGACGATAAAGAAGATAGAGGGCTTGGCGACACAACGGGGCGGATATTTGGTCGAATCCAGATTAGAGAAGCCCGAAGAAGGTGAGACTGGAGTAATCACTATTCGGATACCGACGGATAAACGTGGGGAGATTGTTGAGGAGATTAAAGGCCTTGGCGTTCGAGTTATATCAGAAAACGTAATCGGCGAAGACGTAACTGATGAATATGTCGATCTCGAGGCTAGATTGATAACGCTTCTATCAACAAAGCAAAAGCTGGAGGACCTACTTAGCCAAGCAACGGAAGTAAGTCAAATACTAGAAGTGCAACGCGAGTTGACCAACTTGCAATACCAGATTGATCAACTGAAGGGACAACAGAAGTTCTTGGAGCAATCGGCAAAATTATCAAGAATTGCGGTGTACCTGGCCACCGACGAGTTAGCTTTGCCATATGCTCCAAGTGACTCCTGGAGGCCAGGAGTAATATTCAAGCAGGCAGTTAGGTCGCTTGTTAGATCTGTTAGAGATCTAGGGAATCTACTCATATGGGTGATTGTGTACTTACCAGTTTGGCTTCCGATAGTTGGGATAGCTTGGTGGATTGGGATGAAAAAGAAAAGAAATGGCTAAAGGCAGAAAAACATTCCACATTCTGAAGAACTTCCAACCGTTGGGTTTTAGGTCTCCCTGGTGGGTAATTGGCAATTTCTTTAAAAATGGTGAAGTGGATAGATGGAAGAATAAAGCGGATGAACAAAGATGGAGAAAGAGAGAGCGATAATTGAGCTTTGGTAAATGTTTCTTTTGTAGGTCTAGTAGCTTAAAATACTGATGATGAAGATAGATATTATTACGATTTTCCCAGATATGTTTGCTGGACCTTTTGGTGAGAGTATTCTCAAACGGGCAAAAGACAAAGGACTGGTGGAAATAAAGATATATGACTTACGTGACTTTACGGAAGATAAGCATAGAAGTGTAGACGCGCCGCCATACGGCGGTGGGGCAGGGATGTTGATGCGAGTGGATGTGATTGATAAAGCAGTGGCAGAATTAAAAAAAGAAAATGGGAGTCTGAAGTCTCACGTAATCCTTTTGGATACAAAGGGGGAGATATATAACCAGCAACGGGCTCAGGCATTGAGTCAAGAAGAGCACTTGATCTTCATCGCCCCACATTATGAAGGGATCGATCATCGAGTTCATGAACATATTGCAGATGAAGTGATATGCATTGGAGAGTATGTCTTGACGGGGGGGGAGTTGCCTGCAATGGTAGTAGTAGATAGTATTGCGAGATTGATTCCTGGAGTGTTGGGCAACGAGGAGTCGCTGGCAGAGGAATCGTATAGTCAACCAGGGCAGATAGAGTATCCGCAGTATACAAGGCCGGCGGAATACAAGGGATGGACGGTGCCGGAAGTACTATTATCAGGACACCACAAAGAAATTAAAGCATGGAGGGAAAGATGAGACTTAATCAGCTTAACTTTCGTCGGGGTAGCCAACAGGAATGACATATATAACTCTTTCATTAATGGGGGATCCGAGCAGTCTGTAGGTGGCACTCTCGTCAAAGCCGCCTATTACGACCGTGCCAAGACCTAATGTTTCGACTTGAAGATAGAGATTTTGGGCAGCGTGTCCAGCTTCGAGATAGACATTGTTGTCGGCGGGAGTACCTTGGAAAGCCTCGGTCATCTTTTGAAAATTGCCAGTGATCACAATGATGGCAGGAGCATTCTTGGCAGATGATTGCTTGGCAGCAGTGAGACTCTGCTCGGTTAGATCGACTTCTCGGAGAAGGCCAAGTTTATGAATCGGTTTTAGGTTACCGGGAATGTAACGATAAAGACCTGGGGCTAAACCGTCAACCTTGAGGGCAACTGCATATATTTCAAGAGGGTAGGCCGATCTGGCCGAAGGAGCGGTGCGGCCGCCCCAATCAGCAGTGACCCCCTGGAGAGACCAAAGAATTTGGGAAAGCTGCTTGAGTCCAATAGACTTGTCGAAGAATTTGCGCTGTGTTCGACGCTGAAGGAGTGCCTGTTCGACACTCACACGACTTGACTTGCTGGGGGCAGGTAAATCAATTTCTTTAATGAGAGATGTTGTTGGACTTGGGGTTGGAGAAAGATTACCATCTTTCTTGGTAAAAAGAGAGGAACCCTTTGTGGCAGTGAGAAGGATGGCTAGGATGAAAAGCGAAAGAAGTAGAAAAAGATTGGCTCGAGAAGACCGTCTGAGCTTTTTTTTGGACATTAGGTTAAGTTGACTCTTTTTCGTTAGCTTGTCAAGTAAATAGAGACTTGGGCCTTGGCCTTATATTCCTCAAACCACTTTCCAAACTCTTGTTGTAATTTTTGGGTTTTAAGATCCTTGGTGATATCAGCCTTAACGTCTTCAAACTTCTTTCCTGTAAAGAGAGTCTTATTAGTCTCGAAATAGCTCTTTATCTCTTCGTCAGAAATTTGAACAATCGAGACCTTCTCAGCTAGCTTCTGTTGAAGTAGACGAAGCGAGATCTGACGACGGAGATCCTGATCAGAGAGTCCATACTGTTCCATCGCAGAAAGAAGATTGTCTTTGCCACCAAGAGATTCCTCAAGCTTCTTGAGTTCATCGTTTATCTCATCATCTGAGACTGAAACCTGATTCTCGGTGGTAGCCTGCTTGAGAAGTCTTTCGTTTATAAGCTCTTCTAACACAGTACGGCCGTATCTTTTGGTCAAAACTTGGTTTAGCTCGAAGCGACTAATGGGGGACTTATTGACCATGCCAGAGATAAAGAAACCACGGTAGCGCTTGGCTAAGAAGAAGATGGTGGCACCAACAAGGAGAACCAGAAGAAGGTTGACAATGAATTTGGTGTTGAATCGAGGAAGAACTGAACGGGAAACAAGGGGAGAGATGATCTCAATATTTGTCTTAGGGACTCTTCGACTAACTGAAGACTTGTTTGCAACGTTTTTTTTCTTAGTGGCCATGGGGAATGACTAATTGAACAACATGGTTATTTTATCAGCTAACCTCAATTAAAGAAACATCCTGTTTTTAATTCTTGAGCTCTTTTCTAAGACTTATTCCTTCATCTATACTGGGTGGGGCGGGGTCGGGTAAAAGAGTAGAAAAGACTTGGATGTCTTTCTGAAGATCGCGAATCTTGGAACTAGCGGGTGAAAGTGTTGGGGGGGCGAGGGTAGGGAGAGCTGGGACCGTTACTATCGGCATTCGCTGTGATTTGGATAGATTTAGGCCAAAGTTGACACCGAAGATAGTCAAGGAAAGAATCAAGATGAGCAAAACAGTGAGTCGAACATGGAAACCATAACGGATCCAAAAAAAGACAATCTTAGGAGTGTAATAATTAAGGGGAGGTGAATTGACGAGCTTATGAATGTAAGCCCTAGCCTCTTCTAGTTGTTGTTGAATGGTTTTTTTGTTATTGCTTGACATATCGGACGTCTAATTCATTCATAAGCTCAAGTAGCTGTAATTGTTTGGCTCGGATGTCTTCTAGAACCTCATTAACGTTACGAAAGACCTGTTTTACAGGAAGGTCACCTGATTCGAGGGGGCCAACGAGTGTTTTCGCCTCTGTAATCCGATTATTTGTATTCTCAGCCAAAGACGAAATCCTAAATAATCCCTGTTGAATCTCAGCTGGATCTGTTCTACCCTGAAGTGAGCTAAGAATTGGTTCATAGAGGGATCTGATGAGATGCTGATATGAGGTAAGCTTGGCAAGCTTGAGGTGAATTTGGGCAGAAGCAAATAACTGGTCTCGCTCTGGTTTCTGGTCAACGTAGCGGCCCATGACCTCGTCAAACATGGCAACCGAGCTGGTGGCAGATATTTCCGTTTGATGAGAAGAGAACCACTGAGCTTGAATACTTAGTCGATCAGTTAGGTTTTGGATCTCAGGATAAACGGAGCTAAATTCGAGTAATTTTAGACGAATCCAAAGAGTATAGGCTTTCAGGACTTCTCCTCTTTGAGTGGCAACCAACTTGGCCGCTTCCAGAGCTTCCTGTTCCGCTTTAATGGTTTTTGTTTTTTCCCACTCCGATTTGGAGATTTGATACTGGGTATAGTGAGTGCGATAACGATCGAACTGATAGCGATAATCAGACTCTGCCTGATTGATGGCAGTTTGGATAGTTTGGTCTTGTGCCTGGACTGAAGTCAGACCGGAGGCTATCAAAAACAAAAGGGAGACAAGAAAAAAGGCTAGTTTGGTCATAATTGGAGCAAGAGTGAGGCAAGGAGACTGGTTCCCAAGATACTAATAATTAGATATTCGAGTGTGATGCGAGGGTGGAGATCTTTGAGTTTGTGATGATGAATTATACCCCAAAGAAAGTATATTGAACCAAGAGAGACAACTAGTACAGTTTGAAAGGTAGGCTCATATTGGAAGGCGAGAATTAACAAGGAAACAACGCTAAGAAGAATAAGGAGAATAATGAAGTGAAGTAGATGGCTTTTGTCTTGAGTGCGCATGTTTTTTACAATATCAGGCCCTGCTTAATAATGATGAGGAGAATGGCAATAAAACCAAAGAAGGTGAGATGGGCCCAGCTTCTACCCGAAATCCTGATAAGATTTTTTTGCCAGGCAATTAGCCAATCAACGGCTAGAGTGAGCATAATCAAGAAGGCAAAAGCCAAGGAGATACTCCTGGCTACCTGAAAGGTGTCAAAAAGCGGAAATGTAGATTCTGTTGGGACGTCGTTGAATCGGGAAATAACTTCTTCTGAAGGTGTAGCAGCCGAGGCGACAGTAACGATTTCCGAGAGAACGAGGGTGGAAGTGTTGTTGGAGTCTGAACTTACTTGCGGAGCAGAGGTTTGTGGTGTACCAAACATTTGAACGACCAGAGTTGTCTCACCGCCGGTTAACTGGCCGTCAACAACAGCAACGCCTATATCAACATAACGAGGATTAAGTAGATTGTCTCGATGACTTGGTGAGTTCATCCAGGCCTCTACTATGCTCTCGCTATTATTGAAGTCGCGGGCGAGATTCTCCCCGGCATGGAGATAATCGTAACCGGCGGCGAGAATAAAGCTCCACGGTTTAGTACCATCTGGACTGTTGTGTGCCCAGTAGTTTTTGGTGAACATATGGGCAGCCTTGCGTCTAGCTGCGTCAGAAAGTCTCTCATTAAGAACTAATGCAGGAAGTCCGAAGGCAGTACGATTTTGGTTAGTGAGTTCAATAATTCTCTGAGGAGGGATTTGAGAAGCGAAGCCGAGGATCTGCGGAGCCTTGAGTTGAATGAGTTGGAGCGCGGCGTTAGACAAAAAAAGAAGGCCGATGAGAAAAAGAAGCGACTGATGGTGAAGTAATTTGGATCGATGGTTGTTGCTGTGATGGGGAAAGAACAGCCGGATAAAAGTCTTGAGCATTAGGATTATTCTAAACAGTTTTGACCCGGCGGGAAAGGAGGATACGAAAAAGAACAAGGAGTGGGAGAACAAGAAGATACATTAAGCGTAATCTTCGAGGAAGTGAGGTTTTAGCGCCAAGAATACTCAAATCCAAATCTTGATTTAGAGTGAGAGTTGTTGTCGAAGTTTCCGGAATCGTTAAGCTAAACAGTGGATTACTTTTTGAAATTATTTTGACTGTATTGCTATTAGAAGCGGAAACCGTTTGGTCTTGGTATTTGGCGGTAACGGTTGCGGGGGTCAAATAGATGCCAGAAGAAAGACTGTCCTTGAGAGCAAGTTCGAATTCGAGCTTGAGACCCTTGCCGACATCGAGACCTTTAAGAGGGAGTCTAACTTTATCCAGAACTCGACCTTCCGGAGTATTCAAGCTCTGCTCGAAAATAATATCAGAAAGAGGGGTATCGCCTGTGTTTTTGACAACAACGGTATATCGCACATGATCACCTGGATAAACAAAATCATTAATATTATTTTTAGTGTTAAGTCTTATTTCTGGATTAGTTTTGGTATCGATTGTATTGGAACGCGGGCCGATGCCTCCGATGGCTGGCTCCTCTGCTTTTGGTTCCTGAGCGGGGGAATCGTCAGCTGATTCTTCTAGATGACCAAAGATTAAGTCACCTGTCCAAGGCTTAAAAAGATTGATTTGACCGAAGAGATATCGAGAAAAGGTTAAGTTGGTATTGGTGATCGTGGTAGTATGGGCAGCGGCAAAGGCATGCCCCGTCTGCATTTGGGAATTCTCGGATATTTGAGTGTTGAATCCAGTATTAGCTTTGGCCTTTGCCACAGTCGAACTCTGAGTATTGTTTTGGGTGGAATTTTGAATAAATGCAGAGGAACTGGCAACACTGGTCGAGAGATAGCTCAGAAATCCGGTTGGGTTCTGGCGACTGCCGGGATAGAGGAAATTAATGATTTCTCCCTGCCAGAGGTTGATGTTGTTAACGACGAACTCAAAAAGAAAGGTATTAACTAGGTTAGCGTTGACGATTGTTTTGGCTGATGTAATTGAAGTGGCGTCACCGGTTATCAAGGAGCTCTGTGAATCTGATTGAATATTGTTGCCGGAGTTGGCTTCTGCTACCACCCAATCAGTGATAACCGCTTGATTTTGATTGTAAACTGCGGAAGGGGAAGCATGATTCACTACACTCGATAGTTCGGTCAAAGAGGGAAGAAAGATGTCGCCATCCCATTCTTCAAAAACATTAACCAAGGAGAGACCTAAATATGATTGAAAAAGGTTAGTGTTGATCACCGCAGTAGCATGGGCTGAAGCATAGGCATCGCCAGTGACAAGAGTGCTACTACCGTTCGTAGTTTGTAGATTATGACCAGTATCAGCGGTAGCCATGACTGTGGCAGAGACAGTAGCATAATTTTCACTGACAACAATCTGAGCCGATGAAGAGCCGACCTGGTTTGAATCAGAGAAAAGACTTATATCAGCAGAATCGGTGGCAGTTACATCGAGGTAATCTGTTTCTAGAGTTGAGTTAATAAGATTGGTGTTGGCAATGGTAGTGGCACTTGCTGAAGCATAGGCATCGCCAGTGACTAATACTGCGTCCTGCTCAGATGTGGGTTCAGCAGAAGATGTGGCATCCTCAGCAATGACTAAATGGGCGAGTGACAGACGAAATAGAAGACTAAAGATTATCAGGAGGCTTAAAGAAATGTTCCGTATAGACCGTTGTTTTGAATTCATTGATTTTCAGATACTGGGGAGGGGCGGTCTCCCGCCCCTCGTAGCTAAGAAACGAGTTTAGAGCTCGTAGTCATCAACGTCGATACTGACAATATCAGAGATATTGACGTTAACCCAGGAGCCAGCAGTGGCTTCAGAAAGGGCGGTACCAGTAAACAGGACATCATTATCATTGAGTTCGCTGTCGTAAGCTTCGTCGTTTTGAGTGTTACTACCAGTATCAGATAGGGCTACGGCTTCTGCATAAACATCGGCGAAGTTGACATTACCTACATCGATGGAGGTATCCCCAGAGCCAACATAAAGAATAGTGGTTAGGTTTTCGTTAATCTCGGAGGTGATATCGGCATAAGCATTGGCGTCACCAGTAGTCATGACATCGTCGCCCGCGACTCCGTCATCTTGACTGTTGCCACCAGTGTTGGCAGTAGCTATTGCAGTAGCCTCGATATAAGCTTCGTTAACATTGAGGTTGCTTATATCAGCAAGAGCAACACCAGCTAAACCTAAGACAAAAGCAGCAGAACTGGACAAAATAGCAATTTTTTTGGTCATTTTGTTTTTCACCTCCCTTCTTCTTTAGAATATTGAAGCGGCTACTTTGATTGATCAAAGTAGCGCTCGGCCACTCTAGCACGCGGGACGAAAGCCGTGTCAACGGATCAAAAGGGATCAGTTAGGAAAGTTAGAGAAGTTTAGAGACAGAAGAGACTACCGATGGCTTTACAGGCATTGATGCGTCCGTGTGTCCAGTAGCGACCTGTGCCGAAGATATCATCGGCAGTAGTTTCAAGTTGACTACGGACTTGGGTACTTGACCAAGTGGGGTGTTGCCCTTTGATGAGGGTGGCGAGACCAGCAACAAAAGGAGTGGCCATAGAGGTGCCAGACCAAGATTGATAATCTTCACTGGTAGTTGAAAGGATACTGACACCAGGGGCAGCAACATCGACCCAGGAGCCGTAGTTGCTGAAGTATGCTTTCAAGTCGTTTTGATCCGTGGCCGCAACGGCGATGGCTTGAGAATAATAAGCTGGGTAGGTACGTGAAGACCGGCCGTTGTTGCCAGCGGCAGCGGCGATGACGACTCCTTTGTCGGAGGCGTATTTGATGGCGTTTTGAAGGGTTTTGCTACCAAAGGATCCACCAAGACTTAAGTTGATTACTTCAGCACCGTTATCTGCGGCCCAGATGATGCCGTCAGCCACTTGGGAATATGATCCCGAACCGGCACTATTTAGGACTTTGACGGAAATTAATCGAACAAAGCGGTCTAGGCCAGCTATACCAAGACTATTGTTGGTATTAGCGGCAGCAATGCCGGCAACATGCGATCCATGACCGTTGTTATCGAGATCTGGATCGGCGGTAAAATTGGCACGAGCAACAACTCTGTCAGAGAGGTCAGGGTGAGACCCGTCTATACCGGTGTCAATAACGGCGAGATCAACATCACCCGAGCTAGTGGCAACATCCCAAGCCAAAGGAGCCTGGATACGAGAGAGTCCCCATTGCTGAGGGAATAGGGGATCGTTCGGTGTTTCAAGGATAGTAGCGGTGTAATTTGGTTCAGCGTATTCGACGAGAGGGCTGTTGCTTAGGACAAGAGAAAGCTTTTCTTCAAGTCCGGATGGAACAATCATGATAAACGTTTGGGGAAGCAAGAGTGATTGGTTTAGTTTAAGACCGTGAGACGCAATGAATTGATTAATTCGCGCAGAGGGAAGAGAGGAGCGGAAGCTGACGATAACTTGGCCGGAAGTGAACTCAGAGGCAAGGATTGCTCGAGGAGATACAAAGGCAACAGTAAGTAATACGAGAAACGAGGAGAGTATTTTCTTCATTAGTTGATGATATCAAAAAAAAGAAAGGAAAGGGCAGCCGATTGGCTGCCCTTTTTGGGATTATTCCTCGCTATTAGCGGGATCGACTTTGATCAGAACGAGATAGAAACCTTCGTACTTATGCTTACCGTACTGGTCTGTCACATCGATCTCGCACCAACCGTCTGTGGTATGCGATGAGGAAACAACCCCACCTTCCGTGTGACGGCCAATAACCTGGCCGTTCTGAGCGATTGCGATAATCTGATGATTCTCTTCCATGTGACCTCCAAAGATGAGAGAGTAAGATTTACGTGGGTATTGTATCTTATAATCTTCAATCTGTCAATAGTGGACAAAAAAATATCCAGCTTTCGTTGGATATTTTTTATTGCCCGGCAATGACCTATTTTCGCAAACAGTTGCCCGCGTACTATCGTCGGCGCTGAAGCGTTTCACGACTCTGTTCGGAATGGGAAGAGGTGGGACCACTTCGCTCGAATCACCGAGCAGTCAGCAGTCCAAATTGCTTTGGACTGCCTCAGCTTTGTGATTTCACTTGGCTACTTAAAAAGTGAACAGAAACGTTGGTCGCTTCTCCTGCCCCTAACCGTTAATGGAATAACAGCTAAGAGCAGGGCGCTAAAAATTTTGTTTATCCTTCGACAATTAGTACTCATGAGCTAAATGCCTTACGGCACTTACACTTTGAGCCTATCAACCTAGTAGTCTACTAGGTGTCTTTCGTTCTTTCGAACATGGATTCCTAATCTTGGGGTGGGTTTCCTGCTTAGATGCTTTCAGCAGTTATCCCGAATCAATGTAGCTACCCGGCATTGCACTTGAAAGTAACAACCGGCACACTAGGGATTGACGCATCTCGGTCCTCTCGTACTAGAGACGAACCCCCTCAAGAATCCCGCGCTAGCAGCGGATAGAGACCAACCTGTCTCACGACGGTTTGAACCCAGCTCACGTAGGGTTTTAATGGGCGAACAGACCAACCCTTGGGACCTCTTCCTTCCATAATTACTTATGGGGCAAGACTATACCTTCACCATGTCTCTAACTGTCACCAGTTAAGACTTCAGGTGCGAACCGTGTGATAGTAGGGCCGTAGCCTTATGAAATATTGAGTCTACTATCTCATCCTTGGCGCCAAACGCCAGGAATCAGTCGTTACGGGAAATGGTGTCTTCGATCTTCGCTGCATAGTTCTTTCTTCGATTTTTGGATCGAACATTGAACCCAGCTAAAGAATCAGCCAGATGAGCGATTTTTAACAAATCATTTTTGCTTGTAATCGGAAAGGAGAGAATTTCTTTTGCTAAAGCAATTTGTTCTCCTTTCCCAACACTGTAGTTATCGATGATGTTAAGAACTTCCAGAGCTTCTGTCTGGGTTTTTAAAATCCAGTCAAAAGTATTTCTATTCTTAACCACTTTTCCTCTATTAAGTTTTCCTCTCACCCATTCAAGAACACGGGGATTAGATTGAGTAATTTTGAGAATTACCCGGATTCTAAATCCGTATTTCTTTTCTGAATGAGACTCAATAGAAGCCATGATAGCTCCATCAGCATCAATTAGACCTGCTATATACGCTTTATTTGGTTCAGACAACATTTTTCCCACGGTACCAACCATTAACTCATTTTTATCTGGGACCTGCAATTAGCAAGTTCCTGAAACATTATTAATGGCCTCCACCGTTTTGGGTTCGATTATTACCTCACACTTTCGTGCGAGGAGAGAAGTTAAATGTTTTCTCCAGCCCCAGGATACCCTGAGCCGACCAATTATTCCTTCTATTACTAGAGGTATGGACTATATCTTCTACTTAAATTTATAAGTAGTTTGGCGTGTTATACGTTCATAAAAAGAACATATCTCATCCTTGCGGAATCAGTCTCTACGGGGTCAATCCTTCGTTGAAAACTCAGGACGACTTCCCACGGTATTAACCTAAAATGTTCATGTTTAGGCCTCCACCGTTATAGCCAAATTTAGCCTCGACGTTCGTTGTGGTTAATCGAGGTGCCGAACCGCACCGTCGCTAGGGACGCTTAGGTGCGACGAGCCTGTTATCCCCGGGGTAGCTTTTATCCGATAAGCCCGGTGCCTCCCACGAGGCACACGAGGATCACTTGGACCTACTTTCGTATCTGCTCGACTTGTATGTCTCACAGTTAAGCATCCTTATACCCATGCGCTTACAATTCCGTTTCCATCGGAATTAAGGATACCTTTGTGCGCTTGCGTTACCCTTTAGCAAGCAACCTCCCCAGTTAAACTGCCTACCAGACAGTGTCCCTACTTACGTTTGCAGTAAGTTTAGGTGAGGATTGTATATTTCAAAAAGAGGTGTTCCATTGGCGAACCATACAAAGTAAGGTTCTCCCTCCTACGCTCGATAGTTAAAAAACACAATCCAGTGCCAAGTTGCAGTAAAGCTCCACGGGGTCTTTTTGTCCTGCTGCTAGTAGGCCGCATCTTCACAGCCATTTCAATTTCGCCGAGTCCCCTCTCAAGACAGTTGCAAAGTGGTTAAACCTTTCGTGCGCGTCAGAACTTACCTGACAAGGAATTTCGCTACCATAGAACAGTTATAGTTACTGCTGCCGTTCACTGGGGCTTCACTTGCAGCCTAGCATCTTAAAGATGATCAGCCACGCATTTAACCTTCCAGCACTGGGCAGGTTTCAGCCTGTATACTTAAGCTTTCGCTTTTGCACAGACCTGTGTTTTTGTTAAACAGTCCCTCTGCATTCTTTTGTTGTAGCCCCGCTTGCGCGGGACAGGGCATCTCCCAAAGTTACGCCCAGCTAATTTGCCGAGTTCCTTAAGAGAGGTTCTCTCGATCGCCTTGGTCTACTCGACCTGTCCACCTGTGTCGGTTTGCGGTACGGATTGCTTGTACTCTCACTGCGACGCTTTTCCCGGAAACTGAAGTCACCCAACTCGCCTTCCTTGCGGAAGACTCGTATTCACAGCTTGAATAAACGCTCTGACGGATTTGCCAATCAAAACTGTCTCACTGATTAAACGAATATAACTTCAACATACCGCTTGGGCTATCCAATTTCGTCCCGCCCCAGCTGATAACGATTACAAACAAGAACTGGAATATAAACCAGTAATCCATCGGGTACGCTAAACGCCTCCCCTTAGGGCCGCCTAACCCAACGTCGACGAACGTTGCGTTGGAAACCTTGGACATTCGGCGTTAATGATTCTCACATTAATTTCGCTACTCATACCGGCATTCTCACTTCTTGCCGCTCCACCATTCCTTACAGAACAGCTTCAATGCAACAAGAACGCTCCCCTACCATACACTTATATAAATATAAAAATATCCACAAATTCGGTAACATACTTGAGCCTCGATCATCTTCGGCGCCACATTCCTCGGCTAGTGAGCTGTTACGCTTTCTTTCAAGGATGGCTGCTTCTAAGCCGACCTCCTAGGTGTCCTAGCAATGTGACTTCCTTATCCACTTAGTATGTATTTAGAGACCTTATTTGGTGATCTGGGATGTTTCCCTCTCGCCCCCGGAGCTTAGCCCCCGGGTACTGATTCCCGTAGAACACTACATTGGTATTCGGAGTTTGATTGAATTTGAACGCTTGCGCACCCAAATCCATTCAGTGCTCTACCCCCAACAAGCTTTTATACGAGACCACGCCGAGACGTGTTTCGGGGAGAACCAGCTATCTCCAGGTTCGTTTGGCATATTACCTCTAACCACAAGTCATCCGAGCAATTTGTGACTTACACCGGTGCGGGCCTCCACTAGGTTTTACCCTAGCTTCACCCTGCTCATGGTTAGCTCACCTGGTTTCGGGTCTGCCCCATACAACTTAACGCCCTGTTAGGACTTGGTTTCCCTACGGCTTCGCCATGTAATGGCTTAACCTTGCTGCATGGAACAACTCGCCGGTTCATTCTTCAATAGGCACGCGATCATCCCGATTACTCGGGACTCTCGCTGTTTGTTAGCAATTGGTTTCAGGATCTTTTCAAAGGGTGTCTCACCCGTCTTTTCACCTTTCCCTCACGGTACTAGTTCACTATCGGTCAACAAGAGTATTTAGCCTTGGACCGTGGTCGGCCCAGCTTCTCTCTAGAGTTTGCCGTCTCTAGAGGTACTCAGGGAATCCTCTGCCGATCTTAGATTTTCGCTTACGGGACTGTCACCCTCTATGGTTTCCCATTCCAGGGAATTCTTCTAATCCTTGATCTAGCGTATGAGGCCCTACAACCCCGAACCCGAAGGTTCGGTTTGGGCTGTTTCCTTTTCGCTCGTCGCTACTAGGGAAATCTCTGCGATTTCTTTTCCTCTCCCTACTTAGATATTTCAGTTCAGGAGCTTACCTGCCATTGCTGGCACATCCCGATTGCTCGGGACGGGGTTACCCCATTCGGACACCACCGGATCGATGCTTGTTTGCCAGCTCCCCGGTGATTTCGTCGACTACAAACGTCCTTCGTCGGCTCTTGTTGCCAAGGCATCCGCCAATTGCTTGAGTTGAATAAACAAAATTAATTTTATTAACGCTATTTTGATACATGATCACTCATGTATCGATGCGACCTTTGTCTTCATAGTATTACTACTTCTTGTCGCTAATTAAATCGCAGGACGCGTTTTAGTTCCGATACAAGATTCTGAAGACAAACGTTTCTATTCACTTTTTAAAGAGCCAAGCTCCTAGAGCTTGTTACTAATCCTTTAAGGGACCAAGACAAGATCTTGAGCGTGTGGACCGTGTCGGGCTCGAACCGACCACCTCTTCATTGCAAATGAAGTGCTCTACCAGATGAGCTAACGGCCCTTGTGGCCTTGTGCCCATCGGGCGAGAGAGATGTAAAAAATCTCCGTTTCCGGAGATGCCAGTTTAGGAAGTTTTGACCACAATAGTCACTTTTTGGTGGGGCAGAACTTGTGTGAGATCAAAGTCATCATAAATTGGTTTTCCGGTACGGAGATTATAACAGCTTGCTCATATTTTTGGAAGAACTAGTTCTTTCTCCAAAAATATTGCGCTTCCTGTTATATTCCGTCGTTAGTGGTCCTCATGCTAGTTTCACTAGCACCTGCGGTTCCACTACTTTCCGGAATATAATCAAGCAATGATAATAGAGAGCTTGAAAGTTGGGGATCTAGACACAAATTGTTATGTTGTGTGGGATGAAGAGAGTGAGGAAGCGGTGATCGTAGATCCAGGAGCCGATGGGGGATTCATTAGTGAGAAAATTCTGAAGTGGAAGCTCAAGCCTTTATGCATAGTACTGACCCATGGACATTTTGATCATGTATTGGGCTGTCTTGAGATAAAGCTAAACTTTCAGATACCTATATTGCTACATAAAGAAGATGAAAGGCTATACAAACAAGCAAATAAGAGTGCCAAGCACTGGGCGGGGAGAGCAGAAGACCCGGTACCCAAAATAGATCGATACATAAAGGAAGGGGAAGAGATCATATTTGGGAAAGAGAAATTAAGGGTGATAGAAGTGCCAGGCCATACGCCAGGGAGTGTGTGCCTGTATGATGAGCGGGGACGCAATCTCTTCAGTGGGGATACTTTGTTTAGAAATGGAGTTGGAAGGACTGATTTCTCGTATTCTAATGAATTTGACTTAGCTCGGTCACTTCAGAAAATCAAGAGATTACCACTTAATTGTACCGTTTATCCAGGACACGGCGAGATAACGACTATAGCTGAAGAAAAACAAATTAGAGATACTGACCAAGAATTTCTCTGACCTCTGTCGTTGAATTACATACGACAAGCTTCTGGCGTAAATCGGCGGCTCCGTCGAAACCTTTGACGTACCAAGCCAGGTGCTTGCGCATAGGAAAGAAGTGAGTCTTAGGGAAGAGTTGCTCGTATTTTCGGGCATGTTCTAGAGCCACTTTTAGCTTATCTTTAGCTGAGATTGTTTTGTTAGTGAAGACCCAGGGATTGCCAAAGGTAGCTCGACCCAAGAGGACCCCGTCAAGTTCAAATTCTTTTATTCTTCTCTTAGCATCTTCTAAGGAAGTAATATCACCATTACCAAGAAGTAGGGTCTTTGTTTTTTTGGCCAATTTAGCCGCTTTGTTGATCTCGTCCCAATTAGCACTCCCTATATACATCTGTTTGAGAGTACGACCGTGAAGCGAGATATTAGCGAGGTCAAACTGTAAGAGATGTGAGATCCAGGCTTCAGTGACTGGAGTATCGTAACCAATACGAGTTTTAACACTTAAGGGAAGACGGCGACGGCTGAATTCGGCTCTTGTATTCTTGTTGTGAATGTATTCGATGATTTGGGGGTGGATGCCAGCCTTTTCCAGGGTAATGCCGTCAGCCCAATCAGCTAATCCCTTTTGGCAGGCTTTGATAATTTGGCCGGCAAGTTTGGGATTTAAAATTAGCCCGGCGCCGGCGCCGTGTTCTTCAACAGATTTGGCCGGACAACCCATATTGATGTCCAGACCATCAAAACCTAAAGCGGCAACGACGATGGCGGCTTGATAGAAGGCATCGGGATCGGAACCAAAGACTTGGGCGACAATGGGGCGCTCTGATTCATCAAAGGCAAAATCTTTCATAAGGCGGAGTGCCCCCGCACGGATGCCCTCAGCGGAGGTAAACTCGGTAAACATGACGGCGGGCGAGCCATATTTTTTAGTAATGAAGCGCATGGCGGCATCAGTTACTCCGTCCATAGGGGAGAGACCAATGATAGGTTTTTGAAGTTTTTGCCAAAAAGATTCTTGCATCGGTATATTTTATATCAAGACTATAGTGCAAAGCTACTATTGGCGTAGATGTATGAGGAATAAGTTGAGGGGCACCATTGCTGGTGCCCCTTTTTTTAGAGTAGATCGTGAAGTTGCTTAATCAATTGAGAAAAGCTTTCTTCTATTTGGATACGGTCGACCTTAGTAGACCAACTGGTAGAGCGCCGTAGGATATAGTCGACTGTAAGTCTAATCTTACCGATTTCTATCCAATCACAGCCCTTGGGGGTGCATTGACAGACTGACGTGGTGAGTTCAATCTCTGCTTCACCACCGGTGAGGCGGACCTTAAGGTGGACCTGGTCGGAATGGATAAGGTCGAAGATACGTCTTGTTTCGCTAACAAGCATGTCGATGAACATGTACAGAATCCTTTGACGGTGAACGACATTTATTGTGCTGTCATTTCTAAGAAAAAGGCAGATTTGCTCAAGATCGTTGATCTTTTCCTCATTAAGCGAGAATTCGATTTCGTTATGATCAGCGTCTAGAGCCATCAGATACATCGAGTCGATTTCCCAAGGACCAGAGGTGAACTCGAGCTCTATCTCTTCAACACGAGGCGGACTGCCTTCCATGCACTCATCTTTCCTATCTTTTTCTTGAGGCGAGGAGTCCTTAGTTGGTGGTCTCTTAGAAGTTGCGGCAATGCCGATACCAACAGCGACTACTCCAAGAAAAAGAAGGGCCAGTAGACCTAAAACTAATAGAGGAAGATTGTTCCTGGGACTTGTCGCCCCGGTTGTTACTGTACTGGCTGGTAGGGGAGTCAGCGTTATTTCAGGAGAAGGAGGCGTGTCTATGGCAGGGATCAATATCTCAAACTGTTCTCGATAGACATTGTTACTGCGATCTAGATCAGAGTAACTACCTTCCGGGTCGATCTCAAAACTAAACAAGACAGTCTGACCCAAATACTCAGCGGGGATTTCAACTTCAAAGGTCAATGTGTGCAAATCGGATGGATACGGTTTCATTGGAGGAAGAGTCTGGGACATTTCTGTCCACCAAGTGCCAAAGAGAACTCTGACTGCTGGACTTGTTTGTTTACCAAAATTGGCGATGATGACTTGGATTACCAATACGTCGTGTTCCTCGGCTTCGCTTTTGTATAGGTGAATGGTGTTGATGTCAGTGATCGCCAGATCAACTGACTTAGTATCATCTTGGGCGGCCACTGGATAGGGGAGAAGAATCAGCAGAAAAAGACAGAACAGAATTAGCTTTTTCAAAATTACCTCCGATTAAAAAGGGCGATGGAGCTATTTTACTATAAGTTTGAGAAAAGAAAAAGAGTGAGACGGGTTGTCTCACTCTAGAATAATTACAATCGACGAAGATTGGCGGGGTCGACGATATAGGTTTCGCCGATATAGAAGTAAAGATAAGAGTTTACAAATACCTCAAGAAACTCAATCTCGACTAAGCGATCAGTGATTTTTAGAACCTTGATCTTGGCTTGCTCATGTCCATGGAACGGACGAAAGAGAAGGACATCGCCTACTTTGATGTCTTTGGTCGTTAGAACCATTTAAGTCTCCTTAGGTTTGATTTTTCGATACAGTGGGCGCTCATGGGGTCGAACCATGTACCTTAGTCTTATCAGGACTACGCTCTGACCAGATGAGCTAAGCGCCCTTAAATTTTCTTTAGGCTCTATTACACCAGATGAGTAAGAGCTTGCTCACTTTTTCAGAGTAACTTCGTTACTTTTCTGAAACGCTGTGCTTCCTCTTATATCATGCGCCGATAATGGCTTGCGCACTATCGTCTGGATATAATCGCCCGTAGGCTCATATTTTAACATGAGACAGGTTTTTTTGATACCAAAAATCCACCTATCCGGTGGTTTCTTGGTGCATTACTTATTTTCTTTCTCTTCTAAGACGTGACAGGAAACTGCGCCGGCATTTGAAGCTAAGAGAGCTTCATTTGCCTCCGAAGATTATTTTACGACTGATCTTCAAAGTCGGGCGTATTGTTTACGGTAGTCGTGAACTACCGCACACTCCTTAGAAAGGAGGTGATCCAGCCGCTCCTTCCAGAACGGCTACCTTGTTACAACTTAGCCCCCATCGCCAGTCTAACCTTAGGCGGCCGGCTCCTTGCGGTTACCGGGACCGACTTCGGGTCCTACTGACTTTGTTGACTTGATGGGCGGTGTGTACAAGAAATGAGAACGTATTCACCGCGGTATGGCTGACCCGCGATTACTACCAACTCCCCTTCACGCGGTCGAGTTGCAGACCACGATCCGTACTGAGGAAGGCTTTATTAGGATTAGCTCCGCCTTGCGACTTCGCAACCCGTTGTACCTTCCATTACCCCATGTGTGTCGCCCTAGGTGTAAGCGCCATGCTGATTTGACGTCGTCCCCTCCTTCCTCCCTGGTTGAACCAAGGCAGTTTCGCATGAAATACAACATGCAATAGGGGTTGCGTTCGTTACTGTACTTAAACAGACGCCTCCTAAATATTTTAGATTTCTCTAAAAATTAGACTATACCTTCATCCCGCGAGCGGGAGACCGGCGTGTTATATACATTATAAATTTAGACCAAAGTCTAAAATGTATATCTTCGTTTTACGATAAATAAAACTTCAGTCGTTACGGGGTCAATCCTTTGCAGGATGACTTCCCTCGAGATTGCCCATTTGATTTAAGTAAACCCAAAAGTTTACCGAAAATCAACAGGGGTTCCTCGATATGAGCCGGTTTTTTCATCACTGTTACCAGTGAAGGTCGCGATAGCATTCACGACACGAACTGACGACAACCATGCAGCAGCTGTGTATCACCCTCGAAGGCTTCCTCTGTTTCCAGAGGCTTGCAGATACATGTCAAACCTAGGTAAGGTTCTTCGTTTCGTCTCGAATTAAACCACATGGGACGCTGGTTGTGCATTTCCCCGTCAATTCCTTTGAGTTTTAACCTTGCGGTCGTACTCCCCAGGCGGAACACTTAACGCGTTAGCTTGCGCCAGCCAGATTACTCCGACTAGCTAGTGTTCAAAGTTTACGGCTAGGACTACAGGGGTCTCTAATCCCTTTTGCTACCCTAGCTTTCGTTCATCAGCGTCAGTCAAGTCCTAGATGCCTGCCTTCGCCCATGGTGTTCTTCTTAATATCAACGGATTTCACCCCTCCACTAAGAATTCCAGCATCCCCGAACTGACTCTAGTCTGATAGTTTGACGAGCAGATCCAAGGTTGAGCCTTGGGCTTTAACCCGCCACTTATCAGACCGCCTACGATACTCTTTACGCCCAGTGAATCCGGATAACGCTTGCACCCCACGTATTACCGAGGCTTCTGGCACGTGGTTAGCAGGTGCTTTCTAGTA
>CAZUBK010000002.1:0-290644 GCA_964618725.1 uncultured Pseudomonadales bacterium
GCACCCCACGTATTACCGAGGCTTCTGGCACGTGGTTAGCAGGTGCTTTCTAGTAGGGTACTGTCAAAAATTCATCCCCTACCACAGCGGTTTACGACCCGAAGGCCTTCATCCCGCACGCGGCGTCGCTGCATCAGACTTTCGTCCATTGTGCAATATTCCCAGTTGCTGCCACCCGTAGGTGTAGAGCCCGTGTCTAAGTGCTCTTGTGGGGGATCATGCTCTCACATCCCCTAGCCGTCGTAGCCAAGGTAGGCCATTACCCTACCTTCTAGCTGATAGCGAGCAGGCCCCTCTCTCGGTGGCCGGTTAAGGCCTTTCATTTTACAATCTTATGCGGTATTAGCAGACCTTTCGGTCTGTTATTCCCCGCCAAGAGGTAGGTTCCTACTTATTACTCACCCGTCTGCCACTAGACTGTATTGCTACAGTCCCGTTCGACTTGCATGCTTAAGGCACGCCGCCAGCGTTCATCCTGAGCCAGGATCAAACTCTCAAAAAGAGTTCGAAACTGTTTAAAATTTCAAAAAAGAATCTGTTCAGTGAACGAAAATCGCTCACTAAACGAGAAAAACGCACTTCCTGTCACATCTTAAATGACAAGAAAATATACCCAAGATAAGCAGAGTTTCTGCCTGATATTCTTGGGCATATATTCCAAACTCTCATTTGCAATGCAAATTTTGAGTCATGAATATAAATATCTTTAAGTTGTTAAAGAACTCATTCTTGAGTTATATCCCGAAAAAAATCTTAGGAAAGAATCAAGTTGTGTGTGTATTTTATATGAAAGACAAAGAGAATTCAATACTTTACGCTCAAGACGATTTAGGTTTAGTTATATGTGGCGGCTCTGCATAGATGGGAAGAACGGGAGGCGTTTGACTATTTACTTTTAGGTTTAGAGCGAAGGCCAGGGCATTGGCAACGGCAACGCCAACTCGAGTGCCAGTGAAGGTACCCGGACCAGGATTAACCTTTATTTCAGATATTGAATTGGTGGTTATTTTTTCTTGCTCGAGTAGCTGATTGATAGTGGTCAGGACATTTTGTTCCCGAGGGGAGTCGTACTGTTTGATTAACTCGGCTTTATCCAAGCGAACCGTAACCTGAAGGGGCTTAGTGGTATCTATATATAGAGTGCTCATTTGAGATGGGTGATAATAATTTGGCGTCTTTCGTCGCTTAGAACTTTGATCTCCACTTTTATGGTGTTGTCGGGTAATAGGGGAAGAATCTTTTCCGGCCATTCGATTAATAGGATATTACTTGGATCGGACCAGATCTCAGGAAGTCCAATATCGACTACTTCCTGAGAATTTGACAGGCGATACAAGTCAGCGTGATAGAGCATCTTAAGATCATCCTTCTTCAGAGGATACTGACGAAGCAGGACATAAGTAGGGGAGATCATTCGCTTGACTCCAAGTGACTGCCCAAAGCCCTGAACGAAAGTAGTTTTGCCGGCACCC
Source organism: uncultured Pseudomonadales bacterium (assembly GCA_964618725.1). Classification (GTDB taxonomy): domain Bacteria; phylum Patescibacteriota; class Microgenomatia; order UBA1400; family Chazhemtobacteraceae; genus CAZUBK01. The sequence continues at coordinate 1,473 of CAZUBK010000002.1, forward strand.
AGGTTACCGAGCAAAATAATGGTTGTACCAGAAATAATGGACCGAGCTAACTTTGCGGCAATTGCTTGAGTTTCTTCTGGGGAATGAGAAATAGTGATTTGATTGGAGGTGGACATAGAGATTAAAGTCTTTTTCTCAATAGGAACCAAGAAAGTGAGAGGCCTAAGGTATCAAAGACTAATACATCGCGGAGTGTTCCACCTCGACCAGGAGTGAAAAGTTGATGGGTTTCATCAAGAAAGGCATAAAGGAGGCCGAAGAGGAAGGCCATTCGAAAGCGATCTTTACGGGGTGAAAGAGCGCGGGTGGTAAGGCCGAAAAGGACAGCATATTCAAAAACATGGGCTGACTTCTTGAAGATGAAGTCAGCTAGATTGAAGCTTGGGTCATGGATGACAGGGAGAGAGGAGAGATAGAAGATGACTCCTGCCCACACAATTACTGGCAAAAAACGAGAGATCATATTATTCATGCTCGGTTATTTTACCATCGGAGCTCACTTTGAGATACTTGGTGAGTAGAAAAAAGACGGCAGACAAAAGGAGAAGGCTGCCAAGAACTACAGCAACAATAGGGAGAATGGGTGCTTTACCTACGGGGGATTTGGAAGAGGTAGCAGTTGGGGAAGGCGCAGAAGTAGGCGATACTTCTGTACTCTCTCCAAGAATTGAAGGGGAAAGTGATTCGTTAGCGACTGAAGGACTTGGTGTCGGAGAAGGGGTGACAATTGGTGATAGTTTCGGTTTTGAGGTGGAAGTGGGCGTTGGAGTAGGAGTCGATGTTGGTTTTGGAGTTGGTGACAAAGTAGGAGTGGGAGTTAGAGTGGGGGTAGGAACAGGAGTTGCTGTTGGAGTGGGTGTTGGTGTTGGTTCATTGTTGGAGATGTTTTGAGAAGAAAGTTTCACTAGATAAGTGGACGAGCCGTCAGGAACGCGACAATATGCTTTCGAAGAATCAGAAACAACGTCATAAGCCATAGTGTCTTTTATGCTTCCCGTCTCATCATAAAGGCTGATTGTCTCGCCGCTGTTGCTAAGATCTGGGGTAGAAGTTCCTTGCGGGCCACTGACAACTAAGTATCCATAGGCAGAAATAGTGGCAGTTTGGATGGTCTGAGTAATGGTGACACCGAAGTGATAACTACCAGTTTGAGCATCGGCTACTTCCCATCCCTCTAAACTAACTGCTTGACTTGAATCGTTATATAACTCTACCCATTCTGGATCAGACGCAGGAGAGATCTCGTTGAGATATATAGTGGCATAAACTTTTGATACAAAAACTGGTCCAGAGAGGACCAGTAAAAAGAGGGCTATGAAATGAGGCAAGATTTTCATAGCGAGAGTGTATCAGAAACAATCTTGACTATTTATACAATCCCATGCCAGATGCGAGGGTATTAGCGGAGAATAGGATAACGCTTCCCAGTAGAATGTAGCCAGCAAATCTACTATTATCACTATCTTTATCCCCAACAAGCGTCATTGCAAAAAGCTGCAGTGAGGCAATGAAGGCCATAGCGGGGAGAAAATCCATCTGACTATCCCAAAAGCTGGCAATTAGCCAGACAGTCGTGACAACTACTAATGTGCCGAGAATTGCTCTAAGAGTTTTCAAAGTTCATCTCCTTAAGATGGAATAGTTATAGTATGGGGTATATACGAATGGCTGTCAAGATGGTAGAATAGTGCTATAGTTTGAACGTACATTGAATGGGAGACAAAAATGGCTGATTTGAAGAATCTGGAGAGACTTCTCAAGGAAAATGGCTATGAAACCGAAAAGCCGTTTTTCTTAGGAGAGATCAGTGCAACAAAGGGTAAGGGAGCAAAGAGAGGAGGGAAGGAATTTTGGATTACTGACTATGACAAGACCCGGGTAATGATCTATCGAGTCGACGGGCCTAATTTGGACAACCTGTCTCACTCTATTGGTTACAAGTTGATCACTATGTTGAATGAGCGAAACAAAGAGTTCACTTGGTCACTGAGCCGGCACTGGACGGGCTATGTACAGGTTCGCTTGACTATACCTTTGGAAGTTAATATTGAGAAAGTCATGGAAGCGTTTGAAAAATTGGATGGTGTTATGGAACTTTTAAAGGCGGAAATAAAATTGACACAGGAAAGTGTGATGAGGGCGGGAGATGATTTGTTAGAGAGAGTCGGTAAGATTTTGTGAGATTGGGGCGGCTAATTAGCCGCCCTTTTTTCAGAAATGAAAGCTTGCTGCCAGGCGGTTAGAAATATGAGCTTACTCGTCGAACTGCAGCACAGTCTTATGACTATGTGCTTGTTCTTCTGCGCTTCCTCGTATTTTTGTCACGTAACTAACATTACGTTGATCAAAAATAGGAGCTTGCTCCCCACACAAGAATAACTATGTTGTGTAATCAAAGTACGAGCTTACTTATGAATATCAGAAATAAAAGCTTGCTCGTTTTTTTTGAGTAACTTTGTTACTTTTCTAAAACACTCCGCTTCCTTTTATTTTTCGCGAATAACTTCGTTATTCTGCTTAAAAATAGTTGACGTGGAGATAGTAGGTGTCATATTGATCAGAAGAGTGTTTGACGCGGACATATTTTAGAGTCCCTCCACCGCACGCTATCGAACCGCGGAAAAGTTTGCCGGGGCGGACGGCCTTGACTTCGTAGTTTTGATTGGCATTGGTCATGTCAATACCAGTATGCTGGTCGTTGGCATAGCGGGACGAGTAGGCAGTATGTCCGTAACCTTGGGTGATGCGAATAGGTTCACTAATTGGCCAGTCCCAGCTGCCACCAAAACCAAAGGAGGGATCGGGTGAGTTATCCCAGATGACACTAACAGACTTTAGGAAATTAGCAGGATTTTGATGAGTCTTGTTGTCGATAACTTCAAAGTGTAAATGGGCACCAGTAGAACAGGCAGAAGATGAAGGGATGATGGTAGCTATCTTTTGGTTGACAGAAATGTCACCGACTTCGGTTTCAGTTCCTTTACCGGCAATGATGCTTTCGATAGCGGCTAACTCAGCAACGGCTTTGGAAAGAAGTTCTTGATAGGTTTTTTCGTTATTCTTGGTTTCGGCTAGGAGCCGATTTTTTTGGCTGCTTTGGACCCCCAAGACTTTCTTTTGTGTTTCCAGTTCAGTCTTGAGGCCTAGGATCTCGGTCTGTTTTTGTTCTTTAGTGGCTTTTTGTTTGTCGAAATCAAGTCGAGCGGATTCTAATTCTTTGATGATGATCTGGTCACGACGCTGCGCATTGTTTAAGTATTTGAGTCTGGTCTGAAAGGTTGAGTATGAACCAGACGAGAAGAAGATCAGTAAGGGATTGGTGTCGCGAGTCTTGTAACTTTCTTTGACTCGCGTCACAAATACCTGGACCAATTTGTCTAGTTGTCCATTTAGATCAGTGATTACGGTGGAAAGACTATTTATCTCAGTTTCCAGTTGAGCGATTTGAGTGGTGGTATTTTGGATTTGGGCTTGAGTGAGGTTTATCTTGCTGGTGATCAGGTTAAGGGCAGCTTTGAGGGTCTGCTGCTCTTGGCGCAGAGAGTTGATTTTGTTTTGACAACTGTCGATATATTGGCGGAGCTGGCCAGCCTCTTTGGGTGGCTCGCCACTACAGTCGACGGCATAAGCACGTGGCGGGGAAAGAAGAATCAGGAAGCGTAATAAAATGATGAATAGAATCTTTTTTGTCATCTGGAGCGTAATATACGTCCGACGGCCAGAGAACCAGAAGCCAGTCCAAGGATAAGGGCAGAGAGAAGCGAGCCGCCAAGGATGTAGAGCATGGTAAGAAAAGAGATGGGAAAATCAATGATGCCGGAAAGCCGGGGAGCGAGAAAAGGAGTGGCATAGAGGAGGGTAGTGTAAGCGAGCACCCAACCAAAAAAGGCACCAGTAGTGGAGTAAAAGATAGACTCAAAGAGGTAAGGGGTGGAGATGAAGGAGGCCTTGGCGCCGAGGAGCTTCATGGTTTGGATTTCACTACGGCGGTTTCTGACCTTCATGCTGATAACGATGGCGATAACGAGAACTGAAGCAATTATCTGAGCAATCATTAAGATTAGACCCCCCGTACGAATACCTTTGGTCCAGGCAGTGAGCTCGGAGACGACATCCTCAGGAAAATCAATATCTTTCTCTCCCTTGGAGTTGATGTCAATCAGATCTGATTGCTTGAGAATGTCAATAATGGGAGAGAAGTCGTTGGCCTTATTCACTGAGATCTCAAGACTGGCCGGAAGAATATCAGCAGTAATTGTCGAGAGATCGTTGAGACTACCAAGAAGAAGTGGATCACTATTAACTGATTCCTTATAGATGGCGAGGGCCTCCTCTTTAGAGATGAAGCGAATATTTTCGATTTTGCCGGTGGAGATAAGGGTGTCTTGGAGTGACTGAGTGTCCTCTTTGGTGACTGATTCATTGAGATAGGCGATGATCTGGGGACGGGTCTCAAAATGCTGCAAAATGACCTGAGAGGCGAGGGCGAGGAGTGAGAAAATACTACCCAAGAAGAAAGTAACGCTGAGAACGAGAACGGCGGCGAGAGCCTGATAAGGAGCGCGACGGATTTGTTTTTGGGCGGTTTTTAGACTTCTCATATTTAGCTATTATTTACTTTTTCTCCTCTTCTTCCTTGGGTGTAGTGGCATCGTCTTTCGTTGTTTTGAGAGGCTTGTCTTCTAGTTTACCTTCTTTAAGATACAAGCGGTGGGCAATGAGGCCACTGATTGCTTCGTGATCATGAGAGGCGAGAATGACGGTGGTACCAAGCTTGTTGATCTCCTGAAGCAGTTTGATAATTTGTTTCGAGGTATCGACATCTAGATTACCGGTTGGTTCATCGGCGAGAAGAATAACGGGTTCAGAGGCAATGGCCCGGGCAATCGCGACGCGCTGGAGCTCACCGCCGGAAAGCTGACGAGGGAAAAGCATGGCTTTGGCGGTCAGACCAGTAAGGTCGAGGAGGTGATCGAGGCGAGTTTTAATGAGATCGTCTTTGAAGTTGAGAATCTCTAGGGGGAGAGCGAGATTCTCCCAGACGGTTTTGTCGGGGATGATTTTGAAGTCTTGGAAGGCAAAACCTATTTTGCGCCTATAGACGGCGACGGCTGATGGCTTTATCTTCGCAATATCCTCGCCATCAACGGTAATTGTTCCTTGGCTTGGTTCCAAGTCCTTGTAGATGAGGCGAAAGAGGGTGGTCTTACCCGAGCCTGAGGGACCTTCAATAATGACAAATTCTTGGGGTTCGATAATGAAAGAAACGCTATCAAGGACTAAGTCTCCGGTGGGGTAAGTTTTACTGACTTGGTCAAAAATAATCATGGGGATTTTGACTTGTAATTACTTATAAAGCCACTACAAAAAAGTTATTCAGGCTTGCTGGCATTTAACTCGAGAATCTGGACTCGGCCGACATCCATGAGCCAACCGGCTCTTTGGGCGGCAAAGGTTTCGCCCCAAACCTGAACTTTATGGCCCATGAGGGCATCAAGATCGACGACGCTGCTAGTGAGATAGACCGTTTGAGATACTCCACCGGGGCGCAAGAGGTGATGGCTGCCTTCACCTTCAATACCGCCTTTTTCGAGAACACCCTCTGCATCATCGGGAAACGCACTAGCATCATCGATACCGATAATTTCACCGACTTTGAGTTTGCTTGAGTCGATGTTGGTGGCGATGGATCCAGTTGGTGGCTTACCCGGAAGGAGTTGATTGAGAAGGTAGCCGGTTCCGATACCAAGAATAACTGTGAGACCAAAAATAATAAGCTTGGGAAAAACGCTTTGGTGAGTGAGTTGTTTGGCTACGTTAGTGGTAGTCTGTTGTGCAGTAGTTGCTGCTTGAGTAACTGCTTGTCCGGTGGCTTGCGCCGTGGATGAAATCGTACTGATGGGATTAAAATCTCCGGTGGGGTTGTTAAGTTCGGGCATATTTTGAGTGTAACATAAGAGCTTGTTCTTTTCGCAAGAGTAATTAGACATGAAGCAATTAAGACAGTTGTCTTAGCTCTGCTTCTAAGAATTCGTCTAGATCTCCATCAAGGACAGAGTCGGGGTCGGTGGACTCAACATCAGTCCGGTTGTCTTTGACTAGTTTGTAGGGATGCAGTACATAGGACCGGATCTGGTTACCGAAGCCGGCGATTTTGTATTCACCTTTGATATCGGAGAGTTCTTGTTTTTGTTTCTTTTCTTCAATTTCCCAGAGTTTGGCTTTGAGAATCTGGAGGGCTTGACGACGATTCTGCTCTTGGTACCGCTCGGTGCGGCATTCGACAATAATACCAGTTGGTTTGTGAACAAGCCTCACGGCGGTGGCGACTTTATTGACGTTTTGTCCCCCCGGTCCCCCGGCGCGAGAAAAAGACCACTCGAGATCATCTTCTTTGATATCAATATCGATTTCTTCTTCGACGACGGGAGCGACTTCGATATTGGCAAATGAAGTTTGGCGAAGTTTGTCGGCATTAAAGGGACTTTGGCGGACGAGGCGGTGAGCACCGACTTCGTGTTTGAGATATCCATAAGCATAAGGAGCGGTGATGGTGATGGTAGCAGACTTGAGTCCGGCTTCTTCGCCGGGAGATTCATCAACCAACCCCCACTTCCAACCCTTACGTTCACAATAGCGGGTATACATACGAAGGAGCATAGCGGCCCAATCCATGGCTTCGGTACCACCTTGCCCTGAATGGACGGAGAGGATGGCACTGCTTTTATCGAATTTACCGGAGAGATAGACTTGGAGTTCAAGTTTCTTTAGTTTGGCTTCGAGTTGACGAGTCAATTGCTCGAGATCTTGGGTTAGGCTTTCGTCTTCAGCCTTTATTTGAAGCTGTGTAAGTTCAGTTATCGTTTGATAGTCATGGTCAAGATCATGAAAGGTTTGAATCGTGTCTTGAATATGGGTGAGTTCCTGCAAGATGCTACGAGCATTGACTTCATCTTGCCAGAGGCCTGGGTCAGAGGACTTACCTTGGAGCGTCTCTAGTTTATTTTGGAGATTCTTAATATCAAGTTTAGCTTTAAGTCCGGTTATTTTCGCTTGTAGATCAGGAAGATCTGTTATCGCCATGCTGAGATTATATACCCAAGTAATTTGAGTTTATATTCCTTAACAGGATCTTCGACTTGATATGTTGGGACATATACCCAAATCTTTATTTTGAGAAATGTAAATTGGAATTCTTTGGGTATAGCGAGAGATCAGGAATCAATCACTGGTGGCTCTTTTTCTTCTATATCCTTTCTAGATGGTAAAACCCAGCCCACCTTTTGATATGCTCTTCTAACTATTCTTTGGGCACGCTGATGGGAATGGAAATCTGATTCTTCTACCTCTAGATGTTCATTCCATTTAAGGAGACGATATTTGAACAAAGTATTAGTTAAGATGGCGGCAACCGCATATTCGGTAGCATGGGAGTCCATTTCTGCATCTCGACCAACTTTGGAAATACTTGAGACTATTTTATCATCGTCATTTATTTGCAACGTTGATACGTTCCCTTTCTTGGTAGCGGTTCTGATTAGTTCTAAAATAACTTCGGGCGGATCGGTGCGGATATTGATTTCGTCAAAATTTACATTGCCTTTGGTATAGGTAGTGATGATTTTTTTGAGGATTCTAAGATGCATTTCATCGAGAATCTCTCTTTTGTCACTAGTTTCAAGTCCTGAATCGGTTCTGATTAATTTAGATTTGAAGTACTCCAGCTCTTCTGGAGAGAGATCGATAGAAGTTATTTTCACTTCGTCAGGAGTCAGAACTTCTTTGTCCTTAAACTTCAGATGGTAACCAATTTCGTGCCCAATCTCATGGGCCGCAACTGTAAGCAGAGAAAAAGTAGGTAAAGGAGGCAAGACTATTTCGCTTTTACCAGTGTTCCTATCACGGGCATGATATGCAAAGAAGGAATCTTGAGCATCTTCGTCTAAGGTTTCAGATGTTGTTTGTTCTTCGAGCATTATTTTTCTAAGTCACTGATTATCTGATCACAAGTAGTCCGGAGGATCTTCGCGGCTTCTTTCTTGGGAAGATTCTGTAACTCCTGGGAGACAGAAGAGATTGTGTTATCAATAGCCGTTTTGGCATCTTGGGTGATTTGGTCAGTTGAGACACCTTTGACTTGGGCGGTGGTTGAGATCTCAATAATGGATTGGGGTTGGGTTAGTTTGTCGGTAGCTTTACTAAGGATGGGATTCTTAGCGGCAAGGTTGGCGAGAGAATCGGTTTGGGAGATAAAAATATTGGCGGCATTTTGGGCGGGAGCCGGGAGATTTTGAGGACGAGCGACATAAATGTAACCGATTCCGGCAATACTACTAAAGAGGAGAAGACGAGTAAGGATAGGGAAGAGTTGTTGCATGAGTACATCCAATATATACGAGCGTCAGTGAGTATGACAAGGAGCACGATTAAGACTATAATGTGTCCGTGCCTGAAGATATAAAAAAAGAAAAGAGAAGCAATACTCGTTTTTGGTGGGTAGGTCTGATACTGCTGTTGGTGGGAGGATTAGTTGGGTGGAGAGTATGGACGACTCAACCAAAAGCGACAGAGAGAGCGACGATTAAAAGAGGAGAGGTGAAAGAAGTCCTAGTTCTGTCGGGTGAGATTAATGCAGTCGAATACGCAAACCTAGTCTTTAATTCTAGTGGAGAAATCACCTGGATGGGAGTAAAGGAAGGGGATCGGGTAAAGAAGGGACAAGCTTTGGCTAAATTGGATACGATAACGCTCAACACAACATATCAACGAGCAAGGGCAGATCTTCGGAATGCAGAGGCAACCTTAGCACGAGTCTATGACGAAGTTAAAAACCATAGTAAAGATGAGACGTTTGAACAAAAAGAGGATAGAACAACGGCAGAAGTCGCTAAGGATAAAGCTTATGAAGCGGTAATTGCGGCAGAAAAGAATCTTAGGAATGCGACAATCCAGGCGCCATTTGAGGGTGTAGTGAGTAGCATTACTAACCCGTTTACAGGGGTGAATGTGATACAAACACAGAGTCAAATAGAGCTGATAAATCCAGAGACTATGTACTTTGAGGTGTTAGCAGACCAGACTGAGGTATCGTTATTGAAGCTGAGTCAGGAAGTGGAGATAGCGCTTGATGCTTTGGAAGACAGTGTCTATCGGGGGGTCATTAAGGAGATTAGCTACACACCAAAAAGTGGAGAGACGGGGACAGTGTATGCAGTTGAAATCGCTTTTGATCAAACTGATCTAGAGAAATTCAGAATGGGCTTGACTGGAGATGCCAGTTTTGTGACAGATCAGAAGACTGACGTACTGTATGTATCAAGAAGATTTTTGAACTCAGACAAAAAAGGTAAATTCTTAAAAGTAGGAAATGAGAAAAATAAGACCTATGTAGAAATCGGACTTGAAGGAGATGAAGTGGTTGAAGTGAAAGGAGAGTTTAAGGAAGGAGAGACTATTTATGATTGAACTTAGGAACGTAAGTAAACGATATTTCCTTGGAGATGAGGAGGTAAAGGCTGTCGCTGATATCAATTTCAAGATAAAGGAGGGTGAATACGTCAGTTTGCTTGGACCATCGGGATGTGGTAAATCGACCTTAATGTATTTGATGGGACTATTAGAGATTCCGAGTACTGGCCAGATCTTGATTGACGGAAAGGATGTATCAAAATTGTCAGATGATGAGTTGTCTTTGGTAAGAAATAGGAAAGTTGGGTTTGTCTTCCAGTCCTTTAACTTGATAAATAAGTTTACTGTCTGGGAAAACATCATGATGCCGACAAAATATGTCAAACAGGAGATTGATTTTGATCCAGAAAGAAGAGCAGAAGAACTATTGAGGCGATTTGGGATCTGGGAGAGGAGGAACTTTTTCCCCAACAAGATCTCTGGAGGACAACAGCAAAGGGTGGCGATTGCCAGAGCATTAATAATGAAGCCTGTCCTTATCTTGGCAGATGAGCCGACGGGGAACTTAGATACGAAGGTAGGGGACGAGATCATGAAGCTACTCGAGGAACTAAATGATGAGCTAAAAGTAACAATAGTCTTAGTGACCCATGAACCGGATATTGCGAGGAGAACTAAAAGGCAAATATTAATGAAGGACGGACAGATATTGAAATGAAGCTAAAAAACGGAACCTACCATCTATTAGCATCAGCAATCTCAGACTTCAAGAGAAATAAAGTGAGGACTTTTCTGACGTCTTTGGGAATAATGATCGGAGTAATGTCAGTAGTGATGTTGATTGCTTTGGGTTTGGGATTGAAAAACTACATTCAGGGACAGTTCGAGGGCCTTGGAGCAAATCTCATTCTGATTTTACCTGGGAGTGGATTTGGTGGCCAGGGTGGATTCGGGGCGGGTCTAGTGGGTGGAGCCGAGTTTGATGAACGCGACGTTAGAGATCTAAGAAGAATTGAGGAACTAAAATATATTGTTCCAGTTGTTTTTAAGTCGACGGCGGTAAAGACGGAAGATGAAGAAGAATTTGGCTACATAATGGGGGTCAATGAGGACTTCTTCGATCTAATGAATCTAGAAAGTTTGTCTGGAGAAAGGTTTGGGGTGAGTGAGATCCAGAAAAAATCAAAGGTGGCAGTATTGGGCTATAACCTTGCAGAGAAATTGTTTGGAGATACAGGAGCGGCGGTTGGAGAAAATGTAAAAATTGAGAATATCAGGTATCAGGTAATCGGAGTAGCCAAGAAGACGGGGGACAGAGAGACAGATGGAGCAGCTGTGGTTCCGTACACCTCGACTTTTGGAAGTCTAAATCCAAAAAAGACGTTTTGGGCAATTTATGTAGGCGTGATGGATGAAACCGATGTCGAACTAGGAAAGATGAAAATAGAGGAGACATTGTTAAGACGCTACGATGAGGAGGATTTTTCGGTAACGGAACAGGCAGAGATACTCTCGACAGTGAATCAGATCTTTGAGATCATAAACTTGGTTTTGGTCGCGATTGGCTCAATCTCACTACTAGTGGGAGGGATTGGAATCATGAATATCATGTATGCAACGGTGACGGAAAGAACCAAGGAGGTGGGAATCAGGCGAGCGATCGGAGCAACCAAAAAAGACGTTCTGTCTCAGTTCTTAGTTGAGTCGGTGGCGTTATCGGTGATTGGGGGAGCAATGGGATTAATACTGGCGAGTGTTATAGTTTTGGTCGTACGGATTTGGTTTCCAGTGGCGCTTAATTTACTGGCTGTCTTGATCGCATTTGGCGTATCATCGGCAATCGGGGTATTCTTTGGCGTTTTCCCTGCGCGACGGGCAGCCAATTTGCCGCCGATTGAAGCGATTAGATACGAGTAATCTCTTTGGCGATATTTATATTCTTAGTATTGGGACCCTGCTTGTTATCACCGGGTACTTCGAGAATGAGGGGAAGATGAAACAACTTGGAATGAGTAGCAAAGTATTTGAGTCCAGATAGACCGATTTCTCCCTCGCCTAAGTTGGCGTGTTGATCATGTTTACTATTGAGTTTGGTTTTAGAATCGTTGAGATGAAGGCAGGCTATTTGGGGAAGGATACTTCTTTTGTCTAGTTCTTCAATCAAGCGATCGGTTTCCTTGATATTTCTGAGGTCCCAACCAGATTCAAAGAGATGGGCGGTATCGAGGCAGACTTTTACCCGGGGATTGTTGAGACATTTAAGAAGACTCTCGATTTCCTCTAAAGTACCGATTTTGCCATTTTGGCCGGCAGAATTTTCGATGATGAAGCGGACATCTCTTGTTTGGTCTAGAAGACGAGTAATATTTTGATACACTTGGGACTCGCAGGCAGGATATCCTCGACCTTGGTGGGAACCCAGATGGGCGATGACGCCGGCACTCTTGATGGCATCCCCATTCTTCATATCCATCAGCAAAGAATCAAAAGACTTCTTGAGGAGATCCTGATTGTCAGAACCTAAGTTGACGAGATAGAGGGCGTGGATAAAGACGGGACGGAGATCGAGCTGGTCGGCGAGAAGATTGAACTGATTGACTTGTGACTGAGAATATGGAGCTCTCGCCCACATACGGGGGGAACCAGCAAAGATCTGGATGCAATTGCCGCCAATGGCTTGGATATTCTTGATGGCGGTGATTGGACCACCGGCCGAAGAGACATGAGCACCAATCTTACGCATGCTACTTGATTATCTGGATTTCTTTGATGACGACATTGGTGAGGGGGCGGTCACTGGCATCGGTAGGAACGCTGACAATTTTATCAACAATTTCTTGACCTTTTGTCACTTTGCCGAAGATAGTATGTTTGCCATTGAGCCAGGTGGTCGGAGCAGTGGTGATGAAGAACTGAGAACCATTGGTGCCAGGCCCAGAGTTAGCCATGGCGAGCATATAAGGCTCGGAAAAGGTTAGAGAGGAGTCAAATTCATCGGCAAAGCGGTAGCCTGGCCCGCCTGTACCATTACCAAGTGGGTCACCACCCTGGATCATGAAATCTTTTATGACGCGATGGAAAATGGTGTTGGAATAAAGGGGGGTATTGGTTTTTTCTTGTCTGGTTTTGGGGTCGGTCCAGTTTTTGCTGCCGTCAGCAAGACTGGCAAAGTTGGCAACAGTTAGAGGTGCTTTGTCTGAGAAAAGCTTTACGGTGATCTCACCGAGTGAGGTTGTTATAACGGCTACGGCAGCCGGAGTGGCTTCATTGATTGGAGTCGGGGTTGGCATAGGAGTGGGAGTACTAGAAGTACTTAAAGGCTGATTAGTAATAGTTTTGGGGGCAGGGGTAAAGAGGGTGCAGGAGGAGAGGAGAAAAGAAGCGAGAAAAAGAATGAGCACTCGAGACATTTGCCGATTGTAACATGTGTTAGTATTGGTTTTATGGAGTCAAAGGGAAGAAAGATACATGCACAAGCCGAGGTTGCTCGAGAAAAAGGAGAGTTTGTCGAGGCTTTGAAATTTACTGATGAAGCGATGGTGGTGTACCAAGAAGAAGGAGACAGGCTGGGATTCTCAGAGGTTCAGGCGTCGAGATTCTTGACGTTACGTCATTTATACGAGAAAACAGATTGGCGAGGGTATTTAATTTTGGCAAAACAGAATGCAGAAGCATCGGTTGAGTTGGCAGAAGCAAGTGGAGATTTAAAGACGCTTGCATTACCTTACTTCAATCTGGCAAAAGCCCGGGAAGAGCTGGAGCAGTATCATGAGGCAATTGAGTCATACAAGAAGGCGATTGAGAATATGGAGAAGAACCCAGCGGAGCAACATAATCGGGCAGGAGTAATAGCAGATATGAAGGAACACCTGGCGGTGTGTGAATACAAAACGGGGGACAAAGAAGCGATTGGGCGGGCGGAGGAGGCAATCGCCGAGCTGGCGGGAATAAATGAAGAGAAATACAACAAAGATGTCTGGATGTCGGGTGGATATATAAGGATAGCGGAAGTGTTAAAGAAAGATGATCCTAAGAAAGCGAGAGAGCATTTAGAAAAAGCCAGAGAAATCATTGACGCCAATCCGGAGCTGGTATTAAGAAAAAAGCAGTGGGAGAAGTTGGCAGCGAGCTTTGAGTAATCGGGTTTTCAGAGTTATTTTATTTCATGGTAGCATGAAGGCATGACCGGGACAATTGTTGTGGGAGTGATCATTTCGTTGATGTTTTTAGTGTCTTTTACAGAGTGGTTCTATCATATCGCTGCTGGAGTTAACGAGGTGGCAGTTCGCGATTTGTTTTTTTTCTACCGGATTGGAGGATGGATAGTAGGAGGAATTTTGTTCATAGGAGGAGTCTTTTGGATTTTGGCGCTTACCAATGAATGCCCAGTGGTGGGTCGGGAGAGGGTGGGGATTTTTAGATATCTTAACTGCGATGTCTACTGGGAAATGAGAAGTTTTGTGGAAGGAAAGTCGGTGCCCTTACTTATGGAAGAGGCTGCCAACAAGTCTCCCAAACTTGACGACAAGTGAGAAGACGAGACGTTGGATTAAGGGTTGTTGTGAACCGACGTGATGGGAGTATTTCTTGTAGGCGCCGGAGTGGGTTTCTTTGGTATAGGTGGTGAGGATGAGCCATTGATTGTCTTGGGGTTTGGCGACGATACAGACAAGTTTGCCACCGAAGTTCTTGTAGAATTTGTAGCTGCCGTCCCGGGAATTCTCGGTATTGTCGGGGTGGCGAAGGGTCGACCAGACCTCGTTGTCGCCGATGCCACGTTGTTTACTTCTTTCTTCAACGTGTTTGGTCCAGATAAAGTTGTCAGGCATAGATCAGTAGATTATCCCTGCGTTAGGTCGGGGTTCTCCTTGGGAACAGGAGGTAGGCTAGGGTTTTGGGCAACCGGGGTGGAAGGGAGTGGAGTGATTGGTGCAACGACAGATGGAGTAGGAGGCGTAACAACAGGGGGAGTGACTCCTAGGCCACCAACGGCTTGATTGAGGTCTTGTTGAGCAGAGGCAATATCAACGGGGGGTAGAGATGCCGGAGGAGTTGAAGTTACGAGTGGAGTGACTGAAGGAGTGGGGATTGGAGGAGCAGCCGGAGTAGGAGAAACGGGAGGTATATCAAAGGGAGTAGCAGGAGTGGAATTGATAGGAAGTGTCGTGGTGTCCATTGGGGGAGTAGTGGGGATTGTGGGTAGTACGTTTGGAGTACTGATATTGGTGGCGTTTGGGTCTTGGGTGTTTGGATCCATTTGGGATTAGTTTTTATTAGTGACTAAGGGCCATGGTACGGGAAAAGAGAGGTAGGTGTCAAGAACCGGCAATGAGACCTGTTTATTTCAGCCAGTTAGTAGTTGTAACTTTATGCAAGGCTACTTCTAGTTTGGTGATGAATTGCTCTAATCTCTCTATTCTTGTTTTTGGTGTTTTTTTGTTTTCTATCGTTGAATGTGCCTTCAAAAGATCATCAATGGTCGGATCGTTTATCTTATGTCCGTACATTTCTCCTGATACCAACCAACCCTGACTAGTGATCCCCAACCCTCCCCGTTCATGTCTATTGGGTACGACCAAAATCTCTGTCACCCATTTTCCTTCATTGATTTCGTCTACTATTATCAACGCCTCGACCAATGAACTAACCAGTTCTTCAGTTCGTGCCTCTAGAATTTTCTTTGTTTCTTTTTCTATCTCTAGCTGTTTTAGTCTTTCTAGTTCCCCACTCAGAGAATCCAGAAAATCTTGGACGACATCGTCCCAATGGTCTTTGAGATATTTTTCGGGTAAGGAACTTAGCTTAGGTAGATCATTTTTGAGTATTCTGGCTGCTTCTTTTAAGCTGATAAAATCGTCGTCATCGATACTCAAGTAGGCCATAAGAAGCACATCCCAATCCCATTGGTCATTGTCCGCTATTTTTGTTTCAATACTGGGAAACTCTTTGTCGGCGCTGAAGACAGTCCACCAAGTACCGTCTTTTTTTAGGACTAAGCTTTCACCCATTTGATGAGCTATAAAGGCATAGATTTCATTGCTTTTGTCTAACTGTCCTAAAATCTCATTTGCCTGAACAGTTAATTGTACTTCCCGGTCGCTTTGTCTTTCTTTTTCTTTCATATTGTTAAAGTAACACTAAGGAAAAATTCTGTCAAGGTTGATTGAAATATTCTTATAAACAAGTGGGCAGTGAGAATAAAGAAATTATCTTTCTAGGAAATGAATCTCTAGTTTTTTGTCTAAAGCATGGGCGATTTTTTCGATGAGTGAGATGGAGGGGTTAACAGCCATGGATTCTATACGAGAGATTACGGCCTGGGTAGTTTTGGCTTTTTTAGCTAGTTCACGTTGAGAAACATTGCTCTTTATTCTTGATTGAATTATTTCTCTGACTAATTGATACTGTGTCTCACTAGCCTCCCATTCTTTTTTAAAGTCAGGGTCTTTAAGCTGTTTTTTTAGATAGTCCTCGAAATTGGTCATTTGGTTAGTCATGTGCCTATGATATCTGATTAGATATCATCATACAAGTTCTCTAACTCTCCCGAATCCAATGCTGTCAGGAACGTGAGTGTCAGCTAGAAGGGCGGGGGTTGAAGCAATGGTCAGTTCTCCCCAAGTAGAGTTGATTTTATCAATGGCGGAGGTCAAGTGGGAGTCTTTAAGGCGATCGGTAAAAAGGCTTAATTGGAGTTGAGAAAAAGAGGAGAGAGCAAAGCAATTAACGGCAGTATGTTTGACAAATGAGTGCTTTGGGGCGGAGCGTAGAAGAGTCTTGAGTAGATGAAGAGCAGTTTTGTCATCAAAGAAAGGCTCTTTGACAGTGAGATATTGGTGAAAGGGAAGGGCATCTTTATATCCCAGATAAAGGGAAAGTCCTTTGGCCTGAAAGTTTTTTTGACGCATCCGGCGAGTGGCTTTTTGGAGAAGCTGACTCAAAATGGGAATAGTTTGGGGGAGGGGGAGCGGCTTTGGCAAGACAAAGGAGTGACCAAAGCTTTTGGGGGCTTGCTCGGTGAAGCTGACCTGAATACCTCTGAGTCTCAGGCGCCAATATTGAGCAGCAGCCGAACCGAGAGCACTTTTGAGAAGATCTAGGGGGGCGTGGTAGAGATCCAGAACTGTGGTAATACCAATTGGGTAAAGGTGAGAAGCGAGGCGGTGATTAATACCGCAAAGATCGGTCACCTTAAGGGAAGAATAGAGAGATAAATAATTGTCTTTATTAATGACGATTAAGCCATTGGGCTTTTGGATACCAGCGGCAATTTTGGCTAAGTAACTGCTGGGAGCAAGACCAATAGAGACGGTGATATAGTCGCCGATTTCCTTTTTTATCCGATCCTTTATATCTAGGGCAATATAATGCAGATCTTGATCTAGTTGTTGATTGAGAGTTAGGTCAAGATTGAACTCATCGATCGACCAGGCGGAGACGAGATGGGTGTAACTAAGGAGAAGTTGTTTGAGAAGTTTATGAACATGGCGATATTTGTCGGGGTCAGGCAACAGACAATTGAGTTTGGGACAAAGAGCGAGGGCTTCTTTTAAACGGGTGCCAGTTTTGATACCTAAAGCTTTGGCTTCGTAAGAAGCAGCAAGAATACAACCAGAGGGGCCGAACCGGGCAACTACAGCAGTGGGAAGACCGCGAAGATGGGGATTGGCTTGTTGCTCGATGGTGGCAAAACAGGAATTGATATCGACATGGAGAAAAGCGACAGGGGAGGCGGTGAAATCAGCCAACTTGTCCATCGGAGATCTCTTCTAATTGCCAGGTTAAGTTCTCGGTATTGAGTTTGAGGCGAAAGAAGAAGTGATGACTAATAAAAGAGAAGACGTGATAGAGGGTATTGCCAAGACGATATGAGTGGCGGAGACCAAGTTTGGTGACGGGATAAGAGCGGCCGCGCCAAATTAAAGACTTGGGCCAGATTTGATGGAGATCAAAAAATAAATTGACGGAGACTGGTTCGGATATTCTTTGGATCATGCTCTAGTTTTAGTCCAAACAAGACCCGAATGTCAAGAAGAGAAAAATCCCCCGATTAGGGGGATTGAGGAAAGAAGGGCTGGCCGTAATCCCTGATTTGAATTGGAATCAGATTGTAGGTAATTAGCTGGCTATCTTGGAAGGTAAGGCTGGCAAGTTGACCCTTGGTGGTGGCCTCTGACCACATTTGGTCAAAGACGAAGTTGCCCAAAGAATAGAAGATGAGCTTGCCACGGTACTTTTCGACGGTTTGCGGTACATGGGGATGGGTGCCAATGATAAGGTCAGCACCAGACTCGATGGCGAGGTGGCCCAAGTTAATTTGGTTAGAGTTAGGCTTAATTTGATACTCTTGCCCCCAGTGGAAGCTGACAATGAGAATGTCGACTTGTGAATTGGCGGCTTTGATGCGGTCGACAACTTCGGAGTCGCTGATAACAAAGTGATCGGCGCGTTGCCTAATGCGATTGAAGCCCAGAAAACCAAACTTGATACCGGAGTGGTCGATGATAACCAAGTGATCCTGGTCGCTTGGCTTGATGCCGGCTGTCTCGAGGGCTTCTATAGTAGAAAGGTAGCCCTTAGAGTAATGATCTTCAGAGTGATTATTGGCAATATTGACGACATCGATGCCGGCGTAAACCAATCCCGAAGTGGTTTGGGTAGGAGCACAGAAGACCATGCTAGAGTCATCGATTGGACAGGGATCAATTAGGGGATTCTCTAAATTTATTAGGGTGATATCAGCAGTGGAGAGAATCGTCCGTACCTCTTGGAAGGGCCAAGTATAGTCGGGACCCTTTCTTTGAATCTGGTGATTAACAGTACGTCCTAACATGACGTCACCAGTGGCGAGGATAGTAGTAATGATGGGTTTCGGAGTCGGAACAGCAGTGGGAGTAGGAAGAAGAGGGGTCAGAGTAGCAGGGAATACTGTAGGTGGGAGAATAGAGGTGGGAATAATTGTAGAAGCTGAGTTGGGTGTATTTGTCTGTGATGGAGGTAATGGAGTCGATGTGTTTTCTGGGGATAAGTTTGTTGTACATCCGGTGAGAACCAAAGCAATTAAGCTGAATAAGAATAGATGTTTCATCTTGCCTACTCTATACCAACTAAGCTAAGAACGTTAAGGAGCGATTAGGGCATTCTAAAGGAAAAAGCAGAAAACCGCAGTGGGAACTGCGGCTAGATTTTAAGGTCAAACCCCTGGAAAGTTGGGATTGATTAGAATAAGAATTATTTCGATCCCCTTTGGTTTTATTTCTTCCTGGAAATTAGTTTTGACACATTCTTCAATGGAGATATCACTATCTAATTCCGGATTCATACTGTGCACAGATCCACAAGTTTCGAATGCAAACTTCATGGTTTGTTCTGTCTTTTGGATTAGTTGATCGGCGGTGAGATCCTTGCCGTAATAATTTCTTGTCATTTCATTATTGCGGGGCATTATATCAATTACAGCCTTAATATGGATGCTAAAACCCAGATAACTGTCTCTCGTGGAAACATAATCGTCAACAATCAGACGATGAGAAGTATTCTGTTGTTCTATTTCAGCCTTGATATTTTGGTCAGCTTTGTATCCCTGCCAGAAAAAATAAAGCCCAACCGCTCCTATGACTAAAGAAAGTGCGAACAAGGATCTAGAAACAAATTTAACTTCCAAATGAACACTCCTTTGTAGATCTTCTGTTAGAGGAGTATACACCAGAATGAATCTCTTTTCAAGTTATGGGACGGAGTATCTCATTCAGTTGCCGGATCGGAATTCATGTGACATTTTTTGAAGTGTTGGGCAAATAGGGAACCAAACACCATTCTGAATATTGGAAACGGAATTTGAATTAGTTGGTGTAATATCTAGGAATGAATGTGAAGGAATTTGAGAGTGAATCTACAATATCACTTAAGAAAGCTACTCTCCTATTGTTGGTTCGCGAAGGCGAAGTTCTATTGGCTATGAAAAAGAGAGGTTTTGGTATGGGTAAGTGGAATGGGTTGGCGGAAAACCAAATCCAGGAGAAGAAATCTTTGAAACAGCAATTAGAGAATCGGAAGAGGAAATTGGAGTAACACCCATAGACACCCGGCATATAGCTATATTTAAATACTACTTTCCTCATGACAACTTTGGGATGGAGGTCTGGGTTTTTACAGCATCTGAGTGGCACGGAGACCCAGTTGAATCAGAGGAAATGAAACCACAGTGGTTTGAGATTGGAAATATTCCATATATAGAAATGTGGTCTGGTGATGAGATTTGGATGCCTAAAGTACTATCAGGTTCCTTTTTGAAAGGTAGCTTTATCTTTAATGAAGAGGGTGGAGTAGTTGACCATTACATTGAAGAGCTAAATCCTATTGGCTAAGACGTAAAATTCAAAAAGGAAATTCTTTGTGATGTTTTGACTAGTGTTTTAGCTTGATTTACCCACTGAATCTTCATTCATGTGACATTTTTTGTATTTTTTGCCGCTTCCACAATAACAAGGGTCGTTCCTACCAATGGTAGGTTTGCTGGTTTGCTTTGGCGTTGGTCTTGAGCTCTTTGTTTCCCCTACACCACTAGCGGGATCTTTGTGAGCAATAGCAGAGGAAAGGAGGTCTCGTGGTTGGGCTTGGATCTGGACACGGAAAATGGTTTGGGCAATGCGATAGTTGATGCGAGAGAGAAGGCTCTCGAAGACATTGAAGGCTTCGTGTTGGTACTCGATCTTGGGATCGCGCTGAGCATAACCGCGAAGCCCTATTCCATCACGGAGATCATCTAGAGCGTCGAGGTGTTCCATCCAAAGAGAGTCAATTGCATCGAGAATAACGTAACGCTCGATCTGGCTATTCAAATCTTCGCCTATTTGTTTAGCACGAGAATCATAGGCTTGTTCACAAAGTCCTTTAAGGAACTTGTTTATCTCCTCCGGCTCCGAGGTCTTCTCCAGCTTATCTTTGAGTTGATCTTGGGAGTGTTGATCGAGGGGGAGAATGCTTTGGAAGCCTTGGAGAAGTTGTTCGGTTTCGTCCTTGGTGATGCCAGCGGGAGCCAGGATGCTGGTGAGATTGTCAATCTCTTCAGTGAGAATGTTTTTTACTTTCTGAGTAATTTTTTCCTTGGCTTCTTCGGCTTCTTCCAAGATTTGGCGGCGGCGGGTATAGATGACTTCACGCTGCTTGTTCATCACGTCGTCGTATTCGACGACGTTTTTTCGTTGGTCGAAATAGAAACCCTCGACTTTGCTTTGAGCAGTTTCGATGGCTTTGCTCACCATACCCGCCTCTAGGGGCTGGTCTTCCGGGACTTTGAGTAGATCCATGAGCTTGCTGACTTGTTCTCCGCCAAAGATACGCATAATATCGTCTTCGAGGGAGACATAGAAACGACTGCCCCCGGGATCACCTTGGCGACCAGAACGGCCCCTCAACTGATTATCAATTCGTCTGCTTTCATGACGAACGGCACCGATGACGTGTAGCCCCCCCAGTTTAACAACTTTGTCGTGCTGCTTTTGCCAGTCTTTTTCTGCCATCCCGATTGGACTGCCTCCCAAAACGATATCGACACCGCGGCCGGCTATATTGGTGGCAACAGTGATAGCCCCGGTTTTGCCGGCATCACCAATAATCTCGGCTTCTTTTTCGTGGTTTTTGGCATTGAGGACTTGGTGGGGGACCTTTTTCTTTTTGAGGAACTGACTTAGGATTTCGTTTTGCTCAATTGACTTGGTACCAATGAGAACAGGTTGGCCTTTAGCATGTCGATTAGCCACATCTTCGACGATTGAAGCATATTTGGCGCGGGTGGTTTTGAAAACGAGGTCACCGAGATCGTGGCGACTGACGGGACGGTGAGTAGGAATGACGATGACGTCGAGATTGTAGATTTTTTTGAACTCTTCGGCTTCAGTCTCGGCGGTACCGGTCATACCGGCCAGCTTTTGGTAAAGGCGGAAATAGTTTTGAAGAGAGATGGTAGCGAGCGTTTTACTTTCCTGCTGGATATTGACGCCTTCTTTGGCTTCGATGGCTTGGTGGAGACCGTCGGAGAAGCGACGGCCGAACATAAGACGCCCGGTATGTTCGTCGACGATGATAACTTGATTGTCTTTGATGACATAGTCTTTGTTCTTTTCAAAGAGAGTATTGGCTTTGAGGGATTGTTCAATATGATGGACGGTATCGAAGTCCTTTTCATAGATGTTATCTATTCCCAAAGCTTTTTCAAGTTTTCGCAATCCATGGTCGGTGAGAGTAGCGGAGCGAAGCTTTTCATCGACTTCGTAGTCGATATTTTTGGTAAGCGTTTTGATTAGCTGGGCAAAACGGAAGTATTTTTCGGTTGGTTCGGCGTCGGGAGCAGAAATGATGAGGGGGGTCCTAGCTTCGTCGATGAGGATGGAGTCGACCTCATCGACGATGGCGAAGTGGTGAGGGCGCTGAGAAACGGAAGATAGAGAACGGGCCATATTGTCGCGCAGGTAATCAAAACCGAACTCATTGTTGGTGCCATAGGTGATATCGGCGTCATAGGCCTCTTTGCGAGAAGCGGGCTTGAGGTGCTTAAGGCGGGGATCGTGATGAGAGTCGTCTAGATACTGTGGGTCATAAAGGCTGGCGGGGAGGTCGCCGGTGCCGGAGTAAATAACACCAACACTAAGGCCTAAGAGATCATAAATGGGAGCCATCCAACCAGCGTCACGACGGGCAAGGTAGTCGTTTACGGTGACAAGATGAGCACCTTCTCCAGTTAGAGCATTGAGAACGAGGGCGGGGACAGCGGAGAGGGTTTTACCTTCACCGGTTTTTTGTTCGGCGATGCGACCTTCGTGGAAAGTAATACCGGCCATAAGTTGGACGTCAAAGGGGCGAAGTTTAAGGGTCCGAACAGAGGCTTCGCGGACGAGAGCGAAGGTGGGAACGAGGATGTCGTCCAAAGTGGCACCTTGTTTGAGCTTCTTTTTAAGATTATGGACATTTGCAACAAAATCCTCTTTCTTGAGCTTTTGCATCTTAGGCTCAAGCTGGTTGATCTGATCGACAAGACTTTTGAGTCGGGTAATTTCTTTGGCATTACTGTCAAAGAGGCGAGTGAGAAAATTTAGCATGGCTAGTATATTGTAATGCCCAGAATGTCTTTTAGTTAACAGAGATTAAGAAATTGCTGGGGGTGCGGGCGGTCTTGGTAGAAAAGTATTTATCTAATTGATCAAGAAACTTAAGAGTGGTTTGCTTAAACTCGCCCCAGAAAAGGCGGTTGATGAGAATGTGTTGTGAATGTTTTTTCAAATTGAGAAAAAACTTGGGATCTTCAAGACTTTTGGGGACTTGGTCACCAAGATAGCAATCAACAAGGGTTAGATCGTAGTTTTGTTTCTTAAGTTGGGAGACAAACTCTACGGCATCGGCGTTGATGATATCTAGTTTAGGAATTTTACCGATCTGAAAATGCTCTTTGGCGATCTTGATAACGGTGGGATCGATCTCGACTCCAGTAATGGAGGCTTCTGGCCACTTGCGGTGAATTAGTTTGGCGGCCGAACCAGCTCCGAAGCCGAGAATGAGAACAGAGCGGGGGATAAAGCCTTTGGGTAGAAGTTTCTTAAAGGCAGAATTCCAGATGCTTTCAATAATCCAACCCGACTGAGTCAGACCGCCCATATCGAGGCGAGGACGACCACCGAACTGAACTAACTCAACTTCTTTATTGATTTTTGAGTCAAATTTCTTGATGACTTGGGGGCTGAAATATTGTTTGATATCCATGTTTTGTTTTCACCACTTACAGAAATATTGTACAAGAAGGCCCCGCGTTTGCGGGGCGAAAGTCAAGGTTGTTCTATACCTAGGACTTTGAGTTCCTCTCGTATCTTGGTGGCTAGATCGGACCATCGCTTGTAGCGTTTGTCGACTTTGCTTCTAGTTATACGGGCTGGGGCGAGTCGCTCCTGCATGTAGGCGGCATCAAGGAGGGCGGCGGCGGCCAGATCACGTTCCCGAATAGACTCGGCTCCTTGGAGAATGACGACGACGGGAATGTTCTCACGGTTCGCGGTAACGATAGTCGAATAACCGGCTTTTTGCGTGTAGGCGATTTTAAGGCCATTAACACCGGGGTAGACACCGAGGAGGCCATTCCAGTTGGGGAGATAGTAACGGCCGTGTGAGGAAGAGGTTGCAATATCCTCCATATCTGACTTGCCAGAATAAAGAATGTACGGGTAATTTTGTTGCGCGTTTGAAACTAGGATGAAAATATCCTCAAGAGTTGAGTACTGAGAGTCGTCATCATAGCCCTCCGGGTTTGCAAAGTGGCTGTTTTTTAAACCTAACATGGTGGCTTTCTGGTTCATTTGTTCGATGAAGTAAACGAGGGGTTGGTGATAGTAGCTGGCGAGTCCTTCGGCGATGGTAGCGGCGGCATCATTAGCGGAAGTGGCAATGGAGGCACGGACAAGATCATTAAGTGAGACTTGTTCGCCAACTTTAAGCCCTAAGATGGTTGGCTCTTTTTCAATTGAGGTCTTGGTAGCGGTAAAAAGTTGATCTTCATCTTGGGCAATATCAAAGGCGACTTGGGTGGTAAGAAGCTTAGTGAAAGAGCCGGGAGAGATTGGTTTGGTATGGTTCTTGGCGAGATAGACTTGACTGGTATTGGGGTTGTAAACCAAATAAGTTATTTTCTCGCTAATGGTATCTATGGTTTGCGTTCTCTTGTAGTCAAGGGGGGTAACTCTGACTATCTTTTGACCAAGTTTCTCAGATAGATCAGGAGGGCGGAGTTGATCGATTATTGGAGAGAGAAGCTTGGGAGCGGGGAGTAGATATGACGCCACTCCGCCGGTGGCGGCTAGAAGAAGTAAGAAGAGAAAAACTGGTTTAAGCTTCACGTTTAATATGCCCAAGTAATTAGAGTTTGTTCCTGATATGTTGGGCATATATCCGAATTACTATTCTAGTGGCAAGTAGAAATCATTTGGATATAATTTCTTTGCCGACGTAGGGGACTAAGACTGACGGGATCTTGATAGAGCCGTCCTTTTGTTGATAGTTCTCTAAGATGGCAATGAGAAGTCTAGGTGAAGGAGCGGCAGTATTGTTGAGCATGTGGACATACTGAAGCTTACCGCCTTTACTGCGATACTTGATGTTGGCGCGACGACTCTGGAAGTCGGTCATGATCGAGTCGGAAGCGGTTTCACCAAAGTCCCCACGTCCGGGCATCCAGGTCTCGATGTCATACTTTTTAGCTTGAGGCTCGCCCATATCCCCAGTACACATCAGAAGAACGCGATAGTGGAGACCAAGTTCTTGGAGGATCTCCTCAGAGTAATTAAGCATCGTCTCGTGCCAAGTACGGGACTCCTCAATGTCGTTCTTACAGAGGACAACTTGTTCTATCTTCATGAATTCATGAACACGATAGATGCCGCGAGTATCTTTACCGTAGTTGCCAATTTCGCGACGGAAACAGGGAGAGTAGCCAACCATTTTGATGGGTAGATCTTTTTCGTTTAGGACTTCGTTGGCATAGTAGGAAACGAGAGGAGTCTCGGCGGTGCCGGCAAGGAAGTAGTCGTTTTCGGGATCGGTCTCATCACTACTTAGCTTGTAGCCTTCGTGCTCTCCCCAGGGTTGGTGACCGGAGTTAACAAAAACGAAGCGGCGATCAATGATGGGGGGAATCATGGGGGTATAGCCTTTTTCAATAAATTTGTTTAGGGCGTACTGCATGATGGCATTTTGGAGGAGAACGGCTTCGTTCTTAAGAAAGTAGCCTCTGAATCCTGCTACCTTAGTACCTCTATCTAAATCGAGAATATCTAGGGAGAGACCTAGATCGATGTGGTCTTTGGGTTCGAAACCGTACTTTGGTTTGTCACCAACGGTGCGATAGACGACATTGTCGGAGCTATCTTTACCGACGGGGACTTCGTCGAGCGGGACATTGGGGACCTGGAGCATGAGATTGAGAAAGGCTTCCTCGGTTTTTTTGAGCTCTGGCTCTAGATCCTGAAGCTGGGCCTTGAGGTCGAGAGATTTCTTGATTAGATCTTCATTTCTGCCTTGTTTGAGACCATCGTTGATTTTGTTTCGCTGCGCCCGAAAGGCTTCGACTTGGGTAATTAGGTCACGACGTTTGGTGTCCTGTTCAAGAATGCGGTCGACGACGTCTGGATTGAGGTTCTTGTTGGTACAAGCTTGCTTAACCTTTTCATTGTTATCACGGATGAATTGTATGTCTAGCATGGTCTTTAGTGTACATTAATTAATATCTTGGCATGAAAAAACCCAAGCCTAAACTTGGGATTAGATCTCCGCTTTCGCTTCGAGATGCCATCTAATCGGTCTTAATTACGGCTGTAACGGGCGTACCCGAAGTAGTTTTTGACCCTACTTAGCTTGATAGTTGGAAAGACCATCTCAACGCTTTAGGATGATTATAGCATAAGTGAATGTGCCAGACAGAAAAGTCTGGCACAGATATTACTTTCTTTTCAACATGAACATTGCCGCGATGACAAGAATCGTACAGCTTAAGCCGATAAGACCGGCGATGCAAACGGCCCACCATTGAAAACTGACGAAGCCGGCGGCAATTTGATATGCTAGGGGAAGATTACCTAGATTGGCCTGAATGAATTTGAGGTTCAAGTAGTACTGGAGGAATTCCAAAAAAAAGGTACTAAGAAAACCGAAAGGGAAACTAACAAAGAGCATCCGTTTAAGCCTTTTTGTCCTATTCATTCCGTGTCTCCTAAAATCAGAAAGTGCGAGTTCAAATTATCTTAGCACAAGCGGCATAAGAGCTGTTTTTGTGTCTAATTCTTTTAGGTCTGACTAATGATTTACAAACCTAATTCGTTTGAGATTCTTTGTAGAGCTGACAGACAGATGGACATATATTCTTTGAGAGGGATGCCAAGCTCTTTTTCAGTCATCAGAGCTGGCTCACGCTTGGCACCGGCGGCGAACGATTTCTCGGGCCATTTTTTAAGTAGATTATCAACGGTAAGTGAGGCAAGTTTCTCGGGACGAACGAGAGCGCAGGCGATGACAAAACCGGAGAGATCATCACAGGTATACAGGGCCCAATCCATTTTGGAGCTAGGTTTAGGACAGTCATTCTTCCAACCCCAAGCGTGGGCCTTGATAGCTTGAGTAACTCTTGGATCTGCATTTCTTGCTTCTAACTCATCAAAGATTTTGCTTGGGTGCTTTTTGGGGTCATCTTTAAACATTTCGTAGTCGGCGTCATGGAGGAGTCCGGCAAGTCCCCAGAGATCTTCGTCTTCACCGAAATGTCTGGCGAGGGCGCGCATTTGCGCTTCCACAGCCAACATATGTTTAATCAGATTGGGATTCTTGGTCCAGTCATGAACCAATTGGAGGGCGTCTTCTCTATTCATTTATTTTTTGCCGACTTTTTTGATCTTCTTTTCCGGCTTGAGAGTGGGAAAGAGGATGACATCTTTGAGAGAGGCTTGATTGGTTAAGATGGCGGTGAAACGGTCAATGCCCATTCCCCAGCCGGCGGTGGGTGGCATACCGTATTCCAGGGCTCTAATGTAATCTTCGTCGAGGGGTTGAGCAGCAACACCTTTTTCAACTAGCACTTTCTCTTCTTCCCAGCGGGCGCGCTGATCAGTGGGATCATTTAACTCAGAGTAAGCCTTGATTACTTCAAAACCACAGACAAGAAGCTGCATGCTGGCAATCTTGGTTTGGTCATCGGGGAGACGCTTAGCGAGAGGCATGGCTTCATAGGGGTGATCTATTAGAAAAATTGGGCCGGTAATGTTGGGACGAGAGTAGGCCTTGTAGAGTTCGTCTAGAACATTGGCATATCCGGAAATGCCTTTGAGATCGGGATTGAGATTCTTCTCTTTGATGGCAGCGCATAGTTTTTCTTCGGTAGTAATTTCATCAATATCAACGCCGGTGTCTTTGAGAACAAGGTCTCTGAATTTAACTCTTGGCCAAGGGAGGGTGAAGTCAATTTCCTTATCTTGATAGATAATCTTGTAACTACCAGTAACTTCTTTGACAACGCCGGAAAGCATCTCCTCAGAGAGGATCATGAGATCGGTGTAATCGGCATAGGCCCAATAGAACTCGAGCATAGTGAACTCGGGATTGTGTTGGCGATCGATACCTTCGTTACGGAAATCTTTACTCATTTCATAGACTTTGTCGTAGCCACCGACGATGAGGCGCTTTAGATATAGCTCGTCGGAGATGCGGAGATAGAAATCGTTGTCGAGTGCGTTGTGATGGGTGATGAAGGGACGGGCAGTGGCGCCGCCATAGAGGGGTTGAAGAACGGGTGTCTCGACCTCAAGAAAGCCTTTCTCGTCGAGGAAGCGGCGCAGATAGGAAACTATTCTGGTCCGAGTATTGAAGACGCGACGGACATCGGGATTAAGGACTAGGTCAACATAGCGTTGACGATAGCGCTCTTCGACGTCTTTAAGGCCATGCCAGGTACTGGGAAGGGGGCGAACTGACTTTGTTAGTAGATTGAGTTCCTTGACCTCAATGGTGAGTTCGCCGGTTTTGGTAGTGAAGACTAAGCCGCTGACGCCAATTATGTCGCCGATATCGAGGAATTCATTGATCTGTTGACTAAGAGTACTCAAACTGTCGGCTTTAATTAAAAGCTGGATTTTGCCGGTTTCATCGACTAAATCGAGAAATGAAATAGCGCCATGACCGCGAACGGCCATAATGCGACCGGCAGTCTGAACAGAGTTACCTTCTGCCTGGCGGGCTTGGTCGATGGAATGCTTTTTGTCGAAGGTAAAGGAATACGGATTAACGCCTAATTGCTTAAGCTTGTCACTTTTTTCAACTCTCACTTTAATCAGCTCTTCTATGGGAGTAGCCATGGGCCTTATTGTACACCAAGATATTACTTTACAGCCTTGATGTGATAGATGATTTTGCCGGCAGGGGCTTCGACTTCTACCTTTTCACCAGCGGTCTTACCAACTAGGGCTTTGCCCAGGGGAGACTCGTGACTGATTTTTTTAGCAGCCGGATCGGCTTCCCATTCACCGACGATATGAAACTCGTGTTCGGTACCGTTAACATTGACAACGACGCGGCTACCAATATTGATTGGACCACCGGAACCCGTTTCAATGATTTGAGCTTGGGCCAGAACTGCTTCGAGTTCTTCAAGACGACCCTGAATCCAAGCATGATCGTCCCGAGCGGCATGATATTCGGCGTTCTCAGAGAGATCACCGAACTCACGAGCTTTGGAAACGCGGTCAATGACAGCGGGAAGCTTGTTTTTCTTGATGTCCTCCAATTCAGCAAGTAGTTCTTGCTGTCCTTGGGGGGTTAAGAGAATAGTTTTATTTTTATCCATTTTAAAAGCGAAGAATATAAACTCTTCGCAGTAACATAATTGTTAGTAAATATTTTGTCAATCTCTTGATTTTTCTTAATTTTTTGCAAACAAAAAAAGCCATACGGCTTGGGTGGACACATACTCAAACAAATTTAAAGAAAAATTCAAAGGGCAGGGCGAATTGACTTGTGTATTGTAACCCTAAATATATGGATCTGTCAATGGTTTGGCCTTGGCCATGTTATAATTTAGATACTTTAGGCCCCATCGTCTAACGGTTAGGACGCAAGGTTCTCATCCTTGTAATCCGGGTTCAATTCCCGGTGGGGTCACCTTTAGGGAAGATTCGTCATCAACTTCAAGGTTCGACCTTGAAATACCAGATTAAAAAATTAAAAATACTTTGTCTTTCTGTCTTTCAACTCTTGTCCGACATTAATGAATTTAGACAAATCAGAAAGTTGCTTAACTTCCATCCCCTTACTGGTACTCAATCCTGGTAGTGTATTTTTGGGAACAAATGTAGCCATCTTATATCTCATTGACTTATCTCCTTCAGAAGCTTCTGCCCTTTTTGTTCCGTAATAGGTAGTCATCAACATTACATCAAGTTTCCCAAATCTATATAAAAAAGCTTCTTTACTGCCTTCCTGGTCATTCTCATCCATACTATGATGAGTCACGGAATCAATAACACTCTGAAAAAGATTCGAAAAATAAGCTGCTTCAAATGCTGATAGTGCTCCAATGTCGATACTATCGCCAGCAGCATCCGTAACAAATAAGTTCATTCGAAACTGGCCATTTTGCAAATCATAATTGAACCTTCCTGAAACATCATATTTCCTACCATTTACTTCCACCAAGCTATTTTGCTTTTCAATCAACTCTTTAGGATCAATTGGATCTTTTGTAGCCAAATCGAATAATGTCGCATGAACACCTACGGGAGCCATATCTATATCAAAACCTAATTTTGGTTCTCCATTTCTATCCGAGTAGTTAAAATTAGTTATCACACCTGAAAACACAGATATATCCTCTACCTCCTGACCAATTGGATACGTTTCGACCTTGACACGAAAAGACCCAGTTTCTTTTGGTTCCAGAAAAGGAGTCAATTCGTCGCTATCTAAAGTATCTACGACACCCATTTATTTCATATCAACTAATAACTAAATACTAAATATATACTTTCTCTGAACTCACCTTAAACAAGGTCGTGCCATGCTAGGATAGAGCAATGAGAATGAAAAATTACACACTTCAATTAATGGAGAAAGTCCATTCTTTGCCAGGATCGGAAGTAAAGGACTTCTTGAAGTCATTTTTGGATATGCGAGCGATGGTGGTGGGGTGTTTACGAGAAATTCCCGAAGGTAAATTGGATTACGCTCCGAGCCAAATGGCAGGGACTCATACACTTCGAGACTGTATTGCGGAATTGCCAATCGTCGAGCAGGGGCTCATCGATGGAATTGAAACTGGTCGCAGGAGAATGTTCAGTAATGATATGTTTGAGGGTAAAAAACCAACTAAAGAAGAAATATTAAATATTCTTAAAGAGACTGATGAGGCGTTGTTTGACGCTATAACCTCATCCACTTTTGATTCAGAAAAAAAGATCGAGTTCCTGGGAAAAGATGGTCAGGTGAAGTGGAAAACGACAGCAATAATGATGCTTTGGGGATTAAGAAATCATGAGAATATGCACTTAGGAATGATACGAAGGGATTTGGACGCAATTGGAGTAAATCCCCCTGCCGAATATGTTAAGTATTGGTATCTTGAGTAAACTATTTTTCAGAATCCACTTCTCGTTTTCAGGCGGGTGTAGTAGCAGAAAATTTAAAAAGATATAATCCTGCTCATGGATACGATCACGGTCAAAGGTGCGAGAGAACACAACTTAAAGAATATATCGGTTGAGATTCCTCGCAACAAATTAACAAGCATTGTTGGTGTATCTGGGTCGGGTAAATCTACTTTGGCGTTTGATATCATCTTTGCTGAGGGGCAGAGACAATACCTTGAGTCTTTGGGTACTTTTGCTGCAAGAAATTTACAACGAACTGAGAGACCGGATGTGGATGAAATAAGAGGATTATCGTCTACGGTGATGATCGAACAGCGACAGATCGGGAAAAGTGCCAGATCTACAGTGGGAACGGTTACAGAGATTTATACATATCTGCGGTTACTTTTCTCCCGCGTTGGTTCGGTTAAAAACCTGAGCGCAGGACACTTTTCCTTCAATAATGTGCTTGGTGCCTGCAAATCATGTAAGGGTTTGGGGATCGAGGTCACTGTTGATCCTAATTCTGTGATCGATTTTGATAAATCGTTAAATGAAGGAGCCGTATATGAAACAACATTCAAGCCGAATGGAAGATACTTTAATATTTTGAAGACAACTGGTCGACTAAATTTTGATAAACCAATAAAGGAGCATTCAAAAGAAGATTTAGATTTCCTTTTGTACTCTCCACAGATAAAACTTAAGAATGATGCCCAGGGTTTTGTTCAGTCATATAGCTGGGAAGGAATCATTACCCACATTGTCAGACAATCTAAGGATTTGAGGGGAATGTCAGAGACAAAGGCAAAAAAGAGTAAAAAGACTTGGATAATAAAGCCTTGTGTTACTTGTGAAGGATCGCGGTTAAATGAAATGGCTAACTCGTCACAGATTAATGGCAATAACATTGGTCATTATGCCAACCTTCCACTGACTCAGTTGCTCAATGAAATAGGTATGGTTATGTCTCCAACCGCTGATCCAATCGTTAAACGAATTGTTGAACTTACTCAAGGGGTGGTGGATGTTGGCATTGGATATCTTTCGCTTAATAGATCGGTTGAAACTTTATCTGGTGGTGAAGCACAAAGAATAAAACTGGCGAGAGAGTTGGGTAGTGACCTGATCGAACTTGTATATATTCTGGATGAGCCAACTGCGGGTCTTCATCCAAAAGATGTTTCCAACATGATAAAAACTCTGAAAGGATTAAGAGACTCACAAAATACGGTTATTGTTGTGGAACATGATCCTGCAGTGATGATGGAATCGGATCACCTAATTGAGATTGGCCCGAAAGCTGGCAAATATGGTGGTGAGGTTACTTTTTCAGGCACTCCACAGGAAATAATTAGGAATAATGATTCAATTACAGGTAAGTATTTATCTCGAGACGCTCTTGTTGAGACACGAAAGAGTTACCAACGCAGGAAACCTACAGGATCTTTAAAAATAGAGCACGCGAACCTTCACAATCTAAAGGATCTCTCTGTAGATATACCTACTGGTATATTCAC
This sequence comes from uncultured Pseudomonadales bacterium, assembly GCA_964618725.1. Classification (GTDB taxonomy): domain Bacteria; phylum Patescibacteriota; class Microgenomatia; order UBA1400; family Chazhemtobacteraceae; genus CAZUBK01. The sequence goes on from CAZUBK010000002.1 coordinate 33,544, forward strand.
TGCCATTACTGGAGTCTCTGGTTCTGGTAAGAGCTCTCTGATTAATGATATTTTTGTCAAAAAATATCATAACCAAGTAATTTTTGTAGACCAATCCCAAGTTGGAGGTATGGTCAGAGGCAATATCGCCACATACTCAGGGACTTTTGACTACATCAGAGAGATCTTTGCCAGAGAAAACAATGTAAGTAAAAGTCTATTCAGCTTTAACAGTAAGGGTGCATGTCCAGATTGCGGAGGACTAGGTTTCAATGTTGTAGACATGCATTTTATGGCAAGTGTAAGGACTATTTGTGAGACGTGTGAGGGGAGAAAGTATATTCCTGAGGTTTTGGAATATAAACACAATGGCAAAAATATATCTGAAATACTGGAAATGACTTCAGAGGAAGCCGTTGCTTTCTTTGAGGATGACCAGATAAAAAAGCGTCTAAGCATGCTTACTGAAGTAGGGCTTGGATACTTAAACTTAGGACAGACCTTGGATACTTTGTCAGGTGGTGAGTCACAAAGGCTCAAACTTGCCAGCAGGCTTCACAAAAAAGGCGGGTTTTACGTCTTAGATGAGCCAACCTCCGGATTGCATTTCTTTGATATTGTAAAACTCTTGGACTTGCTAAATCGTCTCGTAGATAGTGGGAACTCAGTGTTGGTGATTGAGCACAACATGGACGTGATACGAAATGCAGACTGGGTCATTGATTTAGGGCCAGAAGGTGGAGATTTGGGTGGGACTATTGTTGCTCAAGGGACTCCTGAAGAAGTGTCTGAGGTAGGTACCTCTTATACTGGCCAATACTTGAAGAGATTGTTGTAACTACTTTTTCGATGTAGCCGGTCACAAAATGAAAAGTGTACCAGTGGAGTGTTTATCCACAAAAAGGCACCCGACGGGAGGTTTCGAATTTCCTCATAACACCTCACTTTTGGGTTTTTGGAAACCGTTTTTGAATAATTCCCATACTAGCCCGACAAAAAAACTCTTTTGAGCTGGTGATTGAAGAAAGTTCGTGGTAAGTAAACGTGGGGTCATCTTTTGTGATAAAAGAAGGCTTGCGGGGTCACGGAAGCGGAACCAAAAAGGCGGGTGTTTTGGGGAAAACAACCCGCCGATGAAACTACTGACTACTGGTCTGACTGGATTCGTCTACGGTGATGAGGTCAGTTTTGTCGAATGGGATACGAAAGTACAACGCCATCCAAAGAGGCATGCGCCACATGGAATCACTATCTAGACCCTTTTCTTGGACTACCGCCTCGATTATCCCCTCGAGGAAGTAAGCCATCATCAGATCCTGCGTAGTGAGATATGGCATGACCTCCTCGTCTAGATTGGGCGGGGGTCCTGGGATGGTGATGATAATTTCTCCTCCGTGATTAGCAAGGAGTAGAGCATTTTGGTCGATGATCTCACAGAGTTGTGCTTTGGTCTCCTTTAACTGGCGACCGTGATTAACGGTAAATCGCCGCCTTTCGTAGTCTGTGATCCGAGTAGCCTGGTCACGCCAGCGAGCAATGACCATCTCGACATATTCTTCAGCCATGTTTTTCTCCTTTCGGCTGATAGAGAAATGTTCCTGGGTAATTATATCAGTTTTCACGATGAATTTCATTCTTGTGTTGTTTTTCGTCTAAATATCCGGCAGTCTGTAGAGTGCTTCTCGATGCGACATTTATTTTTTGATATTCTGGTATTTGAATGAAAAAATTCGTCCTGCCCGTACTACTTCTTTTAGCTGTAGGAGTATTTTTGCCTTCAGAAGCCAATGCTCAGACGAGAGAAGAATGTGATAAGACTCGTGCTCGTGCGTCATACAACTGCTTGACTGCTTGGAGTAAGTGTTACTACCCGTGTATTGATCAGACCAAAGATGTGAAGGCGTGCTGGGATAGTTGCACTCAGGCTGAGAATGCGTGCAACAAGCAGGTCGATGCCGAATACAAGACTTGCTTGACACCGCAAAAAGGATCTTCTCCCCTGAAAAAAGATAAAACTCCTTTAGAGAAACTCTTGGACACGCCTGTCTTTGTTGGTGAATGGTTTGACCGCATTTCTGCGGCATGGGCTGGGTTGGGCTTTTTGGATGTATCAAGAGCGTTGGGTGAGGTAGTTCTTACCGATCCAGAGATTGCTATTTGGGAAGAAGAACAGAGACAAAAATATGCTAAAGACGTAGAGTTATTCCTCCAAGAGAATATTGACCGACCGGTGGGAATCACTTTGACTGACGAACAAAAGGCGTGGAACTCCAGTCTAGTCGATGTCGCGCCCGATAAAGAAAAGATTATTGTCGTTGAGGGAGAGGGTCGGCTGAAGACTGTCGATTCTGATCAGTTTATTCGGATTACCGCAAAAGAGACGCCGATATTTGTCACTTTCCTTGATTCGGTGGTGTCTGAACCGGTCTCAGAGCCACTTATGTTGATAGACACATGGGGAGTCGATGCAGGATCAGTGATTAATGTTTCTTCGGATACTGAGATCCAGTTCCTCGAACCAGTTCAAGATAAAGAGACACAAGATGTAACTAGGACGGTGAGGTTTAAACAAGGGGAAGTTGAAGTTAAAACGCGAAATACCGATCCGAACAATAAATTTGAAGTGCAGGCTAGCTCTGTAAATGTCGTCGCTCCCAGGACACATTTCTGGGTTAGCCGGGATTCAGACAAAAATCAGGTCGTGGTTGGCATTTACGAGGGAGAGGTACAAATCACCGCCAGAGACGGAAGAACTACTTCACTAGTACCCAATGGAGATAGACCGGGAGTGGCAGTTATTACTCGAAAACTTTCACTCTTTAAGTTAGCTGTTGTTATCTTGGTGTTGATAGGTATTCTTAGTGGAGTAGTCTGGTTGGGCGGAAGAAAGTTAAGATCATCCAAGAAGAGATGAGTTCTACACAATTTTGGGTAGGCATGTTTGTGCCAGCGTTAACTAAATGGATCAATCCCCATTTAAAAAAATTTTTTAAGTTGGCTGAATTTGATGCGGAAACGAAGACGAAAGTTGGTGCCAAGATTTATCCGTTTTATTTCAGTTTTTTGTATTATCTTTGGATGTTGGTTCTGTTGAGTAGTGGAATTATGGTACTGATTTTGTTGATGATTTATGGGTCGATTCTCTTTCCTGACAGGAACTATGCAATACCTGTTTTCTTGGGACTGATCAATATGATAGGAGCGTGGTTTGTTTTCGGTGCTTTACTGGATAGCTTTTTCTGGCGAATATCGTCAAAAAACTTTAAGGACTATGTCAAATTCAGGATGATTGGATCCGGATGGGGATATGAGATAGAGCAGCAGGTAATTGTGCTTCTTAAGATCGGAGCAATTTACTATCTTCTGGCGAGTCCTTTGATTCTATACTTACTAACTCGTTAGAGTGTATGGTGACTGCCTCTTTTTGATAGTGTAGGAAAGATCCGCCATGGGAGGCGGATCGATTTTTACAACATCAGCTTGGTTTACCTAGAGACGCATTCCTTCGGGGACATCCCCCAACTCACAGATACGGTTTTGGAGCCACCACAATCCCTCAGCGATGAGAGGCATGTAAACAAAGGTGCCAGGCAAAATCATGATCATTGCCAGAGGGACTGTGAAGAGCAATACAACCAGTATCTGGACGATCCACCAAGTTTGACTGAGAATGTTCCATACCCAGGGTGCGTCTGCCATGTAGATCAGGACCACAATAAACAAGACCCAGATCGTAATCACGGCTAGCGACGTCACGATCATGGTGAAAAGATAACGGAAGGGACGGATGTAAATTGACAGAAGGACCAGAGCCGCTAGGATCCCAAGCGAGGTCAATGTCTGGAAGCTAAACAACCATGCCATTTAGGATACCTTTCTTTTATGTGCGATGTACTGATTATAGGGTGTCTAGTCATGGATGTCAAGGATGACAGTAATCAAGAAGATAATCATTTGATGACAGGCTTAGTCGGCAGATTCAAAACGGATTCTGGGCGGAGATAGTTTTTATTCTGTGCCAGAATTCGTAGCCGTCGTGGTGATGCTTTTTTAAGTTGCGGCTTTGGAGGTAGGAGATCCAATCGGCACTATTCAGGACATTATTTATCTTTAGTGGCACTTCCATTTCTTCTAGAGTTTTAAACTCTAACTTTGATTTCTTGTTGAAGACCAACTCATCTGAAAGATTGGATGTGCCGAGCACTATAATGCCCCCTGAGCTCAAGTGATCCTGCCCGTGATGGACGAAGTAATTGAGAAGACTGACGCCCTCGTAGGGATTTATTTCAACACTTTGGGGGCGCGGGATGTAGGGCGGATTGCAGACGATCAAGTCGTAGGTTTTGCCTTTTATTTCCTTTAGTCCATCTCCTACAACGTATGAAGCACGAGTGTCTTTTATATTATCCCTTGCACATTGGATGGCGTAGGGATTGATATCATTAATGGTAAGGGATTTTAAATTCGGGGATTTTTTCAGGAGGTATTTACTTAGGAAGCCTGACCCGCAGCCGATCTCGATGGCTGTTTGAGTGTTTTTGTTGTCAGTGATGACTCCGCGAAGAGCCTTAGCCATTAAGACTGTATCGATGGATGGACTCCAGACACCTTTGTGTGAGTCATTCCAAAAGACCTTGACTCCGTCATACTCGACCATGCGGGGGCGACTGGTGAGGATGGAAAAAAGAGTGTCTCTTAAAGTTGGATTGAGATTGGCGATACGATAGTTATCGGTAATTAGAAGGGGGTGATCGAAGGTGTGGGCTAACAAGGGCTCTCCTTCGCTTTTCCTACCCATAATCCCAGTGAGTTCCCAGCCGGTGGCATAGATCTCCTGTTTATCTAGACTCGGTGAGAGTTTTATTAACATGTTGTTTATTTTACACTAAATAGGATAATAGTCAAAAGCTTGAGGTAAACATAACATATTGAGGAGAAAGCTATTGCAGAAATGCTATATATTGGTTGAATGAAACGCAGCATATTCATTCTTATTATCTTAGCGGCAGCTGCATTACGTTTTTACGACTTCGAGCGTTTGATGATCTTTGATCCAGAGAGAGCAATGTCATTGATAACCTCGGCAGAACTATTAAAGAAGCCCTCGCTCCTTGGGCCGCCATACTTTAGGGCGACCTCGTATGGCCACCAATTGTTTAATAGTCCCTTATTCAATTATGCCTTGGCGCCACTATTGCCCATATTTGCTTATCACCCCCTACCAATTACAGCTGTTTTCACTGTACTTAACTTGCTGACGGGGGCGTTGATCTATTTGTTGTTTAGAAAATTGATCAAACCAGAGATCGCCTTGCTTGGATCGATATTGTTTTTGTTTAATTCTCAGATGATCTTTCATTCCCGATTCATTTGGATCATTCATCCCTTTCCTTTATTTGGACTGATCACTTTATATATATTGCTTAAGGAGCGAAAAAGGCCGTCTCTATCCCTTGCGGGGCTCCTGGGACTGATTTCTGGCATCGGAGTAGGAATGGACTACACTTTTCTGTTTTGGGGCGTGCCATTATTTTTGGGATTAATGTTTTTTTCAAAATACAAACTAAGCACTCTACTTACTTTTTTTGGGGGGGCAGTAATAGGAGATAGCCCCCATGTTTTGTTTGATTTGAGACATCAGTTTTACAACCTGACAACTCTTTGGCAATACACACTCGAGACCTTTGGCAATCCAGAACAAAGCAAGATCCTTTATTATCACTTCTTCCCTTTCTGGCCGGCGGCGGCGCTGCTGGGGGGACTGCTAATATACAGAGTGAGTAAACAAAATAAGTTAATGGCGGGACTAATTTTGGCGGGATATGTATTTCTTAATCTGACAGCGCCGTTGACCTTCTCGACGTATGAGATAACGCTGAAGAAACAAATGGAGGCGGCGGCGGCGATTGCGGCAGAGAGACCGAGCAATTTCAATGTCGTTTCACTACTCGACTTTGACACACGAGGACATGTACTTCGATACTTACTTGAGTATCAATTCAAAATAAAGCCGGAGAGAGTAGATAACTATAACGACATTGGAACCATATATGCCTTGGCGAGAACTGACTATGATTTGAACGCTCCATTCAACTACGAATTGAGTAGCTTCTATCCCTACAGGATACAGGAGTTGGTCACTTTGGACGAAACTCATAAGGTCTACAAACTGTATCGATGAAAACGGAGTGAGGGGGAGAGTTTAGCTTTTAAGTTGTTTGGCAATTTCGGCGATGGCGTCCTTAAAGTTTTTAGTCGTGCCGGAGGCACCGGAGACACGATCAAGACTGGCTATCTCGGAGAGTTTCTTACCAATAACGACTTTGGGCAGTTCCTTGGCGAAATTGCTTTGATATTCAATACTGGTGGTGGACTGAGTAAGGACCTGGACCTCAATACCTTTAATGATATCTCCCTCAAGGGTCAGAGTAAAACCAATTTTGTCTTCTTTGCCACTGGGGGTGGAATAGGTCCAAATAGTTTTGTAGATATCGCCAACGTGTTGCCATTTAGGAGCAGTTTTGGCTTGCTTAGTACCGACTTCTGATTGTAACTTCTGAAAAACAGAATTGGTGGCGGCAACGGTAATGACGAGAAAAGTGGTGGCGAGTAAGAGGGTGGGGATAAAGTACTTGGTAGATTTGACTTTTTTGCTCATAGTTACAGTTGTAGCACTAATCGAAAAAACTAGCAAAGTCGGGGGGTCAGAGATGATTGGGGGCGATACGGGCGTACTTTTGAAGAGCGGGAATATCGGCAAAACCAAGCTTGTGAATACTTTGTTTGACGGCGGCGATAAGGTGAGGGAGGTAGATGTAGCCCGAGCCTTTATAGCCAACCTTTTTTACTTTACCCTCGACGACTCTGATCTTGGCGTCATCGACGCGATAGCGGACGGCCCCACCTTTCTCCATGGCTTCTTGGGAACCCATGCCGCGATATTTCTTAACTAGGTGACCTTCTTCTTCGTCAAATTCAGGATTCCCCGGAGACTCTTCAAGACCAGCGAGTAGACCTCCCATCATGACAGTGTCGGCTCCAAGGGCTAAAGCCTTGGCAATATCGGAAGGACGTTTCACACCGCCATCGGCGATGAGAGGAAGATGATAGCCTTTTTTCTTAAAGTAGTAATCGGCGGCTTGACTACATTCAAGGACGGCAGAACCTTGGGCTCGACCAACACCGAGTTGTTCCTGGGTTATGCAGGCAGCGCCGGGACCGATACCGATTCGGACACCGTCGACATATTTAGCAGAGGATTCGAGAATCTTTAGGACCATTTTGCCGGAGTCGACATTGCCTAAGATAACTTCGAAGTGGGGATAGGTTCTTTTGACGAACTGGGCAATGGCGAGTTGCTCTTCGAAAACGACGGAAGCGTCGATGACGACACCATCAACGCCAGACGAAGAGAGATGCTTAAGGCGAATCGTGGCAAGGTTTAGCCTCGATTCGATTGCAGCAAAGACTCGAAGCTGTTTATTATCGTCCTTAGTGGCAAGGGGGAAGTTGTTATCCTTGCGAAGATCGCTGTCGGTAACTAGAGCGGCTAGTTTGAAATTCTTGTCGACAATGGGAAGGGTGTCGAGATTATATTTACGGATGATCTTGTTGGCGGCGCGGATATTGTTTTTGTCTAGGGTAGAGTGCTTTTTGGCTGTAATTAGTTTAGTGGCTGGGGTCATGACCTTGGCAAGGGGAAGTAACATTTCTGTGTCGGTCTCCAGGTAACGAACATCGCGGTGGGTAACAATACCGAGCAGTTTGGAATTGAGAGTGCCATCCTCGGTAACGGGAATACTAAAGAAGCCATATTGTTTGGCGGTAGCAAAGACACTAGCGACAGTATCTTTGAGACCTAAGACAAGGGGGTCGGTAATGAAGGCGGACTCAAAGCGCTTGACCCGTCTGACTTCATTAGCCTGATCCTCAGGAGTGAGATTGTAGTGAATGGTGCCAATGCCGCCAAGAAGAGCCATAAGAATGGCCATCTTGGATTCAGTAACGGTGTCCATGGGAGAGCTAATAAAAGGAGTTTTGAGTTTTAGGTTACGAGAAACAGGGGAAGAAAGATCAACACTTTCACGCTCGACATTGGGAAGATTGTCGCAAATGAGAAGAATATCCTGATACCAGAATTCGTTTTCTTTGAGGGCCGGGTGGAGTTTGGCCATTTGATTAACAGTAGTAAAAGAGAAATATGACGTCAAGAAGGGGAAAAGCGCCTTGCGGCGCTTTTTAGATTATTCACTTTTTGCTTTAGCTTTTTTTGCTTTAGCAGTAAGCTCAGAAAGATTGGGGTCAGGTTTGGTAATGATCTTGTCAATAAAACCATATTCCAAAGCCTGAGTGGCGGTCATGTCACGTTCTTGACGAAAGATGGCATTAAGCTCACTGAGATCTCGACCTGAACGGAGTTGGGTTTGGGTGATGAGAAAGCGAGTGTAATACCTAATAGTATCAACTGCCCAATCTTCCCCTTCGACGATGGAGGCAATTTCAGCATTGCCCAACGGATATTGTCCCCAGTGGGGCATGAGCCAAGCACCGTCAACAGCGAGACGCTTGTCGCAATATTGGAGAGTAAAGAATCCGCCTGACCAAGCTCGGCCCAGAACTAAACCAATAGAGGGTAGGCCACACAACTTCAGAGCATTACCAATAGCGACAACGCTAATGACAGAGCCGCCGTTACTATCGATCAGAAGCCGAACTTCTTTTTTGGATAGGCTTTTGGCCTTGAAAATGAGGGGGACAACCACATCGGTCATTTCCTGACAGAAATTGGCCCAGATAGGGATCCAATTTTGTTCCTCGAGCAGTTTATCGGCTCTCTTTGCGTATTCTTCCCAGTCAACCATTTTTTCACCTCAAAGTGCGATTTGTGGGGGTATTGTACGTTATAGGTGTTCAAAAAACAACTTATGTGTGATTCATGAAAAAAGAATGTGCCGAACGTGACTGGATGCAATTGTACTATCTGTTTTGTTTTGGTAAGAGCATAAATTGATTACGTCGTGTTAGAATTTGGTTATGAGTTTGTTGCTATATATCATCATCTTTTCTTTGCTAGGAGGGGTAGTCTCTTTGGTAGGAGGGATTGGCATGCTGGCAAAGAAAGAGATCTTAAGCAAACATATTTGCAGTTTAACGGCATTTGCAGCGGGGGTCTTGGTGACAGTTTCACTACTTGATCTGCTTCCTGAGGCTTTTGAATTAGGGGATCCAGACATTGTAGGCATGGGCGTTTTATTTGGAGTAGTCGGACTGTTTATCCTGGAAAAGATGTCGGTCTGGTTTCATCACCATCACGAACCACATGGAGCGGCACCGGAGCTTGTTGGCGTTTTCTTAGGAGATACTCTGCATAACTTTATTGACGGTTTGGCTATTGGAGCAGCTTTTTTAATTAGCATACCGACGGGGATCGCTACTGCGGTAGCCGTTGGAATGCATGAATTACCTCAAGAGATTGCCGACTTTTCCTTATACATTAAAGCTAAGATGAGTAGTGGCCGGACTCTTACTCTGAATGTATTGTCGTCCCTGTCTACTTTAGTGGGAGCAGTCGGTGTATTTTATCTGGGGGACTTTCTTGAGGGATTGGAAGTGTATATCCTGGCAATTGCGGCAGGAATGTTTCTCTATATTGCTTTGGCCGACCTAGTTCCAGAACTACATGAGGCATCAGAGAAGAAAAGGAATACTATTCAACTACTAGTATTCTTCTTGGGTGTGGTCACTGCATATGCAAGCATTATTTTATTAGGCGACTAAAACATGAAACTAAGTCAAATGGCAGTAACGCCACTTAAAAATCTACCCAAAGAAGGAGAAACCATTAATCATAAGCTCTTAGTTCAGGCAGGTTTTGTCCGTCAATTAATGGCGGGAGTATATACGTATCTACCGCTTGGATTGCTGGTCTTAAGAAAGATAGAAAATATTGTCCGGGAAGAAATGAATAAGGTGGGTGGAGAGGAGATCCTGATGCCGATGCTACATCCGGCAGAAATCTGGAAGACGTCAGGGGGGTGGAACGGAGTGGATGTCTTGTTTAAACTGAAGAGTCGGACAGATAAGGATTACGCCTTGGGACAAAGTCAGGAGGAAGTAGTAACGCCGTTGATGAAAGAGTTCATTCAGTCATATCGGAACCTACCGAAAGCTGTTTATCACATCCAGTGGAAATTCAGGGATGAACTGAGATCTAAGTCGGGACTGATGAGAGGAAGAGAGTTTTTGATGAAAGACATGTATAGCTGGCATACAGACCAAGGAGATTTTGAACGATATTACGAAGAAGTCAAAGAGGCTTATTTGCGAATATTTACTCGTCTAGGACTAACCGCTAAAGTAACGGAAGCGTCTGGGGGGAGCTTTAGTGAAAAGATATCGTATGAGTTTGAGGTACTGACTGATGCTGGAGAGGCGAATATTTTGTACTGTCCTTTATGTGAGTTCTGTGTGAATGTTGATGACATTAAGACGTATAAGGAGAAAGATAGTTGTCCCAAATGTGATAAAGGTGAGCTTATGCCAGCACTAGCTTCTGAGGTGGGAAATGTTTTCGATTTGGGACTTAAGTACGTCAAGGCATTTGATCTTACGTATGTTGATAAAGAAGGAAAGAGACAGTATCCGGTAATGGGGTGCTATGGATTAGGAATTAGCCGGACGATGGGAGTCCTGGTCGAGAAGTTCAATGATCAAAAGGGAATTATCTGGCCCAAAGAGGTATCCCCCTTCACAGTCCACTTGATAGATTTAGATCAAAAAGAAGAAGGAGAGAGGCTCTGGCAAGAACTGAAAGATAAGGGGACAGAGACGCTTTGGGACGATCGAGAAGTCGGAGCGGGAGTTAAATTTGCCGATGCTGATTTGATCGGGTGCCCGTTTCGCGTGGTAGTAAGTGGCAAGACGATGAAGGAAGGCCATATTGAGTTGAAGGAAAGGGCCGGTAGTGAAAGTAGGTTGGTTACTGTTGAGGAGCTAGTTCGACTTGTACGTGATTAAGATCCTTGGACTGACGTTCCATCTATATGGCTTACTAATCGGCTTGGCGGTTTGGCTGGCTTTGGAAGTGTCACTTTATATAGGAAAACTGTTAAGGGTAAATAGGAAGGTGATTGAAGAAGCCTTTCTTTGGGTAGTGATACCAGGGATCATTGGAGCGAGAATGTACCACGTTGTCGACTTATGGCAAAAGATATACAGCGATAATATCTGGAAGATTTTATATCTCTGGGAAGGAGGACTGGGAATCTTTGGAGGGATATTAGGAGGAATAGTGGGACTGTTTGTCTATTGGAAGACTAGGAAAACAAAGACAACTCTACTTAGATTGCTCGATGTAACGATAATTGGAGTACCGCTGGCACAGGCAGTGGGAAGGTGGGGGAACTTTGCCAATGGAGAGCTTTATGGCAAGCCAACTCTACTTCCTTGGGGAATAAAAGTGAACGATTCAATCTTACGAGTACATCCACTATTCTTGTATGAATCGTTGCTGGATTTAGCTTTGTTTGTCGGGTTATTCTTATTTGTGAAAAGTAAAAAAGAGAAGACAAAAAGAGGGTCAGTTTTGGGAACCTATTTGATTGGATACGGATTGATCAGATTTTTCCTGGAAACACTTCGACCAAGTGAAGTCATCTGGACGTGGATGGGTATACCGATGGCGCAAATATGGGCAATTTTTGCTCTGATAGCGGGAATCTATTTTCTCTCGAGAACGAGAGGGAGGACCTGATCCATGTGGCTGACAAAGTGAAACTTGAGATCGTCTTTGACAACTCTGGGGACATTAATCAGGTCTTTTTTATTGTCAGAGGGAAGGATGATCTGTTTGAGTCCAGCACGGTGACCGGCGATGACCTTTTCCTTGACGCCACCTATCTCGGTGACACGGCCCCTTAGAGTAATCTCACCGGTCATGCCGATGAGACGATCAGTTGGTTTCTTGGAAAAAGCAGAGACAATGGCAGTGGTGATGGCGGCGCCGGCGGAGGGACCGTCTTTGGGGATAGCGCCTTCGGGAACGTGGATATGGACATCGGTTTCGGCGAAACGCTTTGGGTCAATCTTGAGTTTCTTGGCATTGGCCCGAACGTAAGAGAGGGCGGCTTGAGCAGACTCTTTCATGACATCGCCGAGCTGACCGGTGATCTGAATTCGCCCTTTACCTTCCATGATAGCGACTTCGATGAAAAGAATGTCACCACCCACTTGGGTGTAGGCGAGGCCAGTGGAGATGCCAATGGTGTCTTTATCTTCAGCGAGAGTGTGAGTAAACTTACGGGGCCCGAGATAACGAGCCACTTCTTTGGGGGTAATCTGAAGTAGAGTAACTTTTTTGGGAGATGAGGCAATTTTACGGGCAACTTTGCGGAAGATCTTACTGATCTCACGCTCCAAGCTTCTGACACCAGCTTCTCGGGTATAGTATTTGATCATCTCTCTAAGAGCCGCGTCAGTAAGAGAGAGATTCTCATAAGTTAAGGAATTGGCTTTGAGTTGTTTTTGGACAAGGTGGGTCTTGGCGATCTGGAACTTCTCTTCCTCGGTGTATCCGGTGAAGTTAATTATCTCTAAGCGATCACGGAGAGCGTGGGGGATAGTCTCGAGAATATTGGCGGTAGTGATGAAGATGATCTTACTTAGATCAAGTGGGGTATCGAGGTAGTGATCGACAAAAGCATTGTTTTGTTCGGGATCAAGAACCTCAAGAAGGGCGGAAGAAGGGTCCCCTCGATAGTCGGAGCCGATTTTATCGATTTCATCGAGCATAATGACTGGATTGTTACTGCCAGCATCAATAAGTGACTGGACGACACGGCCAGGCATGGCGCCAACATAGGTACGCCGATGACCTCGGATTTCGGCCTCATCACGAATGCCGCCAAGAGCTAATTTGGCAAATTTTCTTCCCAAGGCTTTGGCAATACTTTTACCGACCGAGGTCTTACCAACTCCGGGAGGACCAGCGAAACAGATAATGGTGGGAACAACCGAGTTTCCCTCTTTGGTTCTGGATTTGCCTTTGTAGTTGGTTTTGCCCAGTTGCATGACGGCGAGGTATTCCAAGATTCGCTCTTTGACCTCTTTCAGACCGTGATGGTCGACGGCGAGAATTTTGGCGGCTTTTTGGAGAGAGACTTCTTCTTTGGTGGAAGAAGACCAGGGAATATCGGTGAGGATCTCGAGCCAGGAACGAATGTAGCTACTTTCGGGGCTGTGGATACTAAGTTTGGCGAGACGATCGAGTTCCTTGATGGCTTTCTGGTAGGCGATTTTGGGTAGTTTAGCCTTGACTATTTTCTTGCGAAGTTCGGCTATCTCGGTATCTTCATCGGCATCACCGAGTTCTTTTTGAATCATTCTCATCCTTTCGCGAAGAATGTTTTCTTTCATATTTTGATCAAACTTTTTTTGAGTTTTGCTAGCGATCTTTCTTTCGAGTTCGAGAATATTAATCTCTTTATCAAGCAAGGTACCAATCTCTTTCAGTCGAACGAGAAGATCGGCTTGCTCAAGAAGGTTTTGACGCTGTTCATGTTTCAGATCAAGGACAGAGGCTACTTGATCAGCAACTGCAGATGAGGAAATGGTGTTCATAATGCGCATAAAGACAGGAACATCGATGTTGACCTTGCCGAGATTGACAGCCTTTTTAACTTGGGTGATGAGATGATTGGTGAGAGCTTTGAGCTCATCAGTCTCTTGATAGATGTCGGGGATTTCAGTGAGCGAAGTAAGAAGAATGTGCTCCTCAATGATGATTTCGTCTAGGTGAACTCGGGTAAGACCGCGGACAATGGCGTGCAGTTCACCGTTAACTGGAACGGTTTTCTCTATACGACAAAGGGTAGCGATTTTGTATATGTCTTTGGGGAGGGGATTGTTGCTGCTAGCAGTCTTTTGGCCGGCGATGCAGATAAGCTTGTTGCCATTCTCGGCTTTTTGGACACCAGAGATAGAGCCGGTTCGACCAAAGGAAAGAATTGCTTCGGTGTTTGGGAAGATAACGCCTTCGCGAAGGGTAACTAGGGGAACAAAACTATTTTTAGTGTCTGAAGTAGACGAAGTTTTGGGATTGAGTAAGATTGCCATGGAGGTAAATATACTGCCTGTCTTAGCAGATTGCAAGATCGAGTGCTAAAAGCCGAAAAAAATATTGGTAATAAATTTACTTACGAAAAGAACTGCCAAGAATGTCAGGAAAAAAGTAAGAAGAAATAAAGAGAAAGAAAAGCGTGACGATGACATTTATTTAACATTAGTCGAGCGCTCCTGCGTCCACAAATGCAGACCGTTTAAATTGGCATAGGCTCGGAAGTAGAGTGTACCAGAGTGAGGGGGGATGAGGCTAATGCTAAATTGGCTGGAAATAGCAAAGACTCCCTGTGAGTAATCGTGACTTTGGAATGAATAACCGACGGCTAGCGGAGAGTCTAGCGTCGTAATCGCTGAAGGAGTGGAATCGTAATCGTAATAGATAGCAGTTTTAGAAACACTGGTATTATCTTGGGAGAGAATCTCCCAATCAATCTTGAGCGGTTGACCCACGGCTGCTTGACTTGGAAAGTCGGAGAGAGTGATGCTGGGAAGTGGTTGGTTAATTTGGGCCAGAAGCTGTTTGCGTGACCGAGTGAACTCAGAGTAAGAGAGAATAAAAAAGAAGAACAGGCTAAGGGCGAGAAGCATCCGAGATATCTGTGGTGGCACCATCATTGACTAATTCTACCTCACAGAGGAGTAGAGACAAACATGCCAACAGATTTACCGATAAAGTAAGAAGCCGAGGCGGCGAGGGCGCCTAAGAGAAGCATTTCTAGACCATTTCTCCACCAAGTACCTTTGATGAAGGAGGTGCGCAGACTCCCGACAATGAAAAGAGCAGTGACGGTAGAGAGTGTAGAGTAGAGAAGGGGCTGAATAATGGCTAAATCAAAAACAGAAGCAAGAAGGTAAGGGAGTAGTGGGAGGATGCCGGCAATTATAAAGGCTAGGAAAGTAATCAGAGAGGTTAGTCCAATGTGACTTAAGTGGCGCTGCTGATGATTTTGAACTTGTTGATATCTTCGTTCAGATCGCTCACCAAGGAAGTCGCCAAGACCCATGGAGATACCATCAGCAACCATGTTGGCAATACCTAAGATGAGAATAATTCGAGAAGGCAAACTAGCACCGGAAACGGCGGTCACAACGGCAAAAGTGGTAACGATACCGTCGTTGGCACCAAAGACGGCAGACTTAAGGAGACCGTCTTGGAAATATCTTTTGCGATGAAGCATAGGTAAATGATACTAAGAAAAAAGGGCGGTAGTGAAGGCACTTGTATAGTCAAAAGTGAGATCGGGAAAGACGGCCAAGTAGTCAAGGTTGAACTTGGCGGACAAAATAGACCAATACTTTTTAGGGCTAACGAAGAGGGCAGTGGCACAGGCATCGGCCAGGAGGGTAGAGGGGGCCAAGACACTGACGGAAAGAAGATTGTTGACTGGTTGTTTGGACTTAGGATCAAGGAGGTGGTGAAAGTTCTTGATTTTTCTCTTGCTAGAGCCGGAAGTGGCAATAGCCTGATTCATAAGATTAACTTGACCGATGCCTAGAGTTGGATCAAGTGGGTGCTCAAGAGCAACCTGCCAGGGATCACCGTTTTTTTTAGTGGTGGCATAGATGTCGCCACCACCTTCGATAAGAAAGAAGGAGAAACCCAACTCCTTTATCTTCTTGGCGATGAGGTCAATGAGGTAACCCTTGCCCAAGGAGCCAATATCAAGGGAGAGTGGACCGTGTTTGTAAAGTATCTTGTCTTTGATACGAAAGGAATTGAACTTTTGGCTAAGTTTGTCTTGATTGATCTTGAAGGAAAGGTCTGAGTCATAACCATAGCCTTCAAGTAAGTGTCTAACTTGGAGGTCGAAGTGATGATCAGTCAGTTTGTTTAGTACTTGCCCCAAAGACAACATGTCGAAAAGAGGACGCGGAAGAGCAATTTGTGTGGCGGGACTGTTGTTAATCTGGCTTAACAGAGAATCTGAACGGAAACGAGAAAACTTACTTTCGAAATCGAGAGCCAATTTCTTTATTTCCTCCGGGCAAGAAGATGAGAAAGTTGGGTGATCTATAAGGAAGCTCCAAACAGTACCAAGAGCTGGGAAAGAAAACTGCATCATCAACCAGAGTTTAGATCTGTTGATCTAGTTTTAGAAGGGCGGCGTTGAAGGCGTCGGTAGTGAGGGAGGCGCCGGAGAGTTTGTCGATTTTAAGACCAGCCAACCTTTTGCCAATGATTACTTTGGATAGCTCTTTTACAAACTGTTCTTGATAACGAATGCTGGCATCGATCTCAGTCAGAACTTTTATTTCGATATTTGTAATGGTGCCGTCTTTGATAGTGAGAGTAACTGGATTCTCTTCCTGTCCACCAGGGGACTCGTAAAGGAGGGTGGTGGTATAGGTATTTCCTTGTTTCTGCCAATTTCCGTCGACTTTCTTTTCTTGGACAGTGGAAACAAGACCCTTGAGTTGATTGGCGAATTGACAACCTGAAAGGAGAATAGAAGTGATTAATATGACGGGCAGAACAAACTTTCGGGGCATAGCTTAAGTTGTAGCATTTGAATTGGGTAGGAACAAGATCGGGTATATTTAAGTCATGATGGGAAAGCTATGGCGTCAACCAACATGGATGAGTGCAGTGTTTTTGTCGGCTTTATATGCTTTGGCTGTGTTTTTACGAAGTAGTGAGACTGGTTTTCTGGAAAACGAAATAGTTAGACTGGGAGCGCTGGGAACGGGCTTTTTACTGCCACACATTTTGGGTATGTTTTTGTGGCAGAGCAAACCAAAAGTGGAGAATCTGTTGATTACCGTAGTGCTTTTGCTGCTGTTGGCAGATCCACAGAGTAGTTTCTTTGGGATGTTGATACTGGGCTTACTGACGGCGTTAATCAAGACGGTGGTAAGAGTGGCACATCAACCACTATTTAATCCGGCGGCGGCCGGGCTACTAGCAGCATCGTGGGTGGGGGTGCTGACGACTTGGTGGGGGGTAAGTTTCTCGCCGAGGTTGCCAATATTCAATATCAGCATTGCAATGCTGCTAACACTGCCATTAGGAATCTACGTTATTGCCCGTTACAAAAAGTGGCCAACTCTGGTGAGCGTGCCGATGTCACTACTGATCGTTTATTTCCTTCAAACGGGGCGATTGCCACTGGTGACGATACTTGAAGGCACATTTGCTTTTTTTCTGTTAGTGATGGCAACTGAGCCGAGAACGACTCCAGTAATTGACTGGCAAGAGTGGATCTTTGGAGTCTTATTAGGGGTACTATTGGCAGTCTTATTTGTTCATCGAGTGGCGGGGGATCCGTATTTGGTGGCGTTACTGATAGTCAATTTCTTCTTTGGAGTCTTTAAATTTGTTCAGTTGAAGCTGGCTTTGAGAGGGAGGGTGTAAAATGGACGTATGTATGCACAGGTTTTTGAACTTCATGCAAATCTGCTTAAGGCACTAGCTCACCCGAAGAGACTGGAGATAGTTCAGTTACTTAGGGACAAGGAGTTAAATGTGACGCAAATTCAACAGATGTTGGGATTGCCGCAGGCAAACTTGTCCCAACACCTGATGGTATTACGAGAGGAGGGGGTGGTCTTGAGCCGAAAGAAAGGAAAAGAAGTGGTATACAAAATGGCTCATGATAATTTTGTTGAAGCGACTGACTTAATGCGGGAGGTATTGATCGAGAGATATCGGGGGGATAAGAGAATGACTGATGAACTAAGTATTAAAATGCAAGATCTAATGCCGGTCGTAGTAGATCCTGTGTGTGGTATGAGGATTTCGCCAAAGACGGCTTCCTGTGCAGAGACTTGGAAGGGTGAAAACTATTTTTTTTGCGGGTCGGGGTGTCTCAAACAATTCAAAAAAGAGCCGGATAGCTTTGCTTTGTAAGCGTATCTGTTTCTTTAACCCCCCTTGACACAGTATCGTATGAAGTTATATATTCGCTTTATCGAATATATTTTACTGCCAACGCATGAATGACAAGAAATTAATTCTGGGAATAGTTCTGGCAACAGCCATACTGGTCGGAGGAGGAATGTGGTGGGTGGTAAAGTCGGGAGAGGTGGCTGGAGTAACCGCCACTCCAGGGACGAAAGTCGTCTTGGAAAAGAATAGTGTTGACTTTGGGGAAGTGAAAATAGGAGATGGAGTGGTGGAGGCAAGATACAAACTAAAAAATGAAGGCGATCAGACTTTGAAGCTGTTCAATGGGACAACCTCCTGTGCGTGTACTAAGGCGAAGGTCGTGACAAAAAAAGGCGAGTCACAACCTTTTGGAATGCATACAAAATCAAAAGAAGTAACAGAAGTCGCTCCGGGGGAAGAGGCAGAGATAGTGGCTATTTTCGACCCGGCATTTCATGGACCTAGTGGTGTAGGGCCGATAAGCAGACAGATTACAGTGACAACCAATGATCCAAATCTTACAGAAATCAGCTTAACAATGATTGGGAGCGTCATTAAATAAAATGGAAGATAACATAGAAACAAAAGCAAAAAAAAGGAGTGGGAGGTCAAAGGCCTTAATTGGACTGTTTGGATTAGGAGCGATCATCTTAGTAGTGGCGAGCTGGAATGTGATGTTTGATGTTGAGGTCAAGCCAAGTAGGAGATTCCTACAAGCAGCAGGAATAGTTAAACCGACGCCTACACCAGAGCCGGCGCCAACGGCTGAGAGTTTGGCGGTGGCGGTGGTGCCGGATGAAGGGTATGAAGTGAAAATAAAATGGGGAAAGACGGGAAAAGAATTGGTTAGATCAGGAGCAATTGATCTAAAAAAGTTTTCTGAAAATTACGAAGATGCTTCTAGTGAAGATGAACTGAAATATCTAACCGAAGAAGACCAGGAGAAGATTACAGTTAACTCAAGTAATGCATATTTCTGGGTGAATACTTTGTGGGCGCTGGGATTAACCCAAAAGTCAGATGTCCTGGATAAGGGGGTAATGGGGACGCAATATCGCAAAGAATTGGCGACATTTGCCTCAACAGCGGGTTGGACTCTGGGGAAGAAAAAAGGAGTAGATCTATATAGCTCGGCCAAAATTATAGATTTGAGTGATGAAGAACAAGGAAGAGTGGCCAAGATCTCGGCCAATATTTATCGACCGTGTTGTGGTAACTCAACGGCCTTCCCTGATTGTAATCATGGAATGGCAATTTTAGGATTAGTTGAATTGATGGTGGATCAGGAATTTGGCGATGAGGAGATCTACAAAGCAGCCTTGGCATTCAATTCATACTGGTTCCCTCAAACATATATTGATTTGGCCTATTACTTTAAGACAAAGGAGAAACTTGAGTGGAAAGATATAGATGCGAAGAAGGTACTGGGTGCTCAATATAGCTCAGCCCAAGGATACAAAGGAATAAAGCAATTAATCCAGGGCGCACCAACTTTACAAAAAGGTGGGAGCAGCTGCGGGGCATAATGGATACGTATTACCAGATCTCGATTGTGGCGGCTTTTATTGCCGGAATGGTGGCCTTGTTTGCCCCGTGTTGTATCACTTATCTACTTCCGGCATATTTGGGTAATGTTTTCAAGGAGAAAAAACAAGTCATCTTCATGACGCTGGTTTATTCGCTGGGCATTTTTGTGGCGATGTTGCCGGTAGTTTTGGGGGCAAAGATTATTTCAAAGTTCTTCTTTGATTTACATGATCAAACTTACTTGATAGGGGGCGGATTTATGTTGATCGTGGCAGGAATCTCTTTTTTGGGATTGAAATTACCAATGCCACATATAGCGATGAAAGGAAGTGGCAAAACTGACATTGGTTCGACATTTACTCTTGGGATCTTTTCTGGAATTACTTCTGCCTGCTGTGCTCCGGTACTGATTGGAGTGATGGCACTATCGACTTTGTCGCCGACGATCCCATTGGCTTTGGGAGTGGGATTTGCTTATGTACTGGGGATGGTGACGCCATTGTACTTGGCGTCACTGTTTATTGATAAGGTGAAGATCCTAGAGAAACCGATCTTTAAGAAGAGACTGTGGACAGTGAATCTGTTTGGTCATGTATATCCAATATTTGTGAGCAACTTGATTGCGGCGGTTCTGTTTGGAGTAGTAGGCATGTTGACGATTTATCTGACGGCTAATGGAAAACTGGCGCGAGAAAACGAAGAAGCCTTTATGAAATGGATGAATGGATTGGTGTTCTATTTAACAGAGAGGATAAATAGGTTACCATTAAATAATCTCATTGGGACAGGGGTGGGCGGATATTTACTTTATCGCTTTATTAAAAGAGCGCTAAAATAGACTTAAGAAAAGAGAGGAGGTGAGACAAAAAGATGAAACT
Source organism: uncultured Pseudomonadales bacterium (assembly GCA_964618725.1). Taxonomy (GTDB): domain Bacteria; phylum Patescibacteriota; class Microgenomatia; order UBA1400; family Chazhemtobacteraceae; genus CAZUBK01. The sequence goes on from CAZUBK010000002.1 coordinate 53,911, forward strand.
AAATCAAATGGCGATGGCGAATGCAATGGCGATGGCGGGGGCAGCCTTATATGTGCTCTGTGCCGGAGCAGTGTTACTGTTTCCCAGCATGACCCGAGGTATGTTTAATACCTGGTTTCATGGGATCGACATGTCGACAATCCCGATGCGAGGAGTGCTACTCATTCCTAGTATCTGGGGGTTAATTACTTTCTCGGTGTTCGCTTGGATATTTGGCTACGTATTGGCCTATTTTTACAACCAAGGTACAAAGAAATAAGTTATAAACGGACAGTATTAAGGAGGGAGGTGATAGAGATGTCATGGAAGAAATTTAAGTGGTCTAAAGTGATCGGACCGGCGGGTTGGCTAGGTATTGCGGTGGACTGGGCGGGCGGAATAGGAATAGGGCTTTTGGCTGCGGGGTACATTGCAGACACGATTACCTGGGGCTTGATACTTGTAGGAGTAAGTCTGGTTGGGCATTTATTGATCTTTAAGTCTGTATTTGGGAGAAAGTAGGCTGGGTTTAGTCACATGTATTCGTTTTCGCGAATATGTGTGATATGATTTGAAGAGTCATTTAAACTATAGATATGCAGTTAACTAATATGGAAATCTTGGTTATGGTTACGGGGATTGGTTTAATAGGCTTGATCTATTATTATTTTTTCGGAGCTAAAAGCGAAGGGGGGAAAGCAATGACAGAAGATGGTAAACAGAAGATGACGGTGGTGGTTGACGCGGCATATGTTCCAACAGAGATAGAAGTGAAGGTGGGTGTGCCGGTAGAGATTACCTTTGACCGGAGAGATCGTGGGGATTGTACTGAGTGGGTGATTTTTGAAAAGTTACCGACAGCGGAGGGACGGGAAATAAAAGCACAATTGCCGGAGGGCAGAAAGACTGCGGTTGCGTTTACTCCAACCAAGGAGGGTAAGTATGGCTTTGTCTGCGGCATGGGAATGGTGCATGGGAAATTAATTGTTAGTAAGTAAGATGAAGAAAGAAACGGTAACTCAAGTAGGAGTAAAGGGTATGCACTGTGCCTCATGTGCGAGCAATTTAGAGCGGGTATTCAAGAGGGTACCAGGAATGGAGAGCTGTAGCGTGAATTTGGCAACAGAAAAAGCAACGTTTAAGACCAGAGGTAAATTGGACTTGAGTCTGGTCAAAAAAGCGGCGCAGAGTATTGGCTATGACATCGAGGCAGGGGGGGGAGAACAAATGGTGGACAGCAAAAACAAGGACCTGGAGGAGAAAAAAAGAAAGTTGATTGTGGGAGGAGTATTAGCAGGGTTGTTGATGTTTTTGTCGATGAGAGAGATGCTTGGAATATTCAAGGAAACAAACACGGCGACGGTTAATCTGATTTCCTTCCTCTTGGCAACACCGGTACAGTTCTGGATTGGTGGACAGTATATTGAGTCGGCCTGGAAGGCATTAAAACATCGCCTAGCCAATATGGATACGCTGATAGCCGGTGGAACACTGGCGGCCTACACCTTCTCGGTAGTGGCGACTTTTTTCCCTCAAGTTTTTGAGTCGTCGGGATTACTACCACACGTCTATTTTGAGGTATCATCAGCGATTATTGTTTTGATTGGTTTGGGAAAATTCCTGGAGGCGCGGGCCAAGGGCCAGGCGAGTGAGGCAATTAAGAAGTTGATGGGGTTGGCAGCGAAGACAGCGAGGGTGAAGCGAGGAAAAGAATTTATCGAAGTACCAATCGAAGAAGTAAAAGTGGGCGAAGTGGTATTAGTGAGACCGGGAGAAAAAGTTCCAGTGGACGGGATGATCCTTGAAGGGGACAGTGCGGTGGATGAATCAATGGTAACAGGAGAGTCACTACCGGTTGAAAAAAAGAAGGGGGATTCAGTGATTGGAGCGACAGTAAATAAATCGGGAAGTTTGACGATAAAGACCTCTAAAATAGGAGCGGAGACAATGCTTTCTCAAATAGTGAAACTGGTTGAAGAAGCGCAAGGCTCGAAGGCGCCGATTCAAAAGCTGGCCGATGAGATCAGTGGAGTATTTGTGCCGATTGTACTAATGATTGCGGTGGTAACCTTTATGATTTGGTTTGTGTTGTATCCGCAGCCTTCGTTTACGGCGGCGATGGTGGCAGCAGTGACGGTTCTCATTATTGCCTGTCCATGTGCCTTAGGATTGGCGACACCGACAGCGGTGATGGTGGGAACTGGTAAGGGTGCAGAAGGAGGAATCCTAATCAAAGATGCCGAAGCATTGGAACTGCTTCATAAGGTGAAGGCGGTGATTTTAGATAAGACGGGGACACTGACAAAAGGTAAACCCGAGGTGACGGATGTGGTAGTAGAAGATAGTAGTTTGACGGCGAATAAATTAATCGAAATGGCGGGAAGTGCCGAAATGCATTCGGAGCACCCATTGGGTGAAGCGGTGGTTAAATATGCGAAGGAAAAAAAACTGACTCTGACTGAGCCAAAAGGATTTAAATCAATTACAGGTGCCGGAGTGGAGGCAATAATCGGTAAACAGAAGGTAACAGTGAGCAGTCCAACATATGCCACTAAGGCTGGGTTTGGGGGTGATGCAGAGAAAATAAAGGGGCTACAAGGTGAGGGGAAGACGGTGCTAATGGTGAGTAACGGCAAGAAACTATTGGGGCTCATCGCGGTGGCGGACACGGTAAAGGAAGACTCGAAAGAGGCGGTGAAGAAGATGCATGGACTGGGACTCTCGGTCTATATGTTAACAGGGGATAATGAGGCAACGGCCAAAGCGATTGCTAAACAAGTGGGAATAGAGAATGTCTTGGCAGAGGTGATGCCCCAGGATAAAGCCGGTAAGGTAAAGCAATTACAAGAACAGCTAAAAAGTGAGGGCAAGATGGTGGCGATGGTGGGGGATGGTATTAATGATGCGCCAGCGCTGGCCTCTGCTGATGTAGGGATTGCTATGGGGGCGGGGACAGATATTGCGATGGAGGCGGCAGATGTAGTGCTGATGAATAGTCAGTTAACCTCGATTCCAAAGGCGATCAAGTTATCCCGGTCGACGTTGTTAATCATTAAGCAGAATCTATTTTGGGCGTTTGGCTACAATACAATTCTTATACCAGTGGCGGCGGGGGCACTCTATCCAGTCTTTGGCTTATTACTGTCCCCCATCTTAGCCTCAGCGGCAATGGCGATGAGTAGTATTTCGGTGGTGAGCAATTCACTAAGGCTTAAGCGGTTTAGCTTTTAATCGTATACAATTAAGAGAATATGTTGGGTGATACAAACCTACTACTAATCTTTTTGACCGGGCTGACGACAGGAGGACTTAGCTGTGTCGCTGTACAGGGAGGGCTATTGGCGTCGGTATTGAGTAAAGATGAGGAGAAGTATCAGGGACGATTAATCAAGAACGAGAAGGTGGCGAAGCTACTGGCATTTCTAACGGCTAAAGTGGTGGCTTATACCCTACTCGGATTATTGCTTGGATTTGCTGGGTCGCTGATTAGTCTGACGCCGCAGATGAGAGGTTGGATCCAGATTGTGATTGGTATATATCTGCTTGGGATTGCCGGAGCGATGCTACAACTGCATCCGTTTTTTCGCTATTTTATCTTTACTCCACCTCGGTTCCTGACTCGCTTTATCAAAAAACAGAGTGCAAGCGAGAGTTTGTTTGCACCAACCATTCTAGGAGCTTTAACCGTCTTTATTCCCTGTGCGGTAACACAGGGAATGGAGGTGGTAGCATTGGGAACTGGTAAGCCGCTATACGGAGCGGCGATCATGGGGGCCTTTACCTTGGGAACATCACCGACATTCTTTTTAATCGGTTTTTTGTGGTCGAAGGCAAAGGATCAATTTGGGAGTATCTTTGACAAGGTCGCGGCGGCGTTGATGATTGTATTAGCGGTTTTTTCAATCAACGGAGGAGTAGCCGTGATGGGATCGATCTATACTTTGCAAAATTTCTGGAAAGCAGCGACAACGCCGACAGAGACATTGGCGGGAGAAGTAGCGGGAGCGAAGATAACGAATGGAGTCCAAGAAGTAACCGTGAATGTGACTTCGTATGGATATACTCCGACAAACCTACAATTGAAGAGGGGGGTGAAGACAAGGGTCAAACTAGTAACGAATCAGACAAGGGGCTGTGCCAGGGCCTTTACCATACCGGCGTTGCGACTTCAACGGATACTACCGGAAACGGGTGAGCAGACAATAGAGTTTACTCCTGAAGAAGAAGGACCATTAGTCTTTAGTTGTAGTATGGGGATGTATACCGGGACATTCCAAGTTATTTAAGATGTTGAGTAAATTGTTTGGTCGGAAGAAAACTGCCGGTGAAAAGATAGAGATGAAGATTGGAGGGATGCATTGCAGTAGCTGTGCTATGGATATTGATTTTGCCTTAGAGGACTTACCTGGGGTGCTTGAAAGCAAGACCAACTATGCTAGCGCTAAAGTAGAGGTCAAGTTTGACCCAGAAAAGGTGGAGGTGGAAAGAATCAAGAAAGAGATTAGCAAAAAAGGATATACGATCAACGGGTGAAAACAAGAGAATTGCTACTACTTAAGATCGCCTGGGTCCAGGCCCTCGTAGCTACACTGGGAAGTCTCTTCTTTAGTGAGGTAATGAGACTGCCCCCCTGTGTGCTGTGCTGGTACCAGAGGACAGTGATGTATCCGCTGGTCTGGATCCTAGGAGTCGGGATCTACAAGAAGGATAGAAAGGTGATCATTTATGCTTTGCCACTGGCCTTGATAGGCCTACTTATCGCCCTGTATCACAATCTGCTCTACTACGGTCTCCTGGCTGAGAGTAGTAGTCCCTGTATTCAGGGGGTATCCTGCACGACCAAGTTCTTTGAGTGGTTTGGCTTCGTGACTATTCCACTACTGTCTCTACTTGGTTTTGGGCTTATTTGTGTCTGTTTATGGCTGGTTCAGAGAAGAAAGATGATATTTTGAGGCTGGGGAACTTGACTATATAGGGTATTTGTGGTAAATTTGGCTATTCTCTAATTCAATCCATTTCAAGGAGAAACGCACATGGCAGAAAAATCTGTTTGCCAGTCCTGTGGCGGGAGCGATTTCGCTCAGATGAAAGACGGCATCCACGAGCTGTGTCTCAATTGTGGGACGCGGCATGTCATGGATGTCAAGCCATCCGTGCCAGGGATTCAGATCAATGTAGGTGGCAATGTCACCGGCAATATGAATGTTTTCCAGCGGGATGGCCGAATCTACGGCGATCAGGTAATGGGAAACAAAGACTCTGGTCAGGCCAACAAGAAGGCCATGCAATGCCCGGAATGCCACAAGCTTTTTCGTGTCCCTCGGGACATGGAGAATCTGGTAGTCAGGCGATCCTTTGAGCCGAACGCCAGGTTCAAGGGCAGCCTGCAGGAGGCCTGGGGATGCCCACATTGTCAGCGGCGGCTCAAGTTCAATGACATCTTGGTCGAGACAGAAGTCTCGATCGATGGTCGCTCGACAGTCGTCGGCAATATCACCGGTTCATCCGGGATCGCCATCGGGCATGGCGCGAGGTCTCAGAACGGCGATATTGTCATTGAGGGGAGTAATGATATCCCCGATGCAATTCCGCCGGAGTAATTTCTAAAAAGGGGGTCATATGACCCCTTTTTTTTATGCTGAAAACTAGAAATATTTTTTGTTTTTTAACTTGTCGGGGAGAAGAGATCTGTCTTTGGGATACATTTCGTAGTTTTTGCCGTAGTTTAGATTTTTCATCAGTTTGGTGGGGGCATTGCGAAGCTCGAGTGGGATGGGAAGATTACCGAGGTCGTGTACGTCTTTTTGGGCACTTCTCAGAGCATCATAGGCACGTCGATCTTTCTTGGCGGTAGCAAGATAAATGACACCGTGGGCAAGATTGATGGTGCATTCGGGGTAGCCGATGGTTTCAACCGCGCGGAAGACCTCATTGGCAACAACTAGGGCGGTGGGCTGACTCAACCCAATATCTTCAGAGGCAAAAATAACCATGCGCCTGGCGATGAACTTGGGATCTTCACCTGCTTCTACCATGCGGGCGAGATAGTAAATGGCAGCATTGGGGTCAGAGGCACGCATAGATTTGATAAAGGCAGAGATGGTGTTGTAATGTTCTTCTCCCTGTTTATCAAATCTCAAGAATTTGTTTTGAAGGGTGTTTTTTAGATTGTCTAGGGTAATTTGTTTGTAGAGACGGTGGGTACTCTCAAGCATGGTAATGGACTGGCGGGCATCGCCATTAGCCATACGGACGAGCCAGTCCTTGGCCTCTTTGTCGATACTTGACTTAAGGGTAATGACGACCTGGTCGATAATTGCTCCGATTTCTTCGTCGCCTAATTCATAAAGGGTGAAGACGCGACAGCGGGAGAGAAGGGGAGAGATGACTTCAAATGAAGGATTCTCTGTAGTGGCACCGATGAGGGTAAGAGTACCCTTCTCGACAAAGGGAAGAAGAAAGTCTTGTTGAGCTTTATTGAAACGATGGATTTCATCTAGAAAAAGAATGGTAGGAACATTGGTTTTGTTAGCCTGGTCAATGATTTTTTTGACGTCGGCCTTGCCGGCTGAGACGGCAGAAAGCTCATGAAATTGGGCACCAAGAGAAGAAGCGTAGATACGGGCTAGCGTAGTCTTACCGACTCCTGGAGGGCCCCAGAAGATGATGGAGAAAAGATGTTTTTGCTCAATGGCAATACGGAGTGGTTTGTCTTTTCCGACGAGATGATCTTGGCCAATGAAAGACTCAAGAGAGATGGGACGAAGTAAAGATGCTAGCGGTTCAGGATTCATTTTTTTCGGTAAATATTGGGGTGATCACATCTTAAATCAGAAGGGTAGAACAAACAAGACGGAAGAAAGGCAGGGTACTAGACCCTGCCTTTCAGATCATCAGGTCGGGAAGAGAAACTTCCTAGCAATCGAATGCTCCTCCCCGTCAGGGTAACTTGTGTCGAAGTTGCCATTCAACTTCTGAAGGATGACCACAAGAACTGGTTCTGCCAAAGGCTGATTACCCTCGGCGACTTCGACCAGGAGATTTGTAAACGTTCGTCCTACGATGAAGTATAAAACGTTACCTTTCTCGAGTTCCTGATCGAGGGATAATGGGACTGCATCTTCCTTCATTTTACCTCTCCCTTCGTAGTTGTTTATCCCATATTATATCACGGTTTGTAAAGACCTTCGTGGCTAGCGGCCAGAGGAAAAACGCTCGAAGAGCCACTTGCGATGGAGACTTATTCCTCCTTCCAGGGTCTTGAGTCTGCTTCCAGGGTCGGAGTCAACCCGAATAATCCTGACCCAGATTAAGTCCCGAGAAGATTTGCTAAACCGAAGGACCTGAACTAGAGCTAGCAGGTCGTGTTTCCGGTCAAAATAGAATAGCTTTTGGCCTTTTCTCAAAGGACAACGTCCAATGTGGTGGTACGTATTTGCCATTTTTCGCTCCCTTAAATGAATGTGCTAGCCCATATTCTAGAACTAGGCATGATAAAATACTAGTATCTATGCCAGGTCGGCTAATGGTAGGCCAACAGAATCTGGATCTGTTTATCATGGTTCGAACCCATGCCTGGCAACCCCTAGAGAGTTCCAGTGGCTTTTAGCCACAGTCGCTCGCGCCCCCGCTTTGGCGCGGAGCTCCCGTGTGCGGGATTTCGCTGTTGCTCAAGATGCGAAGAGCTTTAGTAATCAAGGTCCTTAAAAAGGTGACAGGAAACGCAAAGATTGGCTGTGTCCTATAATTTGACTTTAGGCAGCACTTGTGGTATATTCCATGAAGTAAGAAATTTATTTTCCCAAGTTCTTTAAACCAAGGAGGAACCCATGTCAAAGATCACTGGCAAACAGATTTTGGCCGCCCTCATGAAGGACCCTGAATACTCGGCGCAGCCTGCTTCAGTCCTCGCCGTCACCGACCCGTTCATGCTCGCCATCCCTGATGCGCTGAAAGATCACCTCGACAAGATCGTGACCCTCGCCACCCTGATGGATGCGAAGATCGCCTTCCTGCGCTACTGCGTCGAGAACGACTACGTCAAGAAAGTTGTCGCCGCGATGCCCGAAGACTCGTTCGGCTGGATGGATGCCAAAGGCGTTGTCGAAATGATGCAGGGCATAATGGCGCAGGTTGTGGAAATACTCGCCGAATTTGTGAAGGATGTCCCGGCGTTCCTTGAATCCCAAGGGATTACCGAGGAACAAATGATGGCGCACCCTAAAGGTGTGGCTCTCAAGCCCAATGTCCTCAAACTTTACAAGGCTGGCAACCTGACCATTGCCGATGTCCTGAAGATGCAACCGATGGTGATCGTCAAGAACACCAAATAGTTTCCTAATCGTCAAATAGAGACTACTCGATACGAGTGGTCTCTATTTTATTGTGAAATTTGCTATTGTCTGAATATTAAAATTGGAGATCTTTCACTGTAAACACGGAGTGGAGGGGTAATCTCTTCATTAGGAATTTTGTTGAAAATACGTTCGCACTTCGTTGTAACAGGCAACAAAATTGGACGCGCTGATATACTTGACCTATGAACTTAATGGTCAAAATAATTTTTGTCCACGGATATACCGCTTCATCTAAGGTGGATTGGTATCCGAACATAAGTAAGCAGCTTGATAAACTCGGGATTGAGTACTCTATTCCGGATTTACCCGGAGACGAATTTCCTCACAGCAAAGATTGGATTGAAATAATCAAAAGAGAAGTTGATTCTACAGATAAACAGGTCGTTTTAGTTGGCCATAGTTTGGGAACTAGAGCTGTTCTTCTTTATTTAGATCAATATCAAGAGAAAGTGAATCCTGTCATTCTGATTGCTCCACTAAGTAACGAGGTTTCAAATGCAGACAGACAAGATGGGGAAACATATCCCGATTTTTTTGAATATAAAATCGATCTAAATAAGATTAAAGGGTTGGCTGACAAATTTGTTGTCGTACATTCGAAGGACGACAGCTCGCTGGATTATGAAACTCACGGGGTTGTTCTAGCCAACGAACTTGGCGCCAAACTGATTACCTTTGAGGATAGAGACCACTTTAGTGAACCAGAAAATGCACCCATTATTCTTGAAGTATTAAAATCAGAATTGAACCTATGAAAACAGCAATCCTAACTGGAGCTAGCACAGGGATTGGTAGAGCAACTGCAATAGTCTTAAGCAAAAATGGATTTCTAGTGTTCTTACTTGCTCGAAATAAAACTGGACTGGAAGAAACTAAGAAAATTATCGCAGAGAAGGGTGGCGAAGCTGAGGTAGTGGTAACTGATCTTAGTTCTGTCGACTCGATTAATGCAGCAATGGAAACCATAAAGAAAAAAGGACTGAGATTACTCTCAGTCCTTTAGCATTTAAAAAACTATCTATCAGGCTCGAACTTGAACTGGCTGGCGACAATCTTCGGTTCCATGTAGACCGGGGTGACAGTGTCACCGTTCGGATCTTTGCATAAAACCCAAGTTGCCTCAGCAGATGCCGGTGAATACAGGCATTTTGTTCTGCCTGAGGCAGAACTTCAGCGCCGTAGTAGCGTTCACCCGATCCGCCTGTTCTGTTTAAGTTGTAAGTTTGGACGCTCTCTGGAGCGCTAAACTGGACAGCATATGGCAGCGGATAGCCGATGGAGGTGCAAAGAAAGGTAAGTTTACCTCCCAAGACCGTAAGTCCCGGTACAATTGACTGGATTTGGTTCTCTATATATGAATAGGTCACGAGACCAGTCTGGTCTCTGAGTTCGTAGATATCTTTGGCGAGCTTGAGCTCGCGAAAGTTTACGATTGAGGGGATACCTACTTCGGCGGCCCCTTCTCTCAGAGAAGTTTCTTGTCTGTCCCGAGTGAGGTCTGAGCTGCTTGGTGGAGGGGCACAGGCGATAAGTAGAAGAGAGATGATCAGTAGCGAAAAAGCAATGACTTTCTTCATCATCAGTATCCCCCGTTGCCTGTTCGAAGCTGCTCAATGAAGTCACGTAAATCTTGAGGAACATCTGATTTATTCAAATCAAAGTCTGCAGCCCGACGCAAGATAATGGGCGCAAGGGCCTTTTTCTCCTCGTCATCCGCCTGAATGTACTCGAACTGCATATTCGTTAACTCTTGGATTATGCCTTGGCGATAGGCCTTTGAATTCTCAAAGGTTTCGCGGTGGACATTCTCGTACTCGGGAGCGAAAACCTTATAAAGAAAGAAATCGTTCCCTTGCGCGGCCCAGGTGATGCCAAAAACAATCAGTAGAAATACAACCAAAGTAAGTAATGCATCACGAAACTTCATACCGTCTCCTTTTGTTTGTATGTATCATGTAGATACAAATGATATGTACAAGATATATTTTATATCTATGAGCTGACTCTTGTCAATACCCTAGGTTACCTTGGAATTTAACATCTTATTTAGAACTAGATTACAATTACTCCGTGAAATACAAAACCCTTGGTAAAATAGATGAGTTAAAGAAGCACCTTTGGGAAAGGAACTTTTACTGATAGATGTCTCGATTTTACATATACATTCTTCGATGCTCAGATGACACCTACTATACGGGATGTACAAGTGACATAGAGCGCAGAGTAAGACAACACAATCAGGCAAAAAATGGGGCTCATTACACGAAGATAAGGAGACCAGTTGAACTTATCTATTCCGAGCAATATGAAACGTTGGCTTTGGCGAGAAAAAGAGAGGCGGCAATAAAGAAGTGGAATAGGGAGAGAAAAGAGAGATTGTGGCGGTAGACAGAATCGAAGTCGCTATATACCATCTTTGCTACAATGAAACGATGAGGAGATTGATTTTTGGTCTGTTTATCGCGGTGATTCTTGGGGTAGTAGGCTATTTTGTTTTTATCGGAAAACCATCAATCTCAGATGTCCCCAGTTCAGTTCCAACTACGGAAGTAGAACAGGGGCAAATGGGCATAATCGAGATTAAAAACTTTAGCTTTAGTCCGAATAAACAAACAGCTAAACCCGGAGAGAAAATAACAGTTACCAATCGGGATATTGTTGGTCACACAGTAACGAGTGATCAGGATGGTCTTTTTGATACTGGACTAATCGGTCGAAATGAGTCAAAAACTTTCTCCGCTCCGACCACACCCGGTGAATACCCCTATTACTGTACGCCGCATCCATTTATGAAGGCAGTTTTAGTGGTTGAGGAATAATTGAAAACCCACATTGTTATGTGGGTTTTTGTTGTTCACCTAGTCGAGATCTTTGCCACAGTCCAAACACATTATGTAGCTATAATGTCCGACGGCGTAAGCTGTGGCGTTTTTGTGGAGGCAATCTCGCTGAAGTGATTCAATTTCTTGTTTACTTTCCTTTCGCCAGGATCGCTTGGAGAACTTGTCGGTGAGACTCAAAACCGATGGGCGGAAGGCCATTGAGCGGCCACCAGGCAACGGCGAGGTTTTCTTTGTTGTCGTTGACCAGTTGCCCTGGAGAGACGGTGACGTGATAGAAGATGACATTGAGACCGGGCTCACGATAGTCATCGATTACCTGTTTGATGATTGGCGGGGCAAAATTTAAAACTTTTAAGCCGGTTTCTTCGAGAATCTCGCGGATTAATGTCTCTTCGGGGTGTTCACCAAATTCGACAAAGCCGGCGGGGATCATCCAAGATCCTCTTTTGGGTGATCTGGCACGTTGAACCAGAACGATTTTTTCATTGTCTTCGTCTAAGATTATCCCACCGACGGCCCAAGCGGGTCGAGGGTAGTAGGTCCAGGGACATTTATAGCAATGCTGACGGCGGACCCCATCCTCGATTTTGAAAAGGATAGAGGTACCACAACGAGGGCAGAATTTAATTGGCTGGGCTTGAATCCTTACCTTACCCTTCATTCCTTCTCTCCTGAAAAAAGTCTCTTAATTGAAAGTGCGTGCTAATTGTATCACTATTTCAATCTTATCGGATTGGATTCTGCCTCATTATCTGCTTTTAGATCCTTAAGGATTAATCTAATGAGACGCTGTCCCTCTTTTTCTAGAGCGGACTCAATATTTGTATCAGCATTTTGTTTTAGATAGGTGAGTAGTTCTGGATCATAGGGGGCTCTTTCGAGTTGTGTAAGAAAGGTGTGATGGTGGTGGGGATGGAGCTTTTGGAGAATGTATTCCATAAGGCCGGCATGAAGAATATCGTCGATCATAGTTTTGAACTGGCTCCTTTTTTCTTCAGGTAAGTCAAGCTTCTCCAGGTAAAGCCGGATGTGATCTAAGTTGATGAGATGGTCGTAGAAAAGGATAGACATATTAGATTTGTATTTTCTGAGTAACTGGTCCTAATGGTACTTCGTCGTTAGGGTCATCTATAAATAAGAATATCACTAGACCCTTACGGGGGCCTTTGTGGAGATCGAGGGCTTTCATGGCTTCGGGGGAGGCGCCAAACTGTTTACCCGTCCACTCTGCCGGACCAGCATCACCCAAGACGGTGACAACGGCGGTGCCATTCTTGGGATTGACGATCAGGATCTTTCTATACTTGTACCAATCGCGAAGAAACTTGAAATCCTGGTTCCAATTTTCAAGATAGAGGGTCTGGGCGACAGAGTAATATTTTTCATTAAGGTAATCTTTCGTTGTGAATGTGTCCTTGCTATTAGCAAAATAGCCCCAGGCGCCCTTGCCGGGGGCAATGCCAGCTATTTGTTCGTCGTCGTGAAGAGCAATACTGTCGCCAGGGAAGCGTTGAAGGTGTTGCTCATAGCCGACATAGCCAACCTGATGATTGAGTTGTTGACTCTCAAGGATAGCTTTGGCGGATATGCCAATTTGGTCTTTGATGGCCTGTTCGATGGGAAGAGCCGCTTCTTCACTTAGTTTGGTGGGGAAATGAGGGACAAGGGGGGCGAGAGCTTGCGAGAACGAGGAATGGAAATCCTGTTTTTGAGTAATAGTATGGGGAGGAGCCACTGATTGAGTGGCTGTAGACGGGCCGAAGAGTAGGGCGCCAGTCAGTCCGGCGCTGGCAAGAATCTGAGTGGATTTACGGCGAAGCTCTGAGGCTTTGAGAGAGTTTTTATCTAAGAACTTTTTTGCCTGATGACTTAACCTAGAAAGACGCCGATGAGCTTGGGAGTGTCGTTTGGTGAGCTTGTCTTCAATTTGTTGTAGGCGGGCAGGGTGGACCATATTACGAAGAAGGAAGCGCTTGATCAAGGCGTGCCAAGACTTCCTCTTGACCTAAGATTAGCATGGATTGCGTTAGAGGAGGAGTGACTTTTTGACCACAGACGGCAAGACGAAGTGTCATAAAGAAATCACTTCTATGGTAACCCTTGCTGTTACAGAGCTCTTGTAAATGACCCTCAATGCTTTCTTGATCCCACTGGACAACCTGCAGAACCTCACGGGCAGAAGACAGGAAGTCTTCTTTGTCTTTGAGTTCCGGGTGAAGAACTGGGCGGTCGATGAAGTACTTAACTAGAGGAGCAAACTCGGTTAACTTGGTGAGGCGGGGTTGAGCAAGAGGGAGGATCTTAACCAAGAGCTCATCTTCAATGGGATAGTCGATGAAAGGACGGAGTCTCTCCAGGAGATCATCTGGCGGGAGGCGGCGAATCCATTGCGAATTGAAATAATCAAGCTTTTGGATATCAAAGACGGCGTTTTGTTTATGGAGTTTGTTTTCATCGAAAAGATTGACCATTTCGTCAAGGGTGAGCAGGGCGGAATTGTCTTGGTATGAGTAGCCGAGATAAAAGAGAAAGTTGTTGAGAGCCTCGGGTAAATATCCTTCGTCGCGGTATCCCAAGACTGACTTGGCCCCATGACGTTTACTTAGTTTTGATTTGTCCGGGCCAAGAACGATGGGGACGTGAGCAAAGACGGGAGGTTGCCAACCAAACGCCTCGAAGAGTTTTATCTGGACGGGCGTAGAGACAATCCATTCGACGCCACGGAAGACGTGGGAAATCTCCATTAGATGATCATCAATAACGACGGCGAGATGATAAGTGGGGATGCCACTACTTTTCATTAAGACCTTGTCATCTACTTCTTCATTGGGGATAGAGAGCTTACCTTGGACAAGGTCCTTCCAAGTAGTAAAGCCAGTATCAGGCATCTTGATACGGATGGCACCCTCATCTTCGTAGGCAGCGCCTTTATCGACTAATTTCTTGGCATATTCTTGATAGAGAGGAAGTCGATCGGTCTGAATGTAGGGGCCGAAAGGACCACCTCTACGTGGATCTTCGTCTGGGATTAAACCTAAAAAGTCATGGATCTGATATATCTTCTCAAGAGAATCGAGGACGAGTCGCTTTTGGTCGGTATCTTCGATGCGCAAGATGAACTGACCCCCATACTTCTTGGCGAGGAGATAATCGTACAAAGCGGTACGAGAGTTGCCAATATGAGGAACTCCAGTAGGTGAGGGAGCGTAACGGGTTCGAACGATCATGGGCGTATTATACGATACAGACAGACCAAGTTTGGGTATAAAAGCTTGCTCATCCTTACTTACAATAATTTGTATTATTGTAATGTCGTCTTGCGCTTCCTCTTATATCTACTCACATAGTGGCTTCGCACTATATGCTTGATATAATACAGTAATGTCATCGTTGACGGAAACAGCATATGTCGCAAGACGAGCAATTAGGTACGGCTCGGTCGGCTTAATCACACTAACTATCCTATGGTTTGTGGGGACGGGGGCGATAAATTGGTGGAAGGCAACTCACCCGGAACCGCCACCACCACCGACGGTTGATTTCGGTCCATTACCTGCAATTGTCTTTCCAGAAAAGAAGATAACGGTAAGCGAGTTTCAGTTACAGACGCCAACTGGAAGCTTAGGTCGATTCAGTGACCGAGCATTGGTTTTTTATGCTCCAGCGAAACAAAGTGGCTTTTTGGATCCTGATAGGGCAATCGAGCTAGCACGACGATTGAACTTTTTATTTGAGCCGATCCAGTTGTCGGAGACACTGTACCGCTGGACAAAACCTGATCCTATTCCAACGAGCCTAGAGGTGAGTATTGTAACGGGACACTACAAATACAGAAAACAGTGGCAGGCAGACCCCTCGTTGGCGATAAACAAGGTCTTCGTTAGTGAAAGGCAGACGATTATGGATGCACTGTCCTTTCTGCGATCTTTAGCTCAACAACAAGAAGATATAGTCGGGTACGAAAAAGTTAGTTTCTTACGGGTACAGGGGGATCAGTTGGTACCAGCTATATCTTTATCAGAGGGAGATTTTGTCGAAGTCAATTTCTTTAGGCGGCCATATGAGGTCTTGGGGCCAAAGAAAGAAGTATTAAGCAGTTTTCCGTTCTACACGGCGGATCCCAAAAATGGCTTGATCACGATTATGGTGTCGGGGTCGATGGAGGATCAAAAGAAGGTAATAGAGACAGACTACAAATATGTACCGATTCAGTACGATGTAAGTGGCGAGTATCCGATTAAATCAGTGGAGTTGGCTTTTGAAGAGTTAAAATCGGGAAGTGGTCATATCGCTTCGTTTTTGGGAAGTGGACCTGCAGTCATTAGAAGAGTAAACTTGGGATACTATGATGCACCAACGGATCAAAAATATGCTATGCCAATTTATGTATTTACCGGAGACCAAGAGTTCACGGCCTATGTTTCAGCCGTAGACGAGGATCAGATAATAAAGAAATGATTAAAGAACGGTACGCTTATTTCGCCTATCTTGACAGCAATTCGACAACGGTAGAGCGAGTGATTGAGGTGGAGTGGATAGATCTTGAAGAGAACAAAAGCTTTGGAACAATGCTTGTGCCTGGAAATGACTTCTGGGGCAAGACTCGGGAAGAGTTGTGGCAAGAGTTTGAGAAGTGGTCGAAGGAAAAATTAGAGAACGGTCCAGATATGATTGCTGTAGACCCAATCGATGAGAGTCTTTGATTCACCAAAGCGATCAGTAGAGTTAAGTAAGACAATAATCAGGGGGTGTCCCTGTCTCTCAACATAAGTAATGAGACACTCACCGGCGTTTTCTGTCCAACCGGTTTTGAAACCCTTGACCCCTTCTACCTGGTCGAGGAGCTCGTTGGTTGAATTCAGTTGATACTTATTTTGGGTATTCTTGGCAGCAATGACGGCCTTCTTGGTTGAGACGATTTCTCGGATGAGATCAGATTTAAGGGCTTCTTTGGTGAGTATAGCGAGATCCCTGACAGTAGTCCTATGGTCGAGTGACTCAATGCCGGAGACATTACTAAACGAAGTGTTACGAAGATTAAGGCCTTGAGCTTTCTGATTCATGGCAGCGACAAAACCAGCGTAGCCCTCCGGGAAGTTCTCGGCCAAGGTCACAGCCGCGTCATTGGCAGAAGCAACCAATAAGCCAAATAGTAGATCACGAACAGTTAATTGATCGCCTTGGTGCAACTTAATGGTATTACCTGTGGCGTCGTTAGCAGTTTTAACGGTAAGCAGTTGATCAAGGGAATAAGCGTCAAGGGCGACTAAAGCGGTCATTATTTTTGTCGTTGAAGCGGGATGAAGACGAATATCAGGATTCTTCTCAAAGAGAATAGTAGAGGAGTTGCTATCGAGAATGAAAACGGATTGGGCAGTCAATTCTGGATAGTCCTGACCGATAAAGGTAGGAACGTCGATTGGAGGGAAAATTGGTGACACTGTTGATCTAGTTCCGGAACTCAACTGGTAAGTTTGATAAAAATTTTGGCCGGGATACAGAAAGAGGAGGAAGAGAAGAAGAAAGAAAGAGACGAATTGGAAATAGGTGAAGCGTTTGCGGAAAGACCACAAGAAATAAGACTGAAGACTATTGATCCGGGCAAGTGGAGACATTAGCTGATTACTTTAATATGAAGTTCTTTGAGTTGTTCTTGAGTAGCTGGACTTGGGGCATTCATTACTGATGTTTGTCCGGAAGAAGAAGTCGGAAAGGCAATGACTTCACGAATGCTTGGCTCACCAAGGAGGGCCATAACAAGGCGGTCTATTCCCGGGGCAATCCCGCCATGGGGGGGCACTCCAAAAGAGAAAGCGGTTAACATGTGTTCGAATTGTTGCTTTTGCACATCCGAGAAACCAATCAGGTCGAAGACTTTCTCCTGGATTTCTGATTGATGGATTCTGATGCTACCTCCACCTACTTCAAATCCATTTAGAACTAGGTCGTGCTGAAGCCCCCTAACTTTGGTTGGATCTGTTTCTAACAGAGGGATATCATCGGGATGTGGTGAAGTAAACATATGATGAGATGGTGCAAATTTGGCTTGACCTGAGCCGTGATAAAAGTCATCCTTTGACTGCTGTGTGAAAAGAGGGAAATCAATGGTCCAGGCAAAGGCAAGCTCATTTGGGTCGTCTTTGTCCTTTCGTAAATCTGGTTTGTCCGTGCCGTATTTGGCGATTGCTTCTTTATGAGGGATGCGGGGCCAAGGTGATTGAGAGATATATTTCTCTGGGAAGATTGCCTTGACCATTTCGATGAACATCTTTTCAGTTAGTTGGAGAATATCTTCTTGGGTAACAAACGACATCTCCAGATCTAGTTGCGTAAATTCACCATATGCTCGATCAGCTCGCGGATCTTCATCCCGGAAACAGCGAGGAAACTGGAAGTATCTTTCTAAACCGGCGACCATAAGGAGTTGCTTGTATTGCTGTGGACTTTGAGGGAGAGCGTAAAAATTGCCAGGCTGAAGTCGAGAAGGAACCAAGAAGTCGCGGGCACCCTCAGGGGTTGTCTTGGTAAGAATTGGAGTTTCCACCTCAATAAAGTCTTGTGCTGAAAGCCAGTTGCGGATGAAGTGTTTTACTTTGGCTTGGTAGCGGAGATTTCTGTTCATTCGCTGACGGCGAAGGTCAAGATAGCGATATTTTAGACGGACAACTTCATCGATTTCGTAACCGTCAGTATCTAGTGGCAAGGGCAATTCTTTAGCATGAGAAATGACTCTGGCGTTTCTTGCTTCAATCTCAACCTGACCTGTTTCCAAATTAGCATTTATCAAATTCTTTGGTCGGATCTTGACGATCCCCTCTATTTCGACGACAGATTCAGGCTTAAGAGCAAAGAGAATATTAGTACCAACAATTTGAATTAGTCCGGTCCGGTCGCGGAGATCGATAAAAATGATTTTACCGTGGTCTCGACGGGTATTGACCCAACCTTTGAGGAGGACGGTTTCACCGACTTTGTTAACAGTGTCTCTAATAAGTGTTCTTTCCATGTTTGAATTATATCCCATTATGAGCTTGCTTATGATGACTAATTGCCGCTTTCTTGCAACTGGCGAATTTTGGCTTTGGCTTTTTGAGTCTTAATAAATCGGACCCAGTCTTTACTTGGCTTTTTGGGGTGTTTGCTTTTGATAATTTCAATAACGTCGCCGCTTTTGAGCTGGTAGCTGAGAGAGGCTATCTTACTGTTGACTTTGGCTGCCTGGATGAATTTACCTAAATCGGTATGGACGGCGAAAGCATAGTCTATCGGAGTTGCCCCTGCAGGAAGATCATAGACGTCACCTTTAGGGGAGAAGACATAGATACGAGAAGAGAGGGCGTCAAGTTTTAGGCTATCGACAAACTCTTCGCTAGTTTGCAAATCCGCTTGCCAAGAGGCGAGCTGCTTGACCCAGGCCATTTTTTGACTTGGATCGACTTTGACTCCTTTTTCTAGTGTGGAGTCACTCACTCCCTTGGTCTTGGCTTCGGAGTAGGCAAAGTGGGCAGCGGCACCATATTCGGCTTGTTGGTGCATTTGCTCACTGCGGATTTGGATTTCGATGATGCGACCGGTTTTCTCGAAAATCTTAGTGTGGATTGATTGGTAGCCGTTGGGTTTGGGTTGGGCGATGAAGTCGCTGACACCAAGATGGGGAACGGGTTTCCAGTGAGTATGAATGATGCCCAAAGCGGAGTAACAATGGAGTTTACTGTCAGTGATGATGCGCAAAGCAATGAGATCGTGGATCTTTTTTATGTCTTTGTTAATCTCAGGACGGAGAAGTTTTTTGTAGAGACTATACTTGTGTTTATGCCGGCCATGAACTTGAGCGGGGATATTGTTCTCTGTAAGTTTGGCTTTTACTTGACGAATGAGGCTTTGGGTCACTTCTTCGGCTTTGTGGAAGTGAGGCAAGGAAAGATGCGTCACCCACTGGTATTGCTTGGGATATGCGTAAGCAAAGGCGAGATCTTCGAGTTGACCCTTGAGGAAACCCATTCCGAGACGTTCGGCAAGAGGGGAATAGATCTCGAGTGTCTCCAAGGCAATACGACGTTGTTTAGAAAGTGGGACAGCGTCAAGGGTCTGCATATTGTGAAGACGATCAGCGAGACGAATGAGAACCACGCGAATGTCTTTGGCCATAGAAACGAACATCTTACGTAAATTCTCAACAAAGATATGGTCAGTACTGCCCCGAAGGCGGACACTACCCACCTTGGTAACACCATCAACAAGAAAGGCAACATCTTCGCCGAATTTTTCTCTGAGCTGTTCGAGGGTGACGTCGGTATCTTCAACGGTATCATGAAGAAGTGCGGCTTCAAGGACGGTTTGGCCTTGACCCCAACTGGCGAGGATACGAGCGACTTGGAGAGGATGTTCTATATACTTTTCCCCGGAGTAGCGGAGCTGCCCCTCATGGGCATTAGCAGCAAATTGAAAAACATCCTCAAGACGCTTTAGATCAAGATTAACTTTGTTCTTTTGAGCGGTGGTGATTAATTTACTAAATGACATGGGTGTATTTTACCCCATGGTCACAGTAGAGGGGACAGAATGATATCCTTGACGAGGAGTTGGGGACTTATTTTGTCCCGAAAAACATTTTTTTGAAAATTAAAGGCAAGCTTAATGGTGGAGTTTAGAGATATTTGATTGCTTAAGCGGCCTTGGTTGAAGGCGATGATATCAAGACCATTAAAGGGATACTTAGCGAGAATTTTCAGATGGGCTTGGTTTTTGCCAAGTAGCTTGGTCGAAGAAATGGGTAGCGTAACGCTAAAGACTGGCTCTTCATTACCCATGCCAAATGGGGCAAGACGTTCCAAAGAGCTAAGTAAATTCATGGTGAGATCTTCCGGGACTAGTTCAATGTCTATGTCTAGTTTTTTGACCAGAAGAGAGTCATCTATCGTCTCGGATTGTTCGGAAAGGAAAGATTGAATCTTTTTAAGATTTTGGGGGTTAAAGGAGAGACCGGCAGCTTGGTGATGACCACCGACGCTGAGAAAATGTTGCTGCCCTTTTTTCAGAAATTCGGTGATATCAAGGCCGGGAACACTCCTGGCCGAAGCCTTGCCCACACTAGGAGAAAGGGTGGCAACAACGGCGGGACGATGGAAGTGATCAACTAGTTTACTGGCAATTAGACCAATGATTCCTTCATGGAGGTGCTTGTCGGCGTAAAAAATAACTTTAGGTAATGGATCAAGTGACGAAAAGTATTCGATTGCATTCTTAGCGGCGTTGCTAGTGAGAAATTGCCTATCTTGATTGACGGTGGAAAGAAGGTAAGCCGTGACGGAGGCATGGACAGGATCATTGGTAGTTAAAAGAGAGAGGGCGTCTTTGGCATGACCGAGACGGCCGACCGCATTGATTCTGGGTCCGAGAATAAAGCCTAGATGATAGGTAGAGATGGTTTTGGGATCTAAACCATTCATCTCAAAAAGAGCATTAAGACCGGGATGCTTAGTACTATGAAGTTGACTCAAGCCATGCTTAACAAGAGAGCGATTGAGGCCGGTGAGGGGGAGAAGATCACAGACGGTGGCCAAACTAGCTAGTTCCAGTGACAAACGGCGATTCAGAAGGATGGAGCCTAAGAGCCAGGCAATTCCTGATCCAGAGAGAAGGGTGGTATGAACAATGAAATTAGCCTCCGGGAGGTTAGGTGGCAATTGATGATGATCGGTAATAATGATGTCTATGTTTTGAGAACGAAGTAGTTTGACGGCGTCGACTGCGCTAATACCGTTATCAACAGTGATGACCAAGGGATTCTCTTTTGCTTTTAGAGCGTCCTCTAAACCTTTGGTGCTTAAACCATAACCATGATTGACTCGATGAGGAATGAAGACAGCGACGTCGGCACCCAACTCTTTGAGCGTACTATAGAGAATGGCGGAGGCACAAACTCCGTCACAATCATAATCTCCATAGATGATAATTGGCTTGTTCTTCTGAATGATCGCTTTTATGTACTCGACGGCGCCTGAGAGTTGTTCTTGGTCTAGGTCGACGAGAAGCTGAAAGAGTCTCTCTCTGGTGGGCAGGGGAGGATTGAGAAAATCGGTAAGCGCCGCTTTATCAATTTCGCGGTTGGCGAGAAGAACTTCAATAATTTCTTCCAGTCGGTCCTCTTGGCTTTTTTTAGATAGTTTGCCTTTGATGTTCCAGTGCATGTTTAGACTAGTTGTGGTTGTAAGAGCTTGCTCGCTACAAAAGAATAACTTCGTTATTTTTCTTTTTTCGCTGTGCTTGCCTCTTATATCCCGACGTTAGTGGTCCTCGCTTCGTTTTGGTTCCACTACTGACCGGGATATATAATACTAATATGGTTCGAAGACAGCTTACTAGAGATGAGGAAAACTTGCTACCAATACCAACGCGAGATATTTTTGTTCGTTTCTTGAAAGCAGACAAGGAGATCTATTTAGTGGGAGCTGGAGTGCGAGCCGTGCTGAAAGGGGAAGTGCCGAAAGATAGCGACTTTACGACGAACGCGAGACCGGACGAAATTAAAGAAATTACTGCAGATCTAGATCCATTTTATGACAATATCTTTGGAACAGTGGGCATGGAGGTATTGGTGGAAGGAAAAAAAGAGATATACGAGATCACAACGTACAGAACGGAGAGAGGGTACACCGATACGAGACGACCAGACGAAGTAAGTTGGGGGGATAGTTTGGAAGAGGATCTAAACAGGCGGGACTTCACGATGAATGCGGTGGTGATCGGGCCACGTAAAACGTGGCAAGCCGAAATGTCGCAAGTCAAAACGTGGCAAGCCAATGGAGAACGAGTCTTAGAAACGCGACAAGGCATAGAGTACGAACTAACGGACTATTTTGGCGGACTGGATGACTTTGGAAGGGGGATAATAAGGACGGTTGGAGAAGCAAAGAAGCGGTTCTCGGAAGACGCACTGCGAATGATGCGGGCGATCAGGTTCGCCGCACAATTAGGATTTATTATTGAAGAGAAAACGCTTGAGGGACTAAAAGAGAATGCGGCGCTGCTGCAAAAGATCAGTCGTGAACGAGTTAGGGATGAGTTGATGAAAATACTGAAGAGTAGCTATCCGGCGGACGGGATACATTTGTTAATGACGACGGGACTAATGGAGTTCATCATCCCCGAGGTCTTAGAAGCAAAGGATGTGGCCCAGACGGGACATCACGTTTTGGATGTCTATTCGCATATGCTTGAGTCGCTGCGGGGGTGTCCGAGTAGTGATCCGGTAGTTCGGTTGGCGACTTTGTTACATGATGTGGGTAAGCCAAAAACAAGAAGACTTAGATGCCTTAAGTGCGGATGGGTAATGAAAGAGAAAGACAGAATTGAAGAAGGCGAAACGGCGGTGATGACACGGTACAGGTGTCCGCGATGCGAAACAGTTCAGAGTGAACATCAGGCGGGAACATTTTACGGACACGAAGTGGTGGGAGCTAGGATGGTTGAGGAAATTGCTGAGAGACTCAAATTCTCAAAGAAAGAAAAAGAAAAAATGGTGACCTTGGTGCGTTGGCACATGTTCTCTTACAATCCGGAGATGACAGATGCTTCGATTAGACGATTCATTAAGCGGGTGGGAAAAGAGAACATCAATGACATGATGCTGCTTCGAGTTGGAGACAGAAAGGGAGGTGGAAGCAAGACAACAAGCTGGAGACTGCAGGAGCTACAGCGACGAATTGGGGAACAGTTGTTTGAGCCGATGACAATAATTGATTTGGTAATCAAGGGAACGGATGTGATGGAGATATTGAAGATCAAGCCAAGCCGAAAGGTGGGAGAGATCCTAAATGCTTTGTTTGAAGAAGTAATCGAGGACACGAGTAAAAATTCTAGGGAGTATTTAATAAGGAGGGTAGAAGAATTGGGTGTACAATAAAGGGAACACTTTGATAAGGAGTTTTTCAGTGAAAGGTAAGATCTTGCGATTGATCATTGAAAGCACCATTACCTTTCTGGCCGCCGTGGTGGCGATTGCAATTACAGTAGCTCTTGGAGTTTCTCGATTGGTAACAGATGTGACAATGCTAGTTGTGATTGCGATTGTTTTGTTCTTCTTGATTGACCCGCTAGATCTGCGGGCAAGATAAAAAAGTTTTGGATTGAATGAATAGCTATTGCAAGAAAGAGCCCCGTTGATGCGGGGCTTTTGTGTTTTGACGGATAGTAAGATTCTAGCTGATCTTATTTGGAAAGGAACATCTTATTTATCCAAAGATCGGTAGGTTCAAGCTTACCACCTACATCCAGTATTGCTCTTACAACAACATATTTACCTTCATAGCGAATCAATTCAAGTTCTATTTCGACTCGAATTCGATCTGCAGAGAAGTCCTGTTGGGGAATAGAAAGGGAAGTTTGACTTACCACTATTCGACACCAGCTATTGAAAGG
The DNA here is from genome assembly GCA_964618725.1 of uncultured Pseudomonadales bacterium. Taxonomy (GTDB): domain Bacteria; phylum Patescibacteriota; class Microgenomatia; order UBA1400; family Chazhemtobacteraceae; genus CAZUBK01. Next base: position 77,510 of record CAZUBK010000002.1, read on the forward strand.
CTTTTCCACTGAGACTTTTATATCAAATATGGCAGGAAGAATAAGTCCGAGGTGGGCCAGCGGATTTGAGTGATCAGTAGCGATGATTGATCGTTCTTGTGAACGGACACCCTCTTTTATTTTAACAAGTCCATCGACCTTAATCTTTTCCACAGTGCTCTCCTTGAATACTCAAGATGTTTCATTTTACCAGTTTATTTTATCTTTTCTTCTCTTGATGAAGTAGAGTCAGGATGGGGATAGCGGTGAAGGGGGAGGAATAGGTACCGGAAACGGAACCTATTAGAAGAGCGACGGCAAACCAGCGAATTGTATCACCACCGAGGAGACTAAGAGACGCCAACATAAAGATAATGGTGAGTGAGTTGTTGATTGAGCGGGTCATGGTTTCATTAATGGCTTGATTGGCGAGATCAACAAAAGGGAGATTCCTTTCTTTGCGACTTAGCTCACGAATCCGATCAAAAACAACAATAGTGTCGTGGACAGAGAAAGACAGGGTGGTGAGCATGGCGGTGACAAAGAGGGGATCGGTTTGGACGCCGAAGAAGTGACCCAAGAGAGAGAAGCTACCAAGGAGAACCAAGGTATCGTGAAGCATGGCGAGGATGGCGGCAATGCCAAACTTTAGATTCTTGAAAGCATAAGCAATATACAGGAGGATGACGAGAATGGCGAGAGAAAGGGCGGTTAGAGTTTTTGTCAGTAGTTCTTTACCGATACTTGGACCAATGGTGGTGAAGGAGATTTCTTCAATGGTTTCAAATTTTTCTGAGAGTTTAGCCTTAAGAGTAGTTAATTGTTCTTGACTGATAGTAGGTAGCTTAACGATATATAGATCATCCTTGGAGACAATTTGGACTGTCGAGTAGTCAGAGCTGATGATGGATTTAAGCTTGTCTTGGTCTATCGGTGAGGTCTTTAATTCGAGAACAGAGCCGCCGGTGAAGTCGACGGAAGGGTTTAGGCCAAAACGTAGAAGAGAAAAGACACCGGGGACAATGATCAGAGAAGAGATGAAGAAATAGAAAAGGCGATATTTGAGAAAGTTGATTTTCATAGTCTATTTTTTCTTACTACCATCTTTGTTAATATCCTTACCTCGGAAAAAGAGACGAAGAAGAGTGCGAGTGACGAAGATGCCGGTAAAAAGTGACATCAAGACACCGAGTAGGAGAGTCAATGCAAAGCCACGGATTGGACCGGAGGTGGGAAGGAAGCTCCAACCAAGAGGATTGAAGAGAATGAGAGCAGTAATGATAGTAGTGATATTGGCATCTTTAATTGAGTTAAGCGCTCTACCGAAGGCGAGTTCAAGAGCGACTGGCCAAGAACGGCCATTTTTGATTTCCTCCTTATAGCGTTCGAAAATGAGAATATTACTGTCAACGGCCATACCAATAGAAAGGATGAAACCGGCAATGCCAGGAAGAGTGAGAGTGATACCAGCTAACTTATATAGACTTAGGCTTAAGAGGCCATAGATGAGGAGACCGATGCTTGAGAGGATGCCCATCTGACGATAGATAAGGACGATAAAGGCGATGACGATGGCAAGACCGATTAAACCGGCGCGGACGCTTTTAGTGATGGAATCGATACCCAGAGTTGGGGCAACGTTTTGTTGACTGATTACAGAAACGGGAACCGGGAGGGCTCCGGCGTTAAGCTGAGTACTCAGAGTCTTGGCTTCTTCTTTGGTGAAACTGCCGGTAATGACAGCTTGACCAGTGACAATCTCGGATTGGACGACTGGGGCGGTAATGAGTTGATTATCGAGAAAAATGGCGAGGGGTTTATTTAGCAGCTCTTTAGTCAACTGGGCAAACTTCTTAGTACCATCGGCATTGAACTCAAGACTGACGGTAGGCTTGCCGGTCTGAGGATCAAAGACGACGCTAGTTTTTTTTAGATCCTTACCAGTGAGATCGGTTGTAACAAAAGTAAGCAGAGGCTCAGCTCCGGGGGTGGCATCGGGAGGGGCAAGAGTAATGGGTTTCTTAAATTCTAATTGGGCGGTAGAACCAATGAGAGTGAGGGCCGCGGCGGGATCGGTGAGTCCGGGTAGCTCGATAATTATTCTGTCTTGATCACCTTGTTGCTCTGTTCGAATACTTGGTTCGGCGACGCCGAAGAGATCAACACGTCGGCCGATTATTTCTTTGAGAGAAACTAAAGCTTGACCGCGATCAGTAGCGCCAATGGAGCTCATATCGGCAGCCAGGGTGATTTGCGAACCGCCAGCTAGATCGAGTCCGAGTTTGAACTTAATATTGTTACTGAGATTGAGTGGGCCAAGCTTTAAATTGAGATTTGGACGGGTAATAGTTTTACCACCTAAAACGAACTGAGGAGGGAAATTGAGAAAGATACTAACGACGACCAGGAGGAGAATAAGAAGGAGGCGTTGGTGTGAAGAAGTCATACTAAGTGATTTTATGCTTTAATTAGGCGTTTGAGGAGGCCCCTGAAAGAGAGAGCTGATGGGCACCAGGGAAACTAATAATGAGCTGATTACTTTCTGGACGGGTTTCGATCTTTATCTCACTTCCTAAAGTAATACCGGTTCGTCTGACGAAGCTACTGGGTATGGTGACGGCCAAAGAATTACCGGCTTTGATGACTTTCTGAGACATATGACAAATAAATTAGGAAACGAGATCTAACTCATTACCATAAAGCATGACCCGGGACCCGGAGAGAATCGTGAGGATAAAGGGGTCGCGTCGGGCTTTGCGATAGCTTAGCTCATCTTCAGCCATAACAGTATAGTTGACTTCCTTTTTAGATTTGGCTTCGAAGTTACGAACTAAGATGGTGAGTTGGGGAAGGATAACCTGACCTACGATGAGAAGGTCGACTTGATCCTTTTCTGGGGGGAGACCTCTGACGAAGCGGCCAGAAAACATCATATATTTGATTTTGCCAAGCTTTGGGCGATTTTTGATGAGGGAAAGGCCAAGGCCGGTGGTCTTGGCAACAAGAGAGAGGAGTTCGTGGTAAAAGGAGTAGGAGGGCTTGAAAAAATAGTAGAGGCGATTGCCGCGGTGCTCGGACTTGACCATGCCGTGCTCTTGCATCCGAGAAAGTTCGCGGCGAATAGCATTGATTTCTTCGCCAGCGAGACGAGTTAGCTCGCGGACATAGAACATTTCGCCAGGTTGGCTTAAGAAAATCTTGATTAGTTTGGCGCGGACGCGGCTAACCATAAAGTCGGTGAGTTTGGCCATAGTATTAAATGAAATGAAACATAGTAATTGTGAGCAAGTTTTGTATGCAGTCTAGATTTCTTTGTGGAAAACGTCAAGACGTAAAAGGAAGAACCGGCCATTATGGCCGGTTCAGTTGGATTAATCATGCGGTGGAAGGAGCTTTGGATCTGCGAGAAACTCATACAGCCCAGCGACATCGAGGTTGCGGTACGAGAACGAACGACTATAGTCAGTCATTCCATATCCACCTCGACTAAAATGTTCTTCTCGTCCGAGTAGGCCTTTTTCATTGAGAAAATGTGCTTGCCAGGTGGTGATGATATAACCATCACCGGTGTAGTCATTGGTGGCGACTCGCATTTCTGTCGGTATCCCTTCAGGATGGGCGTGCATAAGTTGAAGATAGAGATCTTTCAGTTCTTTTGTTGGGTCAAGAAGGGAAGCAACTTTGGCGAAGAGGGCGTCGAGTTCACGTTGGGTCTCGGCGTAGCTATCTACGCGGCGACTGGGGATCTTCAATCTTTTTCTCCTTTTTAATTTACTTGCGCTCATTATATCAGAAGAATGAGAATATGGGGTAGTTCTGAGAAAAGGGTTGTCAAGAGTCTTGGCTGGCTATTCAGCGATGATCTTCGTACCAATGGGGAGAGCCTCGATCCAGATCTTGCCTTCGGGGAAGGTGATCTCTTTACCCTTAGTGTCGGTAAAGACAGTGCGAGAAAGACGGGTCTTCTTGCTCCATTTGGCCTCGGTGACGGTGCCATTGCGATATATCTTGGCAGTACCGGTACCAGTAGTGCCATAGAGCATGTGTTTATTCTCGTTAATCGGACCTTTCTCGGTGACAAACTGGGCAATAATGGTGCGGAATTTAAGTTGTTCGTTACTGTTTCTATCTAGATGGGGAGCGCCGCCAGTACTTCGAGCATAGAGGTTGGTGGCGGGGTCGTAGTCCCATTTGACGGTGAACTGAGAGTAGTCTTCCCAGAAGTCGAAGGTGATGGAAGCGGCTTTAGCGTTGTCCACGGCTTTGGCTTCTTCGAATTTCCAGGGAGTAAAGGAAGCGGTCCAGAGTTTGCCGTCATCACCCTTGGCTTCCCAGCCTCTCTCAGCAGCTACTTTCCAGAGAGCCTCGGTTGAGCAGTACATGGTGTGTTCGGTGGCCACTGTGCCACCTCCTAGGCGGCCGTAGTCACGCCAACATTCTTTAACAGAGAGACCAAACTGATTGAGGTTATTGGCGCCGGCCCAACCATATTGTTTGAGTTGTCCAAGGGCGTCGGTAGGACCAGGTAAATTAGCACCGCCGACGTGGGTGTAAAGGGGATGATCGGAGTATTCGGAGGCCCAATCGAGGAAGTAGGTACGGGCAGAGCGGACGGGGCCAATGACCGTATCTTTGTCGATGGCGTCACAATAGAAGACACCCATAAAACGAGTAATCCCTCCTTCGGCGACGGCTTCATAGACGACGTCGGCACTTTGCATTCCAGATTGAGGACGAGCCTCGTGGTGATTCTCGACCATGATGACGAGAGGACGACGGGCAGACCAAGCCTCTTGCTCAGCCTTGGTATATTTCTCACCATTAAGAGGACAGCTCTCGGTCTTTGGGGCACTTGGGTCTACCTGAACAACGGTTCCCTCGGCGATTTCTTGGTCAGTTAAGGGAGAGGTAAGAGGTCCGGCGGGAGCGGCGAGAAGCCTGAAGGCACCAAAAGAGAGGGCAGAAGACAAGAAATAGACGAGAAAAGCGACTATGAGAGTTTGCTTGGACATTTAAGGCTTGATGGCTTGATTGATAACTTCGATTTCTTCTTTTGATAGGATTTGGTCGGGAGATTTGCCTTTTGTCAGCTGTTTGGCGTAGAGGCGAGTATTTTCCCGACTATGTAACGAGCTTATCACAATGCCGTCATCATTTTCATCAAGTAGACAAATGATGAAGCTTTGGTCTCCGCCAGTATGGGAAAAGGGATTAAAACGCTTGAAACCGATCTTTTGAAAATGAAGACGACTTCTTTTAATGAACTTGTTGAGAGATTGTTCTAGGGAGTCGATCTCTTGCTTGTTCTTGCGAGAAATTTTGAGTAGATCATTGAGGACGCTGGTTAGACTCTCTTTATTGACGTTTTTGGTTAGTGCGTTGTAGTGCTTGGTGATTCGAACGAGTAGAAAGATGCAGACAAGAGAAGCGATTAGGGCAGTGACTGATAGTACGATAGAAAGATTCATAAAGATGATTGTAACCGTGAAGATGGTCCTTTGCCAGGCTTGACAAAGAAAATCAGCCTCACTATGCTTGCTGTTAGGCATACGATGCCTAATTTAAATTTTAAGTAACACGAAAGGAGGTGATTAGTGTGGCTAGACAAATGTATTGTGTTAAGTGTCGAACTAAAAGAGACGGTAAGGGTCACCAACAAGTAACCATGAAGAACGGTAAGAAAGCGGTTAAAGCAACTTGTGAGGTATGTGGTACCGGCATGTTCTTGATTGGTGCTGACGTTTCTGAATTCAAATAAGCCAGCGGTGGATATTTGAACCAATGACCCCCGTTAGGGGGTTTTTGGTGGGGGGGGGAGATTAGGAAATCAGGCCGGCGATGAAGAGGCCGAGGATAAAGGTGTACCAGACAAAGAAGTTGAGAAGATTCCGACGAACGAGAATATCAAGAAGTTTCAGGCTTAGTAGTCCGGTGATAAAGGCGGCAAGAAAACCAGTCAGAAGGGGAGTAGGCTGATACTCAGCACTAAAGAGGTCCTTTCCAGTTAGCGAGATAGCGGCGAGTATGGCAGGGACGCTTAGAGCAAAAGAGAAAACAAAGGCACTTTCCTTGCTTAATCCCACGAGACGCCCGGCGGCAATAGTAGCACCGGAGCGAGAGATGCTAGGCAAGATAGCGAGAGCCTGAAAAACACCGATAATGAGTGAGTGTTTTAGGTTAAGCTGGTTAAGTGGAGAACCGGCTTTGGTGATATGTTCAGCCAAGAAAAGAAGCAGACTGGTAGCAAGAAAACCTAGGGCAAGCAGATTTAGGTCGTTGAAAGTCCATTGGCCGAAACGGTAGATAAAAAGACCAAAAAAAATGGCGGGGATGGTACCAACGACAAGGTGAAGAAACTTTTGTTTGAAAAAAAAGGGAATAGATTTGCGGAAATAGAGAAGAACGGCGGTGAGAGTGGCGACGTGGATTAGGGTATCAAAGGCTAACGGAGCTTCACTTAAGCCCATGAATTGTTGAAAGATAACTAAATGCCCAGAACTACTCAAAGGTAGGAACTCGGTGAGTCCCTGAACCAGGCCAAGGAGAAGCGCTTGATCAATGGACATAGCTATTTAGTCTCTTTCTGAAAATTCTTGTACCAGTCGGTGAGGATTTGGTTGACGAGGTCTTTGGATCCTAGGCCGAGACTTAGGCCGAGACCCAAAGCTAGCATGGCGACAAAGCCGGTAAAGAGAATATTAACGAATTGCTCTGCAATACTTAACTGAGAAAGGGCGGCGAGAAGACTAAAGACAACAATCACGTAGCTACTGGTTTTGGCGAGAAGCCGAGAAGTCTTGATATCGACGGCACCCAGAGAACCTTTGACCAGACTCTCGACAAGACCGGCAATGATGACACCCAAAGAGAGAATGAGAATGGCGGCGAGGACATTGGGAATGTAGGCCAGGATACTATTGAGAACGGTAGTGACAGTGGTGAGTCCAAGAAGGTTCACCGAGGCAACGAAGAAGATGAGGATGGTGAGGAGACGAACGGCTTGTCCAATGACTATTTCTACTTTCGTGGTAAGCTCAGCCTTGGTTAGGAACTTTTCGACAGCAGTATCTTTAAAAACGTTGGAGAGTTTGAGGGCAGAGAGAACCTTGATGATGAGAGATTTGAACCAACCACCCAATAGAATACCCAAAAGAAAGACTATTATGGCGCCGACAAGGTTAGGAATGAAGAGGGCAATACTGGTAAGAAAGTTGCTACCGGCATCGGCAAGGGCCAGCTGCCAAGTGGAGAGAGTGGATATTGTATTCATGAGTTGATGATAAGCAGCCGAGAGTCGTTTGTCAAAACTAATATACTATAAGAGCCCTAAAGGATCTTCGACTTGCTCGCTTTTTCAGAGTAACTCACATTACTTCTCTGAAACGCTCCGCTTGCCTCTTATAACTGTGCCGATAATAGCTTCGCATTATCGTCTGGCTATAGGCTTGATTTTGAGGCTGATGCGTGATAGAATGAAGGCACTAGCCCGGAATGACGCTCCATTTGGCCTCGGCCAAAAGGAGAGGAAAGTCCGGACAGCACAAGACAGGGTGGCTTCGGAAACGGAGTCCTCTGGTAAGTAATTGCCAGGGCGCGATAGGGCCACAGAGACGAGTAACGTGAAACGCCTCCGAGAGAAAAGTTTACTTTTTTCGTAGGAGGATTTCTCAAGGGAGACCTTGGGAAAGTGGTAACCCGCCCCGCTGCAATCCCCGAGTGATGCGATTTAAGGAAGTCTTGACCAAGCATCGAAGTAGGGAGCATAGATAGATGTCATTCATTCCGCTTTGCGGGATACAGAATCCGGCTTACAGGGCTAGTAATTGAAATTAAAGATTATTTTTGGGCAGGAGCGTCGACTAGACGGACTTCACCAGTTTTTGAGAAATAGAGATGACGGATCGTAACTTGAATAACTAGGACGAGGGGGAGAGAGAGAATGGCCAAGAGGGCACCGCCTAGGCGGTAACCGATGAGCAAGGCAATAATGGTGATGACAGGGTGAAGACCAACGGCTTTTTTCATGATCATGGGGACGATGAGGTTGTTTTCTAGTTGTTGAATGAGGATGGCGAGACCGATGGTGAGGAATCCATGTAACGGGGAAGTAGCGAAACCAACAATGGCGGCGGGAACGGCAGCAAGAGTTGGACCAATATTGGGGACAAGTTCGAGCAGGCCAGCGATGATGGCAAGAGGGATGATGTAGTCGATACCGATGAGGAAAAGGCCAAGATAGGTAAGTAGGCCAATGGTAAACATAAGAAAGAGCTGACCGCGAACCCAGTGACCGAGTTTCGTTTCGACTTCGACGATAACAGTCTGGATTCTTTCTGCTTGAGAGCCGAAAAGAAGTTCGAGATGTTGGAGAAGACGGCTTCGCTCGAGAATGAGATAAAAGCTGATAACAAAAATGGTAAAGGCAAAGATAGCGGCAGAGAAGGTGTTAATGGCGATACGGAAAAGACTGGTGGAAAGGGAACCAAATTGAGCAGTGATGACAGTTTGATCAAGAGCTGGAATACCAATTTGACTGAGTAGATCAGGAAGACGGCGAATGAAGGCAGAGGTCTGAATGACCATGAGTGGCAGAATGGAGGCGAAGGCGGCAAAGAGAAAAGTGAGAACGGCGAGGAGAATAACCATTGCAGAAAGAGTGCGGGGAATACGAAGTCTTTTGTTAAGAAAATTAACCAGAGGGTAGACAGCGGTAGCAATTAAGATGGCGATAAAAAGCGAGACAAAAATGCTGTAAGTAGATTGAAGAAGCTTGAGAAAGAGAAGAAACAAAACGGTAAACACAACAGTTTTGTGACTGATTTCGATTTTGATGGGTTTTTTGGAGAAAAGTTTCTTCATTAGTTTTGAGTATACCAACTAGTGACTAGATCAACCACTTCTCCTTCGCAATTGCGGCTGGTGATATTAAACCAATGGATATTGGTTTGCTTCTTGAACCAGGTCAGTTGTCGTTTGGCATATTGACGCTCATGGAGGGTCCAGAGATTGATTAGTTCTTCTTTTGTAATACTCCCGGAATAGTATTTATCGAGTTCTTGATAGCCTAAAGAAGTAGCTGGGGAGGCGGTTGGAGGTAGCTCGAAGGATTTAAGGTATTCAAGTTCTTTTTTAGGGTTTTGTTTAAGGCGGGCAAGGACGCGTTTTTTGATACGTTGCTCTAAGATTTCAATTGGGGCAGTGAGTCCGATTAAGAGAGAGTCAAACTTTTCCTGCTTTGGTGGTTTTCTTGGGGTAGAAGAAACGATTTCGATGGCACGAATGAGACGACGAGGATTGTTTTGATCAGAATGGTTCATCGATTCAAACTTTTTGAAATCGGTCTTTTTGAGATAACTTTGAAGTTCTTCTACTGATAGCTGATCTAATTCTTGGCGGAGTTTATGATTTGGGGGAGTAGGATGGAAGAAGTCCTCCAGAATGCTCTTGATGTAAAGGCCTGTTCCTCCGACAACGATTGGGTGCTTGCCCCTATTCTGAATTTGTTTGATGGTTTTTATTGCGAAATCTTGAAACAGGGCTACATTCCAGTCTTCATCAGGTTTAACTAGGTCATAACCATGAATCTTCAGGGGTGATCCCTGAGGGGGATAGTCTTTGCCGGTGGCGATATCTAGTCCTTTGTATACTTGACGGGAGTCGGCCGAGATTAGTTCGCCATTGAATCTCCTGGCGAGCTTAAGCGCAAGCTTGGTTTTACCGGTAGCGGTGGGACCGAGGACAAATAAGACTTGATTCATGGCTGCATTTTACCCTAGATTTGACTTATTGGCCCAACTTTGGTATTATGGGTTATCTTTGACAACGTGGAGGATAATTTGTTCCCTAAACAACCGAATGACCTTAAGGCACTTGACTGGTTTCCACTTATCTTGGCAATCTGGTTCATGTTGGCTTGCTTGGCCTATCTTCCTTTATTTCTTTTGGACTCGAGTCAGGAGGCCACGAAATACGCACTGTGGGGAATGGTGATGTTCGGTGGAGTTTGGATGTATACAAGAGTCCATTGTACAACCAGTTTTCACTTTATGTTCAATCTATTCTCAATGGGTGGATTCTTGGCTGGCGGATTATTATTGTTAGTGCGTTTCTTGAGTTAGAAGTTGGCGGGCCTGTTGGCCCGCCTTTTATTTTATCTTCGGTCTCTCGTGGAGGTGTTTTCGGTTAATTAGATCTTCAAGGACTTGCCAGCGGCGTTTCTTTTCTTGAGGAGAGATCTCGTCTTTGTACATCCGCCAAGCGCCGGTACCAGGACGAGGAGAGTATTGAGCGACAAAGGCGACATGCCAGTTGGCTTTTTTGGCTAAGTCAACAGTCTCTTGGAAGTCTGCTTCTGTTTCGCCAGGGAAACCGACAATAACGTCGGTGCCAATGACGGCGTCGGAGATCTTGCTTCTGATTTTCTCGATGAGATTAAGATAGCTTTTGGCGGTGTAGCCACGGTTCATGAGATATAAGACTTTATCGGAGCCGGACTGGACGGGAAGGTGAATGAAGCGGTCGATCTTCTTGTTGACGGCAATTTCGTCGATTAACTCATCCCAGAAGTCCCAGGGATTACTGGTCATGAAACGAATTGTTTTGATGGCATCAATCTTAGATATCTCTTGGAGTAGCTCGACAAATGGGGGAGTACTTTGCGGCTTAAAGTATTGCGACTCGTTGCTGGGGATATTTTTGATGCTGAAATTCTCTTTACTCATGAGGAGTTTGCGGTAACCGATACCGGCTTTCTCAAGGCCCCAAGAATTAACATTTTGACCAAGAAGAGTGACCTCGGAATATCCCTGATCAGCGAGCTTGTTTACCTCGATGAGGATTTCTTCTTTAGAGCGACTGATTTCTCGACCACGGGAATAGGGGACGATGCAGAAAGTACAGAAAGAGTTGCAACCAGAAGAGATAGGGACCCAAGCATGGATTTTGTCTTTTCGAATAACGGCTTGATTGAAGCCGACTTCATTGATGGGGAGGATTTCGTCAATTTGAGGAAGGAGATTGTAGAGCTTTTTGGCGCCGTGGTGGGTCATACAGCCAGTAAGGATGATTTTGGGTTTTACAAGGTTCGTAACCTTGTAAAATTTTTCGATATTGATGAGGAGACCTTTGACGCGATCTTCGGCACGCTGCCTGATAGCGCAGGTATTGACGACGATTTCATCGGCCACCTTCCAGGATTTGGCTTGCTTGTACCCTCGGGCGGCATAGTCTCCGGCAATACGCTCAGAGTCGGATTTGTTGGCTTGGCAGCCAAAAGTAATGACAAAATATGTTTTTTGTTTTTGCATCGCTGTATTTTAGCACCCTAGGGTGTAATGGGAGATTTGGGATTAGACCTTTAACCCCTGCTTGATTAGTTCATCCACTACTCCTTGCCAGGAGCGAAACTTCATGCCTAGTCTTTCTTCAGTTTGGGTCGTCGAGAGTCCCCCTTTGACGGGATAACGGTAAGGGTTATCTTGCTTGGCTAAAAAAGGCTTGATGAGACTACTTTGGACCGAATCAGAGTCTTCACCAAGGCGCTCAAGAGCGTAGGTGACTAATTCATAGGGAGAGAAAGTATCAGAGGAGACGTGAAAGATCCCGGTGTGACCGTGGTCAATGATGAGATGAAGAGCGGCGGCCAATTCGTCGATGAAAGTAAAAGAAACTTGCTGATCTTCAAAAAGAGGGTAGAGTTTGCCTGCCGAGAAAAGAGATAGGGGGAGGCGAAGGTAATCCAGTTTGTCATTGAAGCGAGAACGAACGGGATAGATAATACGGACCACAGTCTGATTGGCACCAAGGACTAATTCTTCGGCTTGACTCTTGGTCCAACCGTACCAAGTGAGAACATCGGGAGAGTCTGGGCGGGAGTAGTTCTCTGGGTAGGGGCCTGGATCGTGGGTCGAGCCAGAAAAGACCATGTCGGTGGATGCCTGAATAAAAGGAATATTGGTTGAGAGAAGATTACTGACCCCAACGACATTGATCTGCCAACACAAGCCCTTTTCATCACCGGTTTGATTCTCGGCGGCAGTGACGTCGGTGTAGGCGGCGAAGTTGAGAATGAGAGATGGTTGATGCCTTTTGAAATATTCTTTGACTGAGCTATTATCGGCAATGCTCAACTCTTTACTGTTAGGAGACAAAAGGAGATAGTCGGGACTTAACTCGACAAAACGTGAGCCGACTAGACCCGATGCTCCGGTTACTAGTATTTCTTTTTTCATTGGTGGTAGATGGATTCGGCGCGCTTCTTGAGGGGGCGCCACCACCATTGATTCTCTTGATACCACTGAATGGTTTGAGATAGATAGGTATCGAGGTCATGCTTGGGCTGCCAGCCGAGGCTCTCTATTTTGCTCCAGTCAATGGCGTAGCGGCGATCATGACCAGGGCGGTCTTTGACGTATTCAATTGAACCTTCATCTTGACCCATTAAGGCAATGATTTTTTTGGTAAGTTGTAGATTGTTGATCTCCTCAGTCAGACCACCGACACAGTATGTTTCGCCAATCTTGCCTTGTTGGAGAACGAGATCAATGGCAGAGCAGTGATCCTCAACATAGAGCCAATCGCGGACGTACTTTCCGTCACCGTAAACGGGGACTTTTTGTCCGTCAATGAGGTTAGTGATGAAACGGGGGATAAGTTTCTCTGGATCGTGATAGGGGCCGTAGTTGTTGGCACAATTGGTGATGGTAATGGGAAGGCTATAGGTGTCGAAGTAGGCGCGAACGAGATGGTCGGAGCCAGCTTTGGAAGCGGAGTAGGGGCTATGTGGGTCATAACGAGTGGTCTCAGTAAACTTCTTCTTAGAATCAAGAGGAAGGGCGCCGTAAACCTCATCGGTCGACACATGATGAAAGCGTTTGATTTTGTGTGTCAGAGCCGCATCGAGAAGAACTTGGGTACCCAAGACATTTGTCTTGACAAATAGGGAGGGGTCTTTAATTGAGCGGTCGACGTGGCTTTCGGCGGCAAAGTGGACGACAACATCAATATCACGTATCGCTTTATCAACGGCTTCTGAGTCGCAAATGTCAGCTTTGATAAAGGTGAACTTATCTATGACATCCTTAAGTGACTCAAGGTGCCCGGCATAGGTCAGCTTGTCGAAAATGAATAAAGTGTCGCTTGGATATTTCTTAGCCCAGTAGTGGACGAAGTTACTGCCTATGAACCCGGCACCGCCGGTAATGAGTAGCTTCATTGGTCTGTCTATCGTACCACAAAGGAAGAAGGTGGGCAGGTGGAGTGATTACCAGACCTTTTTCTTGAGGGGTTTACCGACTCGGAAATTGATGACGCGATGGCCACGGACGGTTTGGCGTTTGATCTCGTTGCCGAAGGGAACGACTTGTTTGTCGGCAACCTTGCTAACGTAGAAGGTACCGAATCCGGAGAGAACAACCTTATCACCCTTGGCGAGAGACTTGATCATCTCATCGAGAAGAGCTTCGACGGCTTCGTTGGCGGCTTTTTTGGTTAAGTGGGCTTTCTTGGCGACAATGGATATAATTTCGTGCTTGGTCATTTGTGATTCACCTCCTTTCGATCTAATTGTGGGGCAGTTCCCACAATATACATTGGTGCATCAGGTAGATCAAGAGGCGTTTGGAGAAATTTCCATTTTTAAAGGTCTGATGCCAACAACAAAAGGGAGCGCAATAGCCCAATGAGCGAACCTAATCCGAAGGCTGCACTAATATACATCAGGGAAATTGCGTATATTTTTACTTTTCTTCCGGTTAAGGTAAATCCTGGCCTACGACTCACATAAACTTTTTTAAGTTTGTACGTCAAGATACTGGAATAAAATATCAGAGCTGACACCCCGAAGACCAAGAGATCTAAGAGCATATGGTGATACTAGCATTTATTTCGCAATATCTGATGCTCTCAGCTCACGGATGACGGTGACCTTGACAGTACCAGGATAGGTCATGGTTTCTTGAACTTCGGTTTTTATGTCTGAAGCTAATTTAACCATTTGCGCATCAGAGACTTTTTCTGGTCTGACGATGACTCGCACCTCGCGGCCAGCCTGAATGGCATAGGCCTCCTCAACACCTTCGTGTTTCTTGGCAATGTCTTCGAGTTTGGTCAGTCGCTCGACATATTCTTCAATATTCTCGTAGCGGGCACCCGGACGGGAACCGGAGATGGCGTCGGCGATATAGACGATGACGGATTCGATTGAAGTGAATTCCTCATCTTCATGGTGCTGAGCAACGGCGTCGATGGCGGCTTTGGGAACATTGTATTTCTTGAGGAGTTTGACTCCGAGTTCGACGTGAGAGCCTTCTTCTTCGGTGACAATTTTGCCGATATCGTGAAGTAGGCAGCCGATCTTAACAATGCGGACGTCGGCGCCGACTTCGGCAGCCAGTTTCATGCCGATTCTAGTTTCTTCTAGAGTGTGGGCAATCATATTCTGGCCATAGGAAGTGCGGTATTTGAAACGACCGAGCATGGCGACGAGATCTTTGGGTAGATCAAAAACGCCAACGGCGTGACAGAGTCTTTCGCCTTCCTGATACATAATGCGTTCGATGTCTTTTCTAGACTTGTCGACAAATTCTTCGATATGAGTAGGATGGATGCGGCCATCGCGAATGAGGCGTTCTAGGGCGACCCGGGCGATCTCGCGTCTAACGGAGTCAAAGGAAGAAAGTTTGATAACGTTGGGTTCATCTAGAATAACGTCAATTCCGGTGACTTTCTCGAAGGTGCGGATGTTGCGACCTTCCTTGCCGATGATTTTGCCTTTAGTTTCTTCGTCGGGAACTTTGATCGTAGTGACGGTAAATTCGGGAACATAATCAGTCGCCCCGGCGAACATGGAGTCGACGAGGATCTCTTTAGCGACAACTTCTGCCTGTTCGCGAGCTTTCTCTTCGGCTGATTTTATAATCTTGGCAATCTCAACTAGACTTCTCTCCTCGACTTTTTTGAGAAGAACTTCTTTGGCTTCGCTTTTGGTCATACCAGAGACGTCTTCGAGAGCGACGGTTTGATCTAGACGTAACTTCTCGGTGGCTTCGAGCTTCTTCTCGATAGCGTCAAGCTGCTGCTTGGTAAGACGATCACGTTCTTCAAGACGAGCCTCACGATTACTCAGCTCTTGTTGTTTACGGAGAAGATCCTGACGCTTGAGATCCAGTTCTCGTTCGCGGGCATGGGTGTCGAGACGATTCTGTTCTTTAAGCTTAAAGGCTTCGTCTTTGGCTTCGAGAATGATTTCGCGAGCCTTACTTTGGGCCTGTTGAATAATTTGGTCTAATTCAACGGACTTGATCTCTTTGACGATTGACTTTGGTGCTTCCGTAATCTTTGGGGCGACCTTAACTGGTGTGACTGGCTTAATTGATGTTGAAGAAGTAGTGGATTTTGAAAAAATACTAAAAATGCTCATATGTTTTTGGTCGCATTAATGCGACAATTACTTATTGATATGGCTTAAATGAGATTTTTGAGGGTCAGGAAAACACCAGTTTATCTGGCTTTGGAGGGGAGGAGTGAGTTTAGGTTGACGCGAAGATTCATGTTTATATAATTACCCTGATTGATCTTATTTAAGTGCCCTTATTTTACTTTTTTTTACGCCTTTCGTCAATTGCTGAAGAAATGGCCTGGCTACCGAAGCCTTTTCTCATTAGAGCAGGGTAGGCTTTTTTCCGGAATTCGAGGAAGGGTAAAGAGATGGGGAACTTCTTGTCAAGAAAACTGCGGGCGAGATTAAGCTGCGAGTCGACATCAAGGGTCTTTTTAAGAACTTGGTTGATGATATTGGGAGCGATACCACGGCGGCCAAGTTCGTACTTTAGGAGGGCGGGACCAAGGTGTCGAGAGAGGCGCGAATTGACAAAGCTTTTGGCAAATTCAGTATCGTTGAGATAGCCTTTTTCTGTCAGGTATGTAATAACTTGGGTTATTGAATTGTCGTCGTTGGTTTTTCTAGAGAGTTTGGTTTTGAGTTCTTGAATGGAGTGAGAACGGATCGCCAAAATACGGAAAGAGGAAGAAAGAAGTCTTTGGTATTGCTCCATACTTAATATTACTCCGCCACCAGGTCATCATCTTCAGAGCTGCCACCAATACTAATCTCATCGGTGGACTTGCCTTTGTTCATGACTTCCTTTTCGATTGCTTCCAGGAGCTTATGGTCCTCTTGTAGGGCTATCTTGGCAGCTTCCCTCCCCTGAGCAATGACTGTCCCCTGATACTTAAGGAAAGCACCGGCCTTTTCGACGACGTTTTGTTCGATGGCGACGTCCAGAATATTACCCTCTCGGCTAATGCCACCGACATTCATGATGTCAAACTCGGCAACACGGAAGGGCGGAGCAACTTTGTTCTTGACGATCTTGGCCCGGTGACGACTACCGACGATGATATCGCCGTCCTGGATGTTACCGATTTTACGCATATCGATGCGAACGGAAGCGTAGAACTTGAGCGCCCGACCGCCGGGGGTAGTCTCAGGGTTACCGAACATGACGCCGATCTTCTCGCGAAGTTGGTTGGTGAAAATGAGGATGGTTTTGCTTTTGCTGATAGCACCAGTGAGCTTTCTCATTGCCTGGCTCATGAGACGAGCTTGAAGCCCGATGATTGAGTCACCCATTTCGCCGTCAATTTCAGCTTTGGGGACTAAAGCGGCGACGGAATCGACGATGATCACGTCAACGGCACCGGAACGGATAAGGGTGTCGGTGATTTCAAGGGCTTGTTCGCCGGTGTCGGGTTGGGAGAGGAGCAACTCGTCAAGATTGATGCCAATGGCTTTGGCTCTCTGTGGATCCAGGGCGTGTTCGGCGTCAATGAAGGCAGCGGTGCCGCCACGCTTTTGACTTTGCGCAATTACATGAAGGGCGAGAGTAGTCTTTCCGGAAGCCTCTGGGCCATAGATCTCGACGATACGACCGCGGGGAAAGCCACCGACACCAAGAGCGATATCAAGGGCGATGGCTCCGGTAGATATGACCTGGACTTCTTTATTGGCAGCCGCGACACCTAAACGCATGATTGAGCCAACACCAAACTGTTTATCAATTTGCTGCATGGCAATCTTTAAGGCTTCAAGCTTCTGAGATTTAAGAGAGTCGGAATTAACGGATGGAGTATTAGTGGTGATGTTTTTCTTGGGTCTGGCCATAGTTTAAATATTTGAATTGTTAATAGAAGTAGAAACATAGTAGCATATTTAGACTAAACCAAATAAAGTACGAAGGTGTCAAGTAGAGAAATTTAGTCTCAGAAATGATAGAATATGGGTGACTGCGGGGCATAGTATAACAGTAGTACGGGAGGCTGGGGGCCTTCTAGCCGGGGAGCATCACCTCGTGCCCCGAAATATAGGTCTTATTGCAAGACCAGAAACAACGAAAGAACTTAATTTTCTTAGCCGGTAATAGGGAGTGGTAAAAGAACGAATAAAGCCCCCAATAATGGAGGCTTCAAAGGGGGATCAAATCACATCTAGCGAAATGTCGTGGCTTTTTAGGAGGTGTGTCTTGATATCGTATGGGGAAGAGTATGTACTGCTTGGGTCAAAGACGTCGCGATAAAGCGCGTGTTTTTTACATTCATAGCAACCAAGTACGTAACTGAGTTCGTTAGGACAAGCGTAGACAAGTTTCTCGGCAATGAGTTTGCCGGTCACGGGATGGTGGAGAAACGGTTCCCACTGCTTGGAAACTCGATACGGTTTGCCGCAACCCGGGCAGAAGCGATTGGGTAGATGATCGTCGCTAGTGGCGAGACGGGTAGTGAAATGATAGTTGCCATAGGTAAGATAATAGAGAGCAAGAGAAAAGAGAACTAAGAAAAGAACTCCACCCAGGACAAGAATAATGGAAAGAGCGATGACAGGAAACAAAATAAACCTCCTTGGTTTAGAATAAACGTATTGTACCAAAGAAAACCCGAGATTGATATCTCGGGTGGAAGTATGGCTTAACCAAGATCATCTAAATTAAGCGAGTCAAGAAAATTGTCATAAGGCGAATCAGGAGTAGATGATTCAGGCGGTGCTGGAGGGGGTAGGAGTAGGGGTGGGAGTACGGATGGTTCAGACGGTTTCGACTTCTCTCTGATTTCATTCAAGAGAAAAGCACGCGTCTGGCCGCCAACCGAGTAGCTAAGTTCGGATACTCCTTCTACAATCTCCATAACAATTTTGGGGTGAATACTGACGGTTGTGTCCGAGTCGAGCCACTGAATAATGCAATCAACAAAGGTGACAATTTGTTCAAGAACTATCTGCAAATATCGAAGTTTTTGGGGCGAGATAAAAAAATCGTGATTGCGAATAGAGAACTGTACCGTGACATCGGCGACAGTGATCGTAATCTGCTCTTCCATTTGACTTCTCCTGTTAAAGTTCGTATCCTGTAATTATAGCATACTTGTATTAGGACGTAGGTTGTTGTTTGATCTTGTAGGATTTGATATAATGATGACATTGCACATTGTGAAAGGATCTGACATGTCAATAATTTTTGAATGTCTTACTTTTATACTCATTACTGTGATAGCTTGCGTGTTCTTATCGTACATAACAGAGGGGCGGGTTTGGCATTGGATACATACAAGACCATTTACAACTGAAGACTTTACCGATGATCAGAAGAGTCTTTACTGCACACATTGCGGTGCGAGGTTGAGGATCGGTCGAAGATGGAAGACGATTCGTTTTGATGACGCTACTGGGAAACCAATTGCATACAAAAATAAAATCTCTTGCAGTTGTATCTATCGTGACGATGAGTATATTTATCGATCGGCAACGGAGATGTCAGAAACCGTGACACCAAAGGTTCCGCAAGCAGCTCTGCTTGGCGCAGGGACAGATGACTTCGCTAGAGCGCTGCAGCGAATTAAAGATAGGATCGCTAGTGATTATCCCAGGTCAGAAATGTATCTGGTCGAAAAAGACTCAAGTGTCGCCTATCAGCTGCGGTCTGCGGACTCTACCGTCCTGCTGGAGATGCAACCGAAAGCGATTCGGAGAAGAAGAAAAGATCGTTTAGAGTGTCAAACACAAGCGCCTTTGGTGAAAATCGCTACTGAGGAACTAGAAGGCCTTAGAGAGATCTTGAATCACAAGAGTAAGGCCGGCATTGTTGCAGTTGACGTGTCGGTGAAATAGTTTTGATTGACCCCCGCTTTTGCGGGGGTTTGTTTTTGATAAAAAAGATAACTAGTCAGTGAACAAAGATGAAAGCCGAGTGAGAACCCGGCTTTTGTGTGTAGATGGAACTCAATTAATTTTGATAACTCTTTTTCCTTCATCCTCTCCAAGCTTTCCTTCAGCACCTATTTTCTCCCAACTTTGAACAATGACACTTCCCTCAGTTACATCTTCTAGCAGACATCCACCAAGAAAAAATTCTCGGCTGTCGTTTTCGATATTGCTAGCTGGAGTGAAAGAATATGGGTCTTTGCCAAACCAAGCTTTAATAAAATGTTCTAATGTGGATTGTTTATCTTCACTTCCGAAGATAATGTCCCATGATCCTTCAGAATCTTTGACTCTGTAATAGATATCGTAGATCAACTTTCCTCCTAAAAGAACAAAGTTTAGAGACCATTATATCAATAACGTCCTTTATTATCAATCTATCAGACCGTTGTTGTGTTTCATGAAATAGGGCCGACGATTGTCGGCCCTATTGCTTTTTCTAAACCTTCTTTTCCAAACTCATGACGAGCTTGTATTGTTCAGGAGTTAATGGATCTTCTCCTGCAGCCCCGAAGCTCCTTTTCTCGAAAACACCGAAGCGTTGGATGACCCGTCTACCGCCCCAAATCATGGCGACGACAATACTGGTATGCTCGGTGCCGCGACGTGGGTCTTTCCGGGTCTCGACGGCAATGATTTCAATGTTCCTTGGAACTGGGTCGAAGATGCCTCTGTATTTCAAAAGGTGTGATTCGATCCGGGCCAAAACTCCAGCGTCCTCTAGGTCCTTGAAAGTTTCTGACATTAAATGCCTTCTTTCTAGATTGTAGGAATAAGGCTAATTCTATCACTATAGGGCTCGAAAGTCAAGGTTAGGGGAAATAGATTAACGCTTTGGAGATTGACGCTTGGCACGGGCTTTTGATCCGGCTGAGCCTGGTTTTCTGGTTTCTTTCATACGAGGATCACGGGTCAAGAAACCACGTTTTTTGAGAATGGGCTTGAAACGCTCTGGATTGACTTCGACGAGGGCTTTACTGACGGCATGGAGAAAGGCGCCAAGTTGACTCATGTGACCACCGCCGATGACTTTAACGGTAGCGGTGTATTTGGCATGAGTGTTGGTAGTACGGAAAGGCTCCATATAGAGGGATTCGAGGGCCAGGCCAGGCCAGTACTCAGTAACGGGTTTGTTGTTGACGATAATGGGATCTTTGCCTTCAATGAGGTGGACGCGGGCAACAGAGCTCTTACGACGACCATAGGCGTAAATGTAGTCTCCCTTACGAGGCTTCGCCTGACTGGTAGTTTTTTCAGTGGTGCTTGATTTCTTAGCCTTTTGAATTGTTTCAGTGGGGCGGGATTCCTCTTTGATGATTTTTTTGGTTGCGCTCATTTTTTTATACTTTATTGACTGTTTTTAATTGATTCTCATAAGGGTGAGTGGTGTTGGAGAAGACTTTCAGTCTGGCGAGACGAGGAGATTGAAGCCTGTTTTTAGGAAGCATACCTTTAACAGCATGAGTAATGACTTTGGTGGGATCCTTGGTGAGTTGCTCAGAGAGAGAAGTGATGGTGAGACCGCTGGGGAAACCTGAGAAACGGGTGTAGGTCTTCTTGAGTAACTTTTTCCCGGTAACGGCAATGTCTTTGGCATTAATAGCAACAACGTAGTCACCATCATCCATGTTGGGAGTATAGGTAGCTTTGTGTTTACCCATTAAGAGCTTGGCGATAGCCACGGCACTGCGACCCAGGTTCTGATCTTTAAGATCAATCAGATGCCAGTGGCGTTTGATATCGTTTAGTTTTGTGATTGGCGTTTTCATAACAGTAGTTCTTGACTAGTTAGTAGTTTGTTTGTGTAAGCAATTATTTAGTGCTTTTGGGGGCAGACTCTTTTTTGAGAGGTTTGATTTCTTCTTTAGCTTTTTTGTCGACAATCTCAAGCTTGACCAGTGGAGCGTTGTCTCCTTTACGCAGTCCCAACTTGGTAACGCGGGTAAAACCGCTGTTTCTTTGACCAGTTCGGGGGGCTAATTCATCAACTAACTTGTTGACGGATTTGATATCGCCGAGGAAGGCGTGAAGAAGGCGACGAACATGAAGAGTGCCAAGTTTGCCGCGAGAGATTAAACGATCAAAGACGCCCTGAATGGCTTTGGCCTTAGGAGCGGTGGTCTTGATCTCTTCCTTGAGAATCAAGGAATTAAGAAGACTCTTGAAGAGGGCTTTTCTTTGATTGGTATTGCGGTTTAGTTTGCGACCGCGGATTTGATGCGAAGACATATTTACTTTAGTTCAATTTTTTTAGCGGCGAGAGCGGCCAAAACGTCTTCGACTGACTTGGCGCCCATGTTTTTAATCTTTAAGAGATCAGCGTGGGTAGCTTTGTTAAAATCTGAGAGTTTCTTGAAACCACCTTTTTTAAGGGAGTTGGTGATACGGGTGGGAAGACCGAGCTCTTCGACGGTTTGATCCATAAGAGGATTGATTAGGGCGGGTTCTTCAATCGCGGCCTCAAAGGTAGGTTGATAGACGTGGGTGAAAAAGTTGCTTAAGAGAAGAGCCGCCTCTTTAACAGCCTCTTGCGGGGTCATTGAGCCATCGGTCTCAACTGAAAGAACGAGACGATCGAGGTCGGTGCGACGACCAACACGAGTGGCTTCAACTGAGTAGTTGGCCTTAATAACGGGAGTGAAGGCTGAGTCGAGAGGTACGACACCGACTTCAGGCGTGCCATGTTCATCTGAGGTGACGTAGCCAACACCTTTATCAACTTGGATTGTTGCTTTCAACTTACTCTTGTCGGTAGTGAGGGTACCAAGATGATGATCCGGATTGAGGACTTCAACACCTCCTGGACACTCAAGATCCTTGGCGGTTAATTCTTTTTTGCCCTTTTGGTCAATTTTGACGGTGACGGGGCCGTCCACTTGAAGATTGAAACGGACGCCTTTGAGATTGATGAGAAAGTCGACGATGTTTTCTTGAAGACCATCAAGGGTGGTGAATTGGTGATTAACACCTTCGATACTGGCCTCTGTGGCGGCACTACCGGGTAGAGAAGTGAGAAGGACGCGGCGAAGAGCATTGCCTAGGGTGTGGCCGAAACCTTTCTCGAGGGGTTCCATATGGATGACAGCACTATTGTTCTCGGAAGAAACAAGATTGAGTTTGAAGTTGGGTTTGATCATGGTGACTTTGGTTTAAGACTAAAAGAGATATCAGTTAGTCTTTAGCGTGAATAATATTCAATAATTAATTGTTCATTGATACCGGATTCGATTTCGTCTCTTTTGGGAAGACGGGCGACCTGGACGACAGCGGCTTTACGCTTAAGCCAACCAGGAATTTCTTTTTTGGCTTCCAGACTTTGTTTAATTAGAGCATTTTGTAGGGCTTTAGACGAGAGGGTGATGACTTGCTCTGGTGAAACTTTGTAAGAAGGCACGTTGACTCTTTTGTTATCGACCAAAACATTGCCGTGAGCAACGAGCTGGCGAGCGGCCGGTCGAGTGGTGACGAAACCAGAAGTATAGACGATATTGTCTAGTCTGGTTTCTAAAAGCTGAAGAAGACGGATGCCTGTGTTGGCGGGAGATTTGGTGGCTTCTTCATAGTAGCGACGGAACTGTTTCTCCAAGACACCATAAAGGCGCTTGGTTTTTTGTTTCTCGCGGAGCTGTTTACCGAAGTCGGAGCTTGTACGGGAGAATTTTTTGCCGTGCTGACCAGGGGCTTGGAAGCCTTTTTTCTCCACAGGACATTTGGGAGAGTTACAGAGTTTCATGCCCTCGCGGCGACAAAGTCGGTGTTTGGGTCCAGTGTAGCGTGCCATATTTTGTTTTAGTTATTTCTTAATTAATATCTTAGACGCGACGGGGCTTCTTGGGGCGACAGCCGTTGTGAGGAATGGGAGTGATGTCAGTAATCTGGATGATGTCAAGACCACTATTGCGAAGAACGCGAAGCGCGGCATCACGACCAGGACCTGGTCCTTTAATATACACCTGGATTTGGTGCATACCTTTTTCTTTGACCTTGCGAAGAGCTTCTTCAATGGTAGTAGTAGCGGCAAACGGAGTAGACTTGCGGGTACCCTTGAAACCGACACTACCAGTAGAGGCCCAGGAAATAACTTGACCTTTAAGATCGGTAAAGGTAACCAGAGTACTGTTAAAAGTAGCCTTGATGTACATGCGTCCAGAGGGGACGATCTTGGGAGCGGATTTTTTGGTTGTCTTAGTAGTGATTGCTTTTTTGGTAGCTCCCGCTTTGCGGGATTTCACATTATTTTTATCTTCTTTTGAGTTCAACATATTATTTAGCGGGGGTTTCTAATTTTTGACGCATTTCCTTGGTCATAGCACCGACGGTCTTGCGTTTACCTTTTCGGGTACGCGCATTGGTCCTGGTGTGTTGACCGCGAACGGGAAGACCCATATGATGACGAAGACCGCGATAACTACCAACGCGTTTAAGACGTTGGATATTCTCACGGACAATTTTGCGAAGATCTCCCTCAACAGGAGTTTTCTCTATAATGGAAGCGAGAGTTTGAATCTGAGCACCGGTAAGAGTACTGGCTTTAACCTCTGGACTAATACCGGCAGTGGCAAGGATCTTCTTGGCGGTGGTACGTCCGATACCATGGATATAGGTGAGGGCAATAGCGATATGTTTGTTGTTTGGTAGATCGATACCGGATAAGCGAGCCATGATTTAGTTAGCGTTGTTAGTTTCTAATATTATTATCCTTGGCGTTGTTTGTGCCTAGGGTTGCTACAGACGACGTAAAGCTGTCCGCGTCGGCGGATTGTTTTGCAGTTTTTGCAGCGTGGTTTAATTGATGCTTTAACTTTCATATTATTTAATCCACTATAAGCGTGGAGGTATCGGCATAGAAGAGACAAAGCTGATTAGCCACGATAGACGATGCGACCTTTGGTTTCATCGTAGGGAGTAACCTCGACTTTGACGTTATCTCCCGGCATGACTTTAATCTTGTAAAGACGCATTTTACCAGAGAGGTGGCAAATGAGCTCTTTACCGTCTTTTAGTTGAACTTTGAATTGGGCATTGGGCAAGGCCTGCGAAATAAATCCCTCAACCTGAGTAACAGCTTTGTTAGGTGCCATATTTATGCGTAAATTATATCAGACTATTTAATGTTTGGCTACACAGACAAGATTCTCCCCTGCTGTTAGGCAGGGGAGAACTATATTCACTTCTTGTCCAAGGACTCGACATCAAGGCCTGTGATGAAATCAGTAAAGGCCGCTGCATTGAGAGACTGGAACTTGAGGCCGAATTGATTGAGAGCTAATTCTAGTTCGCCGATATGTTGACGCCCATCTGCTTGGATGACGGGATCGGCGCTGGTTAGCTCGGCGTCGATCTCGCCAATTAGCGGTGCCAGAGCCCGAAGAATCGCCCTGAAACAAGCGCTTCGAACCCGGTCTATCGCAATTTGCTCAGACATGTCATAGGTAATGCCAGTCCGTATCCCGCGGTCGTCTTCGCTAATGGTAGTCTTGATCATTAATCCTCCACAAGAAAGTTTTGAATGTATGGAGGATAATATATCAGGCCCAAGGCTAATAGTCAACCTATATTTCTTTAAAACTATTTCGTCAAAATGATTGGGCCTTTTTGCGAGATATAGATAGTATGCTCGACCTGGCCAGCGAGGGTGCCGTCGGCGGTGCGGATGGTCCATCCGTCTTTGGCAATCTTGATTCGGCCGTTGCCAGTGGTATACATTGGCTCAATGGCTATGGTTTGGCCAACTTGGAGGACTGGGTCCTTTCCATCTTCAACGAAGTTGGGGATATAGGGTTCTTCATGTAACTTTTGGCCGACACCGTGTCCGGTAAGCTCGCGGATAACAGTGAAGTTATTGCCTTCAATGAGGGACTGAATGGCGCGGGAGATATCAGAGACTTTATGACCGGCCTTGGCGGCACGGACACCAGCATTAAGAGCAAGGCGGCCTACCTCAAGGAAATGGCGTTGAAAGGGAGTAGAGGTACCAACGACAAGGCTAGCGGTGGTATCTGTGTAGTAGTCCTGATAGTAGAGGCCGATGTCGATACTAAGTAGATCGCCATCAAGGAGCGTTTGGTCACTGGGGATACCGTGAACGACAACGTCGTTGACATTTAGACAAGTGGCCCAATCATAACCGGGAACCTTTTTGAAGGCAGCTTCACCGCCGGACTTGCTAATCAGCTGATTAGCCAGATCCTCGATGGCTTGTAACTTGATGCCAGGTCTCGCGAAAGCGACGAGTTGATCGCGGATGGCAGCCAATTTATGACCCCCTTCTCTCATGGAGAGTAACTTTTCTTGATTCATGGATCCAATTTTACTAGAGAAAAGCAAAAGTGGGTAGCTGGTCAGGCCAAGTGTCTGAGGATATCTTGAAAGATAGTCTCAATATCGGGGCGGCCGTCAATACGACGAAGAAGATTGCGCTTGAAATAGTAGTCAATAACGGGGATGGTTGTCTGATTGTATATCTTGAGTCTTTCTCGGATGGTATCTTCGTTGTCATCTGGCCTATTCTCAGTCTTAGCACGTTTGAGGAGACGAGTGACAGCTTCATCGTCGGGGAGATCCAGTAAGATGGCGTGATTGATTGCTATTCCTTGTTCTTTGAAGAACTGGTCTAGTTGTATAGCCTGAGTGAGATTTCTGGGAGTACCATCGAGAACGAAGCCAGAGGCATTTTTTAGCGAAGGCAAGATGACTTTAAGGACGATTCCGAAGGGAACGAGTTCTCCAGAATCAAGAATCTGTTGAAGTGCTGGATCAGTTTTAGCAGCCTGGCGGAGGAGCTGGCCTGAGGAGATATGAGTAAGACCAAAGTGATCAGCAAGAAGCTTAGCTTGGGTGCCTTTACCAGAACCAGGAGCACCGAGAATGATGAGATTCATAGATTGAGAGTAACACGGAGGAAGAACGAAGAGAAGGCACCCCGGGGAGGGGTGCCTTAATTCAATTGAGATTGTAGATCGCTTCGATTGACGAAGTATTCATATCCTCGTCACCGAAAACCTGGAAAATGGCGTGATAGCCCTTCACCAGGCAACCGGGAAATTCCAGGACCCATTGGTTGTTGGGGGCAAGGTACCCCGAGCCAATGAGACGAACCAACAGATCATTTCCATAATCCGGGATGGGGTCGCCAGAGCGAACCAGAGCATAGACGTCCTTACAGTCCGTGCTACGGAAGGCGTATTTTGCACCGCTGGCGGTGATGAAGACGATATTTGCAAGCTTGGCGAACATAGTCCCTCCTAAGGGATAAAAAGATTTTGATATACTATAAGCTTTTCTGGGGGATTTGTCAAGCCTAGGAGAGGAAGCGGTCGTAGTTACGCATGACGAGCTGGGCTTCGATGTCCTTGGCGGACTCAAGGATGACAGAGACGACGATGAGCAGTCCCGTGCCGCCCAGACCGGCGGAAGTGACACCAGTAATGGCCTGGGTAACATTAGGAAGAATAGCGATTAGCCCCAGGAAAAGGGCCCCAGCGAGGGTAATCCTATTGAGAATATTAGAGAGATACCTAGCCGTGGCTTCTCCGGGTCTGACACCGGGAATGAAGCCACCATTTTTCTTGATCTGATCAGCAATCTTTTCCGGGTTACTGATGACGGCAGTATAGAAGAAAGTAAAGAAGACGACGAGAATGAAATAAAGGAGGGCATAGAAGGGGCTTTGTTGTTGGAAGTTAACACTCAAGAAACGACCAATGTTTGAGAGAGTGGGGTTTGATGAGCCGCTAAAGACACCACTTAGGAGAGTAGGAATGAGCATTAAAGAAACTGCAAAAATGATGGGGATGACGCCGGCTTGGTTAAGGCGGAGAGGTAGGTGGGTTAGTTGGCTACCTTGGGTAGAAACAGAACGGGTACGCCGGGCATACTGGACGGTAATATTTCTAGTGGCCTCGGTAATCTTAACGACAAAGTAAATGACAGCCAAAGCCATAACGGCAAACACGATTAAATTGGTGAGATTTTGGGATGAGGTAGTGGTGGTAGTCTGGAAAAGAGTGACAGGGAGACGACCGGCAATACCGGCAAAGATGATAATACTGACACCGTTACTAAGGCCATACTGAGAAATTAGCTCACCGAGCCACATCAGAAGCATGGTACCGGCAGTGAGAGTGGTAATAATGGCAAAGAGTTGGAGGGGGTTGTTGACGGTAATATTCTGGGAGCGCATGAGAGCAAGAAGGCCAAAGGACTGGACAACGGAAAGTGGGAGGGTGAGGAAGCGCGTGTATTGATTGATTTTTTCCCGACCATATTCACCTTCTTTACTTAATTCTTCGAGTTGAGGAAAGACCATGGTGAGCATTTGGATGATGATGGAGGCATTGATGTAGGGGTTGACACCCAAGGCCATGATGGAAAAATTGGCGAGGGTTCCTCCAGAGAAAATGTCGAGAAGGGTGAGTAAGGCAGAGCCGGCAAAGAGTTGCTTGAGGGTGGCCGTGTCGATACCGGGGAGGGGAATGTGAGCGAGAGCGCGGAAGAAAGCTAAGATGGCTAGAGTAATGAGAATTTTGTTTCGAAGCGGCTTAATGCGCCAGATATTTTTAAGGGTGGTAGTGATAGACATGGGCTGATTATATCAGCCTGAGAAGGGGGGTAGAGTTGACAAAATTGAGCATTTTCGGTATTATGGGCTTGTACAGACAAGGAATAACTGGAGGCAAAGATGCGACAGTTTTATATCACCAATGGACAGGCTGTCATTCAGGCGATCTTAATCATCTGGGAAGCAGAGGATCGAGTAGGAAAAACTCGAACTCGCTTTGAGGTGATGCTGGCGGTCGAGTCGCCAGAATGCAAGGGAGGAGCCATCATTACCGATCTGGGTGAATTGCATTGGACGATTTTCCGGAATGTCTTGGATGGTCTCAAGGCCGAGTATGTAGTTGTGTATCCAAATTAGGAAGAGAAATGGCCGCTAGAAATAGCGGCTTTTTTATGGGAATTTAGAGACTAACAGTTCCACCAGCTTTCTCAATGGCTTTGGCGGCGGTCTCAGAGACGGAGAGTTTGACGATGAGAGCTTTGGTTAGTTCTCCTTGAGAAAGGATCTTGACACCGGTTTTCTTGGCAATTTTGGGAAGCTTTAAAGTAGTGACAATGGAGTCGAGATCAACAGTGGCCTTGTCGGCGAAGATGTTAAGGGCAGAGAGTTTGACGGTGAGGGGCTTGGTTTGAAGTGAGACGTTACGGAGCTTACCTTTAACAAAGGGAGTGCGACGGATAAGGGGGAGTTGTCCACCTTCAAACCAGATGGGGGTAGAGTTGCGACTATTTTGACCTTTTTGTCCACGGCCCGAAGTATGCCCGCCCTTACCGGAGCCATAGCCGCGGCCAACGCGCTTTTTACTAGTAGTAGTGGTTTTGGGTAATTTGGCTAGAAACATAAGTGTTTAGGTTAATCTTGATTTAAATTATTTACTCTTTTCTTCTTTCTTTTGACCGAGGTTAAGAAGGGTTTGTTTTTGAGAGAGGATGTCAATTTCACGGAGGGCGTTAAGGGTAGCGAAGACGTTGGTCATTTTGTTGTTGTTCCCAAGGACCTTGGTAACGATATTCTTGACACCGGCGGCCTCAACGACGGCGCGGACGGAACCACCGGCGATAACTCCGGTACCTTCGGGGGCGGGTTTAAGCATGACTCGGGCTGCACCGAATTTGAAAACGATGCGGTGGGGGATGGTGCCGTTCCTTAGAGGAACACTGGCCATATCACGACGAGCTAAACGGATACCTTTTTGAATAGCAGTGTTGACAGCCGGAGCTTTACCTAAGCCCACACCGACGTGGCCCTTTTTGTCACCGACGACAACGAGCGCGGTGAAGTTGATACTGTTGCCGCCCTTGGTCTTTTTGCTAACTCTTCTAATTTGAAGAACCTTTTCTTCATATTCTGAGGTAGGTTTTGGACCGCGGTTTTGATTTTGGTTCTGATTATACATGCGTTTTGTTTATTAAATTCTTAAATCTTAAGACCGGCTTTGTTTGCGGCTTCTGTAAAGGCCTTGATGCGACCACCAAAGCGGAATTGACCACGATCAAGAGTAGCCATTTTAATATTCTTCTCAAGAGCTTTTTGGGCCAGTTTCGTACCGAGGGCAATGCTTTTCTCGACTTTGGTCTTGCCTTCTTTGATAGTCATGGTGTTAAGACCCATGATAGTTTTATGAGCGGCGTCGTCAATGAGTTGAACGGCGAGATGTTTATTGCTTCGATCGACACTAAGGCGAGGACGAGCGGCAATGCCGGTTATTTTGGCTCGAACTCGGCGAATGCGCTTGAGAGTAGAAGAGGCGTGGTGTTTTTTCATATATTTGCTTACTTAAATCTAATTGCTTTAGGCACCGGCTTTGGCGGCCTTACCGGCTTTACGGCGGACGATTTCGCCTTCGTAGCGGATACCTTTACCTTTATAGGGTTCGGGTTTGCGAATCTTTCTAATATTGGCGGCTGTTTGACCAACGAGATAATTATCGATGCCTTTGATGATTATCTTGTTGTTGCCTTCGACGTCCACGGTCACACCCTGTGGCGCGGCAAACTCAACTGGATGAGAAAGACCAACAGAGATGGTGAGACCGCTACCTGACTTGGCAACACGATACCCAGTACCGACGAGTTCTAGACGCTTCTCAAAGCCTTTAGTGACGCCTTCAACCATATTAGCGACAAGAGCGCGAGTCAGGCCATGTAGGGCACGGTGAGCGGGCAGGTTACTCTTTCTTTTGAAGGTGAGAACAGAGTTGTCTTTGGTTATCTTAATAGAGTTATCGACAGTAAGATTCAGACTACCTAGAGGGCCAGCAATCACTAAATGAGAACCGTCAAATTGAAAGTTGACTGAGTCGGGGAGAGTGATGGGGGCGTTACCAATTCGTGACATGGTGTTATTAAAGTTTGTTTAATTGTAATTACCAAACGCGACAGATAATTTCGCCGCCTAAGGCGGCTTTCTTGGCTTGGCGATCGGTCATTAGACCCTTAGAAGTACTAAGGATAGTCAGGCCGCGACCGGAAAGAGTGGTAGGGATTTTGGATGAGCGAGTGTAGATGCGGACGGAAGGCTTTGAGACTCGAGAGATGTGACTTAGAATGGGCTCTGATCCTTGATAGACAAGACCAACCTTGAGAAATTTACTAGGGACAGTCCCTTCGACACTGACATCACCTAAGAAACCGGTCTGTTTGAGGAGAAGGGCAAGCTCTGCCTTAATCTTGGAGTGAGGAGAGGTAACTGTTTCATGTTTAGCTTTGTAAGCGTTACGAATTTGAGTGAGGAAGTCGGCGATTGGATCCATATGTTTTAAATATCTATTGAGTTTTGTAATTATTTAGAAGCCTTGACGACTCCGGGGATCTGACCCTTGTGGGCGAGTTCGCGGAAGCAGAGACGACAAAGACCAAATTGGCGAATGTAACCTCTGGGTCGACCGCAGATTTGACAACGGTTGATAGCCTTGGTCGGATGACCGAAGAGTTTTTCTTTTTGGTTTTTTACGATTTTTGATTGTTTAGCCATTGTTTTATTTAGCCTCTTGCTTTGCGAAGGGCATTCCTAGAGCGACAAGTAATTCTTTGGATGACTTGGGATCTTTGGCAGAAGTAGTAATAGTTACTTCTAGGCCCTGAATCTTACCAATTTTATCATATTCTACCTCGGGAAAGAGAAGCTGCTCAGAAAGACCTAAAGTATAATTACCGTGCTGATCAAAAGCAGTGGTTTTGATACCCTGAAAGTCTTTGGTGCGAGGAAGAACAATGTTGATGAGTTTTTGCAAGAAACTGTACATTCGATCACCTCTGAGGGTGACGGCAAGACCAACAACATCACCTTGACGGAGAGTAAAGGCGGCAATGGAGGTTCTGGCTTTGGTTAGTTTAGGAGCCTGTCCAGTGATCTGGGAAAGCCATTCTTTGGTCTTAGTAACCAATTCGGGATTGCTTTTGAATTCGCCGGAACTAGTGTTGACAGTGATCTTAACTAGGCGAGGAACAGCCATAGTATTATCGATGTTTAGTTCTTTTTTGAGTTTAGGGGTGATTACTTCTTGGTAGGTTTGTCTTAGAGAGTTCATGTGTAGTTATAAGTAAATTATTTTTTCTTCCTAGTTTCAGTGGCGGCTTCAACAGAAATGATAGGTTTGGAACATTTTTTACAGACGCGGACTTTGTCCTTGCCGGTGCCCTCGAAGCCCACCCGAGTGGGCTTTTTACAATGAGGACAGACCAACATCAACTTACTTGCATCAATTGGGCGGGAGAGGGTGACAACGCCACCCTCCTGTTTACCTTGAGTCTTGAGGTGCTTCTTGTAGGTGTTGATGCCATCAATGAGGACTTTGTTGTTGCCAGAAATGATCTTGATGATCTTGCCTTCACGGCCTGCGTCGTCGCCGGAAAGGACAGTGACAGTGTCGTTAATTTTGAGTTTCATAATTGTTTTATCTTGCTTAGTTATTAATAGATTAGAGAACCTCGGGAGCGAGTGAGGCGATTTTAGTGAAGCCGGCGTCTTTGATTTCGCGGGCAATGGGACCAAAGATGCGGGTACCTAGGGGATTCTTGGCGGTGGCATTGTCGATAACAACAGCGGCGTTTTCATCAAAACGAATGTAGGTGCCGTCAGAACGACCATGTTCTTTGGTAACTCTGACAATAACGGCTTTGACTACTTGACCTTTCTTGACGGCACTATGGGGATCGGCGGCCATAATTGAAGCGGTAATGATATCACCTAGATAGCCGAAGCGCCTCTTTGAACCACCGTGAACGTGCATGACCCGAAGCCTTTTGGCACCTGAGTTGTCGGCTAGTTTGAGTATGCTTCTAAGTTGGATCATGGTTTATTTAACGATTTTGGTAATGATAAAACGCTTGAGACGGCTTAAGGGTCGTGACTGCGCAATCACGACCTTATCCCCGACTTTAGCTTGTAGCTCGTTATGGACGTGAAAACGTTTGCTTTTTTTAATGCGTTTTTTGTAGATGGGGTGTTGCCAAAGAGTACTGACGGTAACGACGACCGTTTTGTTCATTTTGTCTTTGGTGACGATACCTTTTAATGTTTTCATATTTATTTGGTTTGTCTGGTTATTAATTGAGCGATTTGCTTTTTGAGCCGCTTGTGGGCATTGGTGTTTTTCTCGATACCGGCTTTGATTTTGAGTTTAATTCCAACGACTTGGACTTTTAGGTCTTGAACGCTGATAGTGGGGTTGTCTTTTTTAGTAGTCATTTAGTTTCTTTCAACAAATTTAGTTTTAACTGAGAACTTGTGTCCGGCCATGTTGAGGGCTTGGAGAGCCATCTCTTTAGTAACACCGGCGACCTCGATGAGCATGGCACCGGGACGGATAACGGCGACGTATCCTTCAATATCGCCTTTTCCTGAACCCATACGAGCACCAGCGGCTCTTTTGGTATAGGGTTTATGAGGGAAGATGCGAATGAAAGTTTTACCAATACGTTTGGTGTGGTGACTGACAGTGCGACGGGCGGCCTCGATTTGTCGGGACTCAATCCAACCGCCTTCGAGAGCCTTAAGGCCAAATTCGCCAAAAGAGACTTTGCTACCACGGACGGCAGGACCCTTGACGGTGCCACGGAATTCTTTGCGGAATTTTCTCTTTCTTGGCTGTAGCATACGTGTTTGTTAATTAGTTTTTTATTTAATTGGTTTTTCGCCTTTGTAGATCCAGACTTTGACACTGACGTAACCCGAGCGAGTGAGTGAGGGGACTTGGGCATAGTCAATGTCGGCTCTTAAGGTTGAAGCGGGGACCTGACCTTGCTTGTATTTTTCATTACGAGCAATCTCAGCACCACCGATACGTCCGGCAAAGACGATTTTGATGCCTTTGGCACCGGCAGACATAACGCGTTCAATAGCTTGGTCTTTGGCGCGACGGTGAGGATAACGCTTGGCGAGTTGTTGCGAGATGGTCTCAGCGACGAGTTTAGCAGATAGATCGGGGGCCTTGACTTCAATGGGATGCAAATTAATAGTCAGCGGTGTCTTTTTATTCTTGCTTTGGAGCAAACGACTCAGATCTTTTTTAAGAAGCTCAATATTAGCTCCACCTCGACCGATGACGACACCCGGACGAGAGACGTGGAGATAGATATCGATAGCGTTAATTGAACGCTTAATCTGGATATCGGTTAGGCCGGCTAATTCGAGACGTTTAGTTAAGAATTTACGGATCCGATGATCCTGACCAACAAGGAAAGGAAATTGCTGTTTGGTGGCATACCAGAGAGACTTCCAGTCGTAGAGGATGCCGGTGCGAAAGCCTAGTGGATTAACTTTTTGTCCCATATTGGTTTGTCAGTTACTTGACAGTAGTTTTAATTGTTGATTTAACAGCTTTTTTAATTTTTAGAGCGGCCTTTGATGTGGTCTTATCGATTGCCTCGATCCTTTTGGGCGTAAGAGACTTGGTCTCTTTTGCTTCCTTGGTAATTAGCTCAACGGTTATGTGAGAGCGAGTTTTTTCGTAGGGCTTGAAACGACCCTTGGGTCCAGGGCGACCACGGCGGTAGGAAAGGGCCTTGCCGATGAAGATGGTGTGGAACTTAAGATCGTTTTCACTTAATTTGAAATTATTAGTAGCATTGGCAATAGCTTGCTTAATGGTCTTAAGGAGGGGCGTGCCACCTGAGTAGTTAAGGTAGTTTAGTTGCGTAACCGCCTCACCAGGCTTAAGGTGTTTGACTGACTCCGCCAGAAGTTGAAGCTTCCGAGGGGTGACAGTGACATTTCTGTTTTTGGCAACAACGATCATAATTATTTTTTAGGTTTTACTAATAACACGCTTGGTCATCTTACCGTGACCGTGGAAGGTTCTCGTTGGCGAGAACTCTCCTAAGCGGTGGCCAACCATAGCTTCGGAAACAAAGACTTCTTTGAAGAGTTTGCCATTGTGAACAAGAAAAGTTGACCCAACAAATTCTGGAGGGATCTGGCAGGCCCGACTCCAAGTTTTGATTGGTTCTTTTCGACCAGATTGTTTTTGATTAAGAACTTTTTTGACGAGTTTTTCATCTAAGAAAGGTCCTTTTTTACTGCTTCTAGCCATATTATTTCTTGCGACGATCTTTGATTATTAACTGATTAGAGTATTTCTTTTTGGAGCGGGTCTTTTTGCCCAAGGCCTTTTTGCCCCAAGGGGTCTTAGGAGCCTTCATACCAATACCAGAGCGACCTTCTCCTCCACCGTGGGGGTGGGAATCGGGATGCTGGGCAACACCACGGACAGTGGGACGAATACCCATATGGCGCTTGCGACCGGCTTTACCGAGCTTCATATTCTTGTGTTCGACGTTACTTAGCTGGCCAACTGTGGCCATATTAATAGCTTTGAGGCGGCGGATTTCCCCAGAGGGAAGCTTAATGCTAACAAGACTACCTTCTTTATCTTGAATGTAGGCAGAAGTTCCGGCAGAACGAACTATTTGACCGCCTTTACCACTGGTTAACTCAATATTATGGAGGGGAGTACCAATGGGGATTTTACCTAGGGGAAGGCAGTTACCGACTTGGATTTCATCACTTTCCAGAGAAGAAATGACTTTTTGGCCAATCTGGAGGCCGGTCGGCGCTAGAATGTAGCTTTTTTGACCAGTGGGGTAGTGAATAAGGGCAATGTTGGTAGAGCGATTGGGATCGTATTCGATGCTGACAACTTGTCCTGGAAGCTCACGGATTTGACGTTTGAAATCTATAAGTCTTAGAAAGCGCTTTTGACGACCACCACGATGACGCACGGTAATTTTACCAGAATTGTTGCGTCCTGAAAACTTTTTACTGAGACGACGGAGAGATTTGGGGGGTCTTCCCGTAGAAAGACTCCTCTTCATCGGAGTTTTGTGACGGGTGCCGGGGGTAGTGGGTTTAACGGTTGGTCTTGCCATGGTGATACTTCTTTGCTATTTAGTTTGGAAAAGCGGAATAGTTTGCTTTTCGTTTAATTGGATAATCATTTTTTTGTAGGGTTTAATGGTCTTTCGACGTCCGGTGCGGCCCGATCGGGAAGAGGTGGCCTTGGACCTAATAGCGGCGACTTTGATGACATTGACTTTGTAAAGCTTTTCGATCAGCTCTTTCACCTGAGTCTTACTACTATCGAGTTCCACTAAGAAAGTGTAACGATTTTGATCGTTTTTGAGGGACTTCTCAGTGATATATGGCTTTATGATCATATGATTTATTTAGTTACTTTTTGGCAACTT
This sequence comes from uncultured Pseudomonadales bacterium, assembly GCA_964618725.1. Taxonomy (GTDB): domain Bacteria; phylum Patescibacteriota; class Microgenomatia; order UBA1400; family Chazhemtobacteraceae; genus CAZUBK01. The sequence goes on from CAZUBK010000002.1 coordinate 112,983, forward strand.
TGGTAGGCGGGCGGTTTTTGCCTTAATAGTTTTGGTTGTCTTTGTTTTAGAGGTAACAGTCTTGGTCACTATGTTAGAAGAGGTCTTCTTGGGAAGTAGCCAGGTTTCGAGGAGAGAGAGGGCATCTTGATCGATGAGGATCTGGCGAGCACGGAGTAGTTGAAGAGTGTTGGTTTGTTGATAGTTGACAGTGGTAAGACTGTGTAGATTTGAAGAGGCTTTGAGAAGATTTGGATGGGTTTTGCCGATGAGTAAGAGAACTGATTTGTTGGGGGACTTAATAGTCTGAAGAAGTTTACTCACATCAGAAGTCTTGGCTTTGATTTGATCTAGGCCGCTAACTATGGAGATAACTTGGTCATTGGCTCGATTGGAGAGAGCGCCAATAATACTAAGGCGACGCATTTTGACGGGGAGGGTTCTAACGGCAGGACGGGCACCAGTGGGACCATGAGCGACACCACCACCAACGAAGATGTGAGCTGACTTAGCACCATGGCGGGCACGACCAGTGCCTTTCTGACGGAACCATTTAGCGGTGGTAAGAGCAACCTCGCCTCGAGTCTTGACTTTGTGGGTGTGTTGATGAAGTCGGTCTTGATACATTGAGGCAGCTTGAGCCAAGAGAGCGGGGCTTATTTTGACGGCAAAGATAGCCTCGTTGACGGTGAGATCAGTGAGTTTTTTACCAGTATGGTCGTAGTGAGACAGTTTAGTCATGTTTATAGATTTTCTGATTCAGGAGTGGCAGCTTCAGTTGGTTCCTCAACTCCTACCTCTTTAATAACGGGATTAGGATTTTTTTTGGCAATTGTAAGGCGAACTAGACCACCTATTGCCCCGGGAATTAGGCCTTTGAGGGTGACTAGATTACTGCCTTCGTCAAGATGGAGAACTTTGAGTCCCAAAATACTGACCGTATCAGAACCCATTCTTCCAGCCATTTTTTTGCCTTTGACGACGCGACCGGGAGTAGTACCCCGACCAATAGATCCAGGAGCGCGGGCGCGGTCTGACTGTCCGTGAGTCCTGGGTCCACCATGAAAACCATGACGTTTCATCACTCCAGCAAAGCCTTTACCCTTACTGGTTGCTGTAGCCTTGACAGTGTCTCCTTCACCGAGAACGTCTGTAAAAGAAAGAGTAGTTGCTATGGGTAGTTCGGAAGGTGAAGCCAGAGTAATTTCTTTGACGAAACGAGGACGTTTCTCCAGGCCGGCAGCTTTAAGAGTCTTGAGTTGAGGCTTACTTGGTTTGAGATTCTTTTGGCCAATAGCAATCTGAAGGGCATTGTATTTGTCCTTTTCTGCGGTACGGATGCCGATGACTGTTTGTTTAGGAATAGAGAGAACAGTGACAGGGATCCGTTTACCGTTCACAAATTCTTGTGATGTTTTGTGTTTGGTAGTAAATATCTGATTTATCATTTTTTTGACCTTAAAAAACCCTCGCTACACGGGGGGTCATCCGTATGAGCGTTATTTAATCCCTAATGGGACAAGTTAACTGTCATATTGTTTTGGGCAGAAGGGATCAATTACATTTTGATTTCAATCCCGACGCCAGCAGGTAACTCAAGATGCATAAGTGAATCGATCGTCTTGTTGGTTGGAGAGACGATATCGATCAAACGCTTGTGAGTGAGGATCTCGAAGTGCTCACGAGCATTTTTGTCGGTATGCGGACTGGTATTGACTGTGATTTCTTTGTGCTTGGTGGGCAGGGGCACTGGGCCGACAACTTTAGCACCGGTGGCTAGAGCAGCTTGAAGAATCTTACTGCTGGCTTCGTCGATGACGCGATGGTCAAAGGACTTGAGTCGGACGCGGATGCGGGGTTGGTCGGCCATATGAGTTAATTTACGCGCTATTACTTAATGATTTTGGTAATAACACCAGCACCGACGGTCTTGCCACCTTCGCGAATAGCGAAGCGGAGACTGTCTTCCATGGCGACAGGTTGAATTAATTTAACCGTCATTTTGGTGCTGTCCCCAGGCATGACCATTTCAATGCCAGCAGGAAGAGTGACTTCACCGGTAACGTCAGTGGTACGAATGTAGAATTGGGGCTTGTAGCCGGTGAACATAGGAGTGTGACGACCACCTTCATCTTTGCTTAAGATGTAGGCTTCGGCTTCAAACTGCGTATGCGGGGTAACGGAACCGGTCTTGGCAAGAACTTGACCCCTTTGAACATCGGCTTTCTCAACGCCGCGGAGGAGAACTCCGGCATTGTCTCCAGCTTGAGCCTGGTCGAGTTGCTTGTGGAACATTTCGACACCGGTGATGACAGATTTCTTGGTGTCAACTAAACCGATAATTTCGATTTCGTCACCGACTTTGGCAACACCTCGCTCAACTCGGCCAGTAACAACAGTACCACGGCCTTTGATGCTGAAAACGTCTTCAACAGGCATAAGGAAGGGTTTGTCGAGGTCTCTAACTGGAGTTGGAATCCAAGTGTCGACGGCGTCCATAAGCTTCATAATGCCTTCCTGAGCCGCTGCGTCACCTTCAAGGGCTTTGAGGGCGGAAATACGGATGATAGGAGTATCCTCTTCGTATTCGTATTTCTTGAGCAATTCCTTGACTTCCATTTCGACGAGCTCGAGAAGCTCGGGATCGGAAACGGCGTCAACTTTGTTTAGGGCAATGACTAGCTTTGGGACATTAACCTGTTTGGCCAAAAGAAGGTGTTCTTTAGTTTGGGGCATCGGACCATCGGTAGCGGCGATAACTAAGATAGCGCCGTCCATCTGAGCAGCACCGGTAATCATGTTTTTGATGTAGTCGGCGTGTCCAGGAGCGTCGATGTGGGCGTAGTGACGATTGGCGGTTTGATATTCGACGTGAGAGATGTTAATGGTGACTCCACGCTGTCTCTCTTCAGGAGAGTTATCGATTTCGTCAAACTTTTTAGCTTCGGCGAGACCTTTTGTAGCGAGAGTTGTAGTGATAGCGGCGGTAAGGGTGGTTTTACCGTGGTCGACGTGACCAATGGTGCCGATGTTAACGTGAGGCTTAGAACGATCAAATGTTGCCATATGGGTTGTAAAAATAATTTGTATTAATTTCTAACTAATGTTTAGAATTCAAAGATTAATTGTACCAAAGATTAGGCAGAAACGCCAGAGGACTGTTTAAGTAATGGTGCAGCGATATTGTCGGGCAAAATCTCATAAGAGTGGGGTTCCATGTAGTAGTTAGCCCGACCTTGAGTAATAGAACGGATATCGGTGGCGTAGTTACTTAATTCGGCCAGAGGAACAAGAGCAGTGACAATGCGGGCATTACCACGTTGATCGTTACCAAGAATCTGGGCGCGACGACTACTAAGATTGCCGATGATGTCACCCATGAATTCTTCTGGGGTGGTCACTTCGACTTTCATAATTGGCTCAAGAATGACGGGTTTTGCCTTCTTGACGGCATCTTGGAGAGACATAGATCCGGCAATTTTGAAGGCAATCTCAGAGGAGTCGACGTCATGATAACTACCATCGTAGAGCTCGACTGAGATATCGGTCATAGTGTGACCAGAAATGAGACCGTTATCCATGGCTTCGAGAATGCCTTTTTCGATAGGACTGATAAATTCTTTAGGGATGGAGCCACCGACAATCTTGTTGAGGAATTCACGGCCTTCACCACGGGCCTTGGGAGCAATGCGGATCAGACAGTGACCATATTGCCCACGACCACCACTTTGTTTGATGTATTTACCTTCACCATCGGCTTTTTGAGTAATGGTTTCTTTGTAGGCAACTTGAGGGGCACCGGTACTGGCGTCGACTTTGAATTCGCGTTTGAGTCGGTCAACGAGGATCTCGAGGTGGAGTTCTCCCATGCCGGAGATGACGGTTTGACCAGTGTTTTGATCGGTTCTGATTTTGAAGGTTGGGTCTTCATCGGCGAGGCGATTAAGAGCGAGACCTAATTTCTCCTGGTCGACTTTGGTTTTGGGCTCAATGGCGAGGGAGATAACTGGTTCAGGGAAAGAGATACTTTCCAAAACAACGGGGTTGTTTTCATCACAAAGAGTATTACCAGTGACGGTTTCTTTTAAGCCCACAGCGGCGACAATTTCTCCCGCTTTGGCTTCGTCGATTTCCTCACGAGTGTTGGCGTGCATAAGAAGGAGACGGCCAATACGTTCCTTTTCGCGTTTGGAAGAGTTGTAGATATATGTCCCGGACTTGAGGGTGCCAGAGTAGATACGAATATAGGTGAGACGGCCAACGTGGGGATCGGCCTGGATTTTGAAGGCCAGGGCGGTAATGGGAGCAGCAGGGTCGGGTTTGGGGAAAACTTCTTCGCCAGTACTGGCGTTAGTTCCTTTAACGGGGGGGACATCGAGAGGAGAGGGAAGGAAGTCAACAACACCATCGAGGAGGGGCTGAACACCTTTGTTTCTTAGAGAAGAGCCTGGATAAACGGGGACGATCTGATTACCGATGGTGGCATTTCGCAGGACGGCTTTAAGTTCATCGAGAGTAGGCTCATCTCCGTTGAGATATTTTTCAAGAAGAGTGTCGTCAAACTCACAGATCTGTTCGATCAAGAGAGCTCGATATTTCTCGACTTCGTCTTTCATATCAGCGGGGATATCGGAGGAGATCGTATAGGCGGCGCCAGTTTGGTCGCCTTCCCAGATGACAGTTTGCCTTTCTAGAAGCAAGATGATGCCTTTAAAGAAGTTTTCAACTCCAATAGGAAGAGCCATAATGGCCGTTTTAGCACCTAACTTTTCATGAACGTCTTTGATGGTGGCGTGAAAGTCGGCACCGAGAACATCCATTTTGTTGACGAAGGCAATGCGAGGAACCTTGTATTTATCAGCTTGACGCCAGACGGTTTCAGTTTGAGATTGGACACCGGAACCGGCATCTAAGATAACGACGCCGCCATCGAGGACACGTAGGGAACGCTCAACCTCAGCGGTAAAGTCAACGTGGCCGGGGGTGTCGATGATATTGAAGCGGTGTTCATTTTTGATGCGGGCGTGTTCCAAAACAGGAGTCCAAAAGGTGGTGGTAGCGGCGGAGACGATGGTGATACCACGTTCCCTTTCTTGCTCCATCCAGTCCATTTGGGTGTCACCGGCGTCAATATTGCCGATTTTGTAGGATTTGCCGGTGTAATACAGGATTCTTTCCGTGGTCGTGGTCTTACCAGCGTCGATATGGGCAATGATGCCGATATTTCTGACGTGATCTAGGGGTAGATTTTTACTTGGTGTAGCCATATACATAAATAAAACTGCTTAAATTAAGCAGCTTAAAGCTATTAACGTAGATTATTTTAGCATGAAGAGGAGAAAAAAGAAAAGCGCACCCGAAGGCGCGCTAACTGTCGGTGATTGCTTTAATAGTTGCCGGTGGCACCTAAAACGGTAGGAAGATGTGACCATTTCCGACGAATGTTTTTACCTTCGAAAATGATTGGACCGGATTCCTTTTGTACGTTCATAATTGGATTACTGTAGTTGTTTTTTTCTAAGTGATAGGAAGTTTGAATTACTAATGACTTTTCGCCCAGTTACTTTTTCAAGTTTTTTGCGAGCGAATCCCGCGATATTACCACCACGTCTAGCAACTAACTTGTTTTGACTGAAGTTCTTTGGTTCCACTGCCTTGGATATCTCAGTTGTGGATGCCTCGGCAAGCATATTAAGAACAAGTTCTAGATTAGTCATATTGTCGCGGAGATTCTCTTTTTTGAGGCTCTTGTACTTTTTATAATCTTTAGTTTTTAGTCCGGCCCAGGCAAAAGTTATTTCATCTGTTAGAATGGCAAACTCTTTTCCTTGTTTGACGCCACGATCTTCCCATTCATCAGTCAGATCTTTTCTTATTTCGATGCTCTTGAGCCGTTGATTAATCCATTCTTTGGAGTATCCGCGGGCGAGGTAGAAACGCATTGCTCGATTGATAGCTTTTTCTGGATCTTCAGATTCTTCGACTCTCTCGTAACCAACTCGAGCAAGCCAGAGTTTGAATGGTTCGGCTTTGGAGGAGGGGATGGATTGAATGATACGAAACATGGTTTCGGTGTTGGCAGCGTCAGTAAGATAGAACTTACCATCCTTGGATTTCATTTTCAGTTGGTGACATTTTGTCACCACCTGACTTCCTTCGTCACGAAGTCGTTGTGCGAGCTTATTCCAGTATTTTCTTGCATCTGCGCTAACACTAAGTACTCCAACAATATCAACTACGGAAAAATACCATTCTTCCTCTTTGTCATTCCAAATACGGCGGATATTATTACCCTCAAAAATTATTAGTCCAGATTCCTTTTGTTCGTTCATGATTTAATTGAATACCAAACTATACCCGAAGTCAAGGGGTAAAGAAAAGCACGCCGAGAGGCGTGCTTTGCAAAAAGATTAGCTGAAAGTAGCAACCAAAAATACGAGTAAGAAAGTCAAGAGACAAGAACCAAAGAGAGTCCAGAAAAGAAATGAAATCATTAAATACATGGCCCACCACTCATTGGTGGCATCTAGTTTCTCAAGTTCTTCATTCTCAAGATCGATTCCATTTGTTTCTCGATCGAGAATAATCTTGGTATGGAAGAGAATAGGAATAAATGAAAAAGGAAAGACTACTAGAATCCAGAGGAGTTGAAAGATATTGAGCTCGCGGTAAGATTCTTTGTCTGACAAAGTACACCTCCATAGTTTTGGATATGGGTATTATAGCATGAGAAGGCGCAGCCCCTTAGAGCTGCGCCAAGAAAAGTTAAGGTAAGCGATTGATGATTTTCTTCGTAATATAGCCAAAGAGAAGCATGGCAACTCCAAGCCAGCTCATGAGGGCGAAGATCACAAGAGGCATAGTACTACTACCATCATTGTTGTTTCCCGCGTCTAGCCAATGCCAAGAGGCCGTAGCTGAGACAGAGAGACCAATAAGGTATATAAGTAGCCAAACCAGTCCAGGTATCTGATCCATTTTGAATCCTTTCTAAAGGAGCAAAGATACAGGTATTATAACAGATTTATATTGAAAGATATAGGTCCTACCAACGGAAGTGACTAAAGGCCTTATTGCTTTCGGCCATTTTGTGGGTGTCGAGCTTCTTCTTGATGGCGGTGCCTTCGTTGTTTAAGGCGTCGAGAAGCTCGGCGGCAATTTTCTCGGCATAGGTGTGATAGGTAGAGTTACTTCTGGCGCGAGCGGCGTTGACTAGCCAACGGACAGCGAGAGTCTCTTTGCGGTCACCACGGATTGGGGTGGGGACTTGGTAGGCGGCACCACCGATACGTCGACTTCTGACTTCGATCTGGGGTTTGATGTTTTCGACGGCACTACGGAAAACCTCAAGGGGATCCTTCTTGGCTTTGGCTTCAAGGATCTTGAAGGCATCGTAGACTTGTTTTGTCGCGACGGATTTTTTGCCTTCGTACATGCTGCGATTGATGAGTTTGGCGACGAGCCGGGATCCATAGACTGGATCGGGTTGGATTTCTCGGTGGGGGGCTTTTTTAGAACGCATGTTATTTGGGTTTAGTTTCGGTTAATTTATTCAGTACCTTTATCCGGTATTTTCAACTTTTGCAGGGGCAGGGCGGCGGGTGCCGTATTTGCTGCGGGAAGTCTTTCTGCCCTCGACACCGGCGGCATCGTAGACGCCCCTAACAATGTGGTATTTAACACCAGGAAGATCTTTAACACGACCACCTCGAACTAGGACGACACTATGCTCAGCTAGATTGTGGCCTTCACCCATGATATAGGCGGTGACTTCCTGGCGGTTGCTGAGACGAACACGAGCGACTTTACGAAGAGCGGAGTTAGGCTTCTTTGGCGTCATGGTCTTGACCTGGAGACAGACCCCGCGCTTTTGAGGATTGGTGGTCTTGATGATGCGACGCTTGGCGGCATTGTAGCTACGACGAAGAGCGGCGGCTTTGACCTTTTGAATTTTGGCTTTGCGGCCAAATTTAATAAGTTGATTAACTGTTGGCATTTGTTTGTTTTTATTAACTTTCTCGACCAATAACGCTTAGTCGAAAAGTAGACGACTTATATTCTACCAAGGTTAAGCGTGATTGACAATCGGGTTAGATTGCGGCGCGCTCGGGTGAGGTAGGAATGAGACGACCGATAATGACATTCTCCTTAAGACCAGTGAGCGGATCAGTCTTGCCTTCAAGGGAGGCGGTCGTCAAGATCTTGGTAGTATCTTGGAAGGAGGCGGCAGAGAGCCATGACTCGGTGAAGAGGGAGGTCTGGATTAGACCTAAGATGACGCGAGTTGCAGTAGCTGGTTCCCCACCTTCAGCGACAACGGCCTCATTAGCGGCCTCAAAGAAACCACTACTGACGACTTCTCCGGGAAGGAGCTTGGTATCTCCGGCAGATTCGACTCTGACTTTGTCGGACATCTTTCTGACGATAACTTCAAAGTGTTTGTCGTTGATGGGAATGCCTTGAGACTGATAGACACTTTGAACTTCTCTTATCAAATACTCTTGAGCAGCACGGAGCCCTTTAACTTTAAGGATAGCCCGAGCATCTAAATCACCGGAAGAAAGTTGATGACCGGCAGGGATGAGCTCACCATCAGTTACATTGAGAGTAGCGGTTAGGGGGACCAGATATTCATGACGATTTTCTTTGCCGCCGATACTGGGGGTAACGGTAACTCGGAAACCGGCATCAGTTTCTAGTACTTTGACTTTACCGGCAACTTCGGAGATGGGAGAGAGATTCTTGGGGTTTCTGATCTCAAAGATCTCGGTAACACGAGGAAGTCCTTGAGTAACGTCTAAACCAACTACACCTGAACTGTGCTTGGTACGCATGGTTAGCTGAGTACCTGGCTCGCCGATACTTTGGGCGGCGAGGACACCGACCGGATCACCAATAACGGTAGTTTTTCGGTTGGCGAAGTTCCAACCATAACAGTGGACACAAAGACCAATACGAGCCTGGCAGGTGAGAGGACTTCTGACTTCTACCTCTCCTACTTTGGCATTGAGAATCTTGTCGAGGGCGACTTCGTCGATGATCTCGTTAGCACCAAGAATAGCCTTCTTGGTCTTGGGATTGAGTATTTTTGTAGAAGTGAAGCGACCGAGGAGACGTTCAGAAAAATTCTTACCACGGTCACCTTGCGTGGAAATGAGGAAGCCTTGTGTGGCACCGCAATCTTCAGAGCGGATAATGGCGTCATGACTGGCGTCGACTAGACGGCGAGTCAGATAGCCGGCATCGGCTGTCTTAAGAGCGGTGTCGATGAGACCTTTGCGAGAACCTCTGATGGAGTTAACGTACTCAAAAATAGAGAGGCCTTCACGGAAGTTGGCTTTGGTCGGAAGCTCAACAATATTACCAAGCGGATCGACAACGAGACCTCTCATGGCAGAGAGCTGTTTGACGGTGTCTCGAGTGACACGACCAGCACCGGACTCGATGATGAGACGGATTGGGTTGTCAGGACGAAAAGCGTCCCAAGTAAGATCGGCGAGTTCGTCGGTGACTTGCATCCAGATTTTGTTGTTTAAGTTCTGGCGTTCTTGATTGGTAATTAGACCGAGACCAAAGTTTTGTTCGACTTCAGCGACTTCCTTGTTACCACGTTCAATGATTTCCGGTTTTTTATCATACATTTCGTTGTCAGAAATGGCGAAGGAAAGTCCGGAAGTAGTGCCGGCTTCGAAACCGAGACGCTTAATGTCATCAATGAGTTGGACAACTCTGCCTGAAGGAAGGGTGGCGAGAGCTTTCTCGAAGAAAGCCTTAATCGTCTTGTTATTGATGGGTTCGTTGACTAGACCGAATTCGGCGGGGAGAACTTGGTTGAAGATGATGCGTCCAGGAGTGGTCTCAATAATTTGTCCGTTAATTTGGACCTTGATCAATTGGCGAAGAGTAATCTTTTTGAGACTGTTGGCAAGAAGAACCTCCTTGGTAGAAGCAAAAATGGAGTGAGAGACGGGTAGCTTTTCGTCAATAGAGGTGAGGTAATAGATACCAACGGCCATTTCTTTACGGGCGGGGACGGTGACAGGAGAGCCTGAGGAGGGTTTGAGAATATTGAACTCAGGAAGCATGTGATTAAGGGCTTCTTCTTTGGCTTTCTTGGTTAGAGGAATGTGGACAGCCATTTGGTCTCCGTCAAAGTCAGCGTTGAAACCATCACAGACGGCGGGGTGAAGACGAATTGCAGAACCCTCGATTAGAACAGGAAGAAAGGCCTGGATACCAAGTTTGTGTAGAGTTGGGGCGCGGTTTAGAAGAACTGGATGGTTCTTAGTGATTTCCTCGAGAATGTCAAAGACTTCGGGGGGGCGGTGCTCGATGATATTCTTAGCCGACTTGACGTTGGGGGCGAGACCCTTGAGAATGAGTTCGCGCATAACGAAAGGCTTGAACATCTCGAGAGCCATCTCTTTGGGAAGACCACACTGATTGAGATTGAGTTCTGGACCGACAACGATAACGGAGCGACCTGAGTAGTCGACACGTTTCCCGAGAAGGTTTTGACGGAAGCGGCCTTGCTTGCCCTTGAGCATCTCAGAGAGAGACTTAAGTGGTTTAATACGACGACGACGAGTAGTCTTGCTTTGAGGAGCGTCAATGAGAGAATCGACGGCTTCTTGAAGCATACGTTTTTCATTTCTTAAGATGATTTCGGGAGCACCGAGTTCGATAAGATAGCGAAGGCGATTGTTACGGTTGATGACGCGACGATAGAGATCGTTTAAATCAGAAGTGGCGAACCGTCCACCGGAGAGTTGAACCATGGGACGAAGATCCGGGGGAATGACAGGGAGAGATTTTAGAATCATCCATTCAGGATCTACGCTTGCGCTCAACATGCCAACAACAACTTGGAGACGCTTAATAGCCTGAAGCTTTTTACTTTCCGGACCGTCTTTGATTTGAGTGCGAAGATCGGCGGCAAGCTGGTCAAGATTAACTTTCTTTATGGCTTCGATGATGGCCTCGGCACCCATACCAACGGTAAGGAAGTCGATGGCGTCATAATCCATAAGTTTGAGATATTCATCTTCAGAGAGAACTGAGTTCTCATCAATTTGATTAACTAGATCGACGACGGTTTTGTAGATATTTTCGAGGACGGTTTGTTCGGCAACCATTTGTTCGCGAAGATTGGCGACTTGTTGCTTGGCTTTTAGTTTGACAGACTCGGATTGAAGAGACTCCTCTTCTTTTTTGGTTTTTTTGGCTGATTTGACTTCGGATTCGGCAGCACCCTTGAATTCCTCGATTTGGGTATCGAACTTGGCTTTTGTTTCGATTTTCTTTTCTTCTAGTGCCTTGTCTAGATTCTCAATGATGGTTTGCTTTTTGTTGTCATCGATATCAAGAACGAGGAAACGAGCAAAATAAATGACGGAGGCTAGCTTTTTGGGAGAAAGGTCAAGAAGAAGAGAGAGTTTGCTTGGAGCGCCTTTGAAAAACCAGACGTGAGCAACGGGAGTGGCGAGTTCAAGATGGCCCATGCGTTCACGACGAACTCGGGAAAGGGTGACTTCAACTCCACATTTATCACAGACGATGCCGCGGAAGCGGATACGCTTATATTTGCCACAATAACATTCCCAGTCTTTGGTAGGACCAAAAATTCGCTCACAGAAGAGGCCATCCTTTTCAGGCTTAAGAGTACGATAGTTGATGGTTTCAGGCTTAGTAATCTCACCGTGGGACCAGCTTCTGATCTCATCAGGAGAGGCTAATTTGATTTGGAGTCCCTGGAAGTCAACTAGATTCTTCATGTTTGTTTCAAATATTTATTTAATTTCTTCTGGCTCCTCTGAGACTACTTCCTCAGTGTCGATATCTTCATCATCGCCCAGATCGCCTTGTTCTAACTCTTCATCATCATCGAGGTCGTCCTCTTCTTGATTTTGAAGGTCTCTAATGGAGATACCAGTGTCTTCTAATGACTCCTCGGCAGAGACGGTGACAGGGGCAAGAGGGGCAGTGTCGTCAGTAATGGCAATCGCTTCGATTGGATTTGTCGGAATGATGTTTAATCCAAGAGAATTGAGTTCTTTAACCAAAACTTTGAAGGATTCTGGGATGGTACTTTCGGGAATCTCGGTACCCTTAACGATCGCTTCGAAGGCTTTGGAGCGACCAACAACATCATCGGACTTGATGGTAAGCATTTCTTGAAGAGTGTGAGCACTCTTGTGAGCTTCGAGGGCCCATACTTCCATTTCCCCAAGACGTTGACCTCCCATTTGAGCTTTACCACCAAGAGGTTGCTGGGTAACTAGAGAGTATGGACCTGTGGAGCGGGCGTGGGTTTTGTCTTCAACCATATGGATGAGCTTCAAGATGTAACCGATACCGACGGCGGTTTCCTCCTGGAAGGGTTCACCCGTTCGTCCATCAGTTAACTGAATCTTGCCAGAAACTGGTAGACCAGCTTTTATCATTTGAGCGGTGATACGATCTTCATTGACTCTTTGAAAGACAGGGAGGCCGACTTTAAAACCATTCTTTTCAGTGGCCCAGGCGAGTTGAGCTTCTAGAAGTTGGCCCAGGTTCATACGAGCGAGGACAGAGAGGAAAGAGATGATGATGTCGACGGGAGTGCCATCGGGGAGGGTGGGCATGTCGGAAGCGGGGACGACTTTACTGATAACCCCCTTGTTACCGTGACGACCAGCCAGCTTGTCTCCAACGGTAATTTTTCTTAGTTGAGCGACGCGGACTTTAATTTGCTTGATAACACCCGGATCGAGTTCGTCGCCACCTTCACGGTCGAGGACTTGGACGTCGATAACAGTTCCCGACTCACCATGAGGCATTCGAAGAGAAGTATCACGGACTTCACGAGCCTTTTCACCAAAAATGGCTCTCAAGAGTCGCTCTTCAGCAGTTAGTTCGGTTTCACCTTTGGGGGCAATTTTGCCGACGAGAATGTCGTTGGGTCCGACGTAGGAGCCGATGGCGACGATACCTTCGGAGGTAAGATTTCTTAGATCGGTCTCGGCGACATTTGGGATATCGGCGGTAAGCTCTTCTGGACCTAGCTTGGTATCCATGACTTGAGCTTCATACTCATTGATATGAATCGAAGAGAGGAGATCCTCTTTAACAAGACGGTCTGAGACGACAATAGCGTCTTCGTAACCGAGTCCCTCAAAGTTGGCGTAGGCGATGATAAGATTTTGACCTAAGGAAAGTTCTCCATTGTGGGAAGCAGGGCCGTCGATAAGGACGTCGTCTTTTTTGATGGCGTCACCGGTTTTTACGAGGGGTTTTTGAAGGTAACAGGTGCTCTGGGCGGTGCGATAGAAGGTTTTGAGGAAATAGGTGACTGTATCATCTTTGACAGAGAGACCCTGGATAGAAGTGGTTGTGCCAAGTTTTTTCAGTTCATTTTGATATTTGTCAGCGACTTTGATGGTGATGTGAGAAGCATCACTGCTAATGACGACGCCGTCAAAGTGGGAACGCACTACCCATCCCATGCTCTCGGAGACCATGCCTTCCATGCCGGTACCAACAATTGACGACTCTGGGCGAACGAGAGGAACGGCTTGACATTGCATATGGGTTCCCATGAGAGCACGAGTACCATCATCGTGTTGGAGGAAAGGAATAAGAGAGGCGGAGGTGCCGACAACTTGGTGAGGAATGAGGTCGATTAATTGGATTCTGTTAACATCAACCTCAATGAACTTGTTTAGATGACGAGCGGGGACCCATTCTTCTGTAATGTAATCACCTTTTCGCTCCACGTCGGCGTGGGTAATGAAGTAATCTTCTTCGTCGTCAGCGGTGAGGTAAACGATTTCGTCGGTGATCTTCATTTTGGTTTTACCACCTTTTGTTTCAGGAACGACCTTGAAATAAGGAGCCTCGAGGAAACCAAACTCGTTGACTTTGGCATATAGAGCCATATAGGTAACCAGACCAATGTTGGGTCCTTCTGGCGATCTGATAGGACAAATCCGAGAGTATTGAGAGGCATGGATGTCGCGCATGGAGAAGGAGGCGCGCTCGCGGGTGACACCTCCAGTACCCATAACCGAGAGACGACGTAGGTTGTCGATTTCAGCAAGAGGATTGACTTGATCGAGGATAGAAGAGAGACGGTTTCGTCTAAAGAATTCAGAGATAGTAGCGATAATGGGGCGGGGGTTGACAAGAGAGGAAGGGGTAATGAGTTCTTCTTTCTTAACCAGACTCATTTTCTCACGGATGCTTCGCTCAAGACGAAGGAGTCCGACGCGGAAAGCGTTTTGAGAAACGAGCTCGCCAACACGACGAACACGGCGATTACCGAGATGATCGATGTCGTCAATTTTACCGGAACCGTTTTGAAGCTTGATAAGGTAACTGATGGTAGCGAGGACGTCTTCTTTTTTCAGGACAGAGTTTTCCGGAGTAAGAGGAATGTTTAGACCAAGGCGTTTGTTGGTCTTGTAGCGGCCAACGAGGCCGAGCTCGTAGCGACGAGGATCAAAGAACATTTGATAGAGGAGCTCCTTGGCGTTGTCTAAGACAGCGGGTTCGCCGGGTCGGATCTTTTGGTAGAACTCAAGAAGGGCTTCCTGTGTAGTCCTGGTGGGATCTTTGAGGATAGAGGCAGCAATATATTGGTGATCTTGATTGGTATCAATATCTTTAAAGATGTTTCTGATTTCGTCGTCGTTGTCATAGCCCATGGCGCGAAGAAGAGTAATCGCAGAGAGTTTTCTGTTTCGGTCGATTCGGACGGTAATATGGTCATTCTTGTGGACGTTGAACTCAAGCCAGGAGCCACGCATGGGGCGAATCTCAGCACTATGAAGAGGCCGACCAGAGTTGGTATCAATTTCACGGCCAAAGAAGACACCAGGAGAACGGACTAACTGGGAAACAACGACACGTTCCACTCCATTGATGATGAAGGTGCCGCGAGAAGTCATTTGGGGAATGTCGCCTAAAAAGATTTCCTGAGTTTGTTTACTGCCGCCTTCGAGGGAGGTGAGGGTGGCACGGGCACGCAAAGGGGCTTCGTAGGTAAGACCACGACGAATACATTCATCAGGGGTGTGTGTAGCGGGACCGAAATAGTGATCAGAGAATTCTAGTTTGAAGGCTTCGGCGGTGAAGTCGGTAATGGGATTGGTTTCTTCAATAGCCTGACGGATTCCTTCAGTAAGGAACCAATTATAAGAATCTATTTGAACTTGAGCGAGATCTAGTTTGGGAAGTTTTTTATAGTCTTTTCCCCAGTTGACTCTTTGTTGGGTGTTAACTTTAGGCATCTATGGACACTAAATAAATGTAATATTAGGCAGAATTAAAGTTTTAACCCGACCTTGCTGGGCTCAAGTCGGGTAAGCGCAAAAAACCTGGCTCCGTTACCTAGGAGGCCAGTAAAGGCGAATACATGGAGGGTAGTGTAACACAGGGATATTACAGATGTCAAAGGGGAAATATAGGGACTTGGTCTGAAAGGGGCTACCATATAAGAGCAGACAAACTCAGACCACCTGATGGTGGTCTGAGGAATATGTTATGGATATGAAATAATGGCAGTCAATTGGGTGAATGAGCCGTACTTAGAGGCGCCGGAGGATTGTAGCCACACTACGCTTGCTTCAGGGTGTACTTGCATAAATTCATTGACTTCTAGTTGAAATCTTGAGATTGCTTCCTCTCTTTCCTTAGCAATACCTACAGCATTGGCGCCGTATCCAGGTTTGTTCTTCAACTCTACAGAAAATACCTGTATTCCCATGTTGATTCTCCCTTTCGCTTGATCTTGGAATGAACGGTTGGTTGAGAATAGCGGTTCTTGATAGAAATGTCAAGATATAGGACGTTTTGAGGATGTACCTTGGTCTATTTCCCTAGATACTTGGTAACATTTTGGTTGTGTTCTTCGAGAGTCTTGGCGAAGTGGATGTTTCCCTTGGAGTCATGGAGATAGAACCAATAGTTAGATTTTTTGGGATTGTAAGCAGCCTTAATGCTGACAAGAGAGGGATTACTGATGGGGGTAGAGGGGAGGCCGGGATTGAGATAGGTATTGTAGGGAGAGGAAATGGCTAGATCTTCTTTGGTTAGATTATTGGGCCACCAATTACAAGTAAGAAGCTTGCAATCACGAGTGGTCTTTAGATACTGGATGGTAGCGTCCACCTGGAGGGGCCAGTCACTATCAAGTCGGTTGAGGAGGACTCCGGCAACGAGCGGGCGTTCATCATTGCTTAAGGCTTCACGTTCGATTAGCGAGGCGAGAATGAGAGCTTGGTAATCAGTAAGATCCGAGTTGTTAGTTAGTCCTTTGGTTTGTTCTTGGAAGCGAGAGGTAAGCCGATTAATGATGGCGGCAGTCGAGGCGGTTTTAGGGAAAGAATAGGTATCGGGGAATAATTGGCCTTCCAGGTTCTTAGTAAGAATAAGGAATTGGTCAGGATTGAAGGAGTAATCTTTGTTATTGGGTGACAAATTATCTACTAGGACCTGAGCCATTTCTTCTCTGCGCCAACCTTCCAAGAAGGTGACCCAACGGTCAGTAGTCCCGTGAGTTAGGGCTTCGACAAGAGTGGAGAGGCTCATGGCCTTGGTTAAGGCAAAGTCGCCGGCCTGGATTTTTTTACTCTTATTTGAGACAAAGACCTCGAGCTTGAAGGCAGGGATGGAACGAATGAGTTCTTTTTCTTTAAGATCGTTGGCGATGGAATCAAGGCCTTGGCCTTTATAGACACTGAAATTAACTCTAGTCGAGGAGGAGCGATCAATGGCCCGACTGGCGGACTTAAACCAAATAAAGCCAACCGACAGGAGAAAAAGGAAAAGAATAAGGGGAATGATGGCTAGAAGAGAAAGTGGGCTTTTGCGACGGTGAGACATGGAGGGGTAAGATTATACTTCCTCAAATAGAGCGCGGCGATACTTCTTGGTATCAAGATTGAACATAAAAATACGACCACATTTGCAGGTAACTTTTTCATGGCCTTTGATTTTGGCTTTTTCTCGCTTTCCCTGAGTCAGGGGCATACTACAGCCGACACACTGACCGCGAGCAAGTAACCAGGCCTGAACGGGAGCGATTATGTTTTTGAACATAGAAGCATTCTACTGGTTATCGAGGTAGGATTGCAAGATGACTGCGGCGGCGGCGGCGTGTTCTTTGGAATGTCGTTTCTTGACGGGGAACTTGGCATCGAAGAGATGTTTCTGGGCCACCTTGGAGCTAAGGTCTTCGTCGGCAAGATCAACAGAGATATTAAGTCTTTTTAATTCGACGGCAAGCCAGTCGCTTAGAACGGCAATTGGACCATTGCCTGGCTGGCCGATAATAACTAGATCTGGCCGATGAAGAGTAATTTGATTTTTGATTTTTTCGAGAAGGACTTCATGAGTCGGGGTAGATAGAGTAGTAAGGGGGGTTGCTAGGAGGGCTTCTTCAGAGATGGCAACACCGGTATGGGATAGACCGGGGTCGAAAGCTAGATATTTCATAAATTTGATCTATTTGGTAATCAATCTAAGTCTTAATGAGTTTTGCGGTGACAACTAAACGTCGGGTTTTAAGGCCAGGCGGGACGCAAGTAATGAGTTTGAGACGACGATCGTCGAATTGTTGTTGAAGAGGAGAGAGATCAGTGGGGTAGACTTCGACCTTGTCGGAAACCTGATATGTGTAGGTTACTTGATCGTAAGTGACGTAGATTAGATCACCAGCCTGTAGCGTAGGAAGAAGAGAAAAAATGGACATATAGTTTTTGGGGTTATAGAACTGGGGCAAGATGGAGTGACCGAAGACAACAGGACTGCCCAGCTGGCCGGGCTTAGCAGTATCGGGATAGTGAATTAGGGACTGTGAGAGATCTAGGGTATCAGAGCGGACGAGGGCATTTTCAATACGAAGTTTGGGAATAGACATGGTATAGGTGAGGGTGACACTTCTGGTTTGAGGGGAGGCTGATGGGAACCAGTTGTTTGCCTGGGTGTAGTCGAGTGTGTCAACTACTTGAGGAGCAGCGGCATAGGCGAAGGTATCAAGCTCAACTTGTGGGTTGAGAAGTCCTGAAGAGGTGCGAATGGACGTTGTATTGGAAGTAAGTTCATAAGAAAGAATTGGCCAGAGGACGAAGCCAATGAGAAAGAGGCCGACAAAAGAGATGAAAAGAGGGAGAGAATGGAGAAGGCGCTTTTTTAGAGTTATCGGTGGTTGAGGAGAAAGAGGGGGGGGAGCTTCCGAAATGGCTTTTTCGTAAACATAAAGGCTCATATTTCTAAAGGCTTGGTTCTATATTTAGTTTCAGTTCTCCACCAAAAGGTAGACGCTTGGACAGAATTGGGAGAGGAGGATAAATAGCATACTTAACTTTTTGAAAACCGGGGATAGTCTCTAAGAGAAGATTAGCAGAGGTGAGTGGATGACCTTTGAGCTTGGCTAGATATTCGGCTGGATTAATTTTGGGTAGAAGTCGTGCTTGTATCTGGGCGGTGGCAATTAAATTCTTTTCTGGATCAAAGGTGGGGGAGGAAACATCGATTTTAGAAAGAGAGGAATCAAAAGTATATCCGGCGGGTATTTCGGCATTCAATTGAGTGAGGATAAGCTGAGAGAGTTGTTCTTGCTGGTAACGAAGAAGGGAAACTTCTGCCTTGAGAGTGAGACTAAAGTCGCTGGCTTCAGTACCGGCAGATTTGTCAAAATCCTTGGTGACAATTTCAAGCTCGTCTAAAGCCACGACTTGTTCCCCTTCAGATTTACTATTTAGCGAAGCGGTGGCCTCTTGCTTGAGTATTGCGGTTAACTTCTCTAAGAGCTTGTCTTGATCTGCTTTAGAGATAGCTTTGACAGTACGGGAAGTGCCACCGGTGAAGGGAGAACTTACTTTGGCTTCTAGGGAACTCTTGGGAAAGGTGCCAATGATTAAGCTAGCATCTTTTTCGATATTGGAGTCGGCACCAATACTAGAGGCAGTGGCGGGTATTGTTAACTTGCCATAATCATCACCACTACCATCGGATCGAGCAATTTTTCCCGAAACACTGGCCTCCTCGGTCAAGACAAATTTCAAATTACTGCTGGTAACAAGCGTGGTGCCCTTGGGAAGGAGTTTGGGGGCATCAGTCTTGTTGTAGACGGTTACTTCTCCGGTAGCTTTCTCACCGACTAGAGCCTCACCAGTGGCTGGAGCAGTATCGGTTTTCTCGACTTGTTGAGTTTCTTTGGAGGCTCTTAAAGTGGGGAGAGAGGGGTGATCTTCACTGCCAAGGGCGACGGTGAGAGTCTTGTTAATGTCGTGGGGAGAAACCAAAACAGTGATGGTGGCATTACCGAGCAGATTGTAACCAACAAATATTCCACCAAAGCCCAACAGAATGAAGAAAATGGTGATGGGGATAACGGGGAGGTGACTAAAGGAAAGGGGGAGTGGTAGGATGCGGAAGTTGGGAAACGATATCTTGGGATGGGGAATGGGGAGAGCAGGGAGCTTAAACTTGGATTTGAGAGGATGAGAGGATGGAATGATCTCAGGATCTACAATTATTTCTGGGATTTCGGAATCGGTTGAGTCTTCTTGAGTAAAGCCAAAATCATGAGGCGATAGAGAAGTAGACAGCTCTTCGGTGGTATCAACGGGTTCGACGGGAAGTTCTTTTGGATGAGGAATACCTTCAATGGATTCATCTTCTGAGGCAGGTTCGGAGACTGGGGCTATTTCGATACCAAGGGACTTAGCGGCTTCAGTACCACCGGAGAGGGCGATTGCTTCAATACTGAAATGGGGATCGGGGATTTCGACTTTAGGGAGATGTAGGAAGGCAAGATCATCTTGCCAAGGGTAAGAGACAAGTTGCTGTTCGGCTTCATGGTCGGAGCCGTTGATGATAATAAAACGAGCTGGGAGTTGATCGAGTTCCATACGAGAGAGACCTTCGGCGACATCTTTGGCCAGATCATCGGAACGGGCGACTTCCTCACGGCTGATTAATTTACCGAGGCGAACGACATTAACACAAACTTTGGATAGACTGAGTTCGAGGATGATGGCAGTAGGGGGAATACCTTCTTTGTCACGAAGATGTTGAATGATGGCTTCGGTTAAAACAACAAAACCGATGGCTTTAAGTTCTAACTTTTGGAGGAGGTTCTTAAGAAGGGGGGAATAATCGGTGACAATCTTGTCGTTTTTAATCCAGGATTCGGGCAGGCCAAAGATGACTCGATCGGGTTCAAGACTGGAATCCTTGAGGGCGTCGGCAAGAGAGTTGTCAACGGCAGTAAGAAGAGAATCAGAGTCACTCCAGGGCAGCACTGTACCAAAAGAAAGAATCTGAGGCTGGCCGTCGATTACCTGCCAAATGGCGGCTTTAACAAGATCCTCTTGAATCTGGATGGCAATAAAAGTTTCTGGCGGGGGAGCTGAGGGTTTGCTTCCAAAAAGATTTCCAAGTTCCATAATGCGTTGGCTATTTTCTGTCGAATTAACTTTTTAGCCTAGCATAGAGGCGGCGGCGACCACTGCCAACTGATTCCTGTTTATATATTTTGATTCCACCGATTTCACCGGTATTTAGGACGTGTGGTCCACCACAGACTTCCTTGCTGAAGCTATCTATACTATACACTGTTACCCGAGTGGGGTAGCGCTGACCAAAGAAGGCAAGAGCGCCGCTTTTCTTGGCTTCTTCGTAGGAGGTTTCAGTTTTAGTGACGGGTTGATTGGCCTTAATCTGTTGATTAACCAAATCTTCTACTAGTTTGAGTTCTTCATCAGTTAGGGCAGCAGGGTGGATGAAATCAAAACGAAGACGCTGCCCGGTGATATTACTGCCGACTTGCTGAACATGATCACCGAGAATCTGGCGAAGGGATTGATGAATGAGGTGGGTGGCAGTGTGATACTTGGTAGTGGTTTCACTGTGATCGGCGAGGCCGCCCTTAAACATGCCTTTGCTGGTAGAACGAGAAAGATTTTGATGTTTCTGTTTCTCTAATTCAAATTCCTGTGGATCAAATGTAAGACCAGCTTTTTCAGTCAACTCCTGGATTATTTCTTGAGGAAAACCGTAAGTTTGGTAGAGGTCAAATGAAGAAACCTTGCCAATTAACTTTAAGCCGTTTTGAAGTGTAGCTTCAAATTTGTCTAATTCTGTTCCAATGGTTAAAATAATTTTCTGTTTATTGATTGAAAGACTTGGATATGTTGAGGAATAAAGGCGAATATACTCACTAACGATCAGGCTAAATGTGGGTTGGAAGTCAATATTAGCTATTTTGGAATGGACGGCGGCTCGGCGAATAAGACGTCGGAGAACATAGCCCTCGGTCTTATTGGAAGGCTCTATTTGGGCATCAATTATAAAAGTAGCGGCTTTGAGGTGATCTAGAATAATGCGAATATTTTCGACTGTTCCTGAAATATTGACTTCTTCTAGAATTTTTTTTGCTGAAAGAAATAGATCTGTGTTGAACATGTCGGGATCGTTGTGGACAGCGGCCAACATGCGTTCAAGGCCGCCGCCAAAGTCGATATTGTTTTTGGGTAGGTTAATGAAGCTACCATCAGTTTGCTTTTGGTATTTCATGAATACACTGTTGCCAATTTCAAGAAAACGGCCGCAGTCACAGTTGGGGTGACAGGTTTCACCAAATTTCGAATCGTGTTCGATTTCGGTGAATTCAAAGAAAACTTCGGAGTCGGGACCGCCTGGTTCACCTGAGGGCATTTGGTCTGGGGTGCCAGAACGACTCCACCAGTTTTTTTTGACACCGTAGGCAAAAATACGGTCCTTGGGAATGCCTAAATCCAACCAGAGTTGATAGGCTTGCTCATCGCGGGGAATATCACTGTTTCCTTCAAAGATGGAGACGGCGAGTTTCTCTTTGGAGAGGCCAAGCTCTTCCGTCAGGAAAGTAAATATCCAGGTAATCTGTTCTTTTTTGAAATAATCACCAAGAGACCAGTTGCCGAGCATTTCAAAGAAGGTGGTATGACGATTGTCGCCGACTTCTTCGATGTCTTGGGAACGGAAACATTTTTGACTGTCGACCAAACGAGTACCGAGAGGATGAGTAGCACCAAGAAGATAGGGCATCATGGGTTGCATGCCTGAGGAAGTAAAGAGGGTGGTGGGGTCGTTTTCGGGCACTAAAGAAGCAGAGGGAATGACAATGTGTCCCTTGTCTTTGAAGAAGTCTAGATATTTTTTTCTCAATTGATTACCGGTCATCCCCATATTTTACTCGATGGGCGCAGAAAAAGAAAAAGATTGAGGGCCCTTGCGGGCCCTCGTGACTAAAGTTCGTCGAAGATGGACTTCTGCGGCGCTGGCGGAGTGGGGGCCGGAAGACCCTCGGTCAGCACGTCGAGAAGCTTACGAAGATTTTCCTCGGTAGTGGTAGGCGCAAGACTAATCGTGATGATCAGCGACTGTGGGTTAAACGAATCGCCGACAGGATCTGTCTTGAGTGTCACTATGCGCTCCAGATATTGACGGGGAAAGTCCAGCTCTATCTGAATACAACCCGCACCACAACGCAGCGCGATCTTGGTTACCTCGACACCGGGAAACCTTTTTTCGGCGTTTGCCTTAACCACTTGAAAGATCACCCCGGTGTTGGTCTCGCCCACTTTTTTGAAAACTGCCATTGTTACCCCCTTATGAGAGTGTTAGATTGGAGTTGTTGTATTATAGGGCTAGGCTGCTCAAAAGTCAAGAGAGGGGTTTGCCGTCTCGGGTAAAGAAGCTCCCATCGGAGAGGTCGCGATGGAGACGGTTGATGACTTGTTGGCCGGTGTTTTGGACGGTGGTGTTGATCTGACGGACTGAGTCGGCCAGGGTATCGAGGTGTTCTTGAGTCTGTTGACGAAGTTCTTTGGTAGTCTCGGGCAGGTTGCCAGCTTGTTTGTTGAGTTCTTCACCTAGGACTTTGACAGTTTTGACCAGGTTTTTGGCAAATTTACGGCCATCCTCAGTGCCAAAGGTAAGGGCGAGGATGCCGCCAACGACGGCACCGGTAAAAAAGGAGCTAAGAGAGCTATCATTATGGTCGTGAGGCTCAGAGTGCATCGGGGGCATATGGAGATGATGATTGTTGACGACGATTGGAGAGGAGGTGAGTAACAGTATCGACAATTTTGAGGCCTTCTCGGAGACCACTGACGATACCACCAAGATTTTGAGTGGGATTGCTGAACTTGTGGAGGATGTTTTCTGATTGGTCGAGGATGGCGTTGACGCGTTTGAGAGTATAGCGGAAGTCACGGAGGACTATGACGATATAGAAACCGATGATGGTGAGAAGAACAGTGAGAACGGTGATGACGATAACGGGGAGAGCGGAAGCCAGATTAATCATTAAATAAAGTGTATTAAATTAGAGGAAAGAATGCAAAGAAACGCCCACCTGAAGTTCAGGTGGGCGTCACTACTAGTCGATAACAACCAAATAGATACTTATGCCAGTGCTCGAAAACTCTGAGCCATTGGCATAGGCCCGGGCCACCCGAGCCTTGTCAAACTTTGTAAGGGAAATTCCCTTTCCACACTGGGGGCACTCGACGATGCCTGTCTTGGAATCCCAGGCCATTTTCGTTGAGGCCCGGTAGTGCTCGGCGTGACGAATGTCGTACGCTGAGAACTCAGGAGGTACGGGTTCGCCCTTCCTCCTGATTACGACCAAGTCGTGGGGACTCAAATACCCCGGTGGGGTTCCCGTCTGAGCCTCTTTTGGCAGATCGAAAGCTGTTGCCGAGATGGGGGTGTCTGACATTGTGCGTCTCCTATATAAGCCATACGTAGCCGTACAAAGCCGGTTGACCGTGTAGCGACCTGACCCGGAATCAACGTATGACAATGATTAAGCCGGATGTTCGCATCCTACCATGGGTTGATGAAAAAGTCAAGGCTATGGGCTCTGATTCAGACATGAAATGGTGGGTTTTCAGTCTGAGCTTAGGACGGTGAAGGTCAGGCTTCTTTGAGCGGTCTTGCCGAAGCGGTTGGTGGCGACGACTTTGAGTTGATGAGTCCCGGGAGAGAGACTAATCTTGGTAAGAAATAGGCCAGATTGATCGACACTTAAGTCAGTATCATCATTGAGGGTAATCAGGGAGTCGGACGAGCTCTTGCCTTCGATAGTGACAGGAGAGGTGACGACGGCATTTTCTCTGGGTTGGAGTATTTCAAGGGGGGGCGGGATGACGAGAGCCCGATATTGGAAAAGTAAGTAACTGAAAAAAACAACAAAACCGCTAATAAAAAGTAAAAGAGAGCTTTTGGAGAACTGATGAAGCAGAGGGCGCTTAAGAGAATGAGATGTGTCAGAGGAGAGAGACGCAGTTGCCTTTGGCTGGGAATCACGGCGGTAGATGGCGATGAGTTTTTCGGGATCGTATTTCAAGATTTGGGCGTAGTTACGAATGAAGCCTTTAGTGAAGGTGGGGGGAGGAAGTAGATGATATAGATCGGCCTCGAGGGCTTTAAGATGTTTGATTTCGATTCGGGTGGTTTTAGAGATCTCTTTTAGTGTGAGATGTCTATCCTTTCGAGTAGAAGTAAGAATTTCACCTAACGTTTTCATCGATCGAAAAAAATAATTGGGAGAAGTTACTGTCCGTGGGCACGGGAGAAGAACTCATCGGCATTCTTGATTAGGACATCGCGCGGTTTGCTGCCCTCAGCGACGCCGACAACACCGGCTTTTTCGAGTTGATCGAGAATGCGGGCGGCTCGAGCATAACCAATGGAGAGGCGACGTTGAAGAAGTGAGGCAGAGGCCTTGTCGTACTCGACACAGACTCTGACCGAGTCAGTAAAGAGATCATCTACCTCACCTAAAGCCTCGCCTGCGAGACTGACTTGGGGTTTGGCATGATATGAGGTGGTGACTTCTTGACTGTATTCGGGTTCGACGCCGGCTTTTTTAAGATAGTCAACAAGACTAACTATCTCGGCATCGTCGACAAAGGTGCCTTGAATACGACGGGGCTTACTATCATCGGGGGGGATGAAGAGCATATCACCTTTACCAAGAAGCTTCTCGGCACCGGGAGAGTCGATGATGACGCGAGAGTCGATCATAGAGGCGACATTAAAGGCAATACGAGCGGGAATATTGGCCTTGATAAGACCGGTGATGACGTCGACGGACGGACGTTGGGTAGCGAGGACGAGGTGGATACCAACGGCGCGGGCCATTTGGGCAATACGAGTAATGGCGTCTTCTACATCGGAAGGAGCGAACATAATGATATCGGCGAGTTCGTCGATGACGATGACAATATACGGCATGGCCTGGAAGCCGGAGAGTTCATTGTAAGCGGCAATATTTCGGACGCCGACCTCGGCAAAGAGTTTGTAGCGGCGTTCCATTTCGGACATGGCCCATTTAAGGGCAGAAACTACTTTCTCGGGATCGGTGATGACGGGAGTGAGAAGGTGGGGGATGTTGTTGTAGCCGGTTAACTCGACGCGTTTGGGGTCAACGAGAATGAATTTGACTTCAGCTGGAGAGGCGCGGAAAAGAATTGAGGCAATGAAGGCATTGATGGCGACTGATTTGCCAGAACCAGTGGAGCCGGCGATGAGAATGTGGGGCATTTTGGCCAGATCAGTAACGGTTGGTTCTCCGGCGACGTTGAGGCCTAAAGCGACGGCGAGTTTACTTTTGTTGCCTTGAAGAGCGGGGGAGGTAAGCATTTGTTTGAGTGAGACGAACTCGAGAGAGCGATTGGGGACCTCGATCCCGACAAGGTCACGACCTGGGATGGGGGCTTCAATACGGATCTGTCCTTGAGGAGCAGAGAGAGCCAGGGCGAGGTCAGGGGCGAGGTTGGTGATCTTACTAAGTTTAGTACCGGTGGCAATACGAATAGCGTATTGAGTAACGGCGGGACCCATGTTGACTTCCTCGACTTTGGTTTCGACACCAAAAGAACCAAGAGTCTTTTCAATGATGGCAACATTGCCGTGAATATCCCCTCGATCGGCTTTGTTGCGTTTTTGATCAGAGAGAAGCGAGATTGGGGGGAGCTCCCAAATAGTGGCGTCGCCCTTGTTGCTGACGAGAGTGGGAGTGACGTCAGAAGAAGAGGGGTTACCTTGTTCAGATTCGTTTAAAGCCATGCCTTTGACTTTGAGTTCGGTAGATGGGAGGGGGATGTGGGGCTTCAATTTCTTGACATTAGGCAAAACTCTGCCTGTCTTTTGAACAGTTTGGGAGATCTTGTGCAGGGCGGCAACTAGATCTTCGATGGAGGTCTCTAAAAAGATAAGTAGACCAATGGCCGTGGCGGCCAGAAAGAGGAGAAAAGAGCCGGCTGGAGTGATCAATTCTGCAATGGAGGTAAAGAATTTGAGGCCGATTTCGCCGGCTTTGGTGAGACCAGTGAGGGCGAAGATGGTAATGAGAGCACCAATGAAGATATTGGGGCGGGCGATCTGCCATTTGACCTTAGTAATGAGGAGTCCGCCGGAAATGAAGATAAAGGGGAGAAAGAGGAGAACCCAGCCAAAAAAACGGGAGCCTAGTTCATAGATGCGAGTGAGAATGGGACCTTGTTGAGAGAAGGAGATGGAGATGAGGCCGCCGATACTAATGATGATGACAGCACCAATCGAGGAGAGGGTGTCTTTTTTGAGATTCAGTTTGAATGGTTTAGAACGGCGACCTTTTTTACGAGCCATGGCAACAGTATATCGTAAGCTCGTGCCAAAGAAAAATCCCCCTGGGAGAGGGGGATCTGTGACCCGCCGGTGAAGGCGGGTAAGAGTTAGATGGACTTACTTATTCAAGGTATCACTAGCGAGATCTGACCACCAAACGAGCATGGCTAACAATGCCAGAGAGATAAAGACTCCGCTCAAAAGGTATTGGTCGGTAAGTAATAGAAGTGACCCTACCAAAAACAAGGCGAGCATGCAGAGAAATGATGCCAATTGGAGGGGGACCCTTTGGATTTTCAAGATAGCTCCTTTCAAATTGCTTGCAAGATGATAACGATAATCTGTGACATATTGGCAATTACAATGCCGACCACGTAGGCTACTGATATACCGAAGAAAACGTGGAACCAGGACGAGTTGTGTTTGAAAATAGCTGGCGAGATGCGAAGGGCGCTGAGCATGCCAAGGCTTACACTGATGGCCCATCCTAGTACCCCTGCGACAATTCCGATAAGCGCTGCCTGACTTAAGTTGTCCAAAGTTCACCTCCTAAAGAATGTGGGTATTATAAGCCTTCTTATCTTAAACTTCAACTATTACGGTGAGAATGAGGGGGTTACGCTCGGTTTTCTCGTAGATGAACTTCTCGAGGGTGTCTTCGATCTTTTTCCGAAGGAAACCCCAGTCGGTGACGACGCCGTGTTGGTCGCTTAAGGCTTTCCTCACCTGGCGCTTGATCGAGTCGATTAACTCAACTGATTCCTTCATGTAGACAAAGCCGCGAGAGACGATGTCAACTTTACCACTAATTTGGCTGTTGTCGTGCCTAACCGGGACAATGACAACAAGAATGCCGTCAGCCGACATGACTTGGCGATCACGGAGGACAACCTTGCCGACGTCGCCGATACCTAAGCCATCGACATAGATATTTTTGAGATCAATTTTGTCACCATAGGTGACCGTGTGATTGGTAACCAAAAGGGACTGACCATCCTCGGGAATGAGAGTCTTTTCAGCGCGGTAGCCCAGATCCTCAGTCATTTTGCGGTAGGCAATTTGGTGGCGATAGTTGCCACCGATGGGATAAAAGTGTTTGGGTTTGGCGAGACGAACAAGGAGTTCTAGTTCGCCGCGGTAACCGTGGCCAGAGACGTGGAGATCTGAAGTGGTCTCCTTATGAGAGACATCGATGCCGACTTTGACGAGGGTATCGATCAGACCGAAGACGGCGGTTTCAGAACCAGGAATGGCGTCAGAGGAGAAGACAACGCGGTCGCCGGGCTTCAACTTAACAAAGCGATGTTCACCGGTGGCGGCACGGTGCATGGCAGAGCCTTCCTGACCTTGGGAGCCGGCAATAATGAGGGCAATTTGGGAGTCTTTGAAGTTTCTTATCTGCTCGGGCTTGATAAGAGTGTTCTTGGGGACATTAATAAAGCCTAGCTGCATGGCGAGAGTCAGGTTTCGGTCAACACTTCGACCGACTAGGGCAACTTTGCGACCGTGGCGAGCGGCGACGTTGATGGCCATGCCGAAACGGGAGATGGATGAGGAGATGGCGGTGACGATGAATTTGCCTTCGGTTTTTCTGATTTCTTGATCAAAGGTCTCTTCAATTTTGCGTTCCGGCAGAGTAAATCCGGCTTTCTCGACGCGAAGACAGTCGGAGATAAGGAGATCGATGCCAGCGTCCCCTGCTCTGGCGATGGCGTTTAAGTCGGGCGGATTGCCATCGGGGGGGGTGAGATCAAACTTGAAGTCAGCCCCATGGTAGACGGTACCAGCGGGAGTCTTGATGACTAAATGTTTACAATTGGGGATACTGTGGGTGATATGAATGAGATCAACCTTGAAGGGACCAAAGGAGATCCTGTCTTCAATGGTGCGGAACGGATTGGTCAGACCAAACTCACGGACTTTGACTTCGGCAAGTGCGGCGGTAAGTTTGGATCCATATACGGGTAGATTCTTGGGAAGACGAGGTAGAACGTAGGAGAGGCCACCGATGTGGTCTTCGTGACCGTGAGTGAGGAGGATAGCGTGAAGCTTTTTTTTACTTTTTTCCAAATAGCTAATGTCGGGGATGAGGAGATCGACGCCTGGCATATTGGCGGTCGGGAAACCCATGCCGCAGTCGACAATGAACTGATCATTGCCATACTCGTAGAGATACATATTTTTAGTAACTTCACCGGCACCACCTAGGGAAATGATTTTGAGAGGAGATTTGAACATGAATTAATTTTACAACTTAAATGGGATAACGAATACTCTTATCTAATTTATCGAAATCCTTGTCAAAAGTTGCTATTTGATAATATTTTCTTTGAGACACAACAAAAAGCCAGGCATCGACAAAATCGACGTTTTTTTGGCTGAATAAATAAAGTGCCTTGAGAACTAGTTTTTTTCGAGTAATGACCCAAGGGTTAGAAACCAAAATCGTAAGTAATTCGGAAATTTTACTCTTTGGAAAGTCAAAACGTGAAGTAAAAGTCCAAACGACCTCGGCGATGATAATAGGATCGAGATAAAGTTTAATTTTCCCCGCCTCTGCTTGGGCGAGCAATTGCTTGGCTTTTTGAAAATGCAAAGGGTGATCTGCAGCTAAAAAACGAATTATTGTATTGGCATCGAGACTGACTATTGAAATCATTTGATTAGTTGATGTCTTTGAGCCAAATGGTCCTTAATCATGTGCCGCTCCTGCTTATGAGAGATGTATTTTGAATCAGATTTCAAGGCACCAGCAAGTTGAGTGACAATGTCAGACTTAATCACTTCTGCCTCAAACCTATTAGCCTTCTTATCAAGACGGAAACGTAGCTTGTGACCTGTTTTGATATCTAATGCTTGGCGAATAAATCCAGGAATGGTGGCTTGGCCTTTGGAAGTAACCGATGTATATAATTGCATAATAGTATCTTAAGCAAGGTATTACCTTTTGTCAATCGGTAATACATTTTCGTAATACTATTTTCAGGAAAAAGAAAAAGGGGGCCAAAACGGCTCCCTTCAAGAATGAACTAGCGGCGAATATGACTCTCCCCGCAGCGACAGCGTGATCGTCTATCTACAAGACCACTTAGATCATAGGGGCTTGGACGGTCATTCGAATCAACCCATTCTACGATCCGCAAACCACAGTGGCGACAACGAGGATTGCGATTTCTTGCGGGGTGACGCGGATCTGAGAGATCGTAGGGGCTTGGACGGTCGTCAGTATCGTTGAAAACTGGCAAGGTACACCTTCCTTTCAGAGGGATTCTACCACTTAGGTAAGAAGTCCTTGATGTTTTGTTCAGTCAAATGAACATTCTGGGCCTGGCCGGTGACAAACATACGAGCGGACTTGCGAGCGATCCCTTCAAGGGTGCGCTTAAGAGTACGAATACCGGCATCATAACCGAGGGGCCTCACTATGGTGGACCAGAGGCTTTCTTCGATAGTAATGGTACCGGGGGGGAGGCCGGATTCCTCGAGGATCTCGGGGAGGAGATATTCCTTAGCAATGTGGAGCTTTTCATCGTCAGAGTAAGAAGGCATGCGGATGGGTTCGAGACGATCGAGCACTGCTGTGGCAACATTGGTAGTGTTGTTACCAGTGGCGATGAAGAGGACTTCTGAGAGATCAACAGGGTAGTCGAGATAGTGGTCAATGAAGTGATAGTTCTGGCCGGGATCGAGGAGTTCGACGAGAACACCCATGATGTCGGCGCGAGCCTCTACTGTGACACGGTCAATTTCGTCGAGGAGAATAATGGGGTTTTTGACTTTAGTGGTGGCGAGAGCTTTGATGATGCTACCGGGTTCGGCTTCAAGGTGGAGACGACTTTGGCCACGTAGATCACGAGCCGAACCCATGCCACCGAAGGGAATACGAGCAATGGGACGGCCTAGCGCGTCAGAAAGAGCATAAGCAAAGGTGGTTTTACCGGTACCAACAAGACCGACTAAGAAAACGATGGGGGCTTTGGCGATGCCTTTGCCTTGTTCCATACGAAGCTTGAGGACTGACATATATTCGAGAATGCGGTCTTTGACTTCTTGCATACCGTAGTGGTGCTTTTGGAGTGTTTGGGCAATCAGATTAAGATCAATTGGCTTGTCGACGCGTTTGTCCCAGGGTAACTGGGTTATCCAATTGATATAGTGGCGGGTACGCTCGAATTCTTCGGAATAGAAGCCTTGATTGACCATTCTCTGAAGACGATCAACCATTTCGGTGGCTTGTTGTTTGAGATCGGGAGGGCAGACAACGGTATTAAGCTGATCATAGAGGCGCTTGATATCTTGAGAGACGAGGGAGGTATCTTGTTTGGCAGGAGGTGTGTCCATGGCTTAAGTATACAGAAGATCAAAGGTTGTCTTCGATGTCTTGTTTGGAAACTCCTGCCTGGCGAAGTATGGAAGAAAGCGTGCCGATGGCAATTTGTTTATGATTTGGGATAATTATGGTTCTCAGTTGCCCTCCTACAATACCGCGGAATTTAATGTGACTGCCTTTTTGAGAGATTTCAGCAAAACCAAGATGTGTCAATGCCAGGATCAACTGTTTTGCAGAATACCGCTTAGGCATAGGTTAATTTGGGGAAGATTTGAGTTAGTTCTAGCGAAATTAAAGAGGGAAGTTTTGATTTGATTACAGGAGTATCTTCGAAATAGAGCTCGATTGCCTCAGTTAAGTTATCAGCGGCTTCCTCCGGAGTTTTGCCTTGACTGACAATATCTAACTCAATCGCCTTGGCAACAAAAAGATCCTCCTCCTGCCAAACAAGGATGTTGAATTTGGAATTAGTTTGTTTTTTTTTCTTACTAAACATGAGTACATTTTAGCAGAGTTTGAAGAAAAGGCATGTTAACGGAAGTCTTGAAACTTCTGGAAACGGGACTGGTCGCGATTACCACCTCGAGGGGCGTCACGTCTTGGACCGCGATCGCCACTAGGACGGGGGCGGAAACCGCCTCGGTCATTGCCGGGACGAGGATCTCTGTCTCCACCGCCGCGGGGGCCGCGAGAAGTGGGATCTTCATTTAGTTTCATGGTGAGATTGATTCTTCCCTGAGGGTCGATTTCGTAGACTTTGACCTGGACCGTGTCGCCCTCTTTTACGACCTCAGAAGGATGTTTAACGAAGCCCTCACCCATATTACTGACGTGGACGAGGCCTTCTTGGCCGGGCATGACTTCAACGAAGGCGCCAAAGTCCATTAGGCGTTTGACGGTGCCGGTATAGGTCGTACCGACTTCGACTTCAGCGGTGAGATCGGCGACAAACTTCTTGGCAGCGGCCACTTTTTCGGGGTCAATACCAGCGATACTGACAAAACCTTTACCATCGGCTTCTTCGACGTTTATTTCAACGCTATGGAGGACTTGGAGCTCGCGGATGGTTTTGCCACCCGGACCAATGAGGAGACCGATCTTGTCGCCGGGGATGGTAACACTTTCGATACGAGGAGCATATTTACTGAGTTGCGCTCTTGGTTCACTAATAGCCGTGAGCATGCGCTCAAGAATATGAAGTCGACCAAGGCGAGCTTGTTCTAGGGCAGTTTCAAGCATGTCGGCGGTGACGCCGGCAACTTTGACGTCCATTTGGATAGCAGTGATGCCCTGCTTGGTACCAGCGACTTTGAAGTCCATATCACCAAAGTGATCTTCGAGACCGGCAATGTCCGAGAGGGTGACGAAGTTATCGCCGTCGATAATGAGACCCATGGCAATACCGGCGACGGGGGCAATGATTGGGACACCAGCATCCATGAGGGCAAGGGTGCTGCCACAGACTGAGGCCTGAGAAGTAGAACCGTTGCTACTCATGATTTCGGAGACGACGCGAACGGTGTAGGGGAAGTCCTCTTCAGCGGGGAGAACAGCCATTAAAGCGCGTTCTGCCAAAGCACCATGTCCGGTCTCACGACGGGAGGGCGTACCAAAGCGACCGGGCTCTCCTGTGGCAATGGGAGACATATTGTAGTGGTGCATGTAGCGCTTGGTTTCTTCGCCCTTCATGCCGTCGATGAGTTGAGCGGCAGCGGGGGAGGCGAGAGTGGCGACGGAAAGAGCGTGAGTAGCACCTCTTTGGAAGAAGGCGGAACCATGGGTTCGGGGTAGGAGGCCAACTTCTGAGGTGATTTGACGAATTTCATCGGTTTTGCGACCGTCGAAACGGATTTTGTCTTTGATGATTAGTTCACGGATTCTGTCTTTGAGACGCTCATCGATGAGTCGACCCAGGACAATACGATCGATCTCTTCATCATCGCCAGCGAGACTATCAATGATGGGGGAGAGTTTGATGCCTTCACCACCGACAGTTTTACTTTGTTCGATAACTTCGTTGACGTTGAGCTTTTTGTCGACTAGAGCAATGAGGGCAGGATTATGAACGGTGGCTTCGAGAATCTTCTTTTCTTTGCCGGCTTGTTTGACGAGATCGTTGATACCAGCGATAACAATCTCGATTTGTTCTTGGCCAAACTTAAGAGCTTTGAGAACGGTCTCTTCCGAGACCTGAGAGGCGCCGGCTTCAACCATGGCGATGCCTTTGGTGGAACCAGAAATGACCAAATCTAGAGAAGAGGACTCTTTCTGCTGTGAGGTGGGGTTGGCGATCATATTGCCATCTTTGTCGATACCGACGCGAACGGCGGCAACATCTCCGGTAAAGGGAATTTGACTAACGGCGAGAGCGGCGGCGGAAGCAATGATACCTAGGACCTCGGGCTCGTTAACATGGTCAATAGAAAGCGGGTGAACAATGATCTGGACTTCATCATAGAAGTCTTTGGGGAAAAGGGGACGAACAGAGCGGTCAATGAGGCGGGCGGTGAGGATCTCGTTGTCGGAAGGCTTGCTTTCGCGTTTGACGAAACGGCTGGAGCTGATGACGCCACCGGCGTAGTGTTTTTCTCGGTACTCGATGGTAAGAGGGAAGAAATCAATGCCTTCTCTTGGCTCACCAGTAACGGCGGAGGCGAGAACTATAGTATCGCCACAACGGGCGGTGACGGTTCCGGCGGCTTGGGTGCCGAATTTGCCGGTTTCTAAAATAATGGTTTTACCATCAAGGTTGATGGTAGAGGTGGAAATGTTTTTATTCATTTTTGTGGGAGGAGGGGGTGGATTGAGAATTCGGGACTAGAAAATTGGCTAATTTTCTACTACAGAGTTCTCAACAAGACACACAACTCCTGATTGATTATTAATATTCCTATGCTATCAGAAAAAAGATTATTTAGCGTCCCCGTTGCCTATGGCCTTGCCGATGTTTAAATCGGCAGCAATGGTTTGATGAGCTGAGGGATTGATTTTAAGGAGGTAATTGAGGAGACGACGGCGCTTGCTGACGATCTTGAGAAGGCCACGGCGACTGTGGATATCCTTTTTGTGTTCCTTGAGGTGACTGGAGAGTTTATTAATCTGATTAGTTAAGAGAGCCACTTGAACTTGAGGAGAGCCGGTATCGGTTTCAGAGGCGGCGTATTTTTTGATGACTTGTTTCTTTTCTTGAGTGGTAAGCATGGGGGAAATTATAGCAAAAATTATTTAAGTTGGCCAGAAGGAGTGGAGAGGGTGGTTTGAGGAGGAGCGACGGGGCTTGGAAAAGCACTCTTGAAGATCTTAGGTTTTTGCCAATCAGTGGGAACAAAAGTAGGGGTGCCACCATTAAAAGGTGATTTTTGGGAAGGTGGAAAACTGCCACCTTGAGGACGGAAGATCTGAGGAGCCGGCCTAGGATGACCATCAGGGGAGAGAACCATAGGAGCTGGAGTGGCGGGACGTTTGGCATTGTGACGAAGAAGATAGGCGGCGAGCTCAAAAGTATCGGCGTTGGTGTCATTACTTTGGAAGTTATCTGTTGAGTCGCTGAGCTGGTGGTAGAGGAGAGTAGCGCCAGACTCGGGAAGGGCGAATTGAGCGAATTTAAGCAAAAGACCGATGGTCTCGGCATATGACTTGCCAGAGGTTAAGATATTGACTTCAGCAAAAGTGGAGGGACGGGGAGAGTTGACGATATTAACTAACTTGGCTTGATCAAGAAAGGCTTTTTCATCGGAGTAGATTTTGCCGAGTTCTTCGAGACTGTTGATGCCGAAGGTGATGACAAGGTCAGCAGACGCCCCGGAATACGAGAACTGGACGCTACCTTTGTCGAGAGGAGGTTGACCAGTGCGAGGCTGGATGATGAGATTAAAGCGTTTATTGCCTTCATCAATATCATAGGAAACATTTTCAACACTATCTTCTTTGTAGTCAAAAGAGACGACAAGCTTTTGGTTACCAATCTGTTTCTTGACTTCGGAGATGCCTTCGATTTGGGGAGCAGAACCTAAGTCAGAGGAGGCAATGGTAGAGGTCTTACCGACTTGCTTAAGAGAAAGATGAAGAGCAATCGCCGCAGTAAGGGAATCGGCATCTGGTTGCGCCGGAAGGAGAATGATGACGGAATTGGCAGGGGTAAGAAAATCTTTAATTTTGGTAAACAAAGCTTGGTCCATGGTTTATCCATATTAACCTATATGTAAGAAAAAAGCAAGAAGAGCGCTAAAAAACTACTCCTTCTTCATGACCTTGTAGGCGATGAGGCGATCTTTGGGAGAGACAACCAAAACAGGATCAGTAATAAGGCCAAACTCGTCACCTTTCTTGACTTTGTCAACCGTGAGTCTACCTAGGCGAAGAGAGGCGACTTTGGCTTCAGCAACGGACTGATCATTCTTGAGGAGGCGGAGTTGATCGTTGAGATTTAAGCTGCCCGATTGGACGCGGGCACCAATGATTTGTTTACCGGCGATGTCAAAGATTTTGAGGACTTGGATCTCCCCGAGTTCCAGTTCATATGAGGCACGAGCCTCAGCGGTAGTAATTAGCTTGGGAAGATCTTCGAGAAGATCGTAGATCGTTTGATAGGTGAAAATGTCGATATGGTCAACCTCGGCGAGCTTTTTAGCGGAAGACAGGGTTGGAGTGCGAAAGCCGACGACAGTACTCTTGGTGGTAAGAGCAAGGAGGATATCAGATTCATTGATGGGACCTGAACCGGCGGAGATGACCTCGACTTCGGGGGGAAGGGAACCAAGAATGGCTTCAAGCGTACCGACGACGTCGGCTTTTAAGATAACGGGAAAATTACTAGTCTTTTCTCCTTTGGTGGCAGGATCGAGTTTGGTTAGGAAACTTTCGGTAGCAATTTTTTTGACGGTATCGGGATGGGTGATAAGGCTGCCGACGGGAGGGACCTTGGTGAATCCAAGTAGTTGGACGGGAGTGGAGGGGAGCACTTCCTTAAGTTGGTTGCCTTTCCAGTCGGTGAGAGAGCGGGCTTTGCCAGTAAGAAGTTTTCCATTCTTTGGATCAACTAAAGCAACGACTTGATCGGAAACTTTGAGGGTGCCGTTTTTGACAATCAGATTAGTAAGGGGGCCTTTGTGGCGATCGAGACGAGATTCGATGACAACGGCCTCTAAAACGCCTTTAGGATCAGCTTTTATGTCTTCCATCTCAGCCATCAAGAGAAGGGTGTCTAGGAGTTTGTCGAGATTTAAATTCTGCTTACTACTGACTTCGACAACCGGAATATTGCCGCCAAAGCCTTCTACCTGAACGCTATTTTCGGCCAATTGAGTCTTTATCTTAAGTGTGTCGGCAGAGGGAAGATCGATTTTGGTGATGGCAACGAGAAAAGGGATTTTGCTGTCATGTATGTGGTCAAGAGATTCTTTAGTTTGGGGCATGACACCATCATCAGCGGCAATGACGAGAACAGCGATGTCGGCGATCTGGCCGCCACGAGAGCGCATAGCAGAGAAAGCGGCGTGACCGGGAGTATCAATGAAGGTAAGAGTGTTGCTAGCGTGCTCGACTTGGTAGGCGCCGACGTGTTGGGTAATACCACCAGTCTCGGAAGCGGCAACACTGGTATGACGGATTGCGTCAAGAAGTGAAGTCTTGCCATGGTCGACGTGGCCGAGGATGGTGATGATGGGGGGGCGTGTTGACATAATAAAAATGTAAGTTCCAAAAAAGTAATGTCAAAAATAAGATTAGCAGGAGGACCCCTAGATTATTCTTCCGTCTTCACAGTCTCTACGACCGGGGCTTTAGGTCGGGCACTTTGATAGGCCTCGAGTTTGGTCTTGATCTCCTTTAGAGATTTAGGACCAATGCCTTTGATTTCGGAAAGACGGTCAATGTTATCACCCAGGAGTTGATCGAGCATGAGAATCCCAGCGTCAACGAGTTTGTTTCTGACTTTGGGATCAAGATCGAGAAGATCGATTTCGTGTTCTTCGTTGCCAGTCACAATAACAGTGGCCTTGTTACCACCTTCGATTTTGACCTTGTAACCAGTTAAGCGAGCGGCAAGTTTAACATTCTGGCCACCGCGACCGATGGCAAGAGAGAGTTGATCCTCGGGGACAGTAATGGTGGCAAGTTTGTTTTTCTCATCAAGTGCGACACTGAGGTTCTCGGCCGGAGCGAGAGAGGCAGCGAGATATTTAACAGGGTCTTCGGAGTATTGGATGATATCGACGCGTTCACCGTTTAATTCGTTGATGACGGCCTGAACACGGACACCTTTTTGACCAACACAGGAACCAACGGGGTCAACACCGTCTTGGGTACTTTGGACGGCAATCTTGGTTCTGACGCCTGCTTCTCTGGCAATACCTTTGACGATGACGACGCCGCTACTAACCTCGGGAACTTCGCGAGCAAAAAGCTCCGAAACCAGACGGGGATCGGCGCGAGAAACAATGATGCTTTCACCCTTAAAAGTTTCACGGATGTCGGCGATGAGAACGGCAATACGAGTGGTAGGTTTGTAAAATTCACCACGAACTTGTTCTTCGGGAGGCATGAAGCCTTGGCCACGGCCGATGTCGATGATGACGTTTTTGCCGTCGAGGCGAAGAACCATGCCAGTAAGAAGTTGGCCTATGCGTCCACGATATTCGTCCAGGATACCGACTTTCTCGGCTTCGCGGACGGATTGCATAACAACTTGTTTGGCAGTCATGGCGGCAATACGACCAAAACCGGGAGGGGTGACGTCTTTTTGATCCTTGGGTTTAGCCCCTTCGGGACCGGTGACGATTTTGAATTCACCAGTGTCTTGATCGACGCCAGCTTCGATGAGAAGACCCTCTTCTTCGGCTTGAAGATACTCGTCGGGATAATCTTTTCGGTAGGCGGCAACAAGAGCGGTCTTGATCGAGTCAAGAATAGTTTGGGCACTGATGCCGCGTTCGTTAGCTATTTGATTTAAAGCGGCCGCAAATTCGGTTCGGGCCATGATTGTATCGGACATAGGTTCTTTAAGAGTTAATTAATTTGATATTGATGTTAGTTAACAAAAGTGGCGGCACAATACTTGCCACCACCTTGAGAAGTCTTAATCTGACATGCATTTTAGCAACTTAGAGGGTTCTTTGCAACTCTTTGAGAAGGTCTTTTTGTTTTTTGGTTAGTTTTTGGGGGACAAGAATATGAAGACGGATGTAGTAATCACCGTGACGATTAGTCTGAAGATACTTAATACCCTTACCGGAGAGGCGGATCATAGTATTGCCTTCGGTCCCCGGGCGGATCTTGATCTTGAGTTCTTTTTTTTCGCCTAGTAAGGGGACTGAAATGTCGCCGCCTAAGGCTGCAATGGTGAAAGGAAGGTCAAAGTCGAGAAAAATATCATAGCCTTCGCGCTTGAACTGGCGATGGGGGCGGACGTCAAAGCTAACATCAAAGTCGGGATAGCGCATACGGGTGCCATCGTCGGCACCAGGCGGGACTTTAAGCGTATGTTGTTTACCTTGATGGACTATGGTCTTGGTAACGCCTAAAGCTGCTTCTTCAAAAGTAATAGTAAGAGAGTAGTGGGGCTTTTGGGGCTCACGGCGGAAGGAAGAGGAGCCACCAAAGAAGCTTTCAAAGATATTGAAGGGGTCAGAGAAGCCACCAAAGAAGTCAGCAAAATCACCGGGGGAACCGGAAGTATAATAGGTGTAGTTGCCCGGGCCACCAGTGCCACGACTGAAGGGGCCGCCAGCGGAGGGATCAAAGGCGGTGTGACCAAACTGGTCATAGGTGAAGCGCTTGTCTTTGTTACTTAAGATTTCGTAGGCTTCGTTGACTTCTTTGAACTTAGTCTCGGCGTCAGCGGCTTTGTTGCGATCGGGGTGAAACTCAAGAGCCTTTTTGCGGTAGGCTTTTTTAATCTCATCTAGGGAAGCCTTTTTGGAGAGGCCAAGAATGTCGTAATAGTCTCTTTTACTTGTCATACAAGAGGAAATTTTAGCAGGAATGAGGATAGAGTGCTAGATAGATACGGAAACACCCCCTCGATGAGGGGGTGTTTGGGGATGTTCGGCTGGCTATTCGGGCTGGGCGGCCTCGGCTTCAGCTTCGCGCTGCGTCTTGGGCTCGATCACGATTTCCTGACCGAGGGTCAGATTTCGGTGAACGGAGCGACCGTCTTCGGAGCGCTTGGTGACCAGGATGGTCATCATGCCCTTGTCGGCCTGGGCGTTCCATGCGTCCGTGACGCTCTGAACCGCCACATCCTCATTGACGCCGTCGATCAGTGGCTTGAGCCACTTAACGAGCGCCGCATCGTTGATGTATGTGGGGTATCCCCCCAGATACGTAACGATGAAAGGGTCGCCGGTGTCGCGATCATACTTGACCTTCGCGCTGGTGAGAGCGCCAACGGCGAATTTGAGATTCCCGCCCTGGACGTGGGCGATGGTCTTGCGCTGCCCATTGTTGCCCTTATTGCCATTGCCATTGGTGTTAGCCATGAAACATCTCCTTTGAAAGAACAAAAATTCTGGTGTAAACCAGGTTAGGCATAATATATCACTATAATAAATAGTTTGTCAATAGTCAATATATATGAGCTTAGAAAGTCTTGGAGTGGGTTTTGTCAAGCCTGAATCTTGATGTTATCAGCTGTTTGAGATAAACTGGGGGGGTTCTTAAAAAATCGAACCGGAGGTATTTTGGTGCCTGAGAACTTTGAGCTTTTAATATTCGGATTCCCGCTGATTGTGAGCCTGTTTTTCCCTCTTCAGATAGTGGTGTTTGGCCTGCTGGCTTATATGTATGTGGGTAGGCGAGTCACCGGTCTTACAAAATGGTTTTATGTAAGCCTGACCGTATTTATTCTTAATCTAATGCTGTTTTTCCATGAACTAGGTCACGCAGTGACTGCTTTGGTTCTAGGGCTTAGTGTGAGTGGGGGAGGACTAACTACCTTCGGGGCATATGTAACTATCAAAGTACCTACTCTGATGGAGTTATCTGCTCTGACTATCATTGCCATTTATGGGTCTGGATCATTGGCTCAATTTGTCCTAACAGCTACGTTGGCACCTATGGCTAAGTATCTTCTAGACTCACCTCTGAAACGAGTACTTAGATTTGTAATTGGTTTTAGTCTAATTAATGTTTGGCTGAACCTCTGGGCCATACCATCTGGCTCTGATGGTAGCCTGGTGGCTCAAGGGCTAGGTTGGTGGCTGTCTAGTGCCATAGCTGGAACAGCGGCTCATGTAATAGTTCTCATGGTCACAGGACTGATCTGTTGGAAAGTATGGCGGTGGGTAGGTAAATAGTAAAAACTCCCTGGGATACCCAGGGAGTTTTCTAGTTTTATGGCCAAGAGTCTATTCTTCGACGACTTCGCCTTCCTCGGCTTTGGTGGTTTGCGTCTTATCTTCCTCTCCTGTTTTGGTCTCCTCAGATTTGGGGGATTCACCTTGTTCTGGGGTGGGAGTGGCAGCCTTGTAGAGGGCCTCAGCATGCCCCTGAATGATCTCGGAAGCCTTTTTGTAGACTTCATCGAGGGAGTCAAGGGTAGCCGAGTCTTTGTTTTTCTCTTCTTCTAGATCTTTGAGAGCTTTCTCGATCTCTTCTTTAGCCGTTTTATCGAATTTGTCGCCAGCGTCTTCGAGAGTCTTCTTAGTACTGAAGATGAGGGTCTCTATGTCGTTACGCTTGTCGACAAACTCTTTCTTTTTCTTGTCTTCTTCGGCATGCTTTTCGGCTTCTTGACGCATCTTTTCTACTTCTTCTTCAGAGAGATTGGTGGCGTTTTTGATAGTGATCTTTTGTTCCTTAGCAGTCCCCTTGTCGGTGGCTTTAACATTAAGGATACCGTTGGCGTCGATGTCGAAGGCAACCTCAATTTGAGGGATACCTCGCTGAGCTGGGGGAATGCCATCGAGGACAAAACGACCGAGGGTCTTGTTGTCATTGGCCATGGGGCGCTCGCCTTGGAGGATATGGATCTCCACTTGGGGTTGGTTGTCAGAGGCGGTGCTGAAGACCTGAGATTTGGTGGTCGGGATGGTGGTATTTCTCTCAATTAAAGGAGTCCTGACTCCACCCAAGGTCTCGAGTCCCAGGGTGAGGGGTGTGACATCGAGAAGGAGGACGTCTTTGACTTCTCCACCGATGATGCCACCCTGAATAGCGGCGCCTAAAGCGACTGCTTCATCGGGATTGACCGATTTATTGGGTTGCTTGCCAAAGAAGTCGGCAACGGCTTGCTGGACTTTGGGCATACGAGTCATACCACCAACGAGAATGACTTCTTTGATATCGGCTTTGCTTAGCTTGGCGTCATCAAGAGCTTTTTGACACGGGGTGATGGTTCTTTGGATGAGATCACTCACTAGCTCTTCGAGTTTGGCCCGAGTTAGCTTCATGGTGAGGTGTAGAGGCTGGTTGTTGGCGCCTTGGGTGATGAAGGGTTGGTTGATCTCGGTTTCGGTGGCTGCCGAGAGTTCAATCTTGGCTTTCTCGGCAGAGTCTTTGATGCGCTGGAGAGCTTGTTTGTCCTGACTTAAGTCAACGCCATTTTCTTTTTTGAACTCAGCGACGACATAGTCGATGATTCGATGGTCAAAGTCATCACCACCAAGGAAGGTGTCACCATTGGTACTTTTTACCTCGAAGACACCGTCCCCCAACTCAAGAATACTGACATCAAAAGTGCCACCTCCCAGATCATAGACGGCGATAATCTCGTTTTTTCCTTTGTCGAGGCCGTAAGCGAGAGCAGCGGCGGTTGGTTCGTTGACGATGCGCTTAACATCAAGACCGGCGATCTCTCCGGCTTGCTTGGTGGCTTGGCGTTGGGAGTCGTCAAAATAGGCAGGGACTGTAATGACAGCTTCTTTTACTTCGGTTCCCAAGTATGCCTCGGCATCGGCCTTGGCTTTTTGGAGGATTTTGGCGGAGATTTCTTGGGGGGTGTAGGTTTTGTCAGCTACTTTGACGGCGGCCATGCCTTTGTCATCTTTGACTACTTCATAGGGAGTCATCTCGAGGGTTTTTTTTGTTTGAGGGCTGTCAA
Source organism: uncultured Pseudomonadales bacterium (assembly GCA_964618725.1). GTDB lineage: Bacteria > Patescibacteriota > Microgenomatia > UBA1400 > Chazhemtobacteraceae > CAZUBK01. The sequence goes on from CAZUBK010000002.1 coordinate 154,973, forward strand.
ACTTTTGACCCATGAGACGTTTGACGGAATAGATGGTTTCTTTAGGGGAGAGGACCATCTGACGCTTGGCGGGGTCGCCGACGAGATTTTTAACCGGGTTAACGATGGAGGGGTAGATGTTACGCCCTTCAGCGGTGGGGATGATTTTGGCAGTGCCACCTTCCATGACGGCAACGGCAGAGTTGGTGGTTCCGAGATCGATTCCGATTATTTTTGACATGGGTTTTGGTAGTAAATATTAATTTGTTGATACTCTTTCAGTTCCACCGACTTCGACGCGGGCGGGGCGAAGGACTTTGTCGTGATAGAGATAACCATCGGTAAGGACATTGGTGACTTGGTCCTTTAGTCCCTCGACTACCTGAACACAGTCCATGGTGTCGGGATTGAAGGGCTGACTAAGGGCATCGATGGGAGTGACTCCTTCAGAAGAAAGGGTTTTGAGGAAGTTATCTAAGACAAGCTTAAGACCACTATCTTTGAGATGACTCTGGGCACGCTTGAGGTCATCTATAATGGGGAGGAGTTTGTCCAGGAGGACTTCATTGGCATATTTGACATACTCAAGTCTTTGCTTTTCATGCCTTTTTTCTAGATTTTGATAGTCGGCGACGACGCGCTTGAATTGATTCTCGATATTATTGAGTCGATCCTCTTGGAACTTGAGTTTGTTCTTGATATTGGCGGGAGCCATCTTGTCGGTTTTGGTCATTGTTAAGAGGTTTGGGCGAGTTGATTGATAAGAGTAGCGACATAGCGGACCATGGGGATAATATGATCATACTGTTGACGATTGGGGCCGATGATGCCAAGAGATCCACGTTGGCCGCCGATCTGGATATCGGCAAAGAGACAGCTAACGGGTTGGAGACGGGCGTAACCTAGTTCATCGCCAACGAGGAGATGGATGGGTTCATCACCTAAAGCCCGATGAAAAAGGTCGGTGACACGTTGATGTTCATCAAGAAGAATTAAGATCTCGCGGAAGAGATCGATATTGTAGAACTCGGAAGTATTGAGAAGGTTACTATAGCCGGCGTGATAGACGTCGCCGTTGTCGATACTGGCGAGGGAGAGAGACTTGGTACGTTCGGAGAGAACTTTGGTGGCTTCACGGAGAAGATCCCGACTGTCAAAACGATGGTCCCAAACGCGTTGCTTGATAGCAACTTCTTCGGCAACGGAGAGGTCGCGTTCTTTGAGGAGTTCGTTGACATAGAATTTAATGGCAGTAGAGGTAGGAATACGACCAGCGGAGGAATGGGACTTACTTAAGTAGCCTTTTTCTTCGAGTTCACTCATTTCGTTTCTAATGGTGGCGGGGGAGACTCCAAGGCGATATTTGCTATCAAGAGTTTGAGAGCCAACGGCTTCACCGGTATCGGTATATTCTTCGACGATGGCTTTGATGATTTGGATTTGGCGATCGGTAAGCATAGGAGTACGTTAGCTCATTAGCAGTCGAGTGTCAAGAGTGATAACATTGCTGTTTCGTTCAGGGTAACTTCGTTACTTTCCTGACTCAACTGCGCTTCCTGTTATAACTGGCGCTATAGTGATCCAGGTGTTCACTATAGCTGGTTATAAACCAGCCCTAAAGGATCTTGATTTTTTGTTATGCTCAAGATATGTTGCTGAGAAAAGAGATAAAGAAATTGATCCCCTTGTTGGTCATTATTTTGGCTTTGCCGATTATTTTGATTGCGGTTCCCGAGGCGGTGCGATACTTGGGTAGGGCAGGAGGAGTGCCGGCCAATATTGTGGTGGATGTGAGTGCGGTACTTGGACCCTTGCCTCACCCTTGGAGAAACTTGGCTCAGGGTGGGGAAGAGTTGAGTAGCCCGATGATTGATGATGTGACAAATGAGATCAAACAACTGAAAACGGAGTATGTGCGACTGGATCATTTGTATGATGGATACGAGATTGTGAGTCGAGGGGGGGATGGGAGACTGACTTACAGCTGGACAAAGTTGGATGCCGTGGTGGGGGATATCTTAAAGTCGGGAGCCAAACCATTCTTGGCACTGTCGTACATGCCCTTGGCAATATCACGCGGCGACATAGTTGATTTACCCCGTGAGTGGGGGGAATGGGAGCAATTAGTAAAAGAAACGGTGCAGCACTACAGTGGTCGAGCGGGAATGAATATTGCGGATGTGTATTACGAAGTGTGGAATGAACCGGATTTGTTCGGCGGGTTTAAGACATATACCGACAAGAATTACTTAACCTTGTATTTACACACAGCGCAGGCGGTAGCGCGAGCTACAAATGTAAATCCGTTTAAGTTGGGTGGTCCGGCGACGACGGCATTGTACAAAAACTGGGTAGATAGCTTCCTTAAGTTTGCGGTGAGTAATAATTTGAAACTCGATTTCTATTCCTGGCATCGATATGACACCAATTTGGAGCAATTTGAGGATGACTGGAACCAGATATATAAATGGTTGGACGATCACCCAGAGAAGGCTGACTTAGAGCTTATGATCACCGAGTGGGGACATAACAGTAATAACGACAAGGGCTATGACGGATCTTTTGGAGCAATACATACTTTGGCGGCATCAAGGGTAATGATGGGCCGGATTAGTCGAGGGTTTGTATTTGAGATCAAGGATGGACCGGGTACGGAACAATATTGGGGACGATGGGGGCTATTGACCCATGAGAAATGGGGGGCACCTGTTAAGAAACCTCGATTTAGGGCGCTCGAGTTACTTAATACCTTGGGAGAGAATCGAGTATCTTTGGCAGGGGAAGGCAGTTGGGTGAAGGGAATTGCGGCGGAAAAAAATGGCGCCATTCAAACGTTGTTAATTAACTATGATCCAAAGGTGACACACGAAGAGGCGGTGCCGATTAGATTTGAGGGACTTCCCAGTGGTAACTTTACCTACAAAAGAACCGACTTTATGGGGGCAACCAGAACAACCCAAGTAGCAACAACCTCGGCGGAATGGGTAACGACCGAGTATATGAAGGCAAATAGTGCGGCGATGTTGGAACTAAGCTTTTGAGCTATTGACAGATTTGTATACTACTAAAAATGAACAGAAGAGAGGCACTGAAGACAGGGCTTTGGGCGGCGTTATTTATGGCGGGATGTAGAGTGAGAGAAACAGAGAGAGGAACAGAGCAACCTATGCCAACGGCTCAACCAGAGACGAGCACTCCGAGTACGACCGCAATAGTGACAGAAACTGAGATGGCAACGCAGACGGCGACAAACGTGCCGATAACGACAGAGACGGCGACAGAGACAGTAGTCTCCTCCCTGACTGCGACAGTAACGCCAGAGATGACGGCGACACCGGAAGGGATTAGACCGACGCAAGTGAGGGGGATCTATATGCCATATGAGCGGGTTTCTAGATTAGAGGAAGTAAAGAGTACTTTGGAAGGAATGGGAGCCTTGGGGGCTAATACCCTAGTGGTAGATATCAAAAGTGAGTCAGGTAGAGTTAATGTGCCATTTGAACATGAATTAAAGAATCCCAAGAATGACTGGTTGGATGATCCCGAAAATCTGGCTTGGCTCTTGGGGTGGGCAAAGGAGAGAGGGATTTATGTTGTGGGTAGACAAGTGGTGATGAGCGATAGTCGGCTGGTGGAGATGGATAGGCGTATTGCACTAAGAGACGGCGGGGGGGTGGTGACGAATAGCTCGGGGAATATCTGGCTTGATCCAAGTAACCCCAAAATCGCCGAATACAATGCGGCGATAGCGAAAGCGGCGGCAGGATTTGGAATAGATGAGATACAGCTGGACTATATTCGATACCCACAAGCGAGACTGGATTTGGAGCTGGAATATCGAGTGGAAAATATTGCAAGGATTTTGTCCGCGGTTAAAGAAGTACTGGCGGGCACTGGAGTCTTACTGACTGCAGATTTTTTGGAATGGTCGATAACGGCTTCTGAGACACAGTCAGATGGAGGAGTAGGACAAGATGTACAGAGATTAGCGCTATTGTTGGATGGGTTGTGCCCAATGCTATATCCAGATCTATATATGAGGGGAATCAGGGTTGATCCATATCAACACCTGTTTACTAGAACAACTTTGGCTCTCGAAAAACTAAGAAAGGGGGGCAACTTAGAGGGGTTTGTTAATCCATGGATACAAGCCTACTGGCCACTAGAGACACCAGAAAAAATAGAAGAACAGATGTCGGGGGCGTTTGCCGCCGGAGCATTGGGAGTGCATGCCTGGAATGCACGGGGGCACTATGAAAATGGAGCGTTGGTTGATGGGTAGCCGAGAAGGTCGATCTTTTTACCTTGATGGGCCAGCGAACCAACTGTGGTTATGGATTGGTGACCTTGTGAGATTAAGTCGTTTAGCATCGATTGATTGTCTTTGAGCCAAGTGACACATTCGGGACGGGTGTGGAGAAGGACGACGGAGGACTGACCGGAATCAAGGGCTCTTGGGATCTCGATCTTGGGGTCAACCGGATCCTCGTTGTAGTAGTTCCAGAGGATTGTGGGAATATTAGCTTTAGCGCTTAAGTTGATCCAGTTCCAATCCCAATATCCGTAGGGGGGACGCATTGAACGAACGCGATAATCATCTCTTCCGGTTTGATTTTGAATGAAATGCTCGAAGTCAAGGAGGTCTTGATAGAGGGCAGCGGTGGAGATCCAACCAAACTTCTGATGATCACTGGTGTGAAAACCCAGTTCGTGGCCATCGGAAAAAATTTGGGTAAGGATGTCTGATTGAGGATCAGCAGCTAAATAGTTGGTGTTGAGGTAGAAGGTGAGATACCAGTTATTATGTACCAGGAAACCCCCTTTGAGAGGGGGTCTGTAATAGGCAGGTGCCGGGGTGTGAGTATTAACTACTCCAAAGGCCGTCTGGAGACTCATCAAAGATGAGATTATCCCAGTAGTCATTGTCTTCTTCGTCTATGATGACGCTAAGTACTTCCCAAGCTCCGTAGGCTTCGTCGTCTTGATCGGCGACGACCTTGAGTTCGCGAGGGTAGGGATCACGATCTTCTCGATTCTCGTAATAATAGTCGTCCCAAACGTCTATGTTGTCATGGTCGTCCTCTTCATAGTCGTCGCTCCAGTCGTCTTTGACGGTATTGTCGACGGGGTCCCAGTCATCGTCATCCCAATCGCCGTCGTCCCAAATGTCATCAGGATAGTTGTAACCGTCCCAATCCTCCCAATCACGGTCGTCTTGGTCGAACCAAAAAAGGTCAATTCGTCTTTGTTGTTCGAGATCTTGATCGTCAACCAGGCGATCAGCCAAATACTGATCATATTGAACCAGAACTGAAAAAGGCGAATTGCCACGACGAACTGACTGGAGCTTGGCATTCGCGATATGAAAATTGGTCATAATTCCTCCAGGTGATGGAAAATGAGCGAGAAGGATATTTAAGCATGAAAGTGAGGTTGTGTCAACTATTATAAGGTGGAAAAGGCGACCGGTTAAGGTCGCCTTTTGAAAAAATCTGGTTATTCCCAGTAGTCGGGTCCACCCTCTCCATCACCGTAGTAGACGTGGGTTAGAGGATAATCGTCATCACCCTCTTCTTCAGGGTCATAGGGCACATCGTCGGCGTACTTGTCCCAGTAATAGTCATCCCAGGCTGCCTCGGCGTCGGCTTCGTCTTGGGCTGCCTGATCAGCCAGCCATTCGTCGAGCATTTCGCCGAAGGCCTCTTCCATTTCGGCATTGATGCGTGCGATTTCTTCCTGATTCTCTTTGATGTACAGATCCCAGAGGTCGGCATCCGAAAGATGGGATGGCTCGGCCTGAGAGTCATCGAACATGGCCTGATAGGCGACCTCTTCTTCCGCCAAGTGGGTCTGATACTCAAGCTCGTATTGACGGTCTTCCTCCTCGCGGAGGAGACGCTCTTCCTCCTGCTGGCGGAAATAGTCCTTCAGGTCTTTCTTGGAGGCGGCGTTGACGGCGTGGGGGAAGAAACGATAAAGGAATTCGAACCAGAGTTCGTGAATTTTTGAGAACATTTGATTGCTCCTTTAAACTGGATAAGGTGCGAGAGGTGTAACTGACGTTACTGTATCACGTTATGGGGCTTTTTGTCAAGTTGTCTGGCCTCAGAAGGGGATTTTGAAGGCCTCGGGAGGAATGTTGACGGAGCCGAAGGACTTCATGCGTTTTTTGCCTTTTTTCTGCTTTTCTAGGAGCTTGGTACGCCTAGTATTGTCTCCTCCGTAAAGCTTGGCAGTGACGTCTTTTCTGAAGGATTTGACGGTTTCCCGGGCGATAATGCTACCACCAATGGCGACTTGGATTGGGATCTCAAACTGGTGGCGGGGGACAGCTTCCTTGAGGTGGGCGGCCAGGCGACGAGCCAAACTTTCGGCATTTTGGGTAACAACGAGAGTGGAGAGGGGCTCGATTTTCTCTTTGTTGAGATAAACGTCGAGTTTAATCAATTTGACTGTTTGATAGTCATAGGGCTGATAGTCAAACGTGGCGAAGCCCTGAGAGACGGATTTAATGGCATCTTGGAGGCCAGTGATGACTTCGATGAGGGGGATGGTGTAAGAAAGCTCCACTGAGTGGGGAAGATAGCGGGTATCGATTAGGGTACCGCGTTTGCTTTCAAGAACTTGGATGAGGGGGCCGACATAGGTAGCGGGAGTGAGAAGAGTGACGAGGCTAACTGGCTCCCGGGCGTCTTTTATGGTGGCTGGGTCAGGGTAGTCGGTGGCGCGATTGATGCGGATGGTTTCCCCGGAAATAAGATCAAGTTCATATTCAACCGAGGGGGCAGTATATGTAACCTGCAATTCAAATTCGCGCTCGAGGCGTTCTTTGATAACGTCAGCATGGAGGAGGCCCAGGAAGCCGACTCTAACGCCGTTACCCATAGCAGGAGAGCTTGTCGGGGTATAGGTGAGAGCGGCATCGGAAAGTTTCAGCTTGGCGATGGCGTCGAGAAGCAATTGGTAATCGACAGTGTCGAGGGGATAGATCTCAAGATAGACATTGGGGCGGATTTGGCGATAGCCGGGGAGTGCGGATACGTCTGGAGAGGAGACGGTGGTGATCGTGTCACCTACTTGGACGTCCTCAAGGCTTTTGAGCCCAGTGGCAATATAGCCGACCTGACCGGTTTGTAGACTTTGGGTTTGCGTCATACCGGGCCTAAATATACCGATTTGTTTGGGGACGATTTCTTTATGGGTAGCCAGAAACTTGAGTCTTGATAGATGGTCGAGTTGGCCGTCGATAACACGAATAAAGGCAACGACCCCGAGATGGGGATGGAAAAAGGAATTGAAGACAAGAGCTCTGAGGGGTCGGACAGAATGACTGGAGGGAGCGGGGATTTGATCAATAACAGCAGAAAGAATCTGCTCGACATTTTGGCCGGTTTTAGCTGAGATATGGATAAAATGGTCGAGATCGGGAAAGAGACTTTTAAGAGATTCCTCGGTTTTCTCCGGCTCGGCCAGATCGGCGTCGATTTTGTTGATGATGGGGATAACTTTAAGTTTCTGGGCCTCAGCAAGTCTTAGGTTGGCCAAAGTCTGGGCTTGGATGCCTTTGGTGGCATCGATGAGAAGGAGGGCGCCTTCGCAGGCGGCGAGGCTCCGTTCTACCTCATAGTTAAAGTCGATGTGACCGGGGGTATCAATGAGATTGAGTTGATAATCTTGGCCTTTGTAGGGGAAATCTAGAGTGACGGGAGCAAGCTTAATGGTGATACCGCGCTCCTGTTCGATGGGGTTGCTGTCAAGAAGTCGCTGCTTGAGGTCTCGCTTTGAGACGGTATGGGTCTGCTCAAGAAGACGGTCAGTGAGAGTAGTCTTGCCATGATCGATATGGGCAATGATACTGAAATTACGAATGTTAGATTGATTCACTCGGACATTTTACCCCATAAAGACGACAAAAGGGGATTACTGTGAGCCATTACCGGGATGGGTCTCGATCACTTCGTCGGTGGACTTGAGAATGGAGCGCCAGTTGCCGACCTTGGTAAGGAGTTTGCCAACAGTTTCTAGTTGGGGAATTTTGAGAAAGAAGCTTAGAGAAAAATAGACTAAGAGTCCAATGATTGAAGCAATAGAAGTAAGAAAAAGGAGAGGGAGGGTGTGGGTAGTGTCGAAGACAAATTGGTCGAGAAGGCGCATTGGACCCCAGAGAAAGACGCCGGTAAAGATGGTGGCGAGAATCATTTTAAGAGAGTCGAGATAGATGTAGAGACGACCTAATTGTTTTTGAAGAAGGGCAATGAGAAAAAAAACACTTAAAGTATTGGCGATACTGGTGCCGATGGCCAGACCTTGAATGCCGGTCTTAAAGACAACGGCGAGGAGATAGCTTAAGGCGAGATGGATAATGACGGTGACAAGACTGATGAAGAAAGGGGTTTTGGTATTGTGAAGGGCATAAAAAGAGCGGACTAAAACGTGGGAAATGGCTTGGGGGGCGATGGATAGGGTGAGGAGAGCAAGAACGCGGCTGGTCTCAAGAGTGGCTTCCCAAGGGAAATTACGTGAGCCAAAGGTGAGGCGAACTATGGGAAGACGAAGGACTAAAAGCAGGGCGGTAGCCGGAAGAGAGAAGAAGAGAATTTGAAGCAGAGAGTGGCTAAGGGTCGTTTTGAATTGCTGATAGTCCTTGTCGGCAACTTGTGAAGAAAGAGTAGGGAAGGATGCCTGACCAAGAGAAATGCCAAAAAGACTAATCGGGAGGGAATAGAGCTGACGGGCAAAGTTAAAGACGGTTAGGGAGCCGGCGGAGAAAAGAGAGGCGACAAAGACGGCATTCCAGCGCTCAAGTTGGATGACGGCAAGGGCAGCAGTGCGGGGAATCATAAGATGACGAATGGTCTTAACACCAATATGCCCAGGATCGAGAATGGGCTGATAACGAAAACCAAGGCGAATGCTAAGGGGGAGCTGGACAAGCATGTGAAGAATGCTGCCAATAATGACTCCAACCCCGGCTCCGTAAATGCCTAGAGTTGGAGTGAGAAAGATAATGCCAAGAATAATACCAAAGTTATAGAAGAGGGGAGCAATGGCGGGAATGAGAAAGCGTTGATGACTTTGAAGGATGCCGGTGAGGAAAGTGCTGACGGTAAAAAAGAGTTGACTAATGAGCATGACGCGCATAAGGTTAGCCATCAACTGCGCTTCCCGTCCGGGAAAGTGAGAGATCGTCTGACTAACTGGTTTAGCGAAAATGAAGAGAAGGGTGATAATGACAGTTAAGAGAAGAAGAAGAGAGTTGAGGGTGGCGTTGACGAGGCGGTTGGCTTCATCGTTGCCCTTCTTTAGATATTCGCTGTAGACGGGGATGAAAGCGGCGGAAAGGGCACCAACGACAAGGAGCTGAAAGACTGAGTCGGGGATGACAAAGGCAGCGAAGTAGACGTCGAGGTCGGACTCGAGTCCGCCAAAGAAACGGGCGGCGAGAAGGCGGTTTCTGATTAAGCCAAGACCAGCAGAGAGAAGATAGGAGAAGGCAATAACAAAGGCAGCGGAGAGGATGCTGCTACTTTGGCGAGAGAGAATGGCTTGGGAGCGCTTGATGAAAGTTTTAACCATAAGTGAGTGAGTCTATTATGCCAGGATTGCAGCTTTGGGCACAAGCTGGTAAAATATATGTCTATGCCGATACTAAAGCATGCAAAAAAGAAATTAATTGTTGACCAAAAGAGAGCAGAGCGAAATAAGGTCGTGAGAACCCGGGTTTCTTCGGCTGTCAAAAGGTTCAAACTGTCACTAAACAAAGAAAGTCTTGACCAGGCTTTTTCAGCCTTGGACAGAGCGGCTAAAAGCCACGTAATTCATGAGGGTAAAGCAAATAGATTGAAATCGAGATTGAACAAGTTGCTGCCGAAAGAGGTGGCAAGTGTAGCAGAGAAAGTGGTGAAGACGACTAAAAAAGGGGTGAAAGTGCCAAAGAAGATTTCTAAATAGAGAATTGGTAGTGAGCCTGCGTTTCCACTATGACTTGATATAATTAGGGCATGGCTGCCCAAGCGACATTTGCGAAAATAAATCTAGTTCCTCAGGACGAGTTTGAGAAAAGTTTAGTTGGCAAGGTGCTGCGGTGGACTCTGACCGCGGGAAAGTCAATTGTGGTAATCACTGAGTTCGTGGTTATTTTGGCTTTTCTATCACGTTTCAAGCTGGACCGAGATCTAAATGATTTGAACGAGGTGATTGAGCAAAAGACGTTGGTAGTAGAAAGTTATGCTGACACAGAGACACAGATGCGATTGCTTCAGACCAAGGCAGGAGTGGTTGGAATGATGAATAGAGAAGGGGTGGGAGTGGGGAAGAGATGGTTAGAGTTGGTGGAATTGACACCCATAGACACTAGGTACAAAAACATAGAATTAGGTAAGAACCAGGTTGTATTAAAAGGAATTGCCGGATCAGAGGCGGGGTTTTCTCAACTATTAAGGTCGCTGAGTGAGCTAAATGATATTCAAAGCTTGGAGTCGGACGAGATTGAGTTTGATCCCGAGGAGGGTGGGGTTGTTTTTACGATTACGGCAAAATTAGCAAATGAAAAAGGACTTAAAGATGGCGACATTTAAAGCTTCGGGCTTGTATGAAGGTTACTTAAAGAATGTGCAGCGGATTTATGAACGCGAGCCAGTTCTCCAGGCCTCCTTACAAGTAATACTATCCATTTTTACGGTAGCTTTTTTTATTTTCTTTGCGATTAGACCAACGCTTTCTACAGTCTCGACCTTGGTGCGAAAAATTGATGATCAAAAACTGGTCAACGGTAAACTTGATAGCAAGATTCAACAACTGGCCATAGCCCAAGACAACCTGACAATCTATGGAGAGAGACTCAATGATCAGTTGGATGAGGCCATTCCCAAACGACCGGATGTCGATAGATTGGCCAGACAAATCGAGGCAATCTCGATTGAGTCAGAAGCCTATATCACTTCTTTAAATATTCAAGAGTCTCCTTTAGTCGGCGAGAAAACGACAATCATCAAAACCGCAGGTAAATCTGAGGGGGAACAATTTGTGGTTTTTAGTTTTGCTGCGGGGGGTAGCCAGGAACAAATAAGGAGTTTCATCAGCTTACTGGAGAAAATGGAGAGGGGGGTAATGATAACTCAATTATCGATAAAAGGGGCAGAGACATCACAGAAAGAAAATTTCACTTTGATGGCAGAAGGTAAGGCGACAATCTATTATTTACCGGAAAAGAAGTGAAGAAAAAAACATCTGCTTCAATGAATGTTTTGGTCATTGGCCTGTTTACTCTATTGGCGGTAGGAAGTTGGGTAGTCTTTGATGTTTACAGAGCGCTGGTAAAGACGACTGTCCCCGAGGTGCTACAGGAACAGATTAAGTCGTTGGATCCAGAAATAGAGGCAACGATCATAAGTGACTTAAATAATAGAAGGCAATTCAGTGAAGAATATCTAGATACTTTGACGCCCCGTTTTTTGCTCGGGGAGGGAGAGACTAGTCCTGAACCAGAAGCGATACTGATTGAGACAGAACCCGAAGCGGTTCCCAAAGAGGAGACGGCAACGCCTTCGGGTGAAATAGGGACAGTGCAATGAGGTGTGAAATTATAGTAAAACTAAAGGTAGACCATTTATGAAACTAGAATTGGGGGATTTAATGTCGAGGCGTATGCCGGCCATCTTAGGAGTGGTGTTGTTGCTTGGCGGTCTGATTGCGGCACTGTTTTTGGTGGGACAAAGCCAAGGTTTGCTCACTAGGGCCGGGCCAACTTCGACGCCAAGAAGTGTAAAGACAACTAATGTGAAGGAGGATTCATTTACCGTTTCGTGGATAAGTGACACAAAAGTAACAGGATTTATTAGATATGGCGAAGAAAAGGGTAGCTTAAACAGGACTCTGAGTGACGACCGAGACCAGTTGTCGGGGAGCTCAGAAATGTACACAACTCATTACATAACAGTGAAGGGATTGAAACCAAACACTAAATATTACGTCAAGCTAGGATCGGGTTCAAAGACTTATGGCAGTAGTGGGACAGAAGAGCCATATGAAATAAAAACGGGAGGGGTGATAGCAGAGAAACCCGAAGTCGATGTCATTAATGGAAAAGTATTACTCTCTTCAGGGCAATCGGCCCCAGGAGTCATTGTTTATGTTGACATCCCCGGAGGGGCACCCCTATCTTCCTTGACGAGGACAACAGGGGCCTGGACGCTGACATTATCACTAGTAAGAACGGTAGATCTGGCCGGGTATTTGGGATACAACAAAGAAACAGAAGTGCTATCAATACTGGCACAGGGAGCGGATCTAGGAACGGCAACGGCAACCGTGACGACGAACAACGATACACCGGTGCCAGATATCGCTTTAGGGCAGAACCTAGACTTACAAACAGGAGCAGATGTACAACTACAGGGGAAGACTGTTGAGATCCAGGATAATGGCTTGTCGGCAAATAGACTGGAAGTAATCCCGGGGGAGATTGTGACGGTGATAAATAAAGACGGAGTACCACATTCGGTAACGGCAAAGGACAATTCATTCGACACTGGCTTAATCAGTGGTGGGGGCAATGCAACATTCACCTCGCCGCCGGCGGTGGGCGATTATCCATTTGAAGACTCAGCCAATCCGGGGGTAGAGTCACTGACTGGGGTCTTGACAGTCAAAGAGTCCGATTTAGTCGGGGCAGGACAGACAGGGGGTGGCTTTGGTGAGCTGGCAGACTTGAGTCAAGCGGCCGAGGCGACGCTTTCCGTTAAGCTACTGAATCCGGGAGTGAGTGGAGAAAGTATTGCTACGAGCTCTCCGGAGATACGAATTCAGGGGCCAACAGGAACAAAGGTAAAGATAACGGTAAATTCAACGCCGCAGACGACAGAAGTAACAATAGATTCAGATGGAGTGGTGGGCTGGACACCGCCGAGTCGGTTAGAGACGGGGCAACACACGGTAGTGGTGGAGTATACGGACACACAAGGAGTAGTACAACGAATTACTCGATTGTTTACCGTCTTGGCAGCTCAACCGTCGGGACAGGGGGGACTGCCCGCCTTCACGGCAACGCCTTCGGCGACGCCGACGAGTACACCGAGTGCGTCGCCTTCGGGTACACCAAGGTCAACAATGCCGGCAACGGGGAGTGGGATACCGGAACCCGGGGTGATATCGCTGACGATTGCCATATTGGCGTTGGGAGTGGGCCTATTCTTTGGCGGAATAGCTTGGCAGATTTATTACTTGAAGATTTAAAAGTAGTAGTAGTATGAAAGATATGGAGAGGAAGTTGTTTGGACGAACCAAGCCGTGGATGATGTTTGTAGGGGCAGGATTATTGGTGGCGGCTTTGGCGGTGGCGGGAGGGGTGGTGTATGTGAGTAGGCAGCTGGCGACAAAGAGTCAGGAGACGAGGTCGTTGGCAAAATCGGGATGTGACGAGACTTACAGAGTGCAGTGTCAAGAAAAAGGGTTGAAGTGTCGTGCTGACCTGAATGGTCTGAATTACTGCTCTGGATGTCTTGATGGATACTCTACCTGCAGTTCAGGTAAGTGCTGTAAGGATAGTGGAGGTGGAGGAGGGAGGGAATGCAAGATCACGAATTGTACTTCTTGTCACACTGCTGGTGGAAGTGAGGTGTGTGATGCTTGTAAATCAGGTTATACATCGATGGGTGATCGTTGTCAGAATACTAGCGCTGGGGAATGCCAAGAGGGACAAAAACGATGCAATGAGATTAGTCCTGAGATATGCGAGGAACGTAAATGGGAGTTCTACGGTACTTATTCTACTTACACCAGCAACCAAGAATGTAGAGAGAAGTATTTGGGGCAGGGCGGGGGAGGTGGATCAACAACCTCAAGTGGAGGAGGAGGGGGTGGTGGATCAAGTTGTGAGAAGGGACCAGGTCCGTGTTCGGTCTCTTGTGAAAGCGGGGATTCGTTTGATGACAGGACGTGTTTGTCAACATTTGATTCTTGTGAGCAATGGGCAAAGGAAGCATGTGGAACCGTTGGTTCTGTCCCAAGGACTTTCGGCAATTATGGAGGTGACTCTCCTTCAGGTGGCGGGTCGACGTCAAGCGGTGGGGGCTACGTTCCGGAAGAGGTGTCAATACCAACGCCGACGCCGATTCAATACTGCATTAATGTCTATTTTTATGTAAATCAGGGAGGGGCGTGGACGAAGACAAAAAAGGGCGACTTGGTAGACAGGATACGGATTGGAGATACTATTAGATTGGCGGTAAAACCGGTGGGGAAGATCACCAGATGGGACAAGGCACGGTTCTTTATCGATAATGATAAGACACTAAAAACAAAGAAGGTAGAGCCAGTAGAGACTGCCTTGGTTAATGAACAGGGCGAGTTCTACCTTGACTACACGATTCCTTCACCTATTGAGAGTACATCTGTTAGCAAGAAAGGGACGAGTATGAAGTTTGAGGTAAGGGCAGAATTATATAGAAACCTAACTAAAAAATGAAAAATAAACTTAAAAAAGGACGATTAAAGATGATCTTGACCTCTTTTGGCCTGCTTCTGGTGGCTGGTGTGGTAATTGCAGTGGCCCTAAGGGTGGCAGTACCGACATTGATTGCTCCAACAGCGCCAGAAAGTCAACCCGAGGCCGCGGAGGGCTGGAAACATTCGTCAGATTGTAACGTATCATTCTCAGTAAAATTATCAGAGTAATCAAACTGTTGACGTTTACAAATGAAATACCTATCATGAGATGTAGAGACCCGTTTTCGGGTTAGAAATACGATGGATCCAGCTGCCCAAGACAACCAACAAACAACAACACTTCCAAACGATGGTTTGGACGACCAAGTGAGACACGGTGATTTGCCGTGGACGGGTGCGACAGCTCAAGCACCAACAGTATCGACTCCTGGTATGGCTAGTTTGCCACCACTGCCCAAATTGCCTTCCTTACCGACAACACAGGTTCCCGTTCCTGATGTTTCTGTTCCCAACTCATTTGCGGATACTGGTCTACCTGGACCGCTGGCGGAACCCGAATCACCCCCACCGCCATTACCAGAAGTTGGTGGGCTGCAAATATCAACGACGACAATACCTGTAGCTCTACCTTCTATGCCTCAAGATGAAGCGGTGACTGGTTTGTCGTCAGTTTCTTCAGGAGGAGGGGCCGGGGAAGTGACAATGAAGAAAAAGGGGGGCAAGACTGGCCTGGTGGCAGGGATAGCGGCCTTGGTTTTGTTGGTTGGCGCGGCGACAGGAGGGACACTATATATTTCGGAGCAAACTAGGCAACAAAATGCAGATCTTCAATCGAGGGCATCCTTGGTGCCGGCTTGTCGGGACGGGAGAGATAATGACGGAGATGGGAAGATTGACTGTTTGACAGGGGTGGCAGACCCGGGTTGTTTCCCTGATAACAACGGAGGCGGAGGAGCGTGTAATCCCGAAGATGAAAATGAAGTAAATCAAGTGGCAACTACTCCGACTCAAGAGGAGTTGCTAGCATGTACGGGGGTAGTTCTTTACTGGAAAAACAATACAACTTGGACGAAAGGGACGGCGGAGCAGGTGGCAACGAATACGACGACGGGAGAAGCAATTAGATTGGCGGTCAAACCTGTGGATGGGACGGCCTCTGTGGCAAGATTCAGAGTTAACGATGGGGACTGGAGAGAGTCGACAACAAAGAATGAGCAAGGAGAGTTCTACGTTGAATATACACCGACAACCTTTGAAACATTTAATATAGAGGCACAGATGGGTGCATACGGATACGAAGATTAAAACTAAAATGAAAAACAAGACTTTACTAGCGGTTATTCTATTTACCTTGGTGGCAGTGGGTGTGGTTTTGGGAATAGTTTTTGTACTACCAAGATTAACAACAACGGAGGAGTCGATTGCCCCGACGGCTCCTGAGAGTAAGCCAGCAGCATTTACTGAAGCAACACAAAGTGCAACGAGAGAACTGATTATTTCTAAGATGTCAAATGAATGTACCTGGACGGGAGAGCAAAGGGATGGGTATGCGGCAGGTTATGCCACTTCTGAGGTGAGTTTTGGAAACTGTACGATACTAGGTGGGAGAATAGAATCGGTCCCTCCGATTCCTTCGGGTTGGGTATATGATGACGTCTTGTATCTCTTGGTTGACAACAAGATATTCTCTGGCGGGGACAAGTCGTTGGCAGGTGCAGGGCTGGCTTTGGGTGATGCGTGGGACTGGACGAAAGTGGTGGGGACAAGACAGAGGAGTCGCCAAAATACGCAGGTTTGTTACGGCGGAGGTACCTGTGAAGCGCCGGGAACAAGAAATACTGCAGCCGGGAATCCCTCTGGAGCGATCTTGATGGATTTGAGTGCGGCGGTGTCTGACTTGTTGGATTCAAGTCTGGATAGTCACACGATTACTGCCTTAGTAACCGGAGATAATAATCCCAGGACGGATTGTCGCATCAGAAATGATTTGAAAGTAACTCTGGAGCTATCCTGTACCGAGCTAATTCCCGAGTGTCGAGATGGGATAGATAATGACGGAGACAGTAAGATTGATTGTACTGTAGGAGCAGAGGATCCTGGCTGTTTCCCAGATGGAAGAGGCGGTGGAGGAGCGTGTAATCCAGAAGATGACTCAGAACTAGATGTCTATCTTCCCGAGTGTAGTGACGGAATAGATAATGATAACGACGGTAAGATTGACTGTACCGCGGGAGCTGCCGATCCGGGCTGTTTCCCAGATGGAAGAGGCGGTGGAGGAGCGTGTAATCCAGAAGATGACTCAGAACTAGATGTCTATCTTCCCGAGTGTAGTGACGGAATAGATAATGATAACGACGGTAAGATTGACTGTACCGCGGGAGCTGCCGATCCGGGCTGTTTCCCAGATGGTCATGGAGGAGGTGGCGTTTGCAACGGCCAAGACGATGATGAAGCAGATGCGACACTACAGTGGGGGAATGTGTGTGAAGAGAATTTGACTTTGGTAGGTGTGACTCCGACAGCCACACCAACACCGACTGCGATCCCTACTCCGACATCTGGCCCAACAGCGACGCCGACGCCAACCAGACCGGCGGGTGCGCCAACTGCGACCCCTACTCCGACAGTACCAGGTGCGCCAACAAATACACCGACTCCAAGGGCAACAGCGACGCCGACGCCAGTACAGCTTCCTGAGGCAGGAATAGGGCTACCGACACTGGGTGCTTTAGGTGGAGGAGTAGTGATGATATTACTCGGAGTACTATTAGCGCTTTAGGCTTGATGTAGAATGCAGTAGTGCTTAGTCGAAGGAATCTTAGATTATCGGTGGAGAGATACTTATCTGGAATATTGGTTTATTCTTTGGCTTTTTTCCTTTACACACACCATAACTACTACATTAATTTGCTGCGCGAAGAGACGGTTGTTGTACTGAGGGTTTTATATATTAGTTATGTTGTTGGTGGATTTCCTTTTCTCTTGTTTAGCGAGAAGGAGGACAAACATAAGCCTCAAGAACTAATAAAGGCAGTCAGGGATCTTTTGAGAGTTTTTGTTTCCTTTTCTGTTTCTTTTCTACCAGGAAAAACAAGGAAGAAATTTAGGCTTGATTCAGAGTACAAGAAGATTGTTTTGTTCACACTAGTAAAAGTCTTTTACGTCCCCTTGATGTTGAATTTCCTTTTTGGCAATTGGCAGGGAGTGCTTAGATATTGGGAGAAGTGGAATTCGATGGGCTTTAGTTTTGAATTCAGGGAGGATTATCTCTTTTTGTTATCGAGCATTTTTGTTTTAGACACACTAGTATTTTGCTTTGGATACCTGGTTGAGTTCAAGGCACTTAAGAATGTTGTTAAATCTGTTGAACCTACCTTGTTGGGCTGGGTGGTGGCATTGGCCAGCTATCCGCCATTTAGTGGTGTTACTGGGCAGTATTTGAGTTGGTATTCGAGTGATCGTTTCTTCTTTAGCAATGAGTTGGTGGACATTGCGGCCAAGGTGGCTGTTCTTCTATTACTTTGCCTATATCTTTGGGCGAGTTTCTCACTGGGACCAAAGGCATCTAATTTGACTAACAGAGGGATCGTTACCAGTGGGGCATACCGAATTGTAAGACACCCTGCCTATATTGGGAAGGTAAGTGCCTGGTGGATCATGGCTCTACCGACTTTTTCGGTTGGTGCAGTACTGTCACTAGCTGGTTGGACAATAGTCTATTATTTAAGAGCGATAACTGAGGAGAGACATTTGATCAATGATGGCGATTATAGAAAGTATGTTAAGAAAACTCGGTTTAGATTTGTGCCGGGGATTATGTGATTAAGATGAAAAAAGTAGCAATAGTCGGAGCTGGGTTTACCGGGCTAGCAGCGGGAGTTGAGCTGATAGATCAAGGGGTGTTAGTAGTTATCTTCGAAGCAAATAAAGAACCGGGTGGACTGGCAACGGGATTTAGAAGTAAAGGATGGAAGTGGAGATTAGAAAAGTTCTATCATCATATTTTTGCCAACGATCGAGAAGTCATTGACTTGGCGAAGAAAGTGGGAGCCGAGGTAATTTTCGAAACCCCGGAAACGAGCGTATCAAAAGGCGGGCGATTGAGTCAGCTGGACACACCACTGAGTCTATTACTTAATCCTGAGTTGTCGCTTTGGGGGAAGATAAGAATGGCTGTAGGATTGGGATACTTAAAAGTACTAAACATGAGGCAGGGAATGAGTTTAGAAAAAGAGAGGGTAACGGTGAGACTACCTGAACTAGTGGGCCAAGAGGGATATAAAAAGATCTGGAAGCCGCTACTATCTGCCAAGTTTGGCAAACATGTAGATCAGGTAAACATGACTTGGTTTTGGGCAAGAATTGTAAAGAGAACAAAGGCTTTGGGATACTTTGAAGGAGGGTTCCAAGAGTTGGCGGAGAAATGTGTGAAATACATAGTAGAAAAGGGAGGAGAAGTAAGAATGGGAGAAAGAGTGGAGAAAATAGGGAGAGGGGAAAAAAGGGGATGGGTAGTTAACGGGATGGAATTTGATCAGGTAGTTCTAACAGTACCAGCGTCATTGGTAGACAAGATTATAGGAAGAGAGGTGGCCTGGCCGAAGGTAGATTATTTGTGGGGTCAGACACTGATACTGGAATTAGAGAAGCCACTAATGGAATCCTACTGGTTAAACGTTTTGGAGAAGGACTGGCCATTTCTTGTGGTGGTAGAACACACGAATTTTATGGACAAGAAGAACTATGGCAAGAAACGAGTGGTTTATGTAGGGAATTATCTAGAAGAAGGCGACAAGAGATTGATGATGTCAGAGAAGGAGTTGATAAATATGTACTTCCCTTATCTTAAGAAAATAAACTCAGGGTTCAGTAGAAAGCAGATCAGGCGAGTCTGGAAGTTTCAGACTCCATTTGCTCAGCCGGTATTTCCGGTTAACTATAGTAAGAAGATACCTCCGTGTAGAACTAAAGCAAAAGGATTGTATGTGGCGAATATGAACATGGTCTACCCATGGGATAGAGGGACCAATTACGCGGTGGAGTTTGGGAGAAAAGCAGCAGGAGAGATATTGTTGGACAGAAGGTAAAATACTGGTGTGAGTTCGCAAGATCTAACCCTAATACTCCATTCGTATTTACTCGGGCTGGTTTTACAGTTGATAACTTGGCCAGTCGTGTTTAGAGTCTTTCAGAAGAACCTGGTTGACAAGGGTTGGATGGTGGGAAGGATTTTGGGTTGGCTAGTAATTAGTCTAGTGGCTTGGTGGTTGGGCTTTATGGGAGTGCCAATCAAGTTAACAATCTGGTTGATGGCAGGAGTGGTGCTGGTGGTGGGGGGATATATGGCTATCAGGGAGAGGATGAGTCTGAGGACGGGACTAAGAGAGGTGTGGGTGTTTGTTCTCACCGAAGAACTATTATTTCTGCTGGGTTTCTTGGGGCTTAGTTTTATCAGAAGTTTTAACCCCGATATCCTAGATTTGGAGAAATTTATGGATGCGGGGCTTGTTACTACCTATCTTCGATCGGTGAGTTTGCCGGCCGAAGATATGTGGTTGGCAGGGGAAAAGATAAACTACTATACCTTTGGTCACTTTATGGGAGCGGTGCAGACGATAATTTGGGGAATTGACTTAGCTTATTCTTACAACTTACTGCTTGGATTGCTGGCGGGATTGACATTGAGTTTGAGTTTCAGTGTTGTAGTCAATTTAGCAGAGGTTGGGGGAAGGACAATAAAAAAGGAGAAGATGATTTTGGGTGGAATAGTGGGGAGTTTACTAGTGGCAATTGGGGGAAACTCTCAGACAAGTTGGTTTTTTTTGAAAAACAAAACATTTGAGGGCTATTGGTATGCGGATGCAACAAGATTTATTGAGAACACGATACATGAGTTTCCGAGTTATAGTTTTGTGGTATCTGACTTACACGCTCATCTGTGGGACCTACCGATTGTGTTGTTATTTCTGCTGGTGCTTTTAATTTGGCAGAAGGAGATGCAAGAAGAAAAAAAAGAACGGTGGAGTGCTGTAATTGGCGGTTTACTGGGAGTGATGACGATGACCAATACTTGGGACCTGCTTATCTACGGACTGCTCACCATGATCTTGGGAGGACTACTATTATTTAGGGGGGTAAGTTTAGTGAAACTTTTCAGGGCAGGAATATTGGCAGGGGTCGCATTGCTGGCGGTGAGTAGTTTATGGTGGATGAATTTTGTGAACATAGGGGAAGGGTGGCGGGTGGTAACGAAGCGCTCACCTTTGTGGCAATTAGTAGTTCTGTGGATGGGACATATAGCCTTGAGCGTTGTTGCTTGGTGCTTCAACATTAGGAGACAGAGCAAAAAAGGATATGAATTAAAGAGTTTGATAATAGCGGCAATGATTTTAACGGCTTTTATGTTGTTGCTTATTCCTGAGTTGGTATATATGAAGGATATTTATCCTAATCATCCTCGGGCAAATACAATGTTCAAGCTAACTTATCAAGCGTTTGTCTTGATGAGTCTGGTGGCTGGTTGGCTAGTGGTGGAGATACAGGCGGTTAAGTTTAGATGGTGGAAGATTCCCTTAGTCGCAGTTATTGTGGCGGTCACGGCGTCTTTGCTCGTGTTCCCGTACTTTGGTTACCGAGGTTTCTATGGCGAATTCAAGAAGCTAAAAGGTCTTGATGGATTGAGTTGGTTACAGATGGAGTATCCCGATGACTACACGGCGATTCTTTGGCTTAAAGAGAACGAGAGGGGTAGACCAGTGATAGTTGAGGCTATAGGGGAAAGCTATACCACTTTCGGCAGAGTGTCGGTGTTTACGGGGATGCCGACGATACTGGGATGGAGAGTACACGAATGGCTATGGAGGGGTGGATTTGAGATACCGGCTCAAAGAACGGAAGAGGTGAAGACGATATATGAGAAACCAGAGACAAAAGAGGCAAAAATACTACTGAGTAAATACCGAGTCAAGTACATTTTTGTGGGGAACAAGGAAAGAGAAGCCTACCAAGAGATTGATGAGGCGGGGCTGAGAAAATTTGGTGAGATAGTCTTTGAGAGAGGGAAGACGCTGATTATCCGTAGATTTGAATAAGCTGTTGGTGAAGTTTTTCAAAATCCACTAAGTTTCTCTTTTCATACGTAGCAGCCACTTGTGGAATTTCCTCGCGAGCGAGATCTGCCCATCTTTTGGCAATTAATGAATCCTGATAAGGATCTTCTCTGCGCAGTAGATATTCTATGTAGGGATACCAATATTTGTCGAAGAGTTCTTCAACCATTGGGGCGTGAATTAATAGAGGGTGAGGAAAGGCAAAATTCCTTTGAGAGATAACTTCTGCATAGACCTTAGCGGCTTTTTGAGGAATACCATACAGCTTCCCCCTTATCAGGTGAGATCGTTGATCTTCAAGTAGTTCGTACTTGAAATTTAAATCCAGGTTTTTGACATCTCTGGAAACGTGGATGGTATTGTTGAATCTTTGGGAGACCCTGAATTTTAATTGTGCCTTTTTCAACCATGCTGAGAAGAGTAATTGCTTAGATGGGTCTGTTCCCAAATCAAAATCGAGATCGATCGTTGCCATCGGTTTTAGACCACGATACACAAGCCAAAGTTGAATCTTGCCCACTTCAATTGGAAGATTATCTAGAGAACTAGCTAATTGTTTTTGTTGTTTGGTCATAAATTTATTGTCTCAAAAAGAGAAGGGCATCATGAGATGCCCAAAAGAAGAGAAGCTACCGTGGTTCATAACCACAAGAATGGCATTTCTTGGCTGATTCCGAGTTGCTGGCACTACAGCGAATACAGACCCAAGAACAAATAATGATAACTAGACGAGACAGAGTGTTCATTTAGTTCTCCTTAAATATGAGAGTAAGAATACCGATAGTATAAATTACTACTAATAATACGTCAATTAGCGGGCAAGTTCGTTTTGAATATATTGTTTTAGGGCTTCCCAGTTGTTGTCACGAGCAATGAGGACGTATTGGCCAAGATAGGGGGTTTTGTTTTTGGGATTCTCAAGGACACCTAGTTCGCCTTTTTCTTTGTCTCCAGTGGTGAGAGGGACGTTTTTGATACTGAGATCTTTGGCCAGAACGAGACGGGTGAAGGCAGCATATTCGTTATTGGTAATGTCGGTGTCGATATATTGACGATAGAGATTGAAGAGGTCAGCTAGTCTTTGTGGACTAAGGAGGGTCTTGCTGGAAAGAAGCTTGTCTTTGAAGGCGAGGATAACCTTTTGCTGGCGGGCGGAGCGGGCAAAATCGGTGCCCTCTTCACCTTCTGCCATTCTGGAACGAACAAATCTGAGGGCAGTTTCTCCATCCATGTGATTTGGACCGGCGTCAAAGTGGAGGAATTGATAACGATCAGATTCGGGGAGGGCATCTTCTTTGCCGGGAACGGGATACTTGAAGTCATCAAAAGTACGCTCAATTTGGACGTCGATGCCACCAACGAGATCAATAGCTTGCTTGAAGCCTTCGAAATCGAGGACAAAGGCATAGTGAATGGGAAGACCGATGATCTCGGAGACTGACGACTTGGCAAGAATGAGACCGCCCCCGGCGGGCTTTTTTTGTTTGCCGTAATAGTAGGCGGTATTGATTTTGGCTTTCATTGAGTCAACCCAAATGTCGCGGGGGAGGGAGAGAATAGAGACCTTCTTGGTAGGATGGTGGAAGGAGATCACAATGATTGAATCAGTTAAGTCGGCACCTATATGGCCCTCACCACCCCGACCGAGAAGGAGGAGATTGGTGCGGTCGCTGCTGCTGGCAAGAGTGGAGAGTGGGTCTTTAGCAAAAGAAATGAGAGTTGAGGGGCCGACAAGGAGCTTGCGGAAGAAAAAAGTCAGAGGGGACTTAAAGCTATAGATGAGAGTAAAGACGAGAAGGACGGAAAGAGCAATTAATCCTGGTTTGAGTAGGTGGGTATAACGGGAGAGGTAACGGCGTAATTTAGAGAAGTCAAAAAAGTCAGTCACAGGAGACTATTTTAGCAAAGTTGTGAGGATCAAGAGAAGCCGTACCAACGATAAAGCCGTCGAGGTACTCTTGTTCCAGGAAACTGGCGACATTCTCAGGAGTAACTGAGCCGCCATAAAGGACGGGGCAGGTTTTACCGGCCAGCATCTTTATCTTAAAGGCGATTTCATTGGCGCGTTTGGGGCTTTCTGGTTTGCCAGTACCGACAGCATCAGCTGGTTCATAAGCAAAGATGAGATTACTGAGGTCGAGAAGCTCGTGTTTGAGAAGAGTAATTTGAGACTCAAGATATGGAGTATCGAGACAGACAATGGGAATGATGGAGGAATTGGTGAGGAGACGGGCCTTGGCGGCGACGTCTTTGTCGGTATCACCAAGGTGAAGTCTCACCTCAGTATGTCCGAGAAGGCAGTAATCAACGAGGTCCTGGATTTGGGGAACGCCGACTTGGCCGGTAAAGGAGCCTGTGGCGTAGGAGGAGACGTTTTGGGCGGCAAGAGGGTAGGAGGAGTGTTCTTTGAGGTAGCTTAGGAAAGGGAAACTCGGAGCAAGAATAATGCGGTGGTCGGGATTGGGAGCGGGACAGAAGTGTTTGAGCCAGGAGTCGAGATCGGAAAGAGTAAGATGTTGCTTAAAATTGGCGAGGAAGTACTTCATAGATAGAGTGTAACACGTCAGGACGCTCCTTGACATTATGGGGTTTGCGGGTTACAATTTGTCTGTTCACTATCAGATTATAGGAGGCATGAATGAGTGTACTGAAGAAATTTTTAGAAGCGACGCTTTTGTACGCAATAGGAATCATTATTGCCGTGTTGGTGGGGGCGGGGGTGACCGAACTGACTGGTTACCCGATACTTGGCCACATCTCGGCCTTTGGCGTGGGCGCTTTGACCATGTTGACGATGACAGTGATGTGGAAGTGAAATAGTTGGAGCCGGGATATCCCCGGCTCTTTTTTTGTACCTCACGGTGGGGTAAAGTGGTGGAGTGATTAACTGGGAAAAGGAACTAAACGAAGAGCAGTTAGCGGCGGTGATGTATATAGGTGGGCCACTATTGGTTCTGGCAGGAGCAGGATCGGGCAAGACGCGGGTTTTAGTATATCGAGTGGCATATCAGATTGAGGAGAGGAAGGTACCGGCAGATGGGATCTTGTTGTTAACCTTTACCAACAAAGCGGCGGGGGAGATGAAGGAGAGAGTCAAGAAATTAATTGGTGAAGAGATTGGGTTTGCGGGGACGTTCCATTCTTTTTGTGCTTTGATTCTACGGAAATATGGTCGGTTGATTGGATTGGACCCGGATTTTGTGATTTACGATGAAGATGACAAAGAGACTGCGATAAAGATAGCTATGAAGACGCTACAGATGGATGTAAAGCAAGTGAAGCCGGCGACGGCAGGAGGAATGATATCAGGAGCGAAGAATGAGTTACTAACACCAGCAGAGTATATTCGGGTGGCCAGAGGGCCATTTCAGCAAGCAGTGGGACAAATCTGGCAAGTTTATCAGCGCAATCTTAGAGAGTTTCATGCGTTAGATTTTGACGATTTGTTGGTAGAAGGGGTGAAACTACTTCAAAGTGAAGAGGGAAGGAGGAAGTTAACATCAAGATTTGAGCAAATATTAGTCGATGAATATCAAGACACAAACAAGGCACAGTACTTTTTGACGAAGTTGTTGGTAGATGGGAGAGGAAATTTTACAGCAGTAGGAGACTTCGCGCAGTCGATCTATAGTTTTAGAGGAGCTGACTTTAGAAATTTGAATCATTTAGAGAAAGACTACCCAAACCTAAAAATATTGAGGCTAGAAAAGAATTATCGGAGTACCCAGACAATCCTGGATGCAGCGTATGGAGTGATTGGCAAGAACACGACACATCCAGTTCTTAAGCTATCGGCGACAGTGGAGGGAGGAGAGAAGGTCTTGGTGTATGAAGCAAGGGATGAGAAAGAGGAGGCGAGATTTATTTTAGACAGGATAGTAACTGACGGCGATTACAGTAAGTTTGCCGTGCTTTACCGGACCAACGCACAGTCACGGGCGCTGGAAGAAGCCTTCATCAAGCGAGGCGTTCCTTATGTGTTGGTTGGGGGGACAAAGTTCTATGAAAGACGGGAGATAAAGGACGTCTTGGCGTACTTGAGAGTGATTGCAAATCCGCTTGACCAGGTGAGTTGGGAGAGGGTTGATAAAGTGGGAAAGAGGAGAAGAGCGGCCTTTGAGGAGTGGTTAGGCGCACTTAGGCAGCAAAGGGAGGTACTGTCGATGAGTACCGAGGATCTGTTGGCGGGGGTGCTACAAACGACCGATTATTTATCCTTGTATGACGAGAAAGACGAGCAGGACACGATGAGACTAGAAAACATTAAAGAGTTGGCTTCAGTAACGAGGGAGTTTAGTGACTTGGGGGCATTTTTGGAGAACGTGGCGCTGGTACAAAGTGAGGCGCAAGCAACAATGAAAGGTGAAGAAAGAAAGGTGACACTAATGACGGCACATGCGGCTAAGGGGTTGGAGTTTGAGGAAATATTTATTGCCGGTATGGAAGAGGGGCTATTCCCCCATTCTCGAGCCTTGATGGAGGCGGATCAGCTGGAGGAAGAGAGAAGACTCTTTTATGTGGCGCTGACGCGAGCAAAGAAGCGAGTATACCTGACGTATGCACAACAGCGGTTGTATTTTGGAAGTAGAAACAGTAATATGCCAAGCCGATTTTTAAATGAGATTCCGGAGCATTTGACCGAGTCAATGAGTAAGACATTACAAAGAGATGAGCGAGGCAGAGGTGGAATACGATTGGTGGATGATTGGGAAGCGGGGAATGGAAGAATCAAAGTGGACAAGGGTCTGATCGATCAGTTGGTAGCGGATGATTTTGCGGATATTGATAGCTGGTAAGAGAATGGCGTGCCAGAGGCACGCCAAGGAAAAACCATCCTGATCTGTTCCCAGTTCATTAATATCCTCGGTGAGGGCACTTGAGGACGGCCTGACCAGAATACCAGGCATTAGAAAGGCCGGTATGTTCTCCGGGTTCGATGCAGCTTTGTGATCTTACCCAATCACCAGTGAGAGGGCAGATCTCCTCAACGGTATAAGTAAAAATGCCCAGAGGGAAACCATGTTTTGCCATGGCATCAAAAAGAGTTCTCCCTTCAAACACGGCATTGTTTATTTTAAGCCTAACAAAGTGCTCGTTCATTTATCCTCCATTTGATTGTAATAGAACTTGGTTATTATAAGCTCATGGGAATCACAAGTCAAATTGATTGATCTGCTACAATAACTTTATGGTCCCGATGATAGAAAAGAACCAGTTTATTGAATATGAGAACGAATGGGTGGCGATATCACCTGATAACAGAGTTGTGGCTCACGGAAAGAATGTCAAAAATGTTGTCAAAAAACTTGATGAGTTGGGTGATAAAGACTCTGTGCTAACCATGGTATTACCTTTTGATCAACATTTCGCTCCTCTTGCTTAACTTGAGGATTACTTGATGTCTAAACTGGTATATCCATATATTCCTTACTCAAAGATAGATTCATCTGGAAAAAAGATAGCTCTGGTATCTCGGCCTGAAGTTCCTCTAATAATTTCGTATGGACACAAGTTGAGTAGAACCTTTTATGCATTAGTAGATTCAGGAGCAGACAAAAATCTATTTCCAGCCGCTCTCGGCGAATTGATAGGGTTAAATGTAAGAAAAGGAAAAACTGTTGAGATAGGAGGGATAGGTGGGGTACGCTTGACAGCACATACTCATAAAGTGAAATTGTACATTGGCAGTTTTTCAGCAGAAGCTAGTGTTGACTTTAGTTACTATCATCAGAAGCCCCTGTTGGGGAGGAATGGTTTTTTTGATTTGTTTGAGAAAGTTTCCTTCATAGATCAGCAGTTGGAATTAGTCATTAGAAGCAAAAAATGATCCACGAGGTCAAGGCTGTAGATAAGGAAGAATTCAATACATTGGCCGCACATCCGCTGCAGTCATGGGAGTGGGGGGAGTTTCGAGAAAAGACGGGGCTTACGGTCAGTCGACTAGGTAGATATGAAGGAGACAAACTGATTGAGACAGCACAAATTACTTGGCACAAGATACCAAAATTGCCGCTTTGTGTGGGGTATTGGCCCAAAGGAGTGATGCCGAGTAAAGAGATGATGAAGGCAGTGAAGGAAGAGGCGAAGAGAAGGAGGGCTATTATGGTGACTCTAGAGCCTAACGTGTTGATGAAAGAGGGGGGAAGGGAGATAAAAGAATTGTCTAGATTGTTTGATTTGAGAAAGGGAAAGTCTCTTTTTACCAAGTGGAGCTTCTGGCTTGATCTAACAAAATCAGAAGAGGAGTTGCTGCGCGAAATGAAACCGAGAACAAGATATAACGTCAGGTATGCGGAAAGAAAAGGAGTAAGGGTGGTAGAAGACAATTCGACAGAGGCTTTTGGGGAGTATTGGAGATTAAGTAAAGAGACGATGGAGAGACAGGGATTTTATGCACACACGAAGCGGTATCACGAGTTAATGTTTGAAACATTGAGAAAAGGTGGCTTGGCGCATTTATTTAAGGCGGTTTATGAGGGTAAAACGTTAACTACTTGGATTGTATTTGTTTTAAATGGAATCTTGTACTACCCATACGGAGCGTCAACAAGAGAAGGAAGTAATGTTTTTCCGTCTGATGCGATGATGTGGCGGGTGATTAAGTTTGGTAAGGAAGAGAAGTGTAAGCTATTTGATATGTGGGGGAGTCCGGGACCGGATCCTAAGCCCACTGACCCCTGGGCTGGATTTCATCGTTTTAAGATGGGATACGGGGCAAAGTTAGTCGAGTTTGTAGGGACCTATGATTTGGTAGTGAATCCACTACTATATCCGTTGTATAGATTAGGAAATGATTTGAGGTGGATATATTTAAGAGCTTGCTCATTCTTTCGGAATAACTGACGTTATTTCTCCGAAATATTGCGCTTCCTCTTATATCTACGCCGATAACTACATTATCGTCTTGATATGAAGCTAAGAAAACATGAACTTTATTTTGACATGACTGATTTGCGACAGAGTAGGGAATATGCCAGATATATGGAGACGCAGGGTTGGAAGATAGAGGGGGTTGATGGAGTAGAGGTGTTCATCAAGAAGATGCCGTTTCTCCCGGTATCAGTGATGAAAATACAGAGATTTGAGAAAGAGCTTAATTGGGAGGAGGTAAATAGACTGAGGAAACAGAATCGCGTTGTTTATGTCGTGATTGAACCGACAAGGGTAAATGGGGGAAGCCGATTAATGGAGCAGGGATATCGAAGGGTTAAGGAGTCATATTTACCAACGAAGACGTTGGTCGTTGATTTAGAAAAAAGTGAAGAGAGACTTTGGCAGCAATTGAGTAAGGATACGAGACAGAAAGTGAAAAAGGAGAATGATGTTTATATAGGTGAGGTGACTAAAGGAGGAGGGATGGAGGAGTTTGTTAACGGGTGGAAGAAGGCAGGAAAAGGGTATGTGCTAACGGCAAAGAAGCTGAAAGACTTAAAGAAAAGCTTTGGTAAGAAATGTTTTATTTTGGCAGCTCGGGGAGACGGTAGTGACGGGATGTTGGCGGGAATAGTGGTGCTGATGACGACTAAAACAGCTTATTACTATTTCGCTTGGACGAACGAGACGGGAAGAGAGCTGGGGGCGCAATATAAGTTGGTGTGGGAAGGGATGATGAAGGCAAAAGATAAGGGAATGAGAACATGGGACTTTGAGGGAATAGAGGACTCTAGAGCTCCACGGAAAAGCTGGCAAGGATTTAGTAGTTTCAAGAAAAAATTTGGGGGGGAAGAAATCAGTTTCCCTGGATGTTTTGAGAGGTGGTTATAGGAATTCCTTTTGGCCAACAGTGGTCTTTAAAGTCACACCGATGACAGATTGAGTAATCGGTGGTACGGGGGAACTTGAGACTTCGGATATTAGCCATTGAGTCTTTGATAATAGCTTTAAGTTCCTCGATCTCTTCTGGAGAAATCGTAAAGACTTCCTTGCCAGATTTGTTTTGTTCATGGGGGTGGGTGACGAAGTCGAGTTCGACAGCAGTAACTTTGGCGGGGAAGAGCTTGTCTAGTTCTGAGAGGAGCTGATAAAAAACGAGCTGGCGTTTGAGAGAGCCATCGGAGTCTTGAGTCGTACCTTCAATTTGGCCCCTGGTTTTACGCTTGCCGGTTTTGTAGTCGATGACTTTGACAGTTTTTTGGGTGGGATTGAGCCAATCAATACGATCGACTTTGCCGGAGAGAGGGATATCGTCTAGAAAAATGGGGTTATAGGTACTACCGAAGTATTTCTCGGTTTCTAGGGCGGGGTCGGCTTTGGTTAGATGAAAGTCGAAATATGCAGAGAGAACCTTCTTTCCTTGAGAGAGCCTTTTTTTGTGATCGTGGTCGGTGAGGATCTCGTTTTTGAGGGCGTCTTCAAATGATTGAAGGAGATAGTCTTTGCTGGGGAAAGTAGCATTTTTTTTGTGATGCTTGAAGAACTTTTCCAGAGCGGAGTGGACGGCGGTACCAAAGGCAAGGTAGTCTTGTTTAGCATTGGGGACTTTGAGAAGACTTTTAAGTTTGAAGAGATAGGGGCAGTCGAGATAGTTGTTGAGGGCGGTGACGGAGAGTTTAAAGTTTTTTAAGATTTGGGTGAGGAGAGCGGCCTCTTGTTCATCAACTAACTCGGGGACGGCCGGATTAACGAGGGCTTGTAGGAGTTTATCTATTTCTTTGGCGGGTAGCTTAGGACGCTTTCGCTCAATGAGATTCTCTGGGATCTCGAAGATGAACTGGGAGGGGGTGGCTTCCCGAAGACGATTGAAGGAGTTTACTTGGTTGGCATAGGTAATGGTGACTTGTTTCTTGGCTCGGGTTAGGGCGACATAGAAAAGGCGACGCTCTTCTTCTAGGGGGAGATATTCAAGAGCGGTCTTGAGGATATCAGGGAGGGTGATGAGACTGCGGGAGGTTTTGTTACCCCAGCGGCCGTCGATACAACCGGTGATATACACATACTCCCATTCAAGGCCTTTGCTTTTATGGGCAGTTGTCAGAGTCACCTTATCTCCCGTTAACTCAAGATCGGGGGTTTGCAATTTGAGATTGTTTTGCTCCAAGAGATTAATGGTAGAGAGAAATGAGGCTAGATTGAGTTGGTGGTCGGAGAGACTTAGTTGTTTGATGAAACTAAAAAGAGAGTTAAGATTTTGGATGTGGGTAGAAGAGTCAGTATTGTTTAGTGCCCAATTGAGAAGACCAGATTCTTTGAGAAAGATCTCGAAAAATTCGGTAAAGATCTTGGTTGAGTCAGTAGAATTGAAATGGGCAAGTTGATGAAGAAGGTCTGTAAATCTCTCAGAATTAGTCAGATTGAGATTTTTAAAGTGATCACTGTGAATGAAGTCAATCAGAGGGAGCTTTTGTTTGGCGGCGGCACGAGTAGTTTTAAGGATATCGAGGTGATTGAAGTTGAGAAAGGGATAGTGGAGAACGGTAAAAAGATTGAGATCGTCTATGGCGGTGCGTGATTCCAAGACGACAGTAAAAAGTTTGAGAAGATATTTAATTGAGGTGGTGTGGAGTAGATCCTGGTTACCACTTATTTCAAAGGGGATTTTGAGATGGTTGAAGACTTGGGCAATTGAGGCGAGTTCGCTATTAGTACTGGCGATGACTGCAATCTTCGATGGACTGATTTTGTCGTTTAGGAGTTCTTGGATTTGTTTGGCGAGATAGAAGTGCTCGAGGATCTGAGCCGTAAAGTCGGAGACTTTGATTTGAGTGAGAGGGTGAGGAGAGTTACTCTTTAGGGTCCGAGTGATTTGGGGAAAAGTTGACTGGAGATTGTGGGTGTTTTTTTCAATGACAGCCCTGGCGGCATCGAGAATGTTTTGCTGAGAACGATAGTTTTGAATAAGGGTGATGACTTTGGTTGAAGGGTAGGTCTTTTTGAAGTTGGTGGGGTTCTCTAGGGAAGCGCCAGCAAATCTTAAAATCGACTGCTCGTCATCCCCGACGACGAAGACATTGGCGGAGTCACCCCAGTAAGAGGCGAGGAGATTGATGGTATCGTTTTGAGCAGAAGTAGTATCCTGATATTCATCGATGAGGAAGTAATGAAAGCGCTCTTGTAAGACACTGAGTAGCTCTGAGTCTACCTTTTCTAGTTCAAGGAGGACCCAGTTAATCATGTCGTCGAAGTCAAAAAGAGATTGTTTTTTGAGGGAATCTTGATATTCTGAGTAGATCTTTAGGAGGTCGATATTTTTGAGTAGGTTGTTGTGGCGCCGATCAAACTCGGTTTTGTTTAAGTCTTCTTTTTGGTCATCTAATTCTTTTAGTTCTTCATCGAGGAGAAGTTTCAGTTTTTCGGGGGTAACGCCCTCGCGTTTGAGGTCACTGATGGAGCCGGGAATGGCATTTGCTGTCTCTAGAAAATAGAAGGGGGAGTTAAGCGGCTTTAGTTTATGGAAGTCGTTATGACGGAGAATATTTTGAAGAATTTGGAAACGCTGAAGATCAGTGAGTGGCTTGGCGTTGGCGGAGTAAATAAAGTAGTCGGGGAATTCTTGGATTATAGAGCTGGCAAAAGAATGAAACGTGCTGATGTGGACGCGATAGGCACTGAGGCCGATTAAATCAAAGAGGCGTTGACGCATGGCTTGGCTACCGGAGTCGGTAAAAGTAAGGGCAAGAATGGCAGAAGGGTCAGTATCGGTCTTGAGAAGGATATTGGCAATGCGAGTGGCAAGGATTTGAGTTTTGCCGGTGCCGGGGCCGGCAATGACCATGACGGGGCCATCAATGGCATCGACGGCTTGTTTCTGAGCAGGATTGAGTGAGGCATAGGCTTGTTTGAAGGCAGGGGTGGAAGATGGGGATTTAGGGGACATAGGCAAAGTCTAGCATACACCGCCGAACAAAAGACGAAAGCGGCCAAGATGGCCGCTTTATGTTCCGAATCATTCAAAAGGAGTATATGCAATTTCTTCCTGTTTATGCTTTATGGATGCCCTTCTTAATCTTTCTATTGCAAAAGCTTCTTGTAGAAAGGGGCTAAAGCCAATATCAGAATCAGGATCAAAATCTGAACTTCGCATTTGGTGTTCGACCTCAATACGGTGATAGATGAACCATATCAAGGTAAATGGAGTAAGAAGTATTTGAAGCCATTTGGGAAGCACCATAATTCTTTCTAGGAGAAGAGACTCCTTTGGGATATCACTAAAAGTTGGCATTGGTGTAAAAGCCGTTGGTTGGTTTACCAGAGATAATCCAAATTAAATAGAGGCCGGTGAAGATAATTTTAGAAAAGATCCTGACGGTTTCTTTTGACATTTAATTGAATCCCAGATGATCCGATGAAGTGGGAAAGGTAAAAAACTCCCTACCGCAACCCGTGCAGACTTCGAAATAAAAGAGAGTATTTCGATAGCCGGCGTAGCGGGATTCGATACGAAAGCTGACCGGATGATCGGCTTCCTCTTGATGCTTCTGTTTCAGAGCAAGCTCATTTTCAATTTGAGTCTGTTGAATTCTGGCGGCTAAGATCATTAGCCCGATAAAAAGAAGGAAACCAAAAAGAACAAAGAAAACTGTTAGAAGGTCCATTACCAACTCCTTTGAGATGAAATAGTGCAAGACGATTATTCTTATTTTACACCACTATGAGCTTTCTTCCAAGGGGGAGTCTTTTTCTCCCAAAAGGAGATCTTTCATATTGATTTTCTGACCGAGCTGATTGGCAATCTGAGAGGTGGAGGACAGTTGATTGTAAGCATTGGTGAGATGACGATTAAGAAGATTTAGGCTTTCGTTGAGTTTTTGATAGTCATGTTGGATGGAACGGAAAAGGGAGAGAACCTTCTTGGAATGGAGTTGTAATTTATTTCCTTCAAAGGAAAGCAAGATTGTTTGAAGGTGGGCATAGAGAGTGGTGGGTGAGACGGGATAGACCCGGTGCTGACGGGCAAATTCAAGAAGATCTGGCTGGTTGACGACTTCATAGTAGATTGACTCAGAGGGGAGATACATAAGAGCAAAGTCGGTGGTGTTCTCTTGCGGAAGTATATATTTCACTCCAATATCTTTAATGTGTTTTTGGACATCTTTAATGAAGGCTTTCTTGACAGAGGGATCAGGAGCGTTAATGAGGCGTTGGAAGTTCTCTAAGGGGAATTTGCTGTCGATGGGGAGAATGCCGGAGGCAGTCTTGATGGCGGCGTCTACCGTAGTACCAGATTTGAATTTGTATTGGAGAAAAAAAGAATTTTTAGGAAACATCTGGGAGATGAGATCCTTGAGGATCTGTTCGCCGAGATTGCCTCTAAGCTTGGGACTTTTAAGTAGATCTTGGAGATCCTTCATAGAGCGGCCAATCTCAGAGAAGGAGCCAGCTTCTTTTTTGAGGTCGGAGATGATGAGAGTGGCGTTGTGGAGACGCTGATTAAGCTCGTTATAGCTTCGCTGCAAGGTCGAGTTAAGGTTCTGGTTGTGGGAACTGAGACTACCCTGCATGCTTTGGAGCCAAGAGGTAAGAGTGGGATCGGCGGGCTTGTTGAGAAGCTGGTCGAGTTTAGTTTTGAGGAGGAGATAGAGAATGAAGAAACCAGAGATGAGAGTAAAAAGGAGGATAAGTGTTTGGGCAGACATGGCCCAAGTATACCCGAAATGAGAAAGATAGTACTTAGCTTCGAATGTGTAAGCCCTTGGTTTTGAGGAGGCGGAGAATACCCTTTTGGGTAATTCCTGGCGGGAGATTGGCGAAGAAATCTCTGTCTCGAGAATCTTCCCAACCATCTGAATAATCTTTATCGCTGCCTGTTAAACTTCCATATCTGATTGAAATCCTATTACTGGAGTAATCTGGCACACCTATTCCTATATCAGTAGAAACGGTTTTGCGTTTGCTTCGCCCTAGACCGGCATCAGAAAGAGTTTTTTCCATTATTGTTACAAGTTCCATGGTGTGGTGGAAGTTATTTCTTGAGGGAAGATGATTACTTAATTCATGTTGATCGGTTGGGTAGATAGTGATGTATTTACTTTCCATGACATCGTGGTGTTCCTTGTCATCTCTACCCCAGAAGGTTGGAAAATATAACTTCCACCTAAATCGATTGTTGTGGCTTTGCTTGTTAGTTAACTCAATCACGTTAAAGAAGTCAGGATCATCAGGAGATAAAGAAAGATGTATTTTGAGTCCTCTGCTGGGAACTGTTTCGGACGGGGCCCGCCCATTCAAAAAATAATATTGCTTTTCTGTATCTTCAAATTGTTCTTTGGCTGTTGCCAGATCCCAGGATTTTTCTTCATCACGTCCCATGAGCCCTAGCGTCAAGAAGCGGCGGATTAAAGTTTGAGCATTAGGACTGAGTTCTAACTCACCACCAGTGGTATTCGCTATGGTAGCAAGATCATCCATTGCAGCCTGGCTTAGAGGGGCAGGCTCACTTGTTTTGGAGAACTTCTTTAAGTACAAAACAAGAGAATCTTGATTGACAGAGTGCCAACAGAAGTCTGGTCGAATGGCAGCAGTTGCCTGATCTAACAGATTTGCCGCTAATGGAGATAGATTGTATTTGTGTTGAAAATCCTTTTTTATTGAGGTGAGTTCTTGAGGTGCAGTACTGCGAATGAAATGTTCGTAAAGAAGAGCTGTGGTTATCTGACTTACTTCAGTAATTGCTTTTTTCAAGGCGGTTGCTTCTTGTGGAGAAAGATCGGAGAAGATATCAATAATTTCTTCGGTATCCTGACCTCCTGTCTTGTTTGGGTCAGCATCTTTCGGAGAATATTTTTTGTTAAGTAAGGCTTCGACATCGCGATGCCGACCCTGTTCATATAGCTTTTGAATTAGCTGTTTATGTTCTGCAAGAGT
This sequence comes from uncultured Pseudomonadales bacterium, assembly GCA_964618725.1. GTDB lineage: Bacteria > Patescibacteriota > Microgenomatia > UBA1400 > Chazhemtobacteraceae > CAZUBK01. The sequence continues at coordinate 190,306 of CAZUBK010000002.1, forward strand.
GAGGAATTGGTCGGGCAGTTTTTGGGTCAGGTCATGTAATATTTGTAACCTCGCTGAAAAAGATGCAGTATCTCGCCAACCAGGCTCTTCTGTTTGCGACAGATTCTCTGGATTATCGAGATCTAAGGTTGTAGTTATCTCATTGGTCATTGATTGGTTGTTCTCAAATATATCATCAATAGTAGAACATTTTGCTTGTGTCACAAGTGTCAGGGTTAGAAACCAGTTAAGATGGAAAGGTGAGAGAAAGAGAAAACAGAGAACAAAAGAACTATCTGCCCGCACTAGTGTTGACGCTCATTTTTTGGGGACTGTGGATTGGGTTGATCTTGGGAGTCGATCCAATTGTGGTGGCTGATTTTCCGATTCAGGGGAGCTATTTAGGTTTTTTCTTGATTGGTTTTCTGGCGGTTTGGTTTTTAAGTAGTTTATTATTAGCCAACAAGAAGAGGGGATTAATTTTGTCTCTGGGATTATTGGTTTACGGCTACTTGAGACTATGGGAGATTGATAATTGGATGAATACGGTATTACTGGCGATATTGGTAATAGGATTGGAGTTATCGATCAAAGACCAGAAAAGAGGAGAGCGGGAGAAAAATGAGAATTTGGTAGACTGAAGTAGTGCAGACATCGAGTAGAAAAATGAACAAGACAATCCAAGGGGAGGTGAACAAGATGCTGTTTCAGTTGATGGTGGACGCTGAGGAAGCGAAAGAGGTGAGTGCTATATTGGGAGATTTACTGACTGAGGCAGAGATGACGGCAGTAACCAAGAGATTGGCGATTGCGGTGTACTTAGACAAGGGGAGAAGTTATGAAAATATTAAAGAGAACTTGAAGGTGAGCTCGGCAACAATTGCCTCGGTGGCGGAGATAATGGGGAGTCCAGGGATACAGTTGGCGCTACAAAAGATTAAAACGGAGGAGTGGGCGGAGGCATGGAGCCAGAAGATATCTGGAGCAGTGAAGAAGATGTTGCCAGGGAAATGAAAATGACCCACACGGAAGTGTGGGTCAATGGAGTTAGAGTTGGTAAGTCTTGGAGCGAATTGAGAATTTCAAACCAGAAGGGGTTTCGTAAACGGCGAGTAACCCTGCTCTAGCCAAGACGAGATCGACAAAGGTTCCGGGCTCGTTTGTCTCTGGGTGAAGCGGGGTCAGTTGTTTAAGAGCTTTGACTTTTTCTTGCCAAACTCTATTGGCTTCATTAATGACTACTAGGTCGGGAAACGCTTGCTGACTATTTCCGGTCATTTTTTGCCTCGCTTTTAAAGATCCGTGTTCTTTTGTATATTATACAGCGGTATGAGGCTAAATAGTGTTATTATTAAGAAAATGAAACAGTTCTACATCACCACTACTCTTCCTTATGTTAATTCTGATCCCCATGTTGGTTTTGCAATGGAAGTTATTCGAGCAGATGTGATTGCACGTTTTCATAGTCTATTGGGTGAGGAGGTTATTTTTAACACAGGGACAGATGAGCATGGCCAAAAGATTTACCAGAATGCAGTTGAGGCGGGGGAGGAACCACAGAGTTATGTAGATAAATATGCAGTTAAGTTTGAAGGGCTGAAAGAAGCTCTTAATTTGTCATACACACACTTCATTCGGACGACGGACGAGAAACATATAAGGGCGGCTCAAGAATTCTGGCAAAGAGTTGACAAGAATGGCTACATCTACAAAGGGCGATACCAAGTAAAGTACTGTGTTGGCTGTGAATTGGAGAAGCAGGACTCGGAACTAGAAGACGGTCGATGTCCGATTCATCCTAATAAAGAGATTGAGTTAATTGATGAGGAGAATTATTTCTTCAAGTTCTCAGCGTTTGAGGAGAAGCTGAAAAAGCTCTATAAAGACAATCCCACATTTGTGGTACCAGAGAATCGGTTAAGAGAAATCGAGAACTTTGTTGAGACAGGGCTTAGGGATTTTAGTATTAGTCGACTGAAGGAGAAACTGCCTTGGGGAGTGTCAGTTCCTGGAGATGAAAAACAGGTCTTTTACGTTTGGTTTGATGCTTTAGTGAGTTACATCTCGACACTGGGTTGGCCAGAAGACGAAAAAAACTTTGAGAAATGGTGGCCGGGGGTTCAGATCTGCGGCAAAGATAACTTAAGACAACAGACAGCAATGTGGCAGGCAATGCTTTTGGCCGCAGAGTTGCCACCAAGTAAACAGATTTTGGTTAATGGTTTTATCATGGCCGATGGACAGAAGATGAGCAAATCGCTAGGTAATGTGGTTGATCCGTTTGAGTATGTCGACAGATGTGGAACTGATGCTTTGCGATATTATCTTTTATCGCAGATCAGAGGCTTTGAGGACGGTGACTTCACCAGAGAAAAGTTTGAAGAGGTATATACCGCTGATCTGACAAATGGACTGGGGAATTTAGTGGCAAGAGTAGCAGGCCTAGCGGGAAGCAGTGAGTTTACCTCATTGAGTGAGAACTTGACGATCAGCGAAGGAGTAGCAAAGGCCTTGGAAGAATACCAGTTTGACAGGGCACTGGAGCTTATCTGGAAAGAGATAAAACTGGCGGATCAGTTGATAAATGAAAAAGAGGTGTGGAAGTTAGAAGACGAAGAGAAACAAAAGGTTCTTGAGGAGCTAGTTGAGTTGGTTCGTTCGATTGCAGTTAATCTTCAACCATTTTTGCCTCAGACGGCGGAGAGGATATTGGGGCAGTACAAGGGATCGGAAATCCGAAAGCAAGAGGGATTATTTCCACGATTGAGTTGATGTTGATAGATACGCATTGTCACTTAAGTAGTAAACAGTTTGGTGGCGAAGTAGAAATGGTGGTGAAAGAGGCGGTGAAAGCGGGGGTGGAAAAGATCGTGATGCCGGCAGTCAATATCAAGGATGCTAAGAAGGTGATTGAGATCTGTGGATCGAACAAAATGGTGTTTGGGCTGGTGGGGATTTATCCAGGAGAGGCCCAAAAGAAGGGGGGACTAACAAGGGAGCTTGAGGAGATCGAAAGAATGATTCGAGAGGAAGAGAAGGTGGTGGGGATAGGAGAGATAGGGTTGGATTGTTACTGGGACAGAAGGAATCTTGAGGAAGAAAAGAAGGTGTTTGCGGCACAACTTAAGTTGGCAGTTTCATTGAATGTACCAGTGGCAATACATAGTCGAGCGTCGGAGAAAGAGATTAAAGAGGTCTTTGAGAATATAGAGCCGTTGCCAAGGGGACAATTTCACTGTTTTGGGGAGAGTGGAGAGTTTCTTAAATATGTGTTAGAAAAAGGATTTTACGTGAGCTTTTGTGGCAATGTGACATATCCAAGTGCCTCTCATTTACGGAATTTGGCGGTAAAGGTGCCACTTTCCAGGTTGCTTTTGGAGACGGACAGCCCGTACCTACCGCCACAAGGACACCGAGGAGAGAGAAATAGCCCGGCGTCTGTTAAAATTACAGCAGAGTTTTTGGCCAAGCTTCGCGGAGAGAGCTTTGAGGAACTGGCAGACGCGACAACCAAAAATGCAGAAGAGTTATTTGGAATATGACGAGCCAAAAAAAAGAAAAACTGGGAAATTTGGTTTTGGCACCATTTAGAAGTTTGGTGCTAAGGTACCCGAATGGATCACAGAGGGTACTAGAGATAATGCCAGGCTTTGTTTCCTGGACATTGATCATTTTTCCTGTAGTTGGTTCATTCTTTTGGCCGATTGGAGTGGCGTATTACATCATTGCCTTTGATGTGTATTGGTTTTATAGATCAGTCTCGATGGCGTTTTTGTCGCTTCTTTCTTGGTATCGAATTAAGGCATCATCAGCCTACGACTGGATGGGGGATGTGCGGGGGTTCTCTAATGACTGGAGTAAGGTGTACCACGTAGTGGTGATCCCCAATTACAAGGAGCCAGTGGCTACTCTAGAAAGGACATTGCAGGGTCTACGTAATCAAACGTTTCCGGCGAAACAAATTATTCCGATAGTGGCCTTTGAGGGGAGGGCAGGAGAAGAATTCAACGAGGAAAGGAAAAAAGAGCTGGTCAAAAAGTTTGGCAGGGATTTTGCCGAGCTAATCTTTACTGAGCATCCATTTGGTTTACCCGGTGAAGTGGTCGGAAAGTCGGCCAATGCGGCTTGGGCGTCGCAAGAATTTAAGAAGATAATGAAAAAACACAAAGAGTGGGATATCAACTATATGACCATCTCGTCCGAAGATGCGGATGTGGTGCTTCATCCGAATCACTTTGCTTGTGTGACCTACAAGTTCCTGGATGATCCGAACAGGTATCACAAGGTCTGGCAGGGGGCGATTATGTTTTACAACAACATTGAGGATATTCCCTGGCCGATGCGGGTGTTCAACCGGATCTCGTCAGTGGTGTACATGGGCCTGTTAATGAGACCGGACCGATTAATCAACTTTTCGACTTACACACTTTCTTTGAAATTGATGGATGAGGTGGGTTATTGGGACACGGATGTTATTCCCGAAGATTACCGAATGTTCTTTAAATCATATTTCGCGACAGGAGGAGAGGTAGAAGTAGAGCCAATATTCTTACCTGTTTTTGCTGACGCGGCCGAGTCGACATCTTTCTTCAAGACTTTTGACAATACCTATCAACAGGTGAAGCGATGGGCATGGGGAGCATCGGATGACGCGTATATATTGAAGCAATACTTTACTGACAGGAAGGCTCCTTTCTGGGATAAGACACTTCGGGTAGCGAAGGTGTTGGAGGATCACTTGCTGTGGCCGGTGAACTGGTTTGCGGTGACTTTGGGGGCAACGCTGCCGCCATTGCTTAATCCGGAATTTTCTCGAACGATTATTGGGAAAACGCTACCTCAAGTTGCCAGTGCTATTTTGACGGCGTCGTTGGTGTCTTTGTTTGTGATGATTTTTGTAGACTGGAAGGCGAAACCAAAGGTGGCAGGTTTGTCGCTACTGAGAAGAGTGTTTAGTCCATTTGAGTTCATTCTTCTTCCGGTCGTGGGTTTCTTCTTCTCGGCGTTACCGGGACTCGAGGCACATACGAGACTAATGATGGGGAAATACATTGAGTATCGGGTGACGGAGAAGGTATAGTATTAGAGAATGGACAATCAGACTGAGGTTATTCAGCCAGCTTTCCTTAGTCCTGGCACTTTGGAGGGCAAAAAGATTGGAGAAGGTGGAGAAAGTATCGTACTAAAGACAGCGAATGATCTGGTGATAAAACTGGAAAGACCAATTAATCCAACCCATGCTTGGGGTCCATTCCTACACAGTAGGGAATTTCTGAAGAGAACCAAGCAAGGTTATCATCAAATGGAGGCTATCTTTGGTGATTATCTGTTGAAGACTTTGTTTGTGAGAGGCTCTGCTGTTGGAGGCGGCGAAACAAATGTTCGAATACAAAGAGGTATTGAAGGTCATGACTTGGAAAAGCTAGCAGTAGGTGGATGGGAGAAGGCAATTGCTGCAGATAATTCAGAGTTACACAGACAAGCGATGGGTATCTTAGTAGGGGCAGTGAGGGTATTAAACGAGATGGGAGTGCCGATGGATTTACATGGAGGAAATATCATTTACGACAGTACTAGTCAAAAGCTTAGAATCATTGATGCCGGGCCGCCTTTGGCGATTAGAGACGTTTTGACAAACGATGATGAACAATCAAACGAATTGAAACCCGGAGCAAAGGGATATATAAAAGGAACAATAGATAGATTAAAATGGTATTTGGGTTACGTGCCAGTTGATCCACAAAAAAGGAGACTAATGAGCGAAGAGACGAGAAATGAAGTGCTAAAAGGAGCGGGCATCAGTGATGATGAATTAAAAGCGATTTTAAACGATCCGGTGGAACATGCTAAATTGCGGGGAAAGGAAGACCAACTCGAATAAATAATTGAGTATCGGGTGACGGAGAAGGTGTGAATGTTATACTGAGCCTATGAGTCCATATATAGAGAGTTTGCAAAGGAATGATGTTAGGGAGATGTATGAAAAACAGGGTATTAATTATCTTGGGATTTTTGGTTCGGCGGCAAGAGGAGAAGAAAGGAAAGATAGTGATGTGGACCTACTGGTTGATTTCAATAGAACCAAAACTTTTTTTGATTTGGCTGATATTCAATTATATTTGGAGGAGGTATTAGGAAAAAGGGTGGATCTTGTGAGCAGAAAAGGTCTTAAAAAACAACTGAGGCCCTATGTCGAGAAAGATTTGATTACGGTATATGAGAAAAACTGATTCGTTCTATCTTCAGGATATTTTGGAGGCAATAGAAAGAATTGAAGAATATTTAATTGGTATCGATTATCAGACCTTTGACGAAGATCTGATGAGGTAGATGTGGAGGTTGTCTGGAAAACAGTAAAAGAAAACCTACCGGAATTGAAACTGGAAGTGGAGAAGATAGTGAACAATAGATGAATTGTATTTACGACCATTAGATGACGGAGAAGGTATAGGTGTGGGTGTATAATATCCGGAACGTTCTTTAAGAGAGGAAAACTATATATGGACCCGTTTGTTTACCTTATGATGGCAGCCGGTATAGGGGGGGTATTTTGTATAGCTATTCTGGCTGATGCAGACTCGACTCAAAAAAAGGGCCGTCCTGTATTTGTCACGGGTTTGATCGCAACCATGACATTCATGCTTGCCTTTTGGTTGGCAAAGGCAGTAACTTTTGCTGAGCTAATTGCCTCCGTTTTGCTTTTAACATTCGTGGTTGTTTTTAGCACGGGAACGGTAACGATTGTTAAAGCCTTGGGTAACTTGATAATGCCAAAAAAGTAGTATTACTCTTGGGTGCCGAAAGGCACCCTTCTTTTTGTAGTGTGGGACGCCATGTTTAACAAAAGCGCCACTTGTGTAAGTGGCGCTAGGACAAGGAGTACTACTGGGGCGGGGTTTTGCCTTTAAGGGCAGCTACAATCCAGACTGCGCCCCAAACGAAGGTTGCTGGAACAAGGACGATGATCAGACCTACGATGCACTGGGCGTCCGAAGAAAGGGCGCCAAACGCGCGAAGTGCTTCAGCCATTTATTGATCCTTTCGGTTATCAGAATAGGTAAGTTTAGCACCAGCGAATCATTAAGTCAAGATCTATGGGCTGCTTATTACACCAGATCCCACTTCTTAAGTTTCTCGACTTGACCACTTTGAATACGATGAAGTGAGGCGTAGATACCATCTTTTTCGAGGAGTTGTTGATGAGTGCCTTGTTCGAGAACTTTTTTCTTACCTAGAACAATGATTTGATTGGCCTTTTGGATGGTAGAGAGGCGATGGGCAATGATGATAGTAGTACGACCTTTAATCAGTTCCCAGAGAGCGCCTTGAACGAGACGTTCGGAATGTGAATCAAGAGCTGAGGTGGCTTCGTCGAGGATGAGGATGGGAGGATTCTTTAAGATGGTGCGAGCGATAGAGAGGCGTTGTTGTTGGCCGCCAGAGAGTTTGACGCCGCGTTCACCGATGCGGGTATGGTACTTCTTTTGGAGCTTATTGATGAATTCGTCGGCATTGGCGATGTGGCAGGCCTGTTTCATTTCTTTAAGGGTGGCATTGGGTTTGCCATATCGGAGGTTGGCAATGATGGTATCGTCAAAAAGATAAGATTGTTGCATAACTAGACCAACATTGCGACGAAGATAGTTGAGATCCAGGTTTTTGACATTTGTGTTGTCGATGAAAATATCACCTGAGGTGGGGTCAAAGAAGCGGATGAGGAGGTGAGCAAGAGTGGTTTTACCGGCACCAGAGCGGCCGACAACGGCGAGGGTAGACCCGGGTTTTATTTCTAGATTGAATCTTTCTAAGACGTGGGAGCCACCTCTCTCTGGGTAGGTAAAGGAGACTTGTTGGAAGCGGACGTGACCAGTGATCGTTTCGGGAAGAGGTTGAGACAGGGATGTTGATTCGATGTCTTTGTGGTTGAGAATCTTGAGATAGTCTTCAGCGCCCACTTTGGCCATTTTGATCTCCCAAAAGATCCAACTAATATTCCAGAGCGGTTGTTTAATCATTTCGGTATATTGGATCAGAAGAAAAACGGTACCAATGGTGATGACATGACGAAGTCCAAGAAAGAAGATGTAGGCATAGATACCCCAGGTAAAAAGATCGATTATGAGTTCGGTAAAAATGTATTTGTTTTCGACATCATCAATAGCGTCGCGATTCTTGATGATCTTTCGGGCGGTATGACGGAAGAGTTTTAGCTCATGAGAGAGTGAAGCAAATGATTTAATGAGACGGATATTACTAATGGCTTCGTAGAAATGGCCATATTCATTATCCCAGATCTTTTGGCCTTTTTTGTCAAGAATCTCGAACGACTTGAAGCGAAAGAGGCGGAGAATGGTGAAGGGGATAAACATAGCCAAAGCGGCGAGACCAATTTCCCATCGTTCGCGGATGACAATGATTATGGAAATAACAGCAGTAATGAGACTGGGGAGAAATTGCATGCCAAAATTTCTGATTATATTACTGACCTGATCGGTGCCACGTTGAATCTTGGACATAAGTTTGCCCGATTGCTGGCGGTTGTAATAGGTGACGGTAGAGTGAAGTAGCTTGTCATAGGCCAATTCACGTAAGTGATGGCGAAGTCGAACTTGAAGACGAGTCGAGAGTGACCAAGAGAGGCGGTTGATCAGAGTAGTGATCAGTCTAAAAATGAGTAAAAGAAAAAGGAGGCCGGCGAAGGTAAAGCTTATGCCAAGAAAGACAGGTTGTTTATTCTCAGTGACAAGATCGACGAGGAAACGGTTGATCTGGGGAGAGAATTGGTTGAGGATAGAGAGAAGAAGGATTAAAAATGAGACGATGAAAATACGACCGTAATAGGGGCGAGCTAGACGAAAGATTTGACGAAAGTTAGAACGGGAGGACATTAGTTTATTTTAGCGCGAAAGGAGTAAGTGAGTAAGGTAACATATATTCATGTTGACACAGTGGAATGAAAGCTTGTGGGGGGATGAGTCGTTTAGTGCTTTGGCGGTGATGAAGAGCTTTACAGAGATGTTCTCGGTAGTCATGAAAGATACGGCACCACCCGGATTTTACTTCTTAGGATGGATCTGGGTGAGGATTGCTGGAAGTAGTGAAGTGGCTCTTAGGAGCTTGACGCTTATGCTGATGATTGGGGCGGCAGTATTTGCCGGAATGACGGTTTACAAGTTTAGGCAATCGAAGATAACGGCCTTTTTGACAACCTTGTTGGCTTTCGGAGCACCATTCTTAGTGCCTTTTGCTTTTGAGTGGAGAATGTATGCATTGCTTTGTTTTTCAGTGATGGGTAGCGTGTATTTTTTCTTGACTAAGAAATGGGGGTGGTACATTGGTTTTACTTTATTAGCGCTTTACACGCATCATTTTGGTTTGTTTACTTTTGCGTCTCAGGGGATGTGGTTCGCGGTGGCGTCTTTTTCTTGGAAGGAGCCGAGGAAGTGGTTATCCCAACTGTGGCCGTTTCTCATTGTTGTGTTGTTATATCTGCCCTGGGTACCGCTTATGTATCAGCAGTTGACGAGAGTAAAGGGAGGAGGATTTTGGTTATCGGTACCGACTTTATTGGAGGGAAAAGAACTAATGTACCGCTTTGTAACGGGGGGAATACAAGTAGAATGGAAGTTTCCAGTTTTACTGGGAGGCGTGGCGTTATTAGCGACTAAAGATTGGAGAAGGGTGAGAAGGGATTGGTGGGGACTTTTGTTTATTTATCTTTTTCCTGTGTTGGCCAGCTTTGTAGTTTCATACTTCGTGACGCCAATTTTTTATGACAGATACTTACTTTCAGTCGTGATGGGGATGATGGTGTTACTGATTGCTGGGAACGAGAGTGACTACTGGCCGATCATATTGATTCTGGTTTTGGCCTTTTGGTGGCAGAGTTGGCGGGGATTTATCCACCCCAGCAAGAAACCGTTTAGAGAGATGGCGGCTTATGTAAGGAGTGAGATTAGAGAAGGAGATGCCTTGATCAATTGGAATGGGAAAGCCCATCATTTATGGGAAAGTAAGTATTACAGAGTAGGGGGGCCCATTTATACGACCAGGCCATTACCTTTGTATGTGGGAACGGCACAGATGAAGGAGGAGGATGTGATCATGGAGCTACCCAAACCAAAAGGACGATTGGGGGTGATTGCAAGCGAGGATATCAGCGAGATTGAGTTACCAGGGTTTCAGCTAATTAAAGAAATGGAGTTTGGCGAATTAAGTATTACTTGGTGGAGAGGTAAAAAATGATATAATGCCTTTATCTTGCACTTGAAAAAGGAGCTTTTAGATGAATGAATGGTTTTACCTTGGGCCAATAGCATTAGCCGTTGGGATACCGTTTCTGATTTTAGGAATGCTTGACAATGACCTGAGCGGATGCACAGGAGTTTTGTTTTTCTTTTTCGGGTTGGTCTGGATGTTGGCCTTCCTGTCAAGCGGAGCAGTTCTCTTTAGTCAGTTTCTTCTTGCTTTGTTACTTGCTGGTTTGGCTGGGATTTTTATTTTTATACTTTTCCTAATGTCGCTTGCAAGTAGCTAGATGATGTAAATGAGGGACTTTAATCAATTTTACTTAGCAGTTTCTGTTAGATGGAAACCAACAGGAAAACCAGAATTTCCGTATAAGGCTATTGTAGACGGAGAGGTCTGGACTGTTAGGGTAAACGACTTCCCGGTTGAGGAACTTTACACCTTGATTATCGATGGTCAAGAGATGGTCGAGTTCAACGACTGGCCGAAGGCTTGGAAGAGATAGTAAAAGGGTGTGCCTTGCACACCTTTTTTTGCTTAATCAATTTTTTTTGGATTTTTTATCTTGAGAATCTGCTAAATTAAGCTTGTGAAGAGAATTTTTCGATGGATCGAGAAGAATGAAGGACTAGTCTTTATATTGGCGGTGGCGTTACTTCTTCGGGTACCGACGCTTTTTGAGCCGAATCGGTATGCCGATGAGGATATCTATTTGGTGATAGGGCAGGGATTGAGAAAGGGATTGACGTTGTATCGAGACATTCATGACAACAAACCACCACTGATATATCTGCTGGCGGCGATAGCCGGGAACGTAACGGGCTTCCGATTGATCTTGGCGATATGGAACATTGTAAATATTGGTCTTATGTGGTTTTTGGCAAAGAAGATACTGAGAAAGAGTGCGGGAGTAATAGTGGTGACGGGACTATTTGCCATTTTGGGTAACATTCCGCTATTAGAAGGCAATCTCGCTAATGGCGAGATTTTTATGATCTTGCCGGTGACGGGGGCAATCTTATTATTGGTAGGAAAGAAAAAAAATGAAGAAAATATTCCTGACTACTTGGCGGTAGGAGTATTGATGGCATTGGGATTTTTGTTTAAGGTGCCGGTAGGGTTTGACCTGTTGGCGGTATTATTGTGGTTGACGGTTTACCAGGGAAGGAGCTTATGGGAAATGGTGAAAAGAGTGTTTCATTGGCGGGCGTGGATCGTGGCAGTGGGGTTTGTTATGCCGATAATAACAAGCATCGGGTATTACTTTCTGGTGGGGGCGGGGGGGGAGTATCTTAGGGCAGCCTTTGGGCAGAACTTGCCATATTTGGCATCGTGGGAAGGAGGGCAAGGAGCTTTTTACGAAAGTGGATTGTTTCAGCGGGGAATGGTGGCAGGGATTGTGACGGCGTTAATTGTGATATTGAGAGGAAGGCTTGGAAGAAAGTTTGGTTTGATTGCCTTATGGATAGTTTGGTCTCTATTTGGAGCAACTTTATCAGGTAGACCATATCCGCATTATTTACTTCAGGTCGTACCGGCCGGATGCTTACTTTTGGGATTAACGGTGGAAACAATGAGTTATCCAAAGGATATTGAAAAAAGACTGATTAGATTAATAATGGGTTTGGGATTGTTTATGTTGATAGCGGTAGGAGTAATAAGGTATGACTTCTGGTACTACAAGTCACTACCTTATTATCAGAACTTCTTTGAATTTATTTTGGGGAGAAAAGACATAGATCGGTACCGGCAGTTTTTTGGTGAGGGAGTGGAGAGAAATAGAGAGGTGGCCCGCTATATTAAAGAGAGAACTAGGCCAGAAGAAAGGATCTTTGTTTGGGGGACAGAGCCGGCAATATACGTGTTGAGTGAGCGTTTACCGGTGGGACGGTATACGGTCAGTTATCATATTATCGATTTCATGGGTTTCGAGGAAACAATGAAACAGATTGAGGGGAACAAACCGGAGTATATTGTGGTGATGCTGAACGAAAGAGTGCCTTTTAGCAAGTTAACAGACTATATCGATGCAAACTATATCGAGGTAAAGAGAGTGGGGGAGGCGGTGATTTACAAAGAGTATGCTCTATGAAGACAAGTGGGGTAAAATTAGGCCATGGCTGATGAAAAGAAAAATATCGATAGAGTGACCTGGTGGGGGGTAGTGGCAGGGATTACTGTTTGGTTGCTGGGAATGATAATTATCTTGTGGAACTGGAGACGATTGCCACCCCAACTACCTTTACTTTATTCTTTGCCGAGAAGTGAACAACAGCTAGTAAGTCGAGGAGGATTTGTTTTGGCTTTAGTTATTGGTGGTGTCTGTTTTGGCTTAAACATAGGATTGGCATATTATCTGGGAAAGGAAGAAAGATTGGTTAAGCGTTTTTTAGTTTATGGCGGGGTAATGGCTTTGATCTTATTGGTCCTGACAGTGGGAAGAATTATGACAATTATTTTGTGATGAGTGGATAATTTACACTTAACATTTCTGCCTTTGGTTCTAGGTTTAGTGATCAGCTGGCTAGTGACGCCACTAGTTATCTATCTGTACCGCCACTTCGGTTGGGTGGTTGATCCAAAAAGAATGGCTCATCCGGCTCATGTTCACAAAGAGCCAGTACCAAAGGGAGGAGGAATACCGGTGTTGCTGGGAACACTCGTTCCAATCCTTTTACTGTTACCACTAGACAAACATTTGGTTGCTATCTTGATTGCCGGTTTACTGGTAGTAGTGGTGGGCGTCTTGGATGATATCTTTGATTTGAGTCCTTTGCTTCGTTTGGCGACAAATTTTGGGGCAGCACTAATTGTGATTGGAGCGGGGATAGGGATCTCTTACATAACTAATCCGCTGGGCGGGGTAATCAATTTGGATAGGCTGTCGAGTAGTTTCATGCTATTGGGAGAAGAGAGAAAGATAATCTGGTTGGCAGATTTGTTTGCTCTGGTGTGGATTCCTTTTGTGATGAATGCAGTTAATTGGAGCAGTGGATTGGATGGGCAAGTGGCGGGGATTGTGCCGATAGCGGCAGGAACAATAGGGATACTTTCATTTAGTTACAGTGCTGACGTGACGCAGTGGCCGGTGGCGGTGGCGGCATTTGCTTTGGCTGGGGCGTTCTTGGGATATCTACCCTATTCTTTTTTTCCTCAGAAGACAATGCCGGGGTATGGGGGAACATCTTTTGCTGGCTTTATGTTGGCGACATTGGCGATCTTGAGTACAACTAAAGTAGGAACGGCATTGGTAGTCCTGGGAGTGCCGCTTATAGATGCAATATATGTAGGAGTAAGGAGGATCGCTAAAGGGAAGGCACCCTGGAGGGGGGGGACAGAACACCTGCATCACAAACTATTGGAACTAGGATGGGGGAAGCGGCGGATTGCTGTTTTTTACTGGCTGATCACTGCAGCATTGGGATTAATTGCCCTAAATTTGGATAGTAGACAAAAGTTCTATACAATAGCCTTGATAGCAATTTTATTAGGTGGCTTTTTATTATGGATATCATTTGGGCAATCCTCAAAACGGCGCGGCCGAGACAGTGGCTGAAAAATGTGGCCTTGTTGGCGCCAATTATTTTTAGTGGATTTTTGCTGTACCCTGGGTACTTGTTTCGAGTAATCTTGGCTATAGTAGTGTTTTCGATTCTTTCTTCGAGCGTTTATACTTTGAATGACTTACTCGATGCAGAGGCGGATCGGAAGCATCCATTCAAGAAGAAACGGCCGATTGCTTCGGGGACATTGCCGGAGGGTGTGGCTATCTTTATCTTTATCTTGGGCTTAATGGGTGGATTGGCCTGGGCATACACGTTTAACTTCTTCTTCTTTATTATTTCTTTGGCCTATGTAGTAGTTTCGGGAGTGTTGTATACTTTTTGGCTTAAGAAGGTGCCGATTTTGGATGTGATTACGATTGCTTCGGGGTACATCTTGCGGGTCTATGCGGGAGCAGTGGTGATTAATGTCCACATGAGTGTTTGGTTTCTATTGACGGTGATCTCACTGTCGCTGTTTCTGGCGGTAGGAAAGAGAAGAAGCGAGATGACACTACTTAAGGGCGCGGGGGTAAGTGCGGCAAGGGAGACGCTGAAGCGATATACCGAGCAACTGCTCGATATCTATACAGCGATGTTTGCGACGGCGACTTGGTTGACTTATGCCTTGTTTACATTCAATCAGCCAAGAATATTGTTTGAGGGGAGAGTGTTGACCTTAATGTCATTTTTGCCAAGGACTTTTTTGAGTGAGAAGTGGCTGATGATTACGACACCGCTAGTGGTCTACGGGGTGATGAGGTATCTGCAGCTGATTTATGAAAAAAATGAAGGAGAGAGTCCGGAACGAGTGATCTTGTCAGATATGCCGCTAATCGCGACAGTGATGACCTGGGGGGTAGTGGTGATGGGGCTGATCTATATGGTTTGAGGGAAGACATAAATTTCCCCGCCTGTGGCGGGGAGAAGAATTACGATTTGAATGCCTCCAGAAAGGCACGGTAGGCGTTTGACTGTGGGCTATTAAAGCTCATACCAACAAGCTTCTGATACTCGCCCTCAGAGAGGCTGAAGTGGCTTAGAATTCGATGGAAGAGGATGATACTGAAGCTGATAAGGTGTGGGTGGGCGGAGTTTCCTTGTTCAACTGCGATAGTAAAAAGGGGGTTGCCAAAATGGTAATTTGCTCTGATCCAAACGATCTTGTAGCTATGAGACGGTGATTGATCCAAAGTGAGCCTCCCTATTATGCAATATGAGTCTATTTTACCACAGTGGCATACTGGCTGGCAACCCAGCCTTGCTTACCCGGAGCATACTCGATCTTATGATAACCATTTTCGGTGAGGCTAAGATAAGGGAACTGTTCACCGTGGTCAACTGTGGTGAGGAGTTCACCATCTCTGGCGGGGGTGGCGCGGACATTGGCAAATTTATCAACTGGATTATTTATTTCCACATAGGGCTTGGCTATAGTTGCCGAAGAAGTAGCGGTTTTGATAGGGGTGGGCATAATGGAGGCTTTCTTGGTAGGTGTGGGGGTAGATTTCTTGCTGGGAGTGGGAATCAGAGAACTGGATTCGGCAGATGGAGTGGCTTCGGCGATAGTAGGTGGTGGAGCGGCTTTTTTGGCAAGTTGGGCGCTGACAGTGAGACGGAAACCGCTAATCGTACGGGCACGGATGAGTTTGTCCTCGTAACCGGGGGAGGAGAGGATAATAGTGTGATCGCCTTCGGAGAGGTTGTCTTGAGAGAGAGGAGCGAAACCCTGAGGATTGCCATCGACCGTGACAGTGACGGAATCGGGAAGAGTAGAGACGGCGAGTTGAGAATCCTTAGTATTTACTTTTTCGAAGGATAGGGTATATCCGTGTGATTGGTCGGGAGTAAGGCTCAGTTTTCTATCAATGACAGTTAGAACACCGCCCGTGAGAGTGACTTTGGCTTCCCAGGGTTGAAGAGAGGAGTCGGAGGGAACGATACGGACAGTGTACTCACCAGGACTGAGTTTGTCTTCCAAGACAGGGGTCAATCCAATTGAGTTACCGTTGAGAAAGATGGTGGCTTGAGGACTGACAGTGACTTGGAGACCAGATTTTTTGGCACCAGGGAGAGAAGGTAGCTTGAGGGTACAGGCAGAAAGAAAAACGGCAGAGAGAAAGAGAAGGGAAATACGCTTAAACATCGGACCTAGTTTAGCAGGATTTTAGGATTTTAGCCATACGAATGGTAAAATGTAAAGGTGAAGTGACCGGATAGGCAAGTGGCTAAGCTCAGAGTCTGCAAAACTCTTACCGCGGGTTCGAGTCCCGCTCCGGTCTCATAAAGGAAAGGGCGCGCCAGTTGGCGCGCCCTAAATATGTTATTTAATGACGAGTTTCCTTAGAACGAGGCCGTGCACTTCGCCCAAAAGATACGGCCAGATCAAAATGGTTTCCAGCTGCCGCCAGAAACCTTGGATCTTCGTAAATTCAAGAGTTTTGGCATCCTGAGCGGTAAAGCCACTCAAGGTGCCAAGGACATAGAGATAGCTAAGCGCCACAAATAAAAGGGGTGTCATTGTAACTCCTTGTTTATATTAGACTTGTTGGAAATGATAACACGGCATACCCTATAAGTCAAGACTGGGGGAGATTTTCGCTTACTTGGAGGACCTGTTCAATGAGGCGATTGCTGTAGCCCCATTCATTGTCATACCAGGCCATGACTTTGACGAGGTCGCCGTCCACAACGCGGGTGAGAGCGAGGTCAACAATGGCGGATTCGTCGCGGCCAATAATGTCAGAAGAAACGATGGGTTCATCGGTGACGGCGAGAATGCCTTTGTAAAGTGGATGAGTGGTTGCTTGTGTAAATATTTGGTTGACTTCGTTTACAGAGGTAGGCTGGGAGGTAACGAATGTAAAGTCGGAGATAGAGCCGGTGACGACGGGAGCGCGCAGAGCCAGGCCATCAAAGAGGCCTTTGAGCTCAGGGATTGCCTCCGTAGCTGATACGGCGGCACCTGTGGAGGTGGGAAT
Source organism: uncultured Pseudomonadales bacterium (assembly GCA_964618725.1). Classification (GTDB taxonomy): domain Bacteria; phylum Patescibacteriota; class Microgenomatia; order UBA1400; family Chazhemtobacteraceae; genus CAZUBK01. The sequence continues at coordinate 207,056 of CAZUBK010000002.1, forward strand.
GATGTTTTGAGCGGCAGCACGGGCGCGACGCATGTCTTTATGAGAGTTGTCTTGGAGATTCTGATCATCGGTATAACCATGAACAGTGGTCAGCATGGCTTTTTTGACGCCTAGCTTGGCGTGCATGAGGGCGGCGACGGGGGCGACACAGTTGGTGGTGCAAGAAGAGTTACTAACAACAGAGATTGTATTGTGGCTACGTTTGAAGTCGTCTTCGTTGACGCCAATGATGGAGGTGGGCATGCCGCCGCCCTTGGCAGGAGCGGAAACAATGACTGTTTTGGCGCCTCCCTGAAGGTGAAGGCGGGCTTGATCTTGCGTCCGGAAGACACCGGTGGATTCGATGACAATATCGGCGTTGACGTCTTTCCAGGGAATCAGGCTTGGATCTTTTTGGGCAAGAATGGGGATTCTGAAGTCGTCCACAATAAGATGGCCGAGGAGGGGGTCTTCATTTGTCGCCTTGTCAGGCGTCTTTTTCTCGTCAAAAGAAATGTTGTAGGGCAGGGGACCGTAGGCAGTGTCGTATTTGAGTAGGTGAGCCCAACCGGAGACGGGGAGAGAGCCAGAGGTGTTGATGGCAACGAGATTAAGATCTTTGGTATGTTTAGCCAGCCAGACACGGGTGGCTGAGCGACCAATGCGACCAAAACCATTGATGGAAAAGTTAATCATATTTAGAGTGTACAGAAAATGAGTAGATACGAAAACTCCCCCGGGGTGGGGGAGTTTAGAACTGCGGAGAAAACTATTGGTTGAGAATCAGCGTCATCAGGCGCTGACGCTCATCTTTTGCCCCTTGGCCGGGGCCGAGACGGCGGTCGAGTTCCGCCAGCTGCTGCTGGGGGGTGCGCTGATCGCGTTCGGCCTTTTTGATTGCGGCGGTACTCCTGCGGGCTGCGGGGCCATGAGCCTCTCGGTATTTGTCGACAGCCTCGGCATGCTTGGAGTTGTTGGCGCGATGCCAACCACGACCGATGCCTGCCTTCTTCTCGTCCTGCAAATTCTCACGCTTTTTTGCCATTGAACTTTTTCCTTTCACAGCTCCTAAGAGCTCGGGGATTGAAGATGGGCCTATATTACTACGAAATGGCTGGTTTGTCAAGCCAGCATAGATTAATCGGCAGTAAAAGCGAGACTGCAAGCGGGGAGAGTAAGAATTAGGGCTTAGGACTTTCAAGGATAGCTTCTAGGGCGGGGAGAGTGTGGTGTGCTATGTAGTACAACATGGCACCACCGCCGGTAGAGAGGTGGTTGAAGTGGCTCTGAAGGCCTAACTTATGGATGACGGCCAAGGTGTCGCCGCCGCCAGCGACCTTGTAGGCGTTAGCAGTCGAAATTATCTCTGCTAATTGAGAAGTACCGTGAAAACCGTGTAAATTATCCTCATATTTTCCGACCGGGCCATTCCAAATGAGAGTAGAGGCGGAGACGATATGTGACTTAAATATATCAATTGAGGCTGAATTGATATCTAGACCATCAGGAGTGAGTGAGGCCACGACTAGTTTCGGGTTAGGTTTGAGCGAGGAGGCAATCGAGCCCCCAACCAGAACTTTGTCGACTTGAGTAAGTAAGTTATCCACAAATGCTATCTTATCGGTCTTTGATCCGCCGATTATTACTATTATAGGACGGCTGGGGTTGTTGATTATAGGGTCTAATGCTTTGAGTTCAGCCTCAAGCTGGGGACCGATGAGGCTGGGTAAAAGAGTAGGCACCCCTGTCCCCGATGCGTTGTGCCGATGAGAAACAGCAAAGGCGTCATTGACAAAAATGTCACCAAACTCGGCCAGAGAATGAATGAATTGAAGGTTATTGCTTTCCTCGCCAGGCCAGAAGCGGAGATTTTCTAACATGCCTAGGGGAGAGGTGCCACTTCTCCACCTCTGTCCTTCACCATCTAGGTCAGGCACGAATGAGATGGTTTGTTCGAGAAGTTGTTCCAGGATCGGTTGGATGTGTTTTAAGCTACTACCCTCTTCCTGGTGCTTGGGACGGCCAAGATGGCCAATGATGAGGGTTTTTTGGGCATGTTCGAGGCAATACTTTATGGTGGAACTTGAGGCTAGGAGACGGGTATTGTCGACGACTCCTCCATTCGCTAAGGGGACGTCGAGATCGAGCCGAAGAAGGACGTGTTTTTGATTTAGATCGTGGCTAAGAAGAGAGCGGTTCATGGTAGAAAAAAGACGGCTGTGAAGCCTAGTAGGCTTGACTTTTTGGGTTTTAGATGGTACACTGGCCGCTGTCTGTGAGTATACACAGATTTATTTGTCCTGTCAGTAGGACTTTTTTAGTTCTACTGGGACAGACAGTGACACCTGTAAAGATACTTGAGAGCGATCTCATATCGGAGTGGTTAGGTAGCCGTTAGGCAACCTTATTGCTCTTGTAAAAGCGGGTGTGACTTCAAAATTGCGGTTAAGTAGCCGCGATGATGTTACACAAGAAACTTTTTGGCCTTAACGGCTTCAAGTTAGAGAGTCTGAGTGGCTTAATCCCCAAGACTAGAACCTCTAACCCGATCTCTAAGATCTTGAGACCGTTGTTTGAGAACAGGAACATTAATAAAATCTTGGGAACCAACTTAGCTGTTTTGACGTTAGTAACGGGTGCTTCTAGCATTCCGGTCAGCGCCTTGGGAGTAATCCCGGCACAAGCTGTTTACGCCAACACGATTGAGGTAGAGGTACAGACTAACAAGACTGTCGCCTATCCTCTTGAGAAACCGCTTGGTATGTCTCAGGGCTATAACGTGTTCCACCCAGGAGTGGATATTAGAGCTCCTTTAGGCTCTGAGATTTATCCGATTGCTCCTGGTGAAGTAACGTTGGTGGCCGCTGGCCGTTACGGCTACGGACACTATGTGGAGGTCACCCACGCTGAGAACAAAGTTTCTTTGTATGCTCACATGGGTAAGATCTTCGTCGAAGAGGGTGACACAGTTACCCCAGCGACTGCTTTAGGTGAAGTTGGATTGACCGGTAGAACTACTGGTCCCCACTTACACCTTGAGATTGCTCAAAACGGAAAGAAAATCAATCCGTTAACAGTGATTTCTAAAGCTAATTAATCCTTAAGGGATTACGAGACCCCGCCAGAAATGGCGGGGTTTTCGTATCTTAGGATCCCCTACTTTGGAGTTGTCCAAGATTTGTTAGAAAATTAGATTGAAATAGCAAACAAAAGTAGGATGTGGAAAAGTAAGCTTTAGTGTGGAGAACTTATTGAGGCTGGAAGATAATCCCCTATTAGACAAGGAAAAACCGCCGGTTAAGGCGGTTGTAATACTAAACTTATTGTCCGTGGAGCTTGTCATAAGATTGGCCGAAGTTAGGCTTTTTTTGCGAGCACTTCTTCTCAAGACGTTCTAAGAGGTAGGTAAGATCCACGTCCGAGATCAGCTCGTCGGAGTGGAGCTGTCTTAGCTTCTTTTCGTGATCCGGTGCAGGACCTACTTCTAAGAGTTCGATCAAAAGTGCAAATAGATTGAGGGTGCTGGATGGAAGCTGACGTCGAAAGGTGGCAACAAAGAGATCTGACGTAACAGATCGTTCTGATACTAGCTCCCAATTAAGAGCGTCAAGAATCGAAAGAACTTCTAGATAGTCTCTCTCAAACCAGATCTGCTCTTCTGATTGAGATGGATCAAAAAAGAGGGCGACTCTAACTTCGTGGGGTAAATCAAGGAAGGTATTGTTAACTGACGATACAACATCAGGATCTGCTTCTACTGTGAGTTGAAGATATCTCCACTTTGACATTGAGTCTCCTTGGGATTATATGTGTGCCCTATAATTCTAACATCTGAAAGGGGTTGGGTCAAGCATTATCAAGCGAGGCCCAGAGGAAGCGGCAGGCAAAACTGCGATATGGGGCCCAGGGTTGTGAGATCGCTAGGATTTTGTTCTTGTCTTCACGATCGATTCCATAGATTCTACTGATGGCTGTGCGGACACCAAGGTCACCAATTGAGAAGACGTCGGAGCGCCTAAGACTAAAGATGAGAAACATCTCGGCGGACCAAGGACCAAGACCTTTTATTGAAGTCAGTGTCTTGACTATTTCTTGGTCAGACAAATCCCTTATCTTTTCGAGGTTGAGATTCCCCTCTTCAATGGAGGTGGCGATGTTTTTGACATAATTGGCTTTGGAGTTACTAAGACCAACGGTCCGTAGGTGTTCGTGTGGAATATCAAGAACCTGTTTGGAAGTAGGACTGACCTCAAAGAGATCGAGGAAACGATGGTATATGGTATTAGCAGCGTGGAGGGAGAGTTGCTGACCAGTAACGATCGCGATCAGGTCTAAAAAGAGGTTTGTCTGTCCACCCCAGTATTCTTTTAGTTCGTGGCTTTGGATGATTGGCTTTAGACTCAGATCTTTCTTGAGATGGAGTTTGGCTTTTTCTAAGTCAGACATAAAAGAGATTATATCCTACTCCAAAGAAAAGACGAAACACACCAGAGAACAAAAACAGCCACGATTGTGGCTGTTAAATGGTAAGGGATCTAGTCTGTATCCCGTTGACAGACGACGGTCATGATTAGATTGCGTAGGCGTGGAAGGATGCCTTTGAAGCTAAAAACATACAGTGTGTTGTTCTCACGGATTCCGAACATGATCCAATTTTGGTCATCGGAAAGAGATAAAGAAACCGGATCGGCTTCAAGTTTGACCTCTCCTAATGGAGTCGAGTATGTGTAGATCCCACCTGGAATTAATGTGCCAGCGAGGCTGTCTTGCAGAATGCGACACAGCTCATCTATCCTGCCCCGGAGCACATATATCTGATCATCATTTCTTTGCCGGGCGTGTTCAAGGATCTCTCGATCTAAATAGAGATTCTCCTCAACACTTGAGTTTTCAGATAGTTCATCAAAACCAGACTTTGGTTCTGGATAGATGGTTAGAGTTACATTACGTTCGAGAAGTTGTCCAAAGGGATTATCTGTGTCCTGGACACGATCATGCCAGGACTCGATGGTAACCCAAACAAGAAAACGGACACTGTCGGCAATGTTGTCTGAATACCAATCCCCCTTCTTCGTCTTCCATAAAATTGACCAAACAAAAGTTGGAGAGGAGCCAGGAGATAGGTAGATCGGCCATTCCAGATGTCGAATTACTCGATCTCTTGGGTCAATGGCAAATAGATGTTCTCCCTTGCGTTTTACCTGGCCGGAACGATTTTCGGCGAGACTAAACATGAAGCCCTTGTCACCATAGATTCCGATATTGTCGGCACGACGGTACATTAGATCACCGTCGGCCTCTTCCACCTTGATTATAAGAGTGTCTTTATATTCACCAGACGGTGTTAACTTGGGTTCCATTGGAGTATTGAGGATGGTTGTAACGAAGGGATACTGATTGATCAATGATTGGTTACTAGACGAATCTGTCATTTTTCTCCTCGAGTGTTAAAGATCTTATATTTCGACGTTGTGTCTCTTAGTATTATATACCCAAGTAATTTGAGTTTGCATCCTGATATGTTGGGTATATACTCAAATTTTTTTGGGTGCAAATTAGAGTTATTTGGGTATAAGACTTGTCTATTTGTAAATCAAGCTTCCATTGAAGTAGGTACGACGAATGTTGAGGGCAAAACCCCAATACCAAGGAATAAGAATTATCTTTCCTTTTTGTTGTTTCACCCAGATCCAACAGATATTACTAGGCTTACTTGGCCCGTCAACACGAGCGCCGAGGGAAGAAAAGGTCTGGGCAATACCATCCTCTAGACCAGTAGAACAGGAAGCTAAAGAGATACTTGGTTCTTCGACAAAGAATTTACCAATGGTCTTGAAACCAGGGCGTTTAATGTCACGAACGCGAAGTTGACGCCAAATTGGCTTGCCGGATGAGTTCTTGATGAGACTTAGATAAATGGCATCCTTAGAGGCATGGCCTTCTACTACGGCAGCAGAGATGGGTCCATAGAGATTATGGAGTGTGTTGAGATGTTTGACAGCCTCACCGAAGGTTTCAGACTCGATGACTTTGATAGTGAAACGGTTTCTTGATTGAAGCCAGAGACTTAGACCGGCAAAATGGCCAAACCAGTAAGCGGCGCCATTATGGTCACTACGTTGAAGCGACATAAGAAGAACGACGGGAAGTGTCCCCTTCTTTTCGTGATGGCATTGATTTAAGAGAATGGGGAGTGGATAGCGAGCAAAGATATTGATGCCAAAGTTGTTGGCAAGATATTTGGCGTTTCCCGGATTAGCTTCCTCGAGATGGCGAAGCCAGAGGAGGTTAGCATAGGTAGAAAGACGCCAGAAGCGAGGGTAGTGGTAAAAGCTATCAAACCAGGAGCGAAGGAGAAAGCGGCCATCGAGTCCGGGGTAACGATCATTGATATATTCACCGAAAGCATGAGAAACGGCAACCTTGACGGGAGTGGTGCCATTTTTAATGAGATAGGTCAGTTCTTTGGCGAGTTGCCAGTCATTTAAAGTTGGCCACAGGGCAAGAGCTTTTTTTGAGTCGAAGACGGTAATACTAGGAGTAGGCAGTGTGCCGCGGAACCGAGAATGAAGCTTGTCTTTGTTTGTCTTGGCAAATTGAGAAAAAGATGTGATCGTTTTGGTAACCATGATACCTCACTTATGTTAAAGAACGTGTGGTTGGGATTATATATCAAGAGAAACCGCCCGTGAGGGCGGTGTAGATTAGATGAGCTTACTAATTAACTCGTCGGGGGTAGTGGCACTTTGTTTGAGGAGAACTCGACGAGCACGGTCAGGGTCATTGAGAGAATAAGAATAGATGGGTTTGCCTAAAGCGACGGCAAAACCTAGTTCAAGAGTGGTGCTAGTACCGATATAGTCATTCTGGTTGTAGATATAGACAATGTCGGCGAGGCGGATCTTATAGAAGTGATCATGAGTGAGACCAAGGAGAACGAAGTTCTTGTAGTAATCGCTCATATGAGACCACTCTTCCCCACCGGAGTGAAGATATGGCTCGTAGACAACAATTCCTTTATCTTTCAACTCATTGGCAAAGGCACGGATTTGCTCTGTAAAGCGACGACTGCCACAGATGACGACAGATTTCATAAGACTCCCTTTCAAGGTGCGTGATGGAAAGATTGTACAAGAAAACCGCCCTGTGAGGGGCGGTGCTTCTGTATAGGCGAGGTTTTTTACATATCCATTCCTGGGTGGCCTCCACCCATTTCTGGCTTTTCTGGCTCTTTTATATCGCAAACCAAAGCCTCGGTAGTGAGGATCATAGTGGCGACACTAACAGCATTTTGGACGGCAGAGCGGACGACCTTAAGAGGGTCGATGATGCCGGCTTTGATCATGTCTATAGGAGTAGCTGTCTCGATAGAGTCGAGCTCTAGAACATTGAAGCCCATACCGGTATCAGCGGCTTCGCGGGCTTTGGCAATGAGTTGGCCAGCGGGAAGTCCAGCGTTCTCGACAAGCTTAGTGAAGGGAGCCTCAAGAGATTTCTTGATGATCTCAAAGCCGAGCTTCTCGTCATGAGAAGAGCCTCTGGGAGCGGTCAGCTTCTGGGCGATATCGAGAAGTGCCACTGAGCCACCGGGGACGATTCCCTCTTCAAGAGCGGCTTTAGTAGCGGCGACAGCATCGATGACGCGTTCTTTTCTGTCTTTGAGTTCGATCTCTGTAGCAGCACCGACGTTGATGACGGCGACCCCGCCAGAGAGCTTGGCGAGACGCTCTTCAAGCTTCTCTTTATCAAAGTCTGAAGTAGTGTCCTTAACTTGCGTCTTGATCTGCTCGATACGAGCTTTGATTTCTGAACTCTTACCCTTACCACCAACGATTCTGGTTTCGTCTTTGTTGGCCCAGACGGAGTCGGCGCGACCTAAGTCCTCGGGGAGAACGGAGTCGAGTTTACGACCGGTATCTTGGGAGATAACGGTGCCACCAGTGAGGATAGCAATATCCTCGAGCATCGATTTTCTACGATCACCGAAGCCAGGGGCTTTGACGGCGAGAACGTTGAAGGCGCCACGCATGCGATTGACGACAAGAGTGGCGAGGGCTTCTCCGTCGATGTCGTCGGCAATAATGACGATATTCTTGGTGACTTTAATTGTGTTCTCGAGGAAAGGAAGCATGTCAGAGACTGAGCTGATCTTTTGATCGGTGATCAGAATAACTGGGTTCTCGATAACACTTTCCATCTTGCCGGTGTCGGTGACGAAATAGGCAGAGGCGTAGCCTTTATCAAAGGCCATACCTTCTTTGTGTTCGACGACTGTTTCGAGAGATTGGCCCTCTTCAACAGTGACAACACCATCCTTACCACCGACTTTCTTTAAGGCATCGGCGATGAGTTGACCAAGGTCCGCATCACCGGCGGAAATAGTGGCAACGGAGGCAGCCTCCCCAAGAGTGATCTCTTTAGCTTTTTTCTTGAGTTCCTCGACGACCATTTCGCCAGCCTTCATAAGACCAGCGCGCATCATCATGGGGTTACTACCAGCGGTGATGTTTTTAACGCCTTCGGTAACAATGGCACGAGCGAGAATAGTAGAAGTGGTGGTACCGTCACCGGCAATATCACCGGTTTTGACGGCGGCTTCTTTGACGAGCTGGGCACCCATGTTTTCATAAGGATCAGGGAGTTCTATCTCTTTGGCGACAGTGACACCATCATGAATGATGTTAGGAGCGCCCCATTTCTTGTCGAGACCGACATTCCTGCCCTTGGGACCAAGAGTAATAGCGACGGCGTCGGCTAACTTATTGACACCAGAGAGGAGTTTTTGGCGGGCTTCTTCGGAATATATGATTTGTTTTGGCATGGTTTTTTTTAAAATTGATAATCTTTAACATCCCTCGCTTGCTCGAGATGACCTGAAGGTCATTTCACGATGGCGAGGATATCATCAAACTTGAGGAATTGGTATTCCGTGTCCCCAATCTTGACTTCGTTACCGCCCCATTTCTTGTAGATGACTCGTTGACCCATCTTAGCGGGGGCAGTGATCTCCTTACCGTCCTGATAGATGGCATCCCCTATCGCCAAGACGGTGCCATATTGGGGCTTGTCGTCGTGAGAGTCGGGAAGGTAAATACCAGAAACGGTTTGTTTTTGAGACTCGGCGGGTTCTACGAGTAGATAGCCGGGGGTGGGTTGAAGATTGGTAACACTAAGCTCAGTGGATTTCACATTATTTTTGGTTTTGTTTGTGTTCAACCCCATTTCACGGGATTTCACATTATTTTTGGTTTTGTTTGTGTTCAACATATTTTTTGACAAAAAAGTAATTTGTAATTAATTTACAGACAGATTTTGGGTGGGACAGGAATAGTTTAGCAGTTCTGGCAAGAGAATGCTACGACTGCTATTTTGTAGAAAAAGTTTTCTGGTGTCAAGAGGGACTTAGTCGAGATTGGGCTTGCGTTTTTTGTCCAGACAGTCAGATTGGAGATTGGAGTTACACGGAGATGATGTGGGGACGACTTGGTCTGGGGACTTGGAAGCTGGTTGGGTAAGATGAATCCAGTCAACTCGAGCACTGCCTTTGTCTGAGGGGCCAGAGAGGTACAAAGTAAGACCAGTGAGTTTCTTCTCAATCAAACTATCTGGGAGGGTGACTTCGTAATCGGAAAACTGGTTATTCATCGTGCCCTGAAAAGAAAGGAGAGCCTGGGGTTCCCTTTGACCTTCGTAGCGGACCTCAAAGCTACCCGTGAAGGGGAGAAAGTTAGGGGTGCTGGTAGGGCGAGGATTATTAATATCAAAGACTGGTTCGTTGACGGAAAGGTAGATTTTAATTTTGGTATCTTTTTTGATAGTTAAGAAAGCCTTGGTGTTGTAAGTGAGGGGGAGATATTGATTGGTTAGAAGCAAATATCCTCTACTAACAGGTGGTTTAAGTGGAGAAGAAGGATCATTGCCACCAAGCCAGCCTTCAGAATTAGAACCATTAAACTCCCAGGCACGGACGGTGGCCTCATTTGTTGTACCAGCTTTGCTGCGGAGTTCAAAGAGATCAACTCCAGAACTGGTGAGGATGACAGTAATAGACAAAATAAAAAGAAGAGCGACTATTAGGGAGAGGGTGGACTTGGTTATGTTTTTAGTACTCATGGATTGAGAATAGCATAAAAAAGAAAGTGGGGGTCAAGTACCAATTTGTGGAGGGAAGCGGACCAAACGGATCCGCCTTTTTATTCTTCATTTTCGATTTCGTAGTCTAGGACAGAACTGGCCTTAGGAGGAAGTGGTTTAGGTGGAGGGGCGGTGTGTGGGGACGAGCCATTAAGAAGATTGGCTTGCTTCAATTGTTCGAGGGCATTAAGAGTAATCCTCAATTTGCCGCCGGTAGTGCCTGACTTAAGTGTCTTGACTGCTTGGTCAAAGTTAAACCATAAAAGGTCATCGTATTCGGGGGTGGGAGCTTGAAGCTTCGCGGGGTCACAAGGAGTGGTGAGGAAGTAGTAGTGTTTGCCCTTCATTGTTAGTTTTTCACCGGAATCGGTAGCCAGCTGATCTCCTCCTTGTTTGTCGGGTGGAAACTCAATCTTGTCTTGGCTGATAAGGGTAAGAGTGGGGGTAAAAGAGTCTAAGAAAGCGGCACTGAGTTCCTGCGACATCTTTTGGGTAAAGGCGCTTGGAAGAGTATGCTTATTCTCTACTCCGCCTTGGGGTAGTTGCCAGAGGTTGTGTTTCTTGTGGTGGACGAGGAGAATTTGTTGGTTGTGAAGGAAACAACCGACAACGGTGGGGCGAAAACCGGTGAGCCGAATCGAGTCGAGATCAGAAAGAGTGGGTAGACTCTGAAAAGATCGCTTGACAGGAGAGGCTGTTGGCTGAGAAGGATGAGAAACTGGCAGGGGGGGCAGTTTGGGAAGTGGAGGGTGGATGGAAGGTTGAGAAGCTGATGGAGTTTTTGTTTGCGGCGCTTCCTCGACTTTCATAGTGAGATTAATGCGGTTCTCGGCGTCGATCTCCATGACTTTGACTTTGACTTCTTCGCCCTCTTTGAGGACTTCAGTGGGATTCTTGACAAACTTTTTACCCATTTGAGAAACGTGGACTAGGCCCTCAAGGCCGGGAATTATCTCGACAAAGGCACCGTAATCTTTGAGACTAGTAACTTTGCCGGCATAGATGTCGCCGGCTTTGATTTGAGTGATTAATTCTGCCTTTTTGGCTTCGCGGTCAACTTTGCTTATGGGAAGCGGTTTCGGCGGAGCAGGAGGAATGAGTTCGCGAAGGCTTTGAACGTGAATGTCGCCTTTTTGACGAGTGAATTGTAAACGAGAACGGTCAATAACTTTTTGACGATTGTTGGTGCGTAATTCTGGCTCTGGAGGGATGGTATAAGCCGGGAAAGGGCTACTAATGCGGTTCTCGATGGCGACTTTGTTAATGATCTGGTGTTTGCCTAAGTTGACTAAGTCGTCCTGGGTATATAGTGCCCCATACTCCCCGATGAGACGAGTGGCATCATCAGCACCGACGACAAAGCTAACGATGGTACCGACATTACCAAAGACGGCTTTCTGAATCGGTTCTTCGAGTTGAGCAGTATATTGGTTGGCAAGAACCAGACCGAGACGATATTTTCTGGCTTCGGAGAGGATCTTGATGAAGGAAGTAGTGGCAAAATTCTGGAACTCATCGACATAGAGAAAGAAGTCGATGCGCTGCTCTTCGGGAACATTGATACGGTTCATGGCGGCAAGTTGGAACTGGGTAATGAACATGGCACCAAGGAGAGCGGCATTCTCTTCCCCCACTTTACCCTGAGAGAGGTTGACGAGGACGATCTTTTTGGTGTTCATGAGCTCCTCGATGTTGACGGTGGACTTGGGGTAGCCGACGATAGAGCGGATTTTAGGACTGGCGATGAACTGGCCGACTTTGTTCAAGATCGGGGCAATGGCTTCGTTTCTGAATTTGTCGTTGTAGGCGTTATATTCAGTGTTCCAGAAGTCGTGAATGACACGGTTCTCTTCTTGATCGACTTTTTCCAAGATGGCGGCACGGAAGGCGTCGTCGGTAAGAAGGCGAGGCAAGTCAAGGAAGGTACTGCCGGGGACTTCTACCAGAGTGGCAAGGGTGTTTCGTAGAATGTACTCCATACGAGCTGACCAGACGTTGGCCCAGAGTTTGGTAAAGATGCTCATAATGTTACTAACAGTGAGATCCTTGTATTCTGGTTTTAGAACCTCAAGAGGATTGATGTGAAAGGGGTGATCGGTAATGGAAGGATCCAGGTAGACAACGTCTTGTATGCGATGATCGGGGATGTAATCGAGAAGAATACCTTCGACAAGGTCACCGTGGGGATCAATGACGGCTAACCCCTGACCTTTATAAATGTCATCGATAGCCATTTTAGCGATGAGAGTAGACTTACCAGTACCAGACTTCCCAATGGAGTAAAAGTGGCGGCGACGGTCACCGAGTTTAAGGCCGTAGACCATCATTCTGTTTTTATACTCTGTCTTGGCATAGAAAGTGATCTCTTCCCGCTCGGCTTGAGTCAAATTATCATCAACGGGAAGATTGTCGGGCGGCTCCCCTTTCATGGTTTTACCCCAAGTAAGGTTACGAAGACCAGTATTTAGTTCGCCGGGGAAATGGTAGAGACTGGCGAGTTCTTGAATGTTGAGGTATTGGTTACGGGGAAGAAACAGGGGGGAACGATCAATCATCGACTGGACGAAGAGGGCTTTGTTTCTGACTTTAGTGAATTTAAGAGCATTACTGTCGGCTTGAGCGTAGGCGCCGAAAGAACTGGCTATCTGGAGAAGGATGTCTTCGGCGTGATTAGGAGTTTTGGCAATGCCAAGGAGGCGAATAGATACATGAAAGGCCTTGTTTTTAAGTTTCTCTTCAATGACGGCTTGTTGAGGATGAGCCTTAAAGACGGTTGGATCGAGACTGACTCCGCGTTTGATGACATTGCGGCCAATCCGACTCCAGTTGTTTGGCGCTTTGGTAAGGAGAATCTGGATAATAGCGGCGGTACCATAGGGAAGACGACCCATGACGCCTAAATACCCTGAAATAGGGTCAGTGGTGGCAAACTTATCATATGTTTTGAGAGGGAAATAGTGAGGTGAGGCAAGAGACATCTGACCGACGGCTTGATAACCAAACTGACCCCAGGGGCGAAGGTAGTCTTCCATTTCAGTAATAATAGCGGTGGGATATTGGGCAGCAACTTGGCTTTTAACGAGAGGGGCAATGGCAGTATCACAGGTGACGACAAAATAGACGAGTTGATTGAGGCTAGTGAGCTCGAGGGTAATAGTAGATTGCTTCTTGAGAAGGTTTTGAATCAGGCTACCTTTTAGAACATTGCTGATGCTGGCCAAAAAGGCAGCCGTGGCTTCTGGTGTTTGTTTACTGTCTTTAGCCGAACGGATCTCGAGGATAGTACGGGTCATGAATTGATTGTAAACGATTGGCTGGTGGGATCTCCAATGAGACTAGGCCTTTGGCTCAAAGATGATGTGGTTGCGATCTTCACTGCTGACTTTGACTTCGGAGAGGAGAACACCTTCAACAACTAGTCCTTTATCTTTAAAGAGATCATTTAGTTCAAGCTTGAGAGCTTCCTCGATTTGGGTACGACTGTTCTTTATTTCTGCCAGGGTAACTTGGGTGAAGATATTGGCGAGACGGGAACGGGAGAAAGGACGAATCACCTTGCTGACAAAGTTATCTCCAATATTCTCCCAAAGCTGCGGCGCACTGCGTTTGTCTATCTTAAAAAGGAGGGAGCCTTCGATAGTGATGCTGTGACCGTCTTGGGTGGAGGTATTGATAGGCTCATCCCCCAGGGCTTCTTTCTGATTAATGTCAAAGCCTTTCCTGATGGTGTACTCAAGAATCTGAGCGTTAAAGAGTTTAGCGACTTGCCAAAAGGGAATCTTGAGATGGAGGCCTGGTCCCCAGACGCTAGGGAGGACTCCCCTGCCGCGGTCGTAGATACAGGCAACGTGTCCGGGGGGGACGGAGACAAAAAAACCGCCGACGACTTCATCGACGAGGAAACCAACTACAAGTTTGTCAAAATCGGCCATATTTGAGAAATGCTACTTAAGGAGTCTTAGGTGGGTGTTTGATTTATATTTAGCTTTGTTTTGGACTAGGGGCTAGATAAGTATGATACCAGAAAAGGAGTTGTTTGACTAAGAGTTCGACTAGTGAGAAGGTTAGAGTGGTGATGATGAAGAGCTTTTTCCCGGCGGGCAGGAGGGAGAAGATGACAAAGGAGGCAATGGGCATAAAGATGGTTAGAGAGAGAAATTCGTGACGACTGATGGGTTGCACAGAAAAAAATAAAGAAAAGGCTTCGAGGACAAAGATGGCGAACGATTGAAAGAGATTGAGGACAAGGTTGGGCTGACTAAGATCGAATTGACCCAAGAAGAGGAGATTAATAGGAAGAGGAACATTGGGCATGAAGCTATATAGTAGATGGATGTCTGCTCCCTCGAGACCGGTTTTGAAGATGCGATAGAGCATTAGGATGATAACTAGCTGGACGATGATAATAAAGGTTTCGGAGATAATGGCACCGGGACTGCTCTTGAGGATCTTTTTTTGTTCGAGCTTGAGGCGAACAGGGTCATGGGCGAATTCCTTTTTTGCTTGAGCGATTTTTTCACTAAGACCCGCCTTCTCAGCAGCTGAACGATCAGAAGTGATACTTAAGGGAAGCATGATTATCCGAACAATGAGGGCAAAGATGATGACGGCAATACCCATATCGGGAGTCTCCATGACTTGGCTTAGGAGCCAGTAAATACCGACGAGAATGTTGAAGAAGGGTTGGTAAATGTAGATGGTAAAAATCTCAAGCATAGATACAAGAAGTGTATGCCAAGAGAAATAAGAAGGGAAGCCGTGAGACTTCCCTGTTGAAACTAACGCATCTCGGTATAACGCTTGTCCAAAAGAACACGGTTGAGTTCAATGACATCGCGGTTTTGATCAATGATGCTGTCTGCTTTGCGGCGAAGCAGGAAAAGCTTGCTATCGCTTTTGCAGCGTTTGATGTCAGTGGCGGCGATGAATTTAGGGTCCTTGAAGGTGTCCTGGTAAATGAGCCAGCCTCCCAGGATCAGATTGGCGACAAGTAAAATAGCGAGAATGATAAGAACGGTCATTTTTCACTCCTTTTTTAGAGTCGATGTGTTGTGTTGTTATTATGCCAAATTATAGGGCTTTTGTCAATTCTTTTGAGAGGTCGCGGGGGTGGAAATAGGCTGAGTGGGGAGTGACATATTCAGAGGTGAGCTTGCGCTTCATATAGAGATATTGGAGATGAAAGGCTAGGCGATTGAGAAGAGGAATGGACCCCCTACCTTGTTTTGATATATTTGATTTTTGACTTGACGAAAATGAGGTAGTGATTCCTTTATATGCATTGGCAAGGTATTTTTTGACCCAGGAGTTTTGAGTAATGAAGCTTTGGTAGGTGGCTCCCCTATTAAGGATAGGTTTGACTTGGAGAACTTCGTGGGCGGTGTAGAGACTACGTTTGACTATTGGGACTTTGAGGGCGGACTGATCGAGCCAGAGATTATCACAGATCTTGTTGTTGACTTGGTGGGTTTGGGTGGCAGTAATGGGGCGACGAAGCCGAAGAGCTTTGAGGAGGAGGAAAACGAGAGGTCGGGTCAACCAGAGGGTGTTAGTTGAGGTAACAATCATAATGTCGATATCATCATTTGGTTTGGCATTGTCCATGGCAAGCGAGCCAGTCAGGGCGATGAATTTGATGGTGGGAAGGAGAGACAAGTACGGGAGGACACTATGGAGATGTGTGAGCTTTTTCTGTGTAAGTGAAAGGCTACGGAGGCGTCTTTGGGTCATTGTGGGATGAACTTTGGCCTTGAGAAAGGAATTGGTAGAAAGACATTTTTTGAGAGCGGCAGAAGAATGCTGTTTAGAGGAACAGAGCCAAAGATGGAGCTCTGTGGGAGTCAGATCATAATCAAAGAACTTGGCATATTTGAGGGAAGATTGAATGGCTGATTTGAGAGGAGACATAGAACAAGGATACATGGATCCACCCAAGGAGTAGATTATCGAGTGGTTGCGGCAGGAACTATATTGTATTGAGAAAGAACTTGTTGGAAGCCTTGTTGGAGAGGAGTAAGGACCTGACTTATTTGTCTTCCCTGGTTTAGACCGCTAATAGCATCTTCGAGGTACTTAATGAGCCGGGTGTTAATGCCAGTCGGGCCATCATGGGTAAGACTGGTGGTAAAGAAGGTCTTTGCAGAAGAGGCCTGTTGAAGATAGGCACCGATGATGGGGTTACTAGCAAGAGTAGTGGCGAGAGCTTTATTGGCAGGTGATTGGGCATAACCCCGCTCTTTAGTAGCGGAGTCATAGAGGATCTGTTGGGCCTGAGAGGAGGCGAGGAACTTGACGAGTTTCCAGGCTTGCTCGGGATGGGGAGCATTCTTAGGGACGCCTTCGACCCAGAAATTGGCCCAGGTAACAGCAGTGGTTTCGGGGAGTTGGGGAACAGGATAGATCTTCCAAGATAAAGAGGGATTAAGAGCTTTGATGTCGAGTGCACGCCAGGAAGGAGCAAAGATCATGGCGACCTTGCTTGCAGCAAAGGCTTGGACCGATGAAGGAAGAGTGGCGTTCCAGGAATAGTAAATGGAGTCAGGCTTGCTATATAAGGAGTAGTAATTGAGGACTTCCCCAGCCGAGTCAGGCATAGTGCGCATATTGACGCCAGCCTGGAGAAGCATTAGGGAGACGATATCGGGCCAGTGATCGACATTATTAGCAGTACCCAGGGCGACACCAGCTTGAGTGATAGTGCCAGTAACAGGGTCTTTTTGTGTCAGGACCTTGGCGGCGCTATGGAGGTCTTCCCAAGTTTGGGGTGGTTGAAGGGAGGCAGTGTCAAACATGGATTGATTGACAAAGAGTGCAAGACCTTCAAAGGTAGTGGGGACGGCGTAAATCTGGTCTCCAACGATAACAGCGTCAGAAACGGCTTGGTAGAAGTTACTTTGGATTTCGGCAGGAGTAAGGACCGTAGTGGGAGCAGGAGAAAGACCTTGAATAAGCATGGGTAACCAGGTGCTGTGAAAACGGACTACGTCAGGGGGAGTTGGTTGATTGAGAATAGTAGATAGTCGTTCCCGGTAGTCAACGTGCGATTGCATAGAGTAGTTAACTTTGATATCAGGATTTTGCTTCTCAAACTCGTCGAGAACGGGTTGCATGACCTGGGAGGATTCCCAAAGACCGTGATAGATGAGAGTGGTTTGTTTGGCTTGGCTACCCCTAGAAGAGGAAAGAACCGGGAGGAGAAAACGAGTGACGAGAAAAATGATAAGTCCTAAGATCCCGAGACCCAAAACAACAAAAGGTAGGAAGCGCAAAGGAGAACCTTGCGTGGGTAGGGTAGCGGGAACGGGAGCCGTTGGAGTTGGCTCTGGAGAAGGAGTGGGTGGAGGAAGATATTCGGGAAGAGGTGGTATCGATTCACCCGAAGGGAGAGCGGGCTGGGATTCGGATGGTAACGAAGAAGGAGGGAGAGAGTTGGCATCAAAGATGGGAGTAATTGGTGGAGGAGAGGATGGAGCGGTGACGGGTCCCCCACTCCCGGGAAGGAGGTCGGAACTGGCGGGAGTGTCGGAACTGGGAGGTAGTGGAAAACTGGCCATAAAGCAGAAAAAATAATGATAAGAATTCTGTCGTTAGTGGTCCGCGTGCTAGTTTCACTAGTAGCTGTGTTTCCACTACTTTCCGGAATATAACAAAATGATAGCAAAGATTGGTGGCGATTTGGGTTAGAATAAAAACTGTAATGGAAGTAAGCGGAATCAATAAAATAAAGACCTTCAGGCTGACACATAAACATTTGTGGCAAGTTTTACATCGGGGAATGTCAATGATAGGGATATTAATATCCCTGGTATTAGTAGTAGGACTGGCGTATGTTTTGGCATATCGAGGCAGGATTTTGCCGGGAGTGGCTGTGGCTGGAATAGAGGTGGGCAACATGACCGGAGAAGAGGCAGCCAGTCTTTTGAGGAAGGAAATAGGAACAGAGATGAAGAAGATAAAGGTTGTCTCGAATCAAGAGAGCTGGGAGATGGTACCGTCAGAAATAGGATTAGAAGTAGACTTGCCAGCAACGATTAATCAGGTTTGGTTGGTGGGGAGAAGAGGGGGATTACTGGAGAGATTGGGTCAGGCTCAAGGTAGTTTTTTTGAAGGCGTGAATTTGGGTTTGGTAATTAGGACTGACAAAGATAAATTTGAAAAGAGGTTGGCGGAGATAGAAAATGAACTGAACCAGGAAGCGGTTGAGCCGTCGGTAACACTAAAACAAGAGGGAGAGGAAAAGATGGTGGAGGTGAGTAGAGGAAAAGATGGCTGGTTGGTGGACACGGACAATTTAAGAAACTTATTGCTGGCTAAATGGAGTGTACTTCAGTCCAATGATCAGGAAGTACCAATGAAATTAATCCCCGTAGAGATATCAGAGGAAGCGGTGGAGAAGATAAAGCAGGTGGCGGAAAAGTTGGTAGACAAGGAACTGGTGATGCGACTAGATGAAGAGAGCTGGGACTTCGCTGGTGAAGAATTGCTTGGTCTGTTGAGACCGGCAGAAACGGTAGTCTTTGATCAGAAGAAGGTAGAAAAGGCAGTGGCGGAGTTTGCAGAGGGAGTAAACAGACAACCTAGGAATGCAACTTTTAAGTTTGAGGGTGGTAAAGTAAGAGAGTTTACTGCGAGTAGAGAGGGGCTAAGGGTCATTGAGGAAGACTTAGTAGTGAAGATAAAGTCTGCTTACTTTTCCCTACTCGAGCAAGAAAGAGTAGAGATCTTAGTGACAGCGATAAGAACAGAGCCAAAGATAACAACGTCAGAAGTTAACAATCTAGGGATTAAGGAACTACTCGGCAAAGGAGAGTCTACTTATTTTCATTCTATTCCCAACCGGGTACACAACGTTGGATTGGCGGCAAGTCGAATCGCTGGAGTATTGGTGGCACCAGGAGAGGAGTTCTCATTTAATGACGCTGTAGGTGAGATTTCGGGGAAGACTGGCTATAAGACAGCTTACGTCATATCAGGGGGGAGGACGGTATTGGGCGATGGAGGTGGAGTGTGTCAAGTATCAACGACTTTGTTTAGAGCGGCCTTGGCGGCAGGACTGCCAATCTTGGAGAGAAAGGCACATGCCTACAGAGTGGGATACTACGAGCAAGACTATCCGGCGGGGATAGATGCGACGGTGTATTCAGGTTCAGCAGATCTTAAGTTCAGAAATGATACTCCAGCACACATTTTGATTCAACCAGTGATTGATACTGATAACTATTATCTAGCTTTTGAGATATATGGTACGAGTGACGGGAGAAAGGCAGAGATAAGTACACCCAAGTTGTGGGGGCAGTCTCCCCCGCCTCCGACGCTTTACCAAGATGACCCAACACTGCCGGTGGGAACAATGAAACAAATAGACTGGGCAGCCTGGGGAGCAAAAACATCGTTTGATTACAAGGTGACAAGAAATGGCGAGACTGTTTTTGAGAAAACATTTGTGAGCACATATAGACCGTGGCAGGCGATTTATTTGAGGGGGACGAGAGTGGATTAAAGGGAAACCGCCTTTTTAATAGGAGCAGGTCCGGGTGTGTATTTATCGAAGGGTTTGTTCTTTGCCGCTTCAACAGTCATTTTTTTTCTTTCCAATTCTGACTGAGTTGGGCCTAATATGGAATATTTCGGCGTAGCGGGGAGTGGTCTTGATAAAAGAGCTAGTGCTCTTTCTTTAGTGGTACCAATGTTTGGTTTTACTGTTCCTAGTTCTTCCATGGGTCAAATCTATCATAGTTTAGATGTAAAATGTCAACATGGTAATTCTTGCTATCGAAAGTACATGTGACGAGACGGGGACCGCCGTGGTAAGGAGATCTGGTGATGGTATAGAAGTCTTGAGCAATGTAGTGGCTTCATCGTCTGGGATGCATGAGAAGTATGGCGGGATAGTGCCAGAGGTGGCGGCGAGAGAACAGATAAAGGTGATTATTCCAACAATTAAGGAGGCTTTGGAGAAGGCAGGGGTGGAACCGAAGGACATTGGGGCGGTGGCGGTGTCTTGTGGACCTGGGCTGGTGGGGAGTCTGTTGATTGGAGTGGAGACAGCCAAAGCGCTGGCGCTGGCGTGGAACAAGCCATTATTGGCAGTGAATCATATGGAGGGACACGTGTTGGCGAATTGGATAATAAATGGCAGTGATCCCTCGACAGGTCTTCTCGGGAAGACGCACTCTGTGCCTCAGGTGCCGGAACTACCGGCGGTAGGACTGGTGGTGTCGGGAGGCCATACAGATCTAATCTACATGAAGAGTCTGGAGGATTGGCAGTGGCTAGGAGGAACACGGGACGATTCGGTGGGAGAGTGCTTGGACAAGGGAGCGCGGGTGCTGGGGTTATCATACCCGGGAGGGCCGGCGATTGAGAAAGCGGCCGAAAAAGTAAAAGAGGAAACACAAGTATACAGCCTCCCCCGCCCCCTGCTACATGAGGATACTTTTGAGATGAGTTTTTCAGGCCTTAAGTCTGCGGTGATACGAGAAGTAGAGAGAAGCGGAAAGGGAATGGACGAGAAGAAAACGAATCTGTTGGCAAAGGAGCTATTGGACTCTGCTGTGGAGATACTGGTGAACAGGACGATGAAGGCGGTCGAGAATTTCAAACCAAAGACGGTATTGATGGCGGGTGGAGTGGCGGCAAGCAAGCGCTTGCGCGAAGATTTAAGATTTAAAATTCAAGATTTAGGACTTAAGTTTTTTGTGCCGGAGTTTATGTATTGTACCGACAATGCGGCGATGATTGGGGCGGCAGCGATACTTCGACCCGAGATGTTAGATGGAAAAGCGATGTTGGAACTGAGGCCAGAACCGGGGTTGGAGGTGGTATAATTAGCAGTAACGCACAAGATCGCTTGGCTCGATGAAAAAAGGAGAGTTAGATGAGTAGAGGGAACTTCATTAGTAAACCGCGTGCAGAAATGATCTTTGACTTGGTAAATGGTCTTGATATGGTCAATGAACAGATCAAGATGTATCAAGAACTTCAAACAAGGGTTGCGACATTGCTGAAAGCGGCAATAGCGGAGCAATGCCTGGAACTGGCTATCCCTGAAGACGTTGCGTTGATTCTGGATATCGAAGGAGATTCGGTAGTAGTCAACACTATTGACGCTGAGTCGTAGGTTTAGATTCTTAGATGGCACTCGAAAGGGTGCCATTTTCATTGACAAAGGTATTGGAGATGTTATAACATGTTATTACTATGTTAATGACAACACAAAAACCTACAAAAATTGGAAATTCTTGGGGGACGATAATACCCTCTTCTATCTGGAAAGAAATTGATGCAAAGCCTGATGGAGAACTGATTCTTCAGGTTATTGACAGAAGACTAGTAATTTCTGGTGAAGAAAGACCAATGAATTCAATAACTCCTGAATTTGTAGAAATGATGGAAGAAGTACACAAAAGATACGGCCCTGCTTTGGCGAAGTTAGCAAAGAAATAAAATGATAAGAGTAAGATATCTGACGCTGGAGCAGGTACTACTGATTCATGACAGTCAGATTCAGAGGTACGGCGGAAGACACGGAATAAGGGATCTCGCTTTATTAGAGTCAGCGGTGTTCCGACCACAGACTAGCTTTGCTGGAAGTGATTTATATCCATCTCTTTTTGATAAAGCGGCGGCGGTCATGCATTCGATTGTATTGAATCATGCCTTTCTGGATGGGAACAAAAGATCGGGCGTTTTTTCCGCAGTGATGCTCTTAAAAATAAATGGTTATGATATTTTGACCAGCAGGAAAGGTTTTGAAGAGGCGACGATGAACGTAGAAAACAAAATGTGGGAGCTTGAAGATATTAGTGACTGGTTAAGGAGGAATAGTAAGAAAAGGACATGAAAATGGCCGGCAAATGCCGGCCAGAGGTTACTTATACGCGTGAGCGTTAACATGCAGATCGTGTAAGACATGGGAGAAGTGGTTGTCGGCAATTTCGTTGTGTTGGGAGTTAAGAAGGAGGATGAAGGTAAAGATACCATCTATCCCGCCAGGCTCAATAAGCCACTGTACAACATTGAGTGGATATTGCTCAGGCAAGAGTGGATTAACAGAGTTCCAGAAGTTACTGACTGCTTCTTGATTATCGGGAATGCCTGATTGAACTATACCCACTTCGTGATAGGCGGTACTATCGCCGAGAATGAAGGCGTTGGCGATATCATCGCCGAGGTTTAAGGCTTTGGAAATATAGAGCTTACCTATTTGGTCTTTGGTCTCTACTGAGACTATTTCTGCGAATTTTTTCTTCCATTCCTGGCGAAACACCTGAGCACGGAGGTTGTCATCCACTAAGGTTTTCCTTTGCTAAAAAAAGAGCGATTGCTTATTTTAGCACGACTTTGGCCGGCGGGTGCCGGCCAAAGTCTGAATTATTTGATTATAGCTCTTCGATGATTTTCTTTCTTTGAGTCTCAAGCTCAATAAAGCGAGCAGCAACTTGATGCATTCGATCATAATCTGAAAGGAGTTTTGCAAAAAGTGGAGCAAATTCAGGTCCTGTTTGCGTCAGACTGAGACCACTTAGGTAACTACCATCATAGTCAGAAGTCCAATGCGGATCCCAGCCACGTTTGGTCATTTTCTCTCGGACTGAATACTCCTCTGCCATGTCAATGAGTGAATCTTTTGAGGAGAGGACGAGGGTGGCGGTAAAGTTTTGGTCCACGTCAGGGGTAACGGACATTTTTATCCGGAGATGGTCATCGCCACGGCTGAGTTGCAGCAAAATTGTCTGTTTACTGTAATCACGATTAGTGAGCTGCCAGTCCGTATCATTGAGAACTTTTTTGATATCTTCCAAGCGTTGAGGAATCAAATCGAGGGCGTCAGGCTGATTCATGAAGATTTCCTTTTTCTTTAAAAGAACGAGACTTGTATTATACATAGACTGGCAAGCTTAGAGAGAAAAAAGAGTTAAATCAGAGTTATAATACAAGAGTGGAAAAAGCATACGACCACAAACAAGAAGAAAAGATTTATGAAGCCTGGGAGAGGTCGGGGGCATTTGTGGCTCCAACTCGGGATGAGGCAGAAAAGAAGGGATTGGCGCCGTTTACAATCATCATGCCACCACCGAACGCGAGTGACCCGATGCATGTAGGGCATGCGATGTTTGTGAGCACTGAAGACATTATGATCCGATATCGCCGAATGAAGGGAGATGCGACGTTGTGGCTTCCCGGGACGGATCATGCGGGGATAGAGACGCAATTTGTGTTTGAGAAGAAGTTGGCCAAGGAGGGTAAAAGCAGATTTGATTTTGATCGGGAGACGCTTTATAAAATGATTTGGGAACACGTTAAAGAAAATTCCGGGGTGGCAATAGGGCAGATGAAGAGGCTGGGGGCGAGTGCCGATTGGAGTAGGTTTAAGTTCACTTTGGATGATGATGTGGTGGACATGGTATTAGACACGTTTCTTAAACTTAATGAGGATGGCTTGATTTACCGTGGCGAGAGACTGGTCAACTACTGCACCAAGTGTGGGACGGGGTATTCAGAACTTGAAGTGGAATATGAAGAGAGAAACTCCCCTCTTTATTACATGAAGTACGGGCCCTTTGTTTTGGCAACGGTCAGGCCGGAAACGAAATTTGGTGACAGTGCGGTAGCAGTTAATCCTAAAGACAGGAGATACAAGAAGTGGGTTGGAAAAGAAATCGAAGTAGAAGGTTTGTTGGGTAAATTCAAAATTAAAGTAATCGCGGACGAACTAGTAGATCCTAAGTTTGGAACAGGAGTGGTTAAAGTAACCCCAGCCCATGATCCAAATGACTTTGAGATGGGCCAACGTCACAACCTTCCGATGAAGCAGGTAATTGGTTTTGATGGGAAATTAACTAAAATTGCCGGCAAATATGCTGGAATGAAAGTGGAAGAAGCGAGAAAGGTAGTAGTGGAAGACCTGGAAGAGAGGGGGTTGATCGAGAAGATTGATGAGAAGTATGTCAATCGGGTGGCAACGTGCTATCGATGTCATAGGACAATCGAGCCTTTACCAATGAAACAGTTCTTTGTCAGAGTGGAGTCGTTGGCTAAGAAGGCATTGGCGGCTTTAGATTCGAAGGAGACGATTCTTTTGGGGGCGGGAAGAGAGAAGATACTTAGGCATTGGCTTAGGAATCTGAAGGACTGGAATATATCACGCCAAATTGTTTGGGGAATTAGGATACCGGTGTGGTACAAGAATGGAAACAAAGATGAGTGGATAGCGAGCAAGACTTCTCCAGGAGAGGAATATGTACAGGAGACGGACACTTTTGATACTTGGTTTAGTTCGGGCCAGTGGCCAGTGGTGACACTGAAAACAAATAAACCAGGCGACTTTGAATACTATTACCCCACTTCGGTACTGGAGACGGCCTATGAAATTTTGCCATTTTGGGTGATGAGGATGATGATGCTGGGAATATACCTAACGGGTAAGTCACCTTTTAAGTATGTGTATCTTCACGGACTGATCCGGGATGAACACGGGCGGAAGATGAGTAAGAGTATAGGGAATGTGATTAACCCGCTTGAGTCAATCGGAAAGTATGGAGCAGATGCGTTGAGGATGGCCTTGGTGATGAACAGTAGTCCGGGGGTGGATAAAAACGCAAGTGAGGCGCAGATCAGAGGGATGAGAAACTTTGCCAACAAGATCTGGAATGCGAGTCGATTTGTATTGATGATGGAGGAAAAGAACAAGAAGGGAGAAAGAGATGGAGAGTTTAAGACACACATGAAGGAGACAGTGAAACTGGTGACTAAACAAATGGAAGAACTGAAAGTGGGGTTGGCAGCAGAGACGGTTTACAATGAGTTTTGGCATTGGTTCTGTGATGAATCTATTGAGGAAACTAAGGCGGGAAGCATATCGTATGAGGCATTGTATGGCGGCTTACTGACTTTTTTGAGACTATTACACCCATTTGTACCTTTTGTAACGGAGGCCGTATGGAAAGAGCTGGGAGAGAAAGGAATGTTGATATCAAAAAATTGGCCAGACAGGTAGTCTTCAAGAAATGGGCGGGTTGTATGCAGAGATTTGCTTTCGTATTATGACTATGTGAGGACTGCCCAAGTACACCATACAGTTAAGGAGAAAAAGAAAAAACAGAAGAGAGATGGATTCTTTCGCTCCCCCGCCTTTCAGGGAATGGTGGCAGTATTGCCGGTGGTGGTGGCCTTGATAATTTTAGGATTGCAATTCGAATCTGGAATGAGGGAAAGGGATGTTTTTCTTAGGCTGGGGGAGGGGGGAGACTCCCCTGCTTTGTGGTATGAAGCCGTGAAGAAAGCGGCTGAAGAAGGAGACGTTGCTTCTGGAAGGAAATTCTATACAAAAGCAGTTGGAGGTGACACCGAGTCCCCTGTTTTGGGTGCCAGCAGTGATTTGGAAGATCGATTGTGGCCAGAGAGGCGACTTGAACGTGAGTGGAGGAAAATAGAGGGATTAGTGAATGAAGGCAGGTCTGCGCAAGTTTTATTAAGGGGAGTTGAAATAAAGTGGTTGCTTGGAGAAAAGAATGAGGCAAGGGAACTGTGGGTGAGGGCGTGGGCAATTGATCCGAACGGAGAGGTACAGAAGATTAAGGAAAGACTAGGGATATGATTACTTAGCTTCTTCTGATTCCGTTTCGGGTTGTGCTTGTTCTGTCTTACCTTCTTCAGTGGAAGTTTCTCCTTCAGGTGCAGGGGTAGGCTCTTCCTCTATTTGAGGCTCTTGAGCTTGAACAATCTGTTCGTCTGGTTCCGCTTGGATCTTAATTTTGGAGGTATCGATTTTTAGATCTTCAACAGAAAGAGAGTCTCCGATTTCTTTAAGACTGGAGATATCGAGAGTTAGCTCGTGAGGAATTTCTGTCGGGAGAGCTTCGACATCAAGTTCATTTATCATCTGGATGAGGACGGCACCTTTATCTTCAACCGCTGGGGCGGTACCAGTAAGGACGAGAGGAACAGTGGCGGTGACCTTTTGGGTGAGGTCAACTTGATGGAAGTCGACGTGAATGGGAAGGTCGGTAATGGGATTGACTTGGAGTGCACTAACTAGGAGGGGGCGGACTTCTTTTTCAGAGTTGACAGTAGCATAGATGATGGAGGTCTCACCGGCTTTCTCATAAATCTTCTGAAAGTCTTTAAGGCTGATCTGAACCGGAATTGAGGAGATCTTTTTGCCAAAGATGTTGGCGGGGATAATGTGTTGTCGACGTAATTGTTTTACCTTACGTCCAGAGAGGGTCCGCTTATTAAGATCAAGAGTTAGTTTTTCTGTCATGGTGGAATTTTAACACGAGTGACGGGTTATGGGCAAATTTGTTAGTTTTTCGATGAATATGTTTAGGTCATTGACGGGTAAATTTGACGGAGAAGTTTGTGTCATTGGTGAACGGAGAGTTAAATATCAGTTGATTTTCTTGGGAGGAGGCGGGGGTGCTGAGGAGAACTGGTTTAAGAAAGGGTGGATAAGCGATCTTTAACAAAAATGAGGTCGATCCGAAACCTGGTTGCCTTTCCCAGTTAATGCTTAGGGAGGAGGTTGGGGTGAGAGTGGAGAGAATACTACTGCTTTCGAGACTGAGGGTGAGAGTGCTAGTGGTACTGGATTGGATTTCGTAATAGAAACCAATCTCGGTGAGATTGGGATTAGTGGCGAAAGAGGCTGTATCAAAGGTAAGGGGTTGATTGTCTTGTTCAAGACCGAGTACCCTTGTATTGAGAGGGAGATAAAAACGAGTGTAGGTTTTATATTTACCGCCTGGCCAGCCGTTATCTGGAGAGGTATTTTGATAAAGGAGGGTAATCTTGTGAGTAAGTTGGCCTGCGGGACCAATGTCTATTTGGTGGGTAACTTGGCGATTGAGATAGAAATTACTTCGGTTGATACCCAAGTTGGCTTCGACCAAGGCAAAGGTCTGGTTGGTACAGGCAATGTCAGAAAAGAGGGGTGGACAGGAGGGATATCTTAGAGAGCCGGACCAGTTTCGAGTTTCAAGAAGTTGTTGGAGCTTGTCGTCATTGAGGGAGAGAAGGAGAGAGCCGTGTTGCAAAGAGAGGTTAAGGGAGCGGGCAAGAGAAATCAAGGGAGGAGGGGTATCTTTGAGATTGGTTAAAAGGATCTTTAAAAGACTGGTCAAGAAATCTTGGCCGGTATTGTTGGGAGAGGTAAAATCAATTTGGCTTTTTTGATTGATGATTTGATAGAGATTATCCTTGTTAATGATTTGACCTGTGGAATCGGTAACAGGACCGGTATTTCTTAGTAGTTCTTTTATGGCTTCGAGGTCAAGAGCAATAACACCATCAAAGGTTTGATTGAGTTCTTTTTGGAAAAACCACTGGACTTGTTTGGCGCTAACAGAGAAGTCGGGATACCAGTTGGCATCGCGGGCAAACCAGTTTGGATCTAAATGAGCTTTGAGGGGGGCGGGTGGTTCAACCTGACCCGAGAGTTGACTATCGGCGGTGTAGATATCTGAGACAGAAAAGTCAGCGAGTCGTCCTTTGTGGAAGTTAAGGATGGCGAAAGAGTTGATGAAACCACCGGTGGGGCGAAGTTCGGTATTATTCTGGAGGAGAAGGAGATAAGAAGAGCTCTCCTTGGCAATAGTAACCGGGATGAGATCGAGAACTGTTAAGCCGAACTGGATTCTCTTGCGAATATCAGGCAGCTTTTCCTTGGTAGACTTGAGTGTTTCTAAATAGGGGAGACGAGAGGTAAAGGAGAGATTTTGTAGACTGATTTCAACCAAGGAGAGGTCGGTGTACAGTTTCTCAAGGTTTGATTTAAGGCTTGGAAGAAGAGAGCTGAGATCAGCTTGATTTGAACCAAGAATATAGGAATAGACGTCTTGTGCTTGGGTGACGGTACTGACTGAAGTGAGAATAATAGTACTGAGACGTTGACCAGTATCTAGAAGCCGAGCGTGTTTGTTAAGTTTCTCCTCCAGAGGGAGGAAAAAGTAAAGTTTCTGATTTAGTTCGAGGAGCTGTCTGCTTCGAGAGAACTCCCTGAAAGACGTATTGCTTAATCTGGCGGCAGTAGTGGTGTCTGAGCCCTCTAGAGCAACAAGAGCAGAGGACAGATGTTTGGCACCAAGATATGCTTGAGAAACAAGAAGAAGAGGGGGAGATAAAAGCAAAGAAAGGAGAAGGATGAATCCAAAAAAGAGGGGACCCTTTGAGCGGTTCCTGAAAATAATCTCTTTTAAATGCGTAGTCTTTTTTTGGGTGACGGTTTTGAAATCGGAGAAGGATTTAAGAACTGTTTCTGTTGGCTGTATTGGAGTAGTGGGGGGAGGAGTAGGTATCTCTTTAGGAGGTAGGGATAGATTGACAAAAAGAGAGGTAAGACTTTTTTCTAGATCACTGGTGGGGTTCCAGTCAAGTACGGCTTGAGTGTGAGCGATTGAGGAACGATTGGGAACAAATGAGGGAAGTGGCTTGATGACGAAATCGAGACTAGATTGTTTGTTTAAACGCTCTTGCGCTTGTTTCTTGGCAAGGGTGACAAAGTCGAGTTCGGTAATCTGATCTAGACTGGAGAGCCAATAGATGGGATGGGAGAATCCAGAGGAAAAGAGGATCCGAAGAAGGGGATCACTAATGTCAGAGACGTGGGTAGGAAAAAGCAAGTTTTGGCCTTGATTGGCGAGTTCTAGCTTGGTACCTTTAGAGATCGCTCGAAGAAATGCTTGGGCATTGAGGGAGGAGGAGAAACGAAGATCTCCGTAAATATCGGTGAGCAAGACGCGACGAATGTTGGCACTATTTGATTCGGGAAATACCTCAAACTTTTGATTGGGATAACTTTCAACGACCACTGATTTGCTACCGGTTTTCTCCAAATGGTCACGGAGATGATGGAGCTGTTCAGTGGTACCAAGAGAGGGGAAAAAGATACAAAGGTAGTCAGGATTATTGACCTGGTGCAAGAGATCTAGATTTTGAGTTTGATTAACTTCGGAGGGAAGAGGAAGGGAATAATTCTCAGAGGAGAGATTTGCCAAGTGAACAAATATACCTTGCTCAAGGAGGGTGTTGACAAAGGTGTAGCTGAGTAAAGGCGAGTAGCTGATTACTACAGCAATTGGTTGATTGGCTTTTTTTTGTGTTTCAAACATAATTTGGGATTGTTTTTAGTTTAGCGATTTTCGGAGTTCTCAGAAACAGGTAGTAATGGCGAGAAAACAGATTAAGCGTTATTACATTTCCTTTTACTTTATTTTATGGCTATTTTTGTTTTTTGCCAGGCATATCTTCCGTACTTACACCGGTCACATGAAAATCTGGGCACAAGGTTTACATGGTTTATCCACATAAAGTGATGCACTAGATGGTACAGACGTTGGGGAAAACTTTTTTGGAGAGAAAATATTTTGAGAGTTGTATCGGCCTACGTGAAATTGGGCTTTGTGGAGAATACTTTAAGGTAAATTGGAGTCAGGTTATGTTTGTTGGTCAAGCTCCTGATTGACCAGTAGATCTGCATCAGAGTTTTGAGCCCGAGGAACATGAGTGAAAGTAACCTTAAAGGGAAGTTGTTCCAAAAGAGAAAATATCTTAAGAGAGAGGGGTCGAATATCAGGGTGTTTAATTTTGTAGAGGCCATTGAGTTGGTGAACAATTAGCTCGGAGTCGAGATAAGCGCGGAGTTCGGAAATGGGGGGAAAATTGGAAAGATTTTCATTAAGATATTCAAGGGCGTGAATGAGGGCCTGGTATTCGGCTTGGTTGTTGGTGGTGATACCAAGAAAGTAAGAAAATGATTTCAGGACTTGACCGTGATCATCATGAAAAATGATACCAGCAGCAGCTAGGCCCGGATTGCCACGGGAGCCGCCGTCAGTGTGAAGAATGAGGGGAGCTGGAATAGACATGAGGCAGATTATACGTCTTAGTTGAAAAGAAGTCGAAAAATAGTTTTAGGGTGAAGATAGAAGAGGATGTTGGTAATACTTAGACGACCAGTGGACTTGAGTAGGAGCCTAGTATTTAGAATCAGAACGAAGACCTCGGTAACACCAGTAATAGCAGCGGAAGCGAGAATAGAGAAATGAGGAATGAGAAGAAGGTTGAGGGAGGCATTAAGGAACAGGGCGAGGATGGCAGTAATGGCGGCTTTGTGTTGCTTGTTGAGAGCGAGAAGGGGATAACCAATGGCGTGGTTTAGATAGCTTGGAATGATGCTGAGGGAAAGAAGTCGTAGGGTAAGAATAGAAGGGGAGAAAGTACTACCGGCGAGAAAGCTAATAATAAAAGGACTGAGGAAGAAGGCAGGTATGGCAACAATGAAGGAAAGCAGCAGTAAAGCGGCAAGGTTTTTTTCTAAAGCGGCACGAAACTGAGCCGTTTGTTTAGCCCGGGCGGCGAGGATGGGAAAGGTGGCGTTGGCGAGGAAGCCAGCGCCGACAACAAGGCTTTCGTAGACTTTGTAGCTTAAGCCATAGTAGGCGACTGCCTCACTGCCTTGGAGGCGCTCGAGGATGAGGATATCTAGACGATTGTAGATGGAGAAGACAGTGAGAAGAGTACCCATAGGGAGACTCTGAAGAAGAATAGATTTGGCGATGCCTAATTCAAGATGAAGAGGGAGAGAAGTAAGACGAAGAGAGGAATAGAGACCAGCAAAAACGCTAATTAAGGTAGAGAGGACGAGGAGACCAAAGACATTGGTAGCGTCGAAGGAAGAAGGATGAAGGAGGAAGAGAAAGACAGGGAAGGTGAGGCTGCTGATGGTATCGACAAGGGAGAGACGCCAGAGTTGTAGTTTGGTTTGAAAGATAACCTGGAAGGAGGTCTTGAGAGACATAAGAGGGAGAAGAAGAGAGGCAACCAAAACTAAGGGACGAAGGGAAATGAGGGTAGGATAGAGGAAGGAGGTAGAGACAAAGGCAAGGGTAATTAGAAATGAGACAGCGAGACGAAAAAGAATGGTGGTGGAGTAAATGTGAGATTGCCTTTGGGGCTCGGCGGCGGCGAGGCGAGTTGAGACAAAAGTCGAGCCCCAATCGGCGAGAGAGAAAAAAAGGAGGGTGAGAGAAAAGACGTAAACATAATGACCATAACCTTGCACCCCTAACCTGGAAGTAAGTAGAGAGGTAACAATGATAGAAGCCATAATACTAAGAGCTTTACCAAGATACTGGGCGAGGGTGTTTAAGGCGAGGAGACGGGTAAGAGTCATGGGCTGATTTTGGATTCTTTGGTGGTTTCTTTCAAGGAGGGATTTAGAATTAAGCCGATGAGAATGGCGAATAGAAGGCGGTTCTGGGGGAGTGTAAGCCAATAATGGTCAAAGAGGCTAGTGAGAAGGATGACTAGAAGGGAGAGGAAGAGGGTACTTTTGCCGGTAAAGTCGAGTTTGGCGAATTGGCGAAAAAGAAATACTGATGGGATGATGCCGAGTTCGGCTACAAGGAGAAGGTACATATTGTGAACGGGTTGATGAAGTAAGAGGAAATCATTGAGAGAGAGATTGCTTATAAGTTCCGTTTGAGCAAGGAGATAGTTACCTAAGCCTGCTCCGAGGAAGGGAAGGCTGAGAATGACTTGGAGGCTTAATTTGTTGAGAAGAAGGCGCTCAGAGATGGTCTGAGGAAGCGTGGTGGGAAGTAGGACAGAGAAAATGAGGGTGATAAGGGTAAGTAAGGGAAAGAAGTAGAGGACGCGGTTAAATATAAAACGGAACTTGGGCCCAAAAAGAAAAAGGAGGGTGAGACCAAAAGAGAGAAGGGTGGTGCGGGAGTAAGTAAGGATTAAACCAAGGAAGAGAAAGGGGAGAAGTAGACGACGAAGAGTGGGAGCAATCAGAGAGTGAAAGTGAAGAAGTAGATAGTAAGAGACGAGGAGAAAGCCAGCAAGAGAGTTGGGGTGACTGAAGGTGGCATATGATCGGAGAAGGACTTGATGAAAGAGAGTCGTTTTAGCTATATTTGGGGTCAGAAGATTAAAGGTGCGTTCTCCGAGAAGATAGAAGGGTTGTCCGAGACTGCTACTAAGGAGAAATTGGAGGAGAGAAAGAATGGCGGAGAAGTAAAAGGCAATGAGAAGACCAGCGAGGAGGTACTTGATGGGCTTGAGCGGAGAAGAAGCAAGGACAAGAGAGAGATTAGTCAGAAGGAGGAGGCGAAGCCAGTGATAGAGGGAAAGGAGTGGAGAAAGGGAAAAGAGAATATTAATCAAAGGGAGCAAAAGCAAGTAGGGGAAACGACGAAGGAGGAAGAGGACTTTTTTGTAGCCGAACGGAAGAAAAAAGAGGAGAAGGATGTCGGTGAAATAGATCGTTAGAGAGAGATAGTCGACGGGTATACCTAAGGGATGGCTCCAGGAAGGCCAGAAGTGAAGGCCAAGTTGTGAGATAGAGAAGAAGCCGATGAGGAAGAGTATTAATTGCACAATTACAGTCTACTGGGTAAGACGGGGGATGAGGAAGAG
Organism: uncultured Pseudomonadales bacterium; assembly: GCA_964618725.1. Taxonomy (GTDB): domain Bacteria; phylum Patescibacteriota; class Microgenomatia; order UBA1400; family Chazhemtobacteraceae; genus CAZUBK01. Next base: position 239,591 of record CAZUBK010000002.1, read on the forward strand.
CTGTCGGTAGGGTTTCTCTCCGCGGGATTCGGTGAGAACATCGGGACTATCGGTGAGATAGCTATGGACGATTTGGCGCTCATAAGCATTGAGTCCGGGAATGATGATTTCTTGGCCGGTGGAGATAGCTTTCTCGACAGCCTGATCGGCTTTGATAAGGAGGGCATCACGACGACGCTCCTGATAGTCACCAATATTGACGAAAACCCTATGCCAGTCGCCTAGACGCTCTGAAATGACTAAGGATAAAAGAAGTTGGAGGGAAGAGACTGTTTCGCCGCGGTGGCCAATAAAAATGCCTGATTCATCGTCTGGGAGTGAGATTTGGACTTTGATTGAGGCATCTTCTAAGGCAACACCAAATTGATCTTCATTGAGACCGAGAAGGCTTAATATATTGCTGACAACTTCAGCAACTTTGGTTTGGTCTTGACTATTCATGTGTGGGAAATATTTGATAATTCTTTAATAAGAGCCCTAAAGGATCTGCGACTTGCTCGCTACAAAAGAATAGGCTTTTTTGAAGTAGAGACCTAAGCCTCCTGGACCGGCGATAAAATATTGTTGAATGGCAGAAAAGAGGGTGGTGATGACCCAATAGAGGGCGAGGCCGGAAGGAAAGCGAAGGGCTATTATGCCAGTCATGACAGGCATAAGAAAAAGCATTTGAGATTGCATAGCGCCCGCCATATCGAGAGCGTCACCTTCCTTTTCTTTTGTCTTCTTGGTGGCTTGCTTGGCAGGTTTGTGGTGCTCGAGACCGGAACGCATCATGAGAGAAAAGGCGAATTGGGTGAGGCCGGCAAGAAGAGGAAGGATATAGAGGGGATCGGGTTTACCAAGATCGAGCCAGAGGAAGTGAGTATTGATAGAGGTACCATTAGTACCGTCACCACTGAGGAAACGAATAAAGACTTGATAGAGGGCTATAAGGAGGATGAGTTGGACGACTTGAGGGAGGCAGCCAGCGGCGGGGTTAATGCCATGTTGTTTGTAAAGTTCTAGCTGAGCTTGTTGAAGTTTGACTTTGTCAGAGTGTTTCTTCTTGAGCTTGTCGAGGTGGGGCTTGAGATCCTGCATTTTTTTGGCCGAACGGATAGAGGAGATACTGATGGGGACGAGGGCACTACGAAAGACAAGGGTGAGGGCGATGATGGCAAGACCTAAATTACCACCAAGGAGGTTATAGAGAAAAAAGAGAAATTGAATGGTGGGATTAATGATGAAATTTAGCATGGGTTTGTTTATATTTGAGGCTTATGACGCTATCGAAGAGGGTCAAAACCACCCTTAAAGAGGGGGTTACACCTGAGAAAGCGCTTGATGCCAAGTAGACTGCCGTGAATTATACCGTAGGTAGTGACCGCTTGGCGAGTGTAATCCGAACAAGTGGGGGTGAAACGACAGGCAAACATAGATCCAGTGAGGGGGGACAGGAAGGAATGAAGAGCGGGAGAGAGATCTTTCTTGTAGAGATAAAGGAGATTCATAAGAATTATTTAACGATTAAGAATCGTCTTAACGAAGTAAGGAGAACGCCGCTAATATCGCTAACCTTAGCTTCAAGAAGTGGTTTTTTGGCGTAGATAATGATATCAAAACCAGGCTTAAGACTTGATAGAAAGGGGAGAAGCGAGGCAGTAAGGCGGCGGCGTACACTATTACGATCAACGGCACGACCAGATATCTTCTTACTGACGATGAAGGCAAAACGGGTTTCGGAATCTGAACCTGGAGAAGATGAACTAACAAGAGTGAAGAGGGGAGTATGGAGAGAATGCCCGGTGGATTCAGCTTGGTTCCGGGAGAAACGGAGAGGAAGGCGATGTTTTTTGGGGAGCATGGTTTGAGTTTACACCCGAGATTGATTACACAGTGAGCTTGTGACGGCCTTTGGCGCGTCGACGCTTGAGAACGGCTTGACCGGCTTTGCGGAACATACGAGCGAGAAATCCATGAACTCGAACGCGTTTCTTTTTCTTGGGCTGGTAAGTTCGTTTAGTTTTTGCCATGGAGAATTGTGATTAATTATCTTGATTAAGACAAGGGAATTTTACCAAAAAGCGAGTACAAGCACAAGATGTGTTCAGGAGAATAAACTTGGCCACAAGAAGAGGAAATTGTGGATTACTTTTTTAATATTCAGCTTAGTTGGCTTATAGGAGGCTGATCGGAGAAAAGGCTCGTTTTGTTTGGGTCAACTGGGGGTTGGAATAGTGTGGAAAACTTCTTAGAGTAGTGCCCATGTGGGACAAAGATCAGTTATGGCAGACAGTATCAGGAGAATTGGAAGTGGGGTTCTCGGGAGCGACTTTTAGTAGTTGGATTAAACCTTGTTTTATTATCTCATTGGCCGAGATGGATAGTGAGCGAATTTTGGTGGAGTTGGCTTGTTCGACGCCATATCATGTGCAGACTATAGACGAGAAATACTACACCCAGATAAAGAGGGCAATAGAATCTCAAACAGGAAGAAAATGTGAGTTGGCACTAGTAGTAAAACAGAAAGAGAGCGAGGGGAAGAAAAAGGAGGAGGTGGGAACGCTATTTGCTCAAGAAGAGAAGATAGATGACAGAGATCTTTTGATTGGTTGTGGACTTAATCCCAAGTTCACCTTTGATAACTTTGTGGTAGGGAGCTCGAATAATCTGGCTTACTCGGCGGCAAAGGCGGTGGTAGAGATGCCAGGAGGGAGACATAATCCACTATTTATCTACGGTGGGGTGGGGGTAGGAAAAACTCATTTAATGCATGCTGTGGGAAGAGCAATGATGGAGAGGGGATATCCAAAAGTTAAGGCAGTTACCTCAGAGCAGTTTACAAATGAGTTTGTGGCTACACTTAGGAGTAAAATGGCGGATAGCTTTAAACAAAGATATCGAGGTGTTGATACTTTATTAATTGATGATATTCAGTTCATTGCGGGAAAGGAGCAGACCCAAGAGGAGTTTTTCCATACCTTCAATCATCTTTATGCCCAGAGTAAGCAGATAATCTTGACATCGGACAAGAAGCCACAAGAGATTACTGGATTGGAAGAGAGATTGTCGAGTCGGATGATGGGGGGACTGATGGTGGATATTGGATTACCTAACTTTGAAATGAGATTGGCGATTCTAAAACAAAAATGTAGTGAGATTAATATAGAGCCGGAGGAGGGGGCACTCGACTTAATCGCGACAAACGTGAACACCAACTCGAGAGAACTAGAAGGACTACTGATGAGACTGGTCAGCTTGGCCTCGATGGAAGGGAGTCGATTGAATCAGCGGATTGTAGAAAAAGAACTGGGAGTAAGGGGAACCAGGTTAGACAAGAGACTTAGACCACAAGAAGTGATCTCGTTGATTGCTAAACAATTTGAGTTTAAGAACAAGGATCTGGTGGGAGCAAGCAGGAAGGCAGAACTGGTCAGGGCGAGACACGTGGCAATGTATATCTTGCGAGTAGAAATGGGGCTGACACTACAACAGGTGGCATCGTTGATGGGGAGGAGTGACCATACGACGGTGCTTCATGCGGTAGACAAGGTAGAAAAGGAATTTATGATTAATTTGGAAACGAGAGAACAGGTGATGAGGGTAAAGCAGCAACTGTATCATTGAGAGAAGAAGTTAGGATATGGATATGGATGTGGATGAAATGGGGAGGGTGGTGGAAATGTGGGGAAACCAGAGAAATATGCACATTTAAGAGTCTTTTATACACGAGATAATCCACAGGAACTGCGGATTGTGCGGGAAGAGAAACCCGAAGAGACAAGCAGGGAAAAACTAGAATGGTTTAGCAGTAAGATGGATATATCTATTATAAATTGATTTTTAGCAAATCCATCAGGCAAGAGTTAGCTTGACTTTCAACAAATCCACAGCGACTATTATTAGGACAACAAGATTTTTTAAAAAATATAAATTTACAGAACAAAAGATTGAAAGTAAATGTTTTGGCGGAGAATCTAAACAGGGCAATGAGTATTACATCTCGCGTGGTGGCTAGTCGAGCTCAGTTGCCGATTTTGAGCAATGTTTTACTTAGAGCTACAAAGGAGGGACTTCAGGTCTTGGCAACTGATTTGGAGATTGGAGTGAGGCTTTGGGTTGGTGCGAAGGTAGAAGAGGAAGGGGAAATATGTATCTCGGCTCGAGTTTTGGCGGAGTTTGTAGGGACATTGTCTTCGGGGGTGATTGAGATGGCGATTGAAAAAGAGAACTTGGTTCTGAAGGTAGAAGGATCGACGGCAAGGCTTCCGGGAGTAGACGGAGGGGAGTTTCCGGCGATACCGAGTTCTAAAAGTAAGGTGGATTTGGAACTGCCAATAGAGAGACTTGTGGAGATTGTGAACACGGTTTCTTTTGCGGCGGCGAGGGATGACAGTCGGCCAATATTCACTGGAATATTGTGGAAGTTAGAGGCAGGTAAGTTGACCTTGGCAGCGACTGATGGGTACAGGTTGAGCGTGGATGAGCTCAAGGTGGAGACGGATAAAACTGAAGCATTTGTGTTACCGGTTAGAGCATTGCAAGAGGTGGTCAAGGGAGTGGAGAAGGGAGAGAAAAAAGTGGGTTTGTATGTAGATTTAGAGAAACAACAGGTGATCTTTAAGGCAGGGGGGACAGAATGGGTGAGTCGGCTCTTGTCGGGAGAGTTCCCTCCATACAATCAGATTCTGCCGAGTGGGTTTGTAACAAAGATGACAGTGGGTAGGCTGGAATTGGGTGAAGCAGTGAAGCGGGCACTCATTTTTGCTAAGGAGAGTGCCAATATTGTGAAACTTAGTATTGGGGAAGGTAAATTGGTGGTGAGTGCAAATGGAGCAGCTGGTGGAGGAGAGACGACGATGGAGGTGGAGATGGAGGGAGAATCAGAGACAGTGGCGTTTAATGGACGGTATGTCGTGGACTATCTGAACGTAGCAGAATCAGAAGATGTTGTCTTTGAGAGCGCAGGCCCGCTTAAGGCTGGGCTGTTTAAGATGCCAGGGAAGAAATTATTGCATGTAATCATGCCGGTTAGGGTGCAGGGTTAGCCTAATCGATTCCGGGAGGGGTGGTAGTGAGTAGGTAGGGAGATAGGGTTTGAAATTCTTGGAGGGTAGTGGGAGTAAAGTACCAGATCTCGACGACTTTGCCAGAGACTTGATGTGTGCCCAGGGCAATGCCGTGACTTGGGAAGATGTAAACAGGATAATAGGGACCAAGGTAGTCGGTGTAAAGAGTCGCGGCTGGTCGACCTAGCTTGGGGGTAAGATCCCGAATATTGGTATCTTCTGTGAGTTTGGTTTTTTGGATAAGGAGAGTAACTTCGTTGTCGTCGACGATAGCAACATGGGGATCCTGGACATAATCTGAGGTGAACTGAAGGGAGGTTTTGCCATTGATTGTGTCTTGGGAAATGGGGTTGCCAAGAACGGCAATGAGATCGGCGGGAGTAGAGATATTGGGGCGGATGTTTTGATAGGTGAGAGTGGGTTGAGGAAGTGGGGTAAGGAGACGGAACATAATACCAATGACGATGAGAGTAATAAAAATGAGGGGAGTGTAGAATCTGGGGGAACGGGGATTGAGTTTGGATAAATTAAGTTTCATTTAGTTTCCTATTGTATATTTTCTAGCAAAACGCATGTGATTTGGATAAGAGGCAGAGACGTTGCAATAACTGCCATAGTTGTCGCAGGCGACGAAGACACCAAAAGATTCAGCAAGGTCTTCGGCAATTGGGACGGCGGTAGGATTTTCGTCCCAAGGATAAGTGTTGAGTAAGCCTTCGCTGCCGATAATGAAAAGAAAGTCTTGGCGGAGCGGAGTGGAGCGATCGGCAAAGTGACCAAGCTCGTGAGCGAGGGTATAGCCGACTTTCCAAGGGTCTAGACCAGAAAAGCAGTCATTGAAGTTGTTAAACCAGATGGCATTACCGGTGGCAATTCCGCAAAAATCGACATTGACAGGGTCGTATCTTAGATTGATGGTGCCAGTTTTGCAGGCATTGTTCATGAGGATAGGATATCGGGAAGCGATAATAGTAGCAGCATCAGCGATAGCTTTTTGGTGTTCGGGGACTGGACCCCAGGTATTATCAAACTTAAGACAAGAGATGGTTGGTGGAGCAATGCCTCCACCTCCGGGATAGATACCAGTGCCCCCTGGGCCAACACCGGACTCAAGTTGGACGAGGGTGGAAAGGAGGGGGGCAATGTTGATGGTGGGGATGTAGACGAAGAGATAGCCGGCGATGATAGCGGCAAAGATGATGGGAGCGAGGAAGACGATGGAGATGGAAGACATGATAACAAGAGGGAAGGAGGTAACGGCAACTAAAACAGCACCAGCCCCACCTGCGAGCATTTTCCAGTCGAAGTCCCAACCAAAGATATTGCGCCAGACGGACTTAAAGCTTTTCCAGAGAAAACCGATGGTTTTTTCAACAACGAAGCCAAGGACGGCACCGACAATGATTCCGATAGGACCAGCAAGTGCACCAAGAGTTCCTCCGGCAGCGGCAGCGGCGGTGGTGGTAGCAGCTGTCGTGGCACCTTTGGCGACGAGTTGAGCGGCAACGGTTTTGAGGCCTTGTTTGATACCTTCTTTGGTGATAGTTTTGGTCGCTTGGCCAAGGAGTTTGACACTGACCTGTTTACTTAGAGATATACCTTGAACAAAACCCTTAATGAAACCTCGACCTTCGGCTTGGCCGACTTGTTTCATGACCCAGTTGCCGACAGATTGAGTGGGATGGGAGACAAATCGAAAGGTGGATCTTATTGGTTGAGGTAGGGATGAGGCAACCTTTGAGGTGGCAACTTGATATGAAGATGGTTTTTTGGGACGACTGATGTCATGATCGAGACTGGGGACTCGGCCCTCGTTTTGGCGGATTTGAGATTGTTTGAGGACTGTTCTGTACAGGTGAAACTGTCGATTCTTGCCGTGTTGTTTTTTTAGCGAGGTAGAGGCTTTGGCTACATGTCTTGGGGTAATGCCAAGATTACTGAAGCCTATACTACCTGCTAGATGGGGTTCTCTAATGGTTCTAAAAAAAGCTTCTGCTTCAGTGGCCTTAGCAGTAGGAATGGAGTGAACTTCCGTAGGATTCTGTTTAATTGTGATTTCACGAGTTTCTTTTTGAAGAGAGGCAACGTCTTTGTTTATGTCGTCGATTACTCTGTTGGCTTCACCTGACTCGATAAGGCGAACAATGGCTTGTTGGTTTCCAGTATTGGTTTTCTCGATGTGTTCTTGGAGAGCGGATTGTTCTGGATAGGCCTTGTCGGCCTCATTGAGGAGAATACTGTTCTGAAATTTGGCCACTTCTTCGGTGGCTTTCTTAGTAGCTTTAGCAAAACTAATTATTTGTAGATCTTGATATTGAACAAGAGTGGCAGATTCTGGTTCGAGAAAACTTGTTTTACGAAAGGTGTCAATATCATCGATGGCGTTGATAACTCTGGGATCTGTGGGAAGAACTTGGGGAAGGTGAGATTGTATTTGTTGATCGAGCGTATATATTTCAGATTCAGGATCGAGACTGGCGGCTATAATGGCGGCATCTTCAGTGGATTCTATAATGTCGAGAGATGAAAGAAGGGAGAGCGTTTGGATGTTGGCGGTTGAATCAAGTCCTAGGGGGGTGAGGATTTCTTTGGCGAGTTCTGTATTGAGAAACTCAGGATCAGTTCCAGGTTTGGTACTGCTGACAACGACCATGGCGAGTTCTTGTTGATGCTGGTCCAGTTCGGCACGTTTTTGTTTGAGAAGATTTAGGGCAATTCTTTTTTGGACAAGTTTAAGAATTAATTTTTTTTGGCCATCAGTCTCAAACTTGATGCGGGTTTCTATTTCCTCATTGAGGGCTTGTGCTTCACTTAAAGCAGAGAGTTGTTGGGCCATTAGAGCTTGATCGACGGTGCCAGAGGTGGTTAGATCTTCATGGTCTTGTTCTCCTGTAGGTGTTTTCTCACCTCCTTGGGTTTCTTCTTCAAATGTTTCACCTACTTTCTCTTCTTCTTGCTTTGGGGGTTCTTCTTCGGTTTCTGTTTCATCAATACGGGCGACTACGGTGTCAGATGGAGTAATGATCTTAGTGTCGTCGTAATAATCGATGCCAGTCTTAAGATTGCTAACTTTTATTGAGTCGCCTACCTGTTTTAGATTGGAGACATCTCCGTTTACTAATGTGGGGAGTAATTGAGGATAGCCTTCAAGGGTTAGTTTTTCGAGATGTTGAATTACATCTTTGGAAGAGTCTTGACCAGATAGGTGAATGGGAATATTGGCCTTAATTTTTTCAAACGACATTTTGTAAAGGCGTCGGGCGAAGGATTTGACTGTATCATCACTCCATCCCTGTCCATGGGGATCTTCACTTTTGGACAGTTCCATAACATAACTAAGGGCTTGATTGAATTTACTTTCACTTGGCCTTAAGTTGCTGATAGGAGCTTGGATATAGGAAGCAATAACCTGAAGTGCACCCTGAATTCTTTGATCATATTCAGTAATACCTCTCTTTTTGGGATCGTAGGGCATGGCTATATTTTACAAGCTTGTGAGGAGAAAAACAGTTCATGATTAAACTTGGCTTTGTTCGAGCTGTCTTTGTGCTTGCTGTTCTTCTTGGCGGGCGAGAATTTCGGAGGGTTTGGTAGTGACGAGGGCGTGTTCGTCGGGCGAGGCGACAACACGCAGAGCGACGTGGTTTTGGCCGGCAAAGAAGATGCCTTCACCAACATTGGCAGCGAGAAGGAGGTGGCGTTCACCTTGGGAGAGATAGAAGGTTTCACCAACGGAGTCGATACCGGCAGGAGACTGTTTCATGAGGAACTGAAGGGCAGAGTTGGTGACGATAGCTTTGCCGTATTGGGAATTTAAAAAGTCTTCGGCATTTTGAGAGATGATAGTAACGCCGAGGTAGTATTTGCGGGCGCGTTTGACGAAGCCCTGGAGGACTTTGGCAGAGTCTTCGTGGCGCATAAGGTACCAAGCTTCATCGACGACGAGGAGACGTTTTTTGAGTTGTTTACGGATCTTGGTCCAGATGAAGTCGAGAATCAGGAACATGACGATGGGGCGGATTTCGTCAGCGAGTTCGCGGAGGGTGAAGACGGTCATGGCGGAGTCGATCTCGACATTACTTTGTTGGTCGAAAATGCCTTTGAGGGCGCCCTTGACATATTTTTCGAGGCGGGCGGCGATGCCGGAGGCTTCAGGCTCTTCCATGCCAATGAGGGCTTTGTAGAGGTCTTCCATTCGGGGGGGTTCGAGGTGGTGAGTAGAGGGATCTTGGGTAATACCTTTTTGTTGGTAAGTGAGGACGAGGGCGCGATTTAGGATGGCGTCTTCATTGGGAGAGAGGGCACCAAGCATGATCTTGAGAAGGGATTGGAGAAAGAGATATTTGTAGCTCATTTCATCGGCGGTGGAAGTCTTGGGATCAGGTAACTGAAAGGGGTTGATTTTGTGCTCTGAGGTGACGGAGAAGGCGATATAGTTGCCGCCGACGGCGCGACACATCATTTCGTATTCGTTTTCCGGGTCGATGATGATGGCTTCGGTGCCGAACATGACGGAGCGCATGAGTTCTAATTTAACGCTGTAACTTTTACCGCTACCGCTAGTAGCGAGGACGAGCATGTTGGCGTTCTCTAATGAAAAACGGTCAAAAATGACCAAAGATTCGTTATGCTCATTGATACCATATAGGATACCTTGGTTGTCGGTGAGTTCGGAAGAAGTGAAGGGGAAGGTCGTGGAGAGGGCGGTAGTATCCATATTTCTAATAATGAGGAGACGATCTTTACAGTAAGGAAGGGTACTTTTGAAGGCGTCTTCTTGAGAGAGAGAGGCGACTTTGCTGACGATGATGAGGGAGGCAAGAAGACTTTGAACTTGGTTGGTGATGGTTTCAAGTTCTTTAGTGGTATCGGCGGAGATGGTGATGTAGAGGGAGAACTGAAAGAAGCGCTCAATCCCTTTAACGAGTTGCTCTTGGAGGACTTTGGCGTCTTCGAGCTGGGCTTGGGTGGCGGCTTGGGGGATGCGGCCGCGTTCGATATCGGCGCCAATTTCGGCTTCCATTTCGGCGATGCGACGACGGAGCTGTTCGAGTGTGCCTTTGACCTCGACGGGGTAGACGAACATGGAGATATCTATACTGTGGTCGAAGTTGATGAGAGGGGAGAGCCAATTGGCGGAGACGTAACGGGGGTAACCGGCGACAAAGAGGGTGCGGATATATGTATTACCGATCTTGAGGAAGCTGAAGTCGACTTCAATACTAGGTGGGGCGAGGATATCCTGGATGTTGACTTCACCGGTAATATTGAGGGTAAGATCGGAAGGGGAAGTGGAGAGAGTTTGGCCTTTAGGAGGATTGTTCAGGGGGGCTGAGGGAGTGGTGTTTGTTGATGGAGTTTTTTTGAGAAAGGGCAGCATTTAGATTTGGTTAACACTAATTGGTTGTGTCGTTGTCGCCGAGGCCAAAGGTGGGGAAGTAGGAGTAGGCGATATCGTTTTCTGGGTGGAAGTCGTTTCGTCAGGGCTGCCTGGAGCCTTAAAGACAATATTGGTAGGTTGAGGAGGGGGAGTGGATTCTCCTGGGAGGATTTTGGAGCTGATTTGAATTGGAGTAACGACTGGAGCGACTTGGACGGCAGTAGTTTCGAATTCTTTGGGATTGACCAGGAAGGGTGGAGTAACAACATCTGGGTTGTAGATACGATAGAAGAGAGTGAGGAGCTCTTGGGTAGTTAGTTGGCGGGTTTGGAGACCCAGACGGGCAAACTGACGAATGAGGTGGTCACGGCGGGGGTAGAGGGAGATCTTGGCTTTCTCGAGGATGTAGTTGTCTTCGAAAGTAGGCTTTTGGGGAGCAGGGGCGAGGGGGTTAAAGGATTTGACAGAGAGACCAAGTTCGATAGCAGTAAAGGGGACAATGACGTAGAACTTTTTTTCCATGACTTTGTTTTCTTTGACGAGGCTTTTGATGTAGGTGCGATATTTGATGATCTGCTCTTTGATTTTTTGAGAGCGGATGGTTTCGAGTTGGGTGTCGAGGCGTTCGACGTAGTCACTTATATCTTTTCTGGTGGAGCGAAGAAGAACCTGGACGGTGAAGGAGAGTGAGTTGAGCAGGGCGGCGTAGCCGTAGATGGTGGCGTCTTGTTCTTCCTCGGAGAGGAGGCCGAAGTTGATAGCGGAGGTCTGGAGGACGATGGCGACGGAGCCGTCTTTGAGAATGACAAGATGATCTTTAATGGTATGGATGTCGAGATGGCTTTGGGTGGTTGCCTTGATGGCTTTATCGGACATGCTCTCAGTATACCTAAACAGGATCAGGCTTGATGACCAAACTTGATTTTGTTTCTAGCAACTTTTTCTTTAATCGCTGTTAGTAGGTATTCCGTTTGAGTAATGTTAAGTTTTTCTATGATTCCGGGAATTTCTTTAGCTGTTTTATTTGGTATGGAGAAATATATTTTAGGCATTTTTTGTTATGTAGTGGCTTTGATTTGGAGTGGGGGGAGGACTTGGCCTTCAAGTTTGAGATCAAAAGTGGGGAAAGTGTGACCTTCTTTGTCGGCGGCGATTTGGTAACTACCGTCGTCAAGGGGTTTGGCAAAAAGGAATTGACCGAGTTTGTTGCTCTTGGTGGCGCGTAGTGTCAGGCCATTTTGGAGGATCTCGACGATGGTGGAATCGAGAATCTTGTTGTCAATGGTTAAGGTCATCCCGATTATGGTATTGGGTGTGGTGGGTGGGTGAGGAATAGGGAGGTTGCTACTAAAGGTAGCGGAAGTTGAGAGTGGAAGAGGAGAAGTCGAGTGTTCTGTAGGAAGGGAGAAGACCGGTATGGGGGCAGGACGAGGAGAGGGAGGAAGTCGGGGGGGTTCCTGCTCGATATAGAGTGGGGTGGAGACGGGAGTGGCAACTTCTTTAGGGGCTGTGTGGAAAGAGGGAGATGGTGGGACGGTTTCTGGAATGATGGGAGTAGAGAGGGAGGAGAGAGGCGAAGGAACTAGAGGAGGAGAAACTAGGGTGACAGTAGAAGGCGGGGTGACTGGTTTTGGTTCTGGAGCGACGACGGTAATCTGAGATGGGAGAGGGGTGACTAGAGAAGGGGGAGGTAGTGGTGGAGAAGAGAGTTTTGCGAATGGGGAAGTAGTTTTCTGCCAAGTGTAGACGGTGGGGGAATAGATGGAACGAAAAAAGGCAACGATCCATTGATCAAGAGGGCGGCCTTCGATGGGGAGAAAGGCAATTGAGGCGCCGATGGTGACAGAGATGGCAATGGCAGGCCACTTGAGGAAGAAGGGGAGGCCGGAGGCGTAGAAGAGGAGACCAACGATGATACCACCGGCGAGTTGGAGGAATTGTTTGAGGGTCATGTCACCGACGAGACGGAATTGGTACTGGGTGACGTTTTGGGGGATGGGGTGTTGTTGAACGGGCATGTTTAGAAGAATAGGGACAATTAAAAAGCTAACTTAAAGTATACCAAGGATGAGAGTCTGACTTAGTCGGTGAAGGATTTAAGAGAAGTATTTTTGAAGACGAGTTCAAAATCGGAGTCAAAGGTGACGAAATGTTTGATCTTGTGATGGCGGATGGTGAGGAGGTGATAGGCGTCACGGGGTGAGAGCTTGAATTTGTCCATAAGGAGGGGTATTTGGAGTTGGGATTTGATAGAGAAAGGGGGATTAACTATTTCGAGATATGGCAAAGAAAGGATCTTTTTTAGGTAGTTGTAAATACTTTTGTTTTGGATGTTTGTTTTTGTTTTGTGATAGTGGATTTTTCGAAGGGAATGCAAGAATTCATCAAGGCATAATGGTGATATACATAAAATCAAGTTTTGTGAAGCAAGTTTTGTAATGAGGGAAATGCTTTTTTGGTGGTTGAGAGAGTCTTCCTGAAGAAAGCTAACGAGAACGTTTGTATCAAGATAGCAGCTATTGATAGATTTCATATGATTTATCAATAATCTGGTTAATTTCTTCTGGAGTGAAGTCTCTTCCACCTTTGAAGCCACCGGCGAGGCGTTTGACTAGTTCTTCAGGAGTTTCTTTGGATATCTTAGGTTCCTGAACGTGAAGAATTATTTGAGACCGTTTTGGTTCGAAGGTAAGTTTACTACCTAGGGGAATATTGAGATCCTTGGGGAGAATGGTGGCAGTACTTTTGTTTAGTTGGAAGACGGTTGAGGCAAAAGACATATCTGTTTTTTGATTGGTATATACATTATGTTATCACTGGTATATACAAGATGTCAAGTTGGTGGGGAAATTGATTTTGTCTAGCCTGGAGGGGTATGGGGTGTTAAAATGGAGGGATTAAATATACCAACCTAAGGAGAAATGATGCTTGAGATGGCTGGTATATGTTTAACTTTGATTTTTGATATAAATTTGAATTAGTTAAATATAGTAAGCTTGCCCTATGGATGAATCAATGAAAGAAAGAGCTGAGAGAATGGCTGAAAAACCGGAGGACAAAAAGTTTGAGCCCGATTTTGATAGGGCAGGAAAGATTTTGAAAGAAGATGTTGAGAAAGTTCATAGATTTGTAAGGAAAGCTGGCGATCATATAGTGTATGACGCTGATGGCAATGTGGTTCTTGATGAAAGGAAAGTTAAGGACTTGAGTAAATTGCAGGAACAAATTGATAAGTTGGTCAAAGTTATGGGAAAGGATCCTGTAACTGATGATGATCAGTTCGAGATTGACTCTAATGCACGAATTGACCAGATAGAGATGAACGTTTTGAGACACCTACTTCCTAGAACAAGGTTGATAAAAGTTGCTAATTTGCAGAATAATCCTACTGGTGCAGAAGGAGAACAGGAAGAACTGAGGAGATTGAGGGGAGAAGCTCATGTTTTGTTTTTGGAATTTGTGAGAGAGCAGGTGGAAAGAGATAAATATTATCAAGATTTGGTTGCTGGGGATTGGGTTAAGGGGATTAATGTACCAGAATATAATCAGACAGGAGAGGCTGTTGTGGAACCTGCAACCGCATCGATGTACGCCGCCGCCAGAGGTACCAGAGATTATGTTGGTCGTCAGGAACCGCCTGCTGGAGGGGGGGGTGGGGAACCACCGAGAGGAGGAGAGGAACCACCAGAGCCGCCACGAGGGAGGGGGGGGCCGCCGCGGGATGGAGGAACACCAACACCTGAAGAAGGCGAACGGAAGAAAGATCTTGTTTGGGGAGAGAGGGAATGTCCGAATTGTGGAAATGTTGTGACTGCTTTTTCTTCGAGGTGTTTCTTTTGTAATCGAGATGTAGAAGATGATATAGAAGAAATGAAGAAGGTTAAAAGCCCAAAAGATGCATTTACCTTTAAACAAATTTTTGGCAGAACAAGGATGGGCAGATATTCGAATGATATTGTAGAAATTGATGGAGAACTCTGTTCTATGTCTTCTTTGGCGATGGAGGTGGAGAATCTTTTGAATTATGGATCTAACCCAACTTTTGTGGAAGACAGGATGAGAGATATTTACAAAAAGGCAGATCGTCTGAGAATATTAAATCCTTTGGACAAAAAGGACTATCTACTAACTATTAGTAAGATTTGGGAAGCTTCGAAATTAATGAAGTTGGATGAGCAAGGAAAAGCTTCTAGGAGTGAGGCCAGACCTGAAACAGAAGAGGGAGAGAAAAAAGACAAGAAGTCAGAAGTGACAGAGCTGTCTTCAAATAAAGAGGAGTTGTTCTTGAGAGTGAGAGAAATAGTAAGGGAAGAGTTAAAGAAGAGGCCCGGTAATGTTGTGGATGTGGCTACCCTACTCAGTCCGTTCGGATTGGCGCTTGGATTACAGCAATATCGGATACCAGAAGGGATGACCGGCTATGTGGAAGTGAAAGATGCGATAGAAAGGGAAATTGAACTTAGAGTAAGACTTCATAATGCGATGTTGGCAAAAAGTGGTGCTGGTTTGTCGGGAAGGGCTGATTCATGGAAAGCAATGAGAGATACGGAGAGATGGAAGAAGACTACCCTGAGAGCTGATGAAACAGGAGATGACTATTTGACAATAGCGACTTTGGAGTCAGCGGGAGGATTTTCGGTTGGGCTTATGGATAGATCAATACAGTGGTTATATTCGCAGATGGGTGAAGGTAGTCCTTACATAAAATTAGGTGAAAAGGGGGAGAGGGAAGTACAGATGAAGGAAATAAAAAGAGCAATGCTTTCTGCTTTGGGAGGCGATGAAGTGAAAAATGATGCTTTGGAGTTGGCTTGGCAATTCTGGGAGATTCATGAAGGATTTTCTCGAGCGGATACTAATAACCCACTTAATCCGCTGGTTCAATTTAAAGAGAGATCTAGATATATGATATTACCCCGTTTCTTGAAAGATAAAGGGCGCATGGGTTTTGTGACTAATCCTAAGGGTGATGATATTCAAGCGCTTGGGAAAGATGGCTTTGCAATGATTTCTACTGGAGGTGTGCCGACTCACACCTTGTTGGAAAGTGGTCAATTGTTTGCATCGATTGCTAACTATGGAGTGAATGGTTCGTCTTATGAAAAGATGGTTTCTGGTGTGATTGCTGGCAGAGAGGTCTATGATTTGTTCAACAAGATGCCGGCGGTAGCTGCTGGTGAACTAATGAAAGAAAGTTTTTGGATTGATGTTAATCCTAAATTTGGGGCGTTGTTAAAGGCAGGAATAATGAGTAAAGAAGAGCTTGAGACAACAAAGCGGTTGTATTTTAAGTCTTTGTTATGGATGCGTTCCCCAAGAAATGAAGTGGCAAAACAAGGAAGGGATTACCATTCCCCAGAAGAGATTAGGAGAGCATATCATGCGGCTATTCGGTTGGGTTATCTGAGTCAGGAAAGTGATATCAGAGAACTTAGGGACTTTGCGAAATCAATCTGGGAGATGATAATCCCGGTGTACGGCGTATCTGAGAGTGAAGCTCAACGGACTATTGCTAGTAGAGAAGGAGGGCTATCTTGGAGATTGTTTGGGAAAAGAGGTTTTGATTACGAGGGGCCAAGTGCCCAGTAGGGGAATCTGGTCTGTGTAATTATCTACTTTGTTTTGTATTATTTTTTCCCTAAAAGACCAGCAGCAGCATCAACCGCTTTTTGTCCCGCGGCGCCATACTTTTGTGCTCCAGAGACAAAGCCGCCTAAGGGACCACCAGCACTATCGCGAACAGCTCTTCGGCCGAGAGGTTCAGCAATATGCGTGGATGCCCATCTTTCACCACGGTAGCCTTGATTAAGGGCTTCTCCAATCGCACTACCATATTTGAAGGCAGGGACCTTTAGGGCGTCTCTGATCATATCTGCGACCTTGGGGGTAAGGAAAATAAGAGCGTAAGCCAGAAGGGAACCGACGCCGACGGCAGAGTTGCTACCAAGTGGCCAACCTTCGGTTGAACCAGCGAAATAGGGGGGAACCCACATGTCTTCGTTGTTAATCGGAGAAGAAATGCCCATGAAGGAGATGGCAAGCATAAACATTATGGTGATACTGGGAAAAACAGAAATATGGGCAGCAAGGTTTCTGATCCAACCAGAAAAAGATTGACTGCCAGGAAGGACATTGCCAAGAAGAATTATTGGGGAAAAGATAATACTGATGACAACAGCAGCGTAGGCTTGGATGGCCATGAAGGCAATTTTCAAAAGAACAAAGAAAAAGGCAATAATAAGAATGAGCTTAATGATGGCACCAATCGGAGTGACGGTAAACATAGCGCCATAGAGGATTGTGGGGAGACCTGTGAGAAGTGACGCAATTGAGGAGACTCCGGCGGTAAAAAGAATCTCATAAAGGATTTGAAAACCAAGAAAGGCTCCGCCGAAAGGGGTTTGTCCGGTGATGACCTTAACTGCATAATCAGTTCCTGACTGGGTACTTAGATCTAGGGGGATATTGAGTCGGGAGAGAACTGGTTGAATTGAATCAGCGAAGGGAATCTGCATGCTAATGTCAATAATTTGGGCGCCTTGAAGAATACTGACGATGAAAGCGGGGAGGAGGAGAGAGAGGTCGATAATGAACCCAGCGATAGCATAAGAGAAAGTGATGGCGAGGAGAGTGACAACAAGTTTGGGAATGGCTAACTCAAAGTTAATAACAGTTTGGGCGTTGATTTTGGTACGAAACATTAACATAAAACCGTACAAGACGAAAATGAGAATGAACATTGTGTAGGCGATGTTACGCATGCCACTCCACGCAGGCAGAATAGGGAGAAGCTTATTAAAACCAAGACCGGCACCCGTGGCTTGAGCATAGGCGGGTTTAACTAAACGATGTTTCTCTAGGTTGTTGTTGATATGGGCAAGATAGCTGACTCCTGAGGCGGGGGGAGAAGTGATGACGGAAGTGAGCATTCGTGTTAAAGAAGGGATGGCTGAGGCATCGGCAACTCCGAGCGAAAAGGTGTCAGCAGGATTTTCGGGGATAAATTTGGTCATGAAGTCTAAAAGAACAATATCTGAAAAACCACGGAAGGCTCCTCGTTGGGTCAGACCATCTGATTGAGAGAAAGTATCAAGGGTGAAGGTATCGAAAATTGCTTGTAAGACTGTCTTGTCTGGACATTTTCCTGAATACCAGGTTTCAAGATTCATAACATCCCCAGAACGGGAGTTGCAATAATCTTGGATATCACTAAAGGTATTAACAACATCGGCAGCAGCTCCGGCTGGGCCTATGGCTGCAAAAGTGGGCTTGGAGGAAGAGATGAAAAGAAAAGTAGTAAAGACGAGAGTATAGAAAAGACGGCGGAGCATGGTTTGATTATATCAAGATATTGGGGACATGAAGAGTTTAATTGCTCCAATCTATGGAGGGAAGTATTTTGGAGTAGTCGAGACCTTCATTGTTTACCTGGGTTGCCTTGTAGGCAGCATTGATTTGAGCAGGCCAATTGAAGGTGCCGGGTTGACTGTCGGTATAGGTACAGGAAAAGTCGTATTGAGGTGGCTCTCGGCGACAGGCGGCGTCGCCACAAGCAAAAATCTGAAAAAATTCGAGGATGCTGGCGCGGTCAGTGGGGGAATCGAGAGCACGACAATCGAGGTGGTTACTTTGGGTGGAGTAGGCGTATTGAAGAGAAGTAAAGCATTCAAGTTGAGCGGTTAGATTATTGTTGATTCCGCCGCCACAACCGAGGTCGTCAACGGGGTTGAACTTGGCATAGTTACTGGCCCCTGACTCTTCAATCCAGGTAGCCATGGTCATAGCCGGATCCATCCCTTTGACTTTGGCGATGCTGATGACGTAGTTGTAGCAACGACGGATGTTTTCCTCACTGGTAATGGCATTGGGAGCTTTGGGGTTCCAGACGGTTCCCCCAAGGGCAGTAATAAGGGCATCTACTGGTTTGACATTATGACCGGAAGGTTCGGGGACGCCGTCACAGAAAGCAAGAGAGGTGTTGGTAGCTGAGTCGCTTGCTTCTGGTGGAATGGAGAAGTCAGGGGGTATATATGAGGCGGAGACAAAAGAACCGAGATCTTCACAGTCTTCTGACTTGCCAGTTTGAAGGCCAGTGGGAATGAGCCAGAAGTTTCTGAGACGACAGAGGTCGGATTCGGCACGGCCGCCGAGACGTCTAACGGGAGCAGTGCTTTTATCGGTGATGCCCGCGGTGGCACGGTGTTTGAGATATTCGTCGCCGGTAATTTCGGCGGAGAAGTAGGCGGAGGCTTGACCGAGCATGTAGGGGGTGTCGGGTTGGTCCATTGGTTCATAAGTAGCACCGGGGATGAGGCGAGAGGGATACTCAGGGTCTACACTTAATTTGCTGGGGAGCATTTGCGAATACAACGAAAGATTGGTACCGTCTTCGAGGGGTTCGGAGATGAGGCGATTAAGATCAGTTATTTTGGGATTATTAAAGACGGCGATAGTACGGCCGAAATTGCGGAAAAGTAGACCGCTACTGGCTTCGCCGACGGACTCGGCTTGCATGGTAGTTTTATATCCCGAAGTATAGTAGAGGACTGCTCCGGTGAGGGGATTTTTGACGGGGCAACTTTGATCTTCTTTGATTTCTTCGGTTTTGACGGGGACGAGGAGAGATTGATCGAGGACGTCGGGGAATTCGTCACCGGGGAGTTTGTCATATTTACGGGTGGGGAGCTTGAGAGGAAAAGTTGGAGGAGAGGAGAGGCTCATGTTTTTCTCGTCATCTAGATCGCGGCAGAGGTTGTCATAGGCCCAAATATCGACAGTTCGATCAGCGAGGGGGACAAAGACCTGGTCGGATTCAGTATTGAAGTCAAGGGTGCCATCTTGTTTGTAGGTGATACTGTAGTTATCGGCGGTGTAGAGCTTTTTCTCTCTTTCAGCCAGAAGCCAACTGGGAGAAATGGTATTTAAGATGCCGCCGACGGGATCACCAATGATGTCACGAAGGGCTTGGATGTATGGCAGGTTTTCGTTGAGGATGCCGACGGTGGTGGCAAAAGTGGTGGGATCAACGTAACGCAGGGCTAAGTAGCCGCGGACGTTGTCGAAGACAAAAGGCTGAAAGGCATCATACATAGCGCGAGTTTCTGGGTTGAGTTTGGCATATCTTTCGGCAGCGCTATTACAGACAGGGAATTTAGTTAGACACTTAGGGAGGGAATTGATTAGTTCACTGATGGTAAAGGTGGAGACGACAGGAGGGATGAGGCTTTCGTCGGTGGAGGTTACAGAACAATCGGGATTGACGATGGCGCCAGTAGAGTCAAGGATATTGACACCGTCGTAGATGAGCCATTCACCGGTGGCAGTGGGGCAGGCATTTCTAATAAGGGGGGTAATGGCGAGAGGGTGTGACGGACCGGAGGTAATAAAGGCAAGGACGGCATTGAGATCTAGGTCGCCAGTTTTTGGCTCGAGTCCGTATTCGGTGAAGACGTGAGGTTTACCAGTGGTACCAGTGATCTGTTGTTCCCAGAGCCAGGATTCGGTACCACAACGGATAGATGCAAAAGCACAGGAAGAAAGAGAATAGACGTTGTGGGCAGTGTAGTCAGCGGCTTGGTAGGCCTCCTTAGCGGTGGCGAGAAAGATGCCGGCGTCACGCTCAGGATGAGAGGTATTCATGGGAGCGGCGGCTATTTTGAGGCCACTGAGCCCAGATTTGAAGAAGAGGAGCTGTTCTTTGTAGGTAGTACCACATTGAGCTAGGTCGCTACAGTTGTATTCTCTGAGATCATTTAGTTCATTGCCGAAGATGACAATATCGGTATTGCGAGTAAAGACGGCAGAGAGGCGAGTGGCAAAGTCTTTGAGTTGGGTGAGGTAGCCAATTTCGGTGTTTGGTTGTAGGCCGGTGATACGGATAAGGCGGACAGTAGCTTGACTGTAGAGTTGGTTGTAGCGTTGCAGGGTTCCATCATCTGAGTTGATGGCAAGTAGAAAAGTGACGGGTTTGTTGGCGGCGGCGGTGCCAAAGAAGTCAGCTGTATGACCGTAGCCAATGTTGGTGCCAGTATTGGAGGGAAGAGGCGGATTGTTGGAGTCTGTCGGGGTAGGGGTGACGCTTGGTGTGGTACCGGGTTCTGGTATATCAGCTGGATCGACAAAGGGGAAGGGAGAGTCAAAGATGGGTTCGGTGAAGGTGCGTTTGGTTTCTATGTCAACCGGACTTAAGCGATTGAAGATCTCGAGGGCACGATGGAGGAGGTTACTGATGTCACCGGTGAGTCCACTACCGACTTTGTAGCGGTGAAACATCCAGGCTTTAGCATTCATTTGTTGTTCTTGAGTAAGGAGCCGCCAGAAAGTGCGAAAAGATTCTTTGGGGGTGCCATCTGTAACGAAAAGAGGTTTGTCGGCGAGACCGCTGTAGGGATAGACACGGGCAAGTTTGTCAGGTGTAATAGAGGACTCTGCGGCGAGATCGGGACCTAGGCCGCCGAGTTGGAGGCCATTAAAATTAACGAGAAGACGGATATCGATGAACTCTTTACAGTTTGGATCATCGGGGCCGGAGGGGGTGCAATACCAACCAGTGTTGTCTCGATACGTAGAGGGTGGGGGTCCACCATTGCCGGGGGGGGCGTCGGAGGCTGCCTCTTCGGCACAAGTGTATCTTTCTAATTGGGCTTGAGGAGTAACGGCGCAAGTGAGTTGATAGTCTTCTAATTGGCTATGGACAAAAGGAACACGTTCTTTGCAGGTGCCGTTGGGTCGAGAGAGATTGCCGTCATAGGTACAACCATCTTCGGTGCCACCCGAAGCAACAGCACAGAAAGGTATGGGAGGAGGGGGATTGTCAGAAGGAGGAGGAGTGCCAGGATTATCATTGATGTCGTGACAAGAAGATGGGTCAGCGGGATTATCACAGACTTGGGCACCTCGACAGTCGACGACGTCAGGATTGGCACAACAGGAGGCGATGGAGTTACAAACATAGTAACTTTGTCCAGGGTCGACACCTTGGCCGTTGTATTGAAAGGGTCCATTGGTGACGGTGATGACGGCATTGTCGACTCCGTCAAAGTCGGGGGAGGTTGTACCGGTCCGAAACTCATTACCAAAACAAAAACGGTTAACCAGATTCCCACTAGCATCAAAACCTTCGGCACAGGTGGGAATTATTTCAGTAGAGGTGCCACAAATGGGAGACTTGAGAGCGAACGCAGAAGTATAGAGACTAGGGTTACCACAGCAGATATCAAAACCTTCATAAGGAACAGAGTCGGTACAGGAGGGGCCGGTGGTGACACATTGGTTGCCTTGGGCATCGGGTCCACTACACCAACAATAGTTGGCACCTTGAGCCGAGGCTGAAGAAGGGAGGGAAAGAAAGAGAAAGAGGCTGATTAAGAAAGAGAGAAGCATACTTTCTAAGTATAGCTTGTGAGCGTGGTTGATGGGATGGCGATTTAGGGAATCTGAAATTGAAGTTCGGTAACAGGGGCGCCGGTGAAGGTTTGAATGAGGAGGAGGATGAGCCAGGCGAGACCGAGGCCAATAACGCCGACGATGGCAAAGAGCAGAGTCTGCATGCCGGCTTGATATTCTTTGGGGTTATCGGCGCCCATGACAATTTTGGCACCGGCGAAGATGATCATGCCGATGGCGGCAATGATGATGACGGGGGTAATAATGCCAAGGAGATTGGCAATGACGCATTTAATGCCGCCAAGGGTGGCGACTTCGATACCGGCTTGGACGGTGGCACATTGTGGGTCAGCTAGCCAATCAAACATAGATTTTAGTCAGAAACTAGAAAGGTCTTAGCTCTTGAATGGACTTAGTTGCGTCAAAGATATCGACACCGAAGAAGGCACCGATAATTCTGATGAGAGCCCAAGAAGCAGCGACAATGGCGAGACCGATGACGGCGCTAGTGATTCTCTGCTGAGCCTTTTCAGTTTTGGTTTTGTCACCACCGGAGGTTATCCACTCGACACCCCCCCAGACGAGGTAGAGAAAGACGAGGATACCGGAGATGATAAGGGCGACAGAGGCGAGAGAAGAGACTAATTTACCAAGATCGGTAATCTGGATTTGTTCTGGTTGCTCGATGCCAATGGTTTGAGCAAAGGCGGGAGTCGCGAGAGCAAGAGAAGATAAAAGAGTTGAAGTAACAGTGAGCGCTTTTTTCATGTTTGGTTTAGATTGCTAATTAATATGATTATTCCCTAAATGCTAATACTATGTCAATGGGGTCAGACAAGCGTGTTAACTAATGGGGAGAGCTTCTTCTAGGCCGAAGTAAGTGCGGACGATTAACCAGATTGCCCAGGAGGCGGCAACAATAGCGAGACCGATGACGGAGGCAGTAATGCGCTTCTGGGCGTTTTCGACGTGGGCCTTTTCTCCGCCTGAGGTAATCCACTCAATCCCCCCCCAGACGAGGTAGAGGAAGACGAGGATACCGGAGATGACGAGGGCCACATCGACGAGACTTTTGACGAGGGGGCCAATTTCGGTAAAGCCAAAGAAGCTTTCGGCTTCGGATCTAATGTCTGTTTGCATAAAAGTTATTATGGCGTAAATGTCCAATCAATATTAAGGATATCTATCTTGAGGACTTCGGAAATAAAGGCAATGATGGCGTAGGAAGCGACGAGGACGGTGAGGCCAATGAGGGCATTGCTGATTTTTTTCTGGGAGGCTTCGACTTTGGTTTTGTCACCGCCACCAGTAATCCATTCAATGCCGCCCCAAATGAGGTAGAGGAGGAAGGTAAGGGCGCCGACGACGACGAGAGTTTTCCAAAGCTGGGCGATATAGAAGGCAAGGCCGGAACCGGCTTCACCGGGAGTAGTGAATTGAGAAAGGGCAGGATTGGTGATTTGGGCGTAGACGGGCTTGATAAACATGAGTTTTAGAGAAAATCGGCAGGACTTAGTAAAGGAACGTCGAGAATGGTGGCAACAATACCGGCAATGAAATAGGAGACGATGACGGCGATGAGGCCAATGGCGGCATTGGTCATTTGTTTTTGGGCGGTTTCGACTTTGCCTTTTTCTCCTCCGGAAGTAATCCAAGTGAGGGCACCGGTAAGAAAATAGAAGAGGAAGGCAATTCCGGCGGCGGCGGTGATGGCACCAACAATGACGCTAGCAAAGAGTTGGAAGTCGGTAACGGGAGTTGCGGAAACTATTTGGAATTTACCCACCCCACCAATGGGGCCAAGGGGGATAGTAGCGGCGTAAGCAGAAGGAATGATGGACATATTTATATTGTACTATAGCGTTTCGATGTTGGGACTCAAAATAAAAGTGGCGTCGCCAAAGAAAAGATAACCGATGATGCCGGCAATAATGAAGGAGACAGTGATGATGCCAAGACCGATGACTGTGTGCATGAATTTCTGGTTAGCCTCAGCAATTTTTTTGGCGTCACCGGCGGCGGTGATGTAGCCAAGACCGCCAAAGAGGAACTGAAAAAGAGACCAGACGCCGGCGATGGCAATGAGAAGGCGGATGACGTTGGTGAAGAACTTAGAACCGATATCAGCGGTATTAACAATTACATTGGTAGGTGGATTGAGGACGCCGATTGGGTTGGGGGCAGCTAAGGCAGTTAGGGGCAAGAAAAAAAGAAGGAATAATAAAGAGGTGGAGATAAAGGTTGTTTTTTTCATTTGATTAGAATAGCCCACCACCGCCTACCTGGAAAAGGATACGGGTAATCCAGAAGGCAAGGACGGAAAGACCTAAGCCTATTAAAGCATAGTTTAGTGTATTAGCAGCATTTTGGGTCTCTTTGGCGTTGCCAGCAGAAGCAACAAAGCGGAAACCAGCTAGGAGGGCAACAAAAAAAGCAGCGATGCCAGTGAAGACGGGGATGTTACTGATGATGGGTTGGAGGAAACCGGCCAAAGTGATAGTTGATCCAAGGAGACTGGCGGGGGTGAAGTATTGATTAAGATTCTGAGCATAAGCGGGAGAGATGAGAAAGAGTAAGGAGATAAAAGTAAAGATAATAGAGAGAAGTAGCTTCATAAGTATTTTAGAAAGGGGCGGTAGCGCCGAGGCCAATAATTGTTAGAACGAGGCGAATGATGACGAAGCTAGTGAAAGTGATGACTAGGCCAATAAGGCTGGTGATGATGCGGGAAGTGATTTTGCTGATTTTGTCGGGGCTACCCTCGGCGAAGACGTAGCCGATGGCGGCGAGGCTCAAATTGGCAAAGAAGGCAAGACCAACAAAAAAGAAGGCAAGGTTGACAATGCTGAATGGGCCACGAGTTAGAAGGTCAGAGATATTGGAGCCAACGGGAAAGCTTGAGTTGGCGGGATTGGTGATATTCTGGATGACTTCTGATGCTTTCATTTGTGTTTAGAATCCGGGGATGTTGAGAATCTGGACGCCGAGGAGGTTAAGGAGGACGACGGACATGATTATAAATAATAGACCAGAAATAGCGGCAGTAATAGTCTGTTGAGCAGCTTTGATCTTGTCGGGCATGCCAGCGGAGGTAGTGAGGACATAAAAGCCATAGAGAATAAGGAGGAGGGCGATGCCGCCACCAATGCCCAGACTAAGGGTGAGGACATTACTGACAAAGTCTTGTCCACCATTGTCGACACTAATACAGCCAAGGGCAGTATTGATAGTATTAGTGTTGCCATTACAGACTATTTCTGTAGTTTCACCAACGGCATGCACAAAAGAAGCTTGTGAAAGGAAAGCTATAGAGGAGAGAAAAAAGGTGGTGGGTCGGATGATACGCGGCATAAGTTAATTATACCTTGAATATAGACGTGGAGGTAATTAGGTAGAATGGGCAGTGATATGAAGAAATGCTTGTTGGTGTTACTATCTGTTTTGGTGATCGGCTTGAGTTTGCCGGTTGCGGCAGCAGAGGACTGTATGGCTGATCCAAATGACTGGCCGCTGGACAAATTAGAGAGGTGTACTAAAGAGTTGGAGCACTTAAATGCGCTGTCAAAAGCGGCAACGGCACCCTTGGAGGCTGAGGTGAAGAGATTGGATGCTCAGATCAAGTCAATTCAAAGTCAGATAAAGCGAGCAGAAGTAAGAGAAAAAGATTTGGAGAAATCAATTGAGGAGAGGGAAAGTGAGTTGGCTGACCAATATGTTTTGTTGGCGAGAAAGATGAGGGAACACTATAAAAAGGTAAGATCTGGATCAACTTTGGCGTTGATATTATCGAAGACTGGGACAGGGGAGATATCGAGGGAACTTCAGTATCAAGAGGAAGCGGCGGAGCAAGACAGAACACTGATTTTGGGTTTGGCGGAGGAAATAGTGGGGTTGGAGAAAGATAAAAAGACTTCGGAGGAAAATAGGGTACGGTTGGCTACTTTACAAATAAGTATTGATAAGCAGGCAGAGTTCTTTGAGAAAGAGATAGCCAATGCAAAGAATTATCAGTCAAGTTTGACTGGAAAGATCGCTGTTTTATCAGCAATACAGGAGAGCATTTTGTCGGGCAAGGGGGAGACTTTCCAGACGACGGTGGGTGATGTGCCACTGGTTGGAGATCCGAATTCATTGCCTAATTACAATCCAGGATTCTCGCCGGCATTTGCGGCCTTTTCTTTTGGGGCACCACACTTTAAGGGGATGAGTCAATATGGCGCGTTTGGGAGGGCAAAGGCGGGGCAGGGTGTGGAAGATATTTTGCGAGCATATTACGGAGGAGGGATCGAGATCAAAAAGGACTATTCAACGGGAATAAACATAACCGTTCGGGGGTATGGGACAGTAGACATTGAAACATATACAAAGCGGATTTATGAGATGCCGGGTGAATGGGGAGACCAAGGAGGGATGGAGGCATTGAAGGCGCAGGCGGTGGCGGCGAGGTCATATGCCTTGGCGTATACAGATAATGGATCAGGTTCCATTTGTGCGACGGAGGCGTGTCAGGTGTATAAAGGAAATAACAAGGGAGGTAAGTGGGAAGAGGCGGTGAATGCGACGAGGGGGTGGGTGATGATAGCCAACGGGAAGCCATTGAGCGCTTGGTACGCATCAACATCGGGTGGGTATCAAGAATCGTATACGAGTAACGGATATGCAACACCGGGATTTTGGGATGCAGACGGAGGTAGAGGTGGTTGGACGTCAAACGCCTGGGAAAACAAAGCAGGGAGTCCTTGGTTCTACAAGGGATGGTACAAGGATCGAAGTGGGGTGAGCTGTGGACGGAGTCATCCTTGGCTGACGAGTGAAGAGATGGCTGATGTCTTAAATGCCTATGTAGTATTGTTTCAGGGGGGTGGGGATAGTAGTCGAGTGGTACCGGTTGATTTATCGTCTTGTTGGGGAAAGGGTGGAAATCCATATTCATTATCGGAGTTACGTGAGATTGGGGGGTATACGAGTGTGAGTGGAATAAAACAGGTTGATTACAGTAGTAATGGGTTTACGGAGCGGGTGATATTACAGACGAACAAAGGAGAGGTCTCGATTTCAGGGGATCAATTTAAAAAGTCGTTTAATTTACGGGCGCCGGGAAGAATTGCTTTGAAGTCGGGATTGTTCAATATAGAGAGGAAGTGATGGTAGAATTGAGCCATGTCAGAGGTATTTGATAAGAGAGAGAGTCGTATAAGGGGAAGTGGGAAGAATCATCCAGTATCGTTGACGAGTGGGATGCACGTGAGGCTCAAGCCTGAGGGGGAGGGTTTCTTTTCATCTTTTATGGTTTGGCCAAAGAAACTATCATTTCAGACACAGGAGGAGGGGGAGAGGATTGTCTTGATGTTGCGACAACATCCGGTCGTGAATGTGGGTTGGATGGTGGTGTTTTCTTTGATGTTGTTGATGCCAACATTGGTTGAATTTGTTCCTGGTTTTGAGATTTTGCCAATGCGGTTTCAGGCAATGACTATCGTATTGTGGTATTTACTAACATTGGCATATGCTTTGGAGAATTTTTTGAGTTGGTACTTTAATGTATACATTGTGACCGATGAACGAGTAGTGGATATTGATTTTTATAGTCTGATTTATAGCCACGTATCGGTGACAAAGACGGCAAATATTCAGGACGTGAACTTTAGAAGAATGGGGGTATTCTCAGCGATGTTTGATTACGGCAACGTATATATTCAGACGGCAGGTGAGAGTCGAGAATTTGATTTTGCGAATGTGCCACATCCATCGAGGGTGGTGGAAATAATTTATCAATTGTTGGAGGAGGAGGAGCAAGAAGCTCTGGAAGGGAGAGTAAGATGATTGATTATACGCAAGTAATTGGAGGATTTGACATTTGGCAGATAGTTAAATGGATATATGTCTTGGCTTTTTTTGTATATTTCCTTTTCTCGGTTATTGTTTGGAGACAGATTGACTTGATGGTAAAGACACTAAATGGATCATTACAGTTACCCATGCGGGTATTGGGGGTAGTTTTAGTGTTACTTTCGGGAGCTGTTTTGGGGGTGGGACTAATGGTACTCTGAAGGTGAGGTAATATTCATGAAGGAATTAGGATTCGAAATACACCAGATAGTTGGAGTTGCCGATGGGAAGCATTGGTCACAAGTGCGGGTATTTTTGCCGGTAGATGATCAGGAGATTTCGACTGGGGGGGGGTTGATTCTGGTGATGAATCTTTTGGATGGGGGAGAACGGCAAGGGAATGAGTGGTTAGAGGAGGCGGTGGAACGATTTCAGACTTCGGAAGAAGGAAGAAAAGAGTGGTTACATAAGGAAGTGACTTTTTTTGAAGACAAGATTGGAGGTCAAGGAGAAATTCTCTTGGTGGTGGTAAAGAAGGAAGGAGAGGAAACAAGATTACATATTTATGGGGACGGTGAAGAAATGATGGTAGGAATCAGACGAGACAGAAGAAAGGGAAGATTGTGGCCCTTACAGGACCTTCGGCCAATAGATGGAGGCGGGGTAGTAACGGGTAAGTTAATCAACGGAGATGAATTAATAGTGGGAACAAAGAGATTCGTGGAAGAAATATGGGAACAACTGAGAGGGGGTGGGGTTGAGGAAAGAACTGATCAGGCGAGACTGATGACGATTAACTCACCTTTAAGTGGTGACTTGGCGGGGGCTGTTGTGGTAGTAAAAGAAGTGGATAAATTTTCCAAGGATCATCGAAGAGAAGAACTGGTGGAACAAGAGGTAGAGGTGGAAGATCGGACGACTAAGGAGCGTGAGCGACGGGAAAAATGGAGGGGATTTGTAGAGAAGCTGAGGGTGGGGGGGAGGCTACCAAAGATAGGAGCGGGTAGATGGCGAGGAGGAATACTTTTTATAGTGGTGTTGGCTTTGATAGTGAGCATTGGTTTGGGTTGGTGGCAAAAGCAACTGAAAGCTTACACTCAGAGCTACAAGATGGTAGCGGATCCAATTGAACAGGCGATTGTGGAAGCGAGGGAATTGAGGGATCTTAATTTTCAGAGATCGAGAGGATTGGTTCTGCAGGCAAGAGATGATTGGCAGAAGAGAGGGGATGAGTTCACTAATGGTCGTTTTGCTGATCAATGGAAACGCTTAGGAGAGGAAATTGAAACAGTTTGGAAGGAGGTATCAGGTGAGAAAAAAGTAGTGGGGGAAACTTGGTTTGATCTGGGGGTTGTAAGAGACGGAACAGAGATCATGGAAATGACAAAAGTGGGGAAAAAACTGGTGGTGTTAGATGAGAAGGCGGGAGTGGTAGTGGAAGTGGCTATAGAGGATAAAAGTGTAAGAGTGGTTGGAGGAGGAGATTTTGTGTCAACCGGGAGAAGGTTGGGAGGGGGAGAGGGGAGATTGGTGGTGTTGACTGAGAGTGGAGTGACTTCGGCTGAGATGAAGAAATGGCAGTTTGAGCGAGTGCTAAGTGAAGGAGAAGATTGGAGAAGTAAGGTGGATGTGGACGCATATGGAAGCAATGTGTATGTTTTAGACAGAGAAGATCTGTGGAAGTATGCAGGAGACATTGATGGACTTGGGGTAAAGAGACGCTATTTTGGAGTAGGAGTTGAACCTGATTTGGGTCAGGCAGTGGACCTGGAGATTGACGGGGAAGTGTGGATATTGTTGAACTCGGGAAAGATTCTACGATTTGATCGGGGGGTAAGTGTTGCTTATGAAATGAAGGGGGTAAATGACTTTGGCAGTGTAGATGAAATGGTGGTAGGGGAAAAAGAGATTTATGTTTTAGACAAGGGGAAGGGGAGGGTAGTAAGAATAGAACGGGAAACGGGGGAGTACAAAGGTGAGTTGTTGTGGGAAGGATTTAAGGAAGGGAGGGGATTGGTGGTTGATGAAGAGGGAGGAAGAGTTTTAGTCGGCAATGAAGGGAAAATCATGGAAGTAAGATGGTAGTAGGGTGGCTAATGGAGTAAAATGGTGCCATGAAGGTAGTGAACAAGAGGGCATTACGAGATTTTGAAGTGCTTGAGACGTTTGAGGCGGGAATTGTTTTAAATGGAGGAGAAGTCAAGAGTGTGAAGCAGGGGTCGGTGAATTTTGCTGCATCTAGAGTAGTAATTGGATCAATGGAAGAAGGTAGGGAGGGGATCTGGTTGGTGGGCATGCTAATTAGTCCATATAAAAATGCACCGCAAGCAGACTATGACTCAACCAGATCACGAAAGTTGTTGTTGAAAAGAGAACAAATAGAGTATTTAGCGACAAAAATGAAGATAAAGGGTTTGACTGCAGTGCCTTTATCGTGCTATACTACGCGAGATCTGATAAAGATTGAGATAGCCTTGGTGAGAGGAAAAAAGCAATTTGAGAAGCGGGAAGAGGAAAAGAAACGAGAGGTGGAAAAGAATATTAGGCAAGTAGTTAAAAATCAGGGCAAATAAAAGATGGATAAATTTTGGAGTCAAGTAATGCCTGCCTGCGTAGCCGATTTCAATTGGGGAGGAGGTTTTTTGACTTTAGGGACAGAAGAGGCATGGGGGAAGTCTTCATTAAAGGATGTTTTGGTGGGACTAGATGATGATGAATTCAATTTGTTTTTGGCTAGAGTAGTGATTAAGGCTTCAGGAATGGGCGTTGTAGGAGTGGACTTGACAGAAAAGGTGGCGTGGTTAAAGGAACTAAGGAGTAGATAGTTGCAGTTGAGTTATCTTGTTATGGGATTGATTTTCTTTTAAGGGTATGTTATATTGGTGGAGTCAACAAGGTTGACGAACATTGACATGGGGACGACAGGCTTTCGATGGAAAGCGGTTCAACAACGCCGGGTCGCCCTGCTGGTACAGGGCTAAAAGAGACCAGAAAAAAAGCTGAAGACAAAATTTTATCAGCCGGTGACTTCTCTCCTCTTTATGAGGAAGAGGTTGCTCCTTCTTACGCTTACGCCTACGCGGCTTAATCAAGAGAGGCTTGTTTGAGAAGTGCATCTTAGGGCTAACTTAAACGAGGACATCAACTTAGGATTGCAGTCGTTAGAAACGATCGATCTAACGACCAAGAAACTGGATCAGTTCTGAAGGAGGTTTGCTTGTTTAGACTTCTTCAGAAAATAAAAACAGGCTAGGATCCGTAACAGTTGTATGAATATGTTTTTTCAGACGTGGGTTCGATTCCCACCGTCTCCACAAGTAAAAGAAGAAGGTTAACCCCTTCTTTTTTTGGGTTAAGCTTGATTATGGACTGGTTTTTGGATTTGTTGTTTCCTCGAACATGTTTGCTTTGTACTAAGGCGGGAAGGTTTGTTTGCGAGGCATGTAGACGAGGATTGTCTTTGGTGAGAGGAAAGAGGAAGTTGTGTGCGGAGCTGGAAAAATTGTTTGTGGTGTTTGATTATCGTCAGCCAGAGGTAAAAAAGCTAATTAAGGCGGTGAAGTATAGATTTTATAGAGGGGTGATTGGGGAGCTGATGCAAGAGATTGTTTGGGATGAAAGATTAAGGGAAGTTGAGCTAATTGTACCAATACCATTGCATCAAAGGCGAGAAAACTGGAGAGGGTTTAATCAGGCAAGAATAATTGGAGAAGTGTTGGCTGGGAGAATTGAAGTTTCGGTTTTAGACATATTGATGAGAACAAAAAATACGAGACCTTTAGCAGAGATGAAGAATCGGGAGCAACGAGAGAGGGAGATATCAGGGGTCTTTGAGGTAAGAAAAGGGGGAATGTCGAAGGGGATAAAAGGAAAAAGAATCTTGTTGGTGGATGATGTATGTACAAGTGGGGCGACAATGAGGGAAGCCGCAAGGATTTTGAAGGAGAGCGGAGTAGCTGAGGTGTGGGGGTTTGCCTTGGCGGGTTAAGGCGTGTGTTTAACATAGAAATGATTTTGCTCCCATAGTAGCTTCGTACTATGGTTTTGATATAAAATATGGTAAAGGAGGGTTGGCCGAGTGGTTTATGGCGATAGTCTTGAAAACTATTGGGCGCAAGTCCGCACAGGTTCGAATCCTGTACCCTCCGCCCATTCGACTACGCTCAGGACGTCGCAGTTTAGCTCCGCCCATTCGACTGCTCTCAGGACGTCGCGATTCAAGTCCTTAATGCTTCGCCAAGAAACAAGGCAGATGTGGGACATCTGCCTTGAGTGTTTATAGTGTCTTTTGGACGGTTCCCGGGAAGCTTAGTGTTTGATGGACTTTCTTGGTGCGTTCATAAGATTTAATGACGCTAAGAACATCTTCAGTGGAGACGAGATCGGGATCTCGACCGAGACTTTGTTCGAGGACTTTTTCTTCCAAGACGCGGCGGACGATTTCGGCAATATCGGCGCCACTTAAGCCTTCTGTGGGTGAGGCGATCCTAAGAGGATCGTAATCTTTGCCAAGAAGAGTTCTGTTGGCAACTTTCTCCGCATTATGGAAGTGGATGCCAAAGATATGCATTATTCCTTCTTTATCTGGGAGGGGAACGTCGATGATGCAGTTGAAGCGTCCAGCTCGTTGAATGGCGGGGTCGATACTTTCTGGACGATTGGTAGCGGCAACAACCATAATGTTAGGGGAGGAGCTAATCTCGTTGAGATTGATGAGTAGGGTGCTGATCACTCTTTGAGTGGCTTCGTGAGCCGTGCCACGATTAGGAGCAAAGGCATCGAGTTCGTCAAAGAAGAGGATGCATGGCCCTGCTTCTTCACGAACCATATCAAAGACAGCCTGCATGATTTTTTCTGACTGGCTGTACCACATAGAGAGGATATCGGCGATCTTGACTTGAAAGAGGCGGGCTTTGGTTTCTGAGGCCAAGGCCTTGGCAAGAAGCGTTTTACCGGTGCCTGGAGGGCCAACTAAGAGAACTCCTTGAGGAGGGGTCGTGCCCCAGGATTGATAGAGATCTAGATGGGTGAGAGCAGAGCTAATTTTAAACATCTCCTGCTTGGCTTCGATTTGGCCGCCAACGTCTTCGAAAGAGATACATGGATTTTCAATTTCGAGAACTTTCTTGAGAGCATCTTTGGAGATACCGCCATTAAGTTTGGAAAACAAGTCCTCGGCTTCAGTCTGAATGAGTTGGGGACGAAGATAGAGAGTGATGTCGGGAACTTGACTGGGAGAGATGTAAATTGAATTGACAACAGTTTCCAGGAGAGAGGCAAAACGGTTCAAGTCGGCGGTGAAGGCGTCAAGATCAGTGATGATTTTGGGGGGAAGACTATAGCTATTATAATCAGACTTGCCGGCCTCGACATAGAGCCAGTTGAAGGATCTTTCAGACCGAATGGTAAATTCTTCTCTGTTTTGATTGTCGAGAACGATGATGGTGTCACCGACTTGTTTGATCAAGAAGGATCTTGAGATTTGAGGAGCAGAAATGGGAATTTCCTGGTGACGTAGATGGTCGTCAGACCGCCTGGCAGAGAAGATGGTGGCTTTCAGAGTATATGACTTGCCGTTACTTTGGCCAGCGACGGTAACTTTTTCAGCCGGTTGATTGAGGGGACAGCTACCGACCTCGTATGAAGTATGATAACTGTCGCCTTGCATGCTGTGGCGAATCTCGTTGGCGTGTTGAAATTGTTTAAAGAGTTTATCAATATCTTCTATGACGACGCGGAATTTGTTTTGAGGGGAAGCCCTTTCTTCCATTTAGAGTCCTTTCTGAAAATGTGCGAACTTATATATTTTCTTATTATACTTGATTTAAAAGGATCTGCACAGGAACCAATATGTGCTATGGTGAGAAGATGAAGACGACACAGAAGATATCATTGTTTTTGATGAGGGTACTGCTTGGATGGATGTATTTGTATGCTGGTGTAACTAAAGTGATGAAGGCTGATTGGACGGCAGGGGGATACATTAAAGGGGTATTGTTGTATCAATGGATGTTACAGCCAGAAGTTCTGTCGATAGTTAATTTTATGAATAAGTGGGGACTGACGTTACTGGGTATTTCCTTGATCTTGGGGGTGGGGATGAGGATAAGTGTGAGATTGGGAGTACTGTTGATGATTTTGTATTACATTCCGGTGATGAAGATGCCGTATGTAGACCAACACGTAGTTTATTCTTTAAGTCTTGTTTTGTTACTGGTATTTGGGGCGGATAAAGTGTGGGGGATGAGGGGGTGGTTGGAGGAAAAGAGATGGGTGAAGAAAAGCTTTCTTAAGTGGTTGGTTTGAATTCATGGCTGGAGTCGCAGTTTTGGAGTTAGTTTGTCAAGGTGTTTATCAAAAGAAAGGACTAATTGTTCCGAGTTTTTGACGGTTGCCCACAATAAAAGATCCACAAAATCGATAGAAGTTTGAGAATATTGTTTAAGGGCTTCTAAAACAGTAGAAAGGTTGGGAATATCTAGATTTGTTTGAGTAAGAAATCGAATGAGAATGTCCGTCGTATCAGGACGGCTAAGTTTGTACCATCTAGTTAAATGAAAAACAACTTCGACGAGGATGAACGGAGTAATAGTGAGAATGAGTTTGTTGTCCTCTGCCTGCTCAAGACGTTTTTGTACCCTTTCTGCTTGACTGGGGATATCGTTACTCAGGAACCGAAGAATGGTGTTGGTATCAAGAGAGGCAGAGATCATTAATGTTTTCTGGTGCCAAGATATTCGATAAATTCTTGGCGAAGCTTTTTGAAATCTGCTGGAACTTCTCTCATAGGAACGGATCCTCTGAGGTAATGGAAGTCAGCGAGTGGAACAATTAGAATTTTATCATCTTCTTTAAGGACCATAATCTTATCTTGGGGTTTGATGCCTGCTTCTTTTCTGATTTGAGCAGGCAGTGTGACCTGACCCTTGGTATTTACTACTGAATAACCTAACATACTACAAGATTACGCTTTGTAGTATATTTTGTCAAGATGTAATACATCAGATATCTATTCCCATAGTAGCTAGGATTGTGGTTTTGATATAAAATTAAGGGATTGGAGACGTGCGCGAGTGGCTTAAACGGACAATCTACTAAATTGTTGTGGGCGTGAGCTCACCGTGGGTTCAAATCCCACCGTCTCCGCAAATCAAGTTGACATTGTTTTTGGGTTTTGTTAGTGTCAAGGTATGAGCAGAATAGTATTTGAAAAAGAAGATCAGATTGAGTTTTTTAGGTTAGTAAGAGAGACATCTCAGATAAGTCTTGATTCTTTGGCTAAAATTATTGGAGTTGTTAGAAGAACCTACAGTGATTGGTCTAGAGGAAGATTTCTGCCTACAGAAAAATCGGTGAAAATTTTGAGTGATAAATTTTGTGTTCAAGTTCCAAAAATCTTAGAAATCCGTGAAGAATGGTGGAGCGGGAGAGTGAATGGTAGGAAAGCCGCTTTGGCAAGGATGAGTATTTATGGCCCCCCAGGAACATTGGAAGGAAGGAAAAAAGGTGGGAGAATGTCTCAAATAAAAAGACGTGATAATCCTGAATATTACAGAGAATTGGGTTGCAATATTAGGCATGGATTTAGAATGCCGGAATTTTCCCAGGATTTGGCTGAGTTTGTTGGGATAATTTTGGGAGATGGTAGTTTGACTGCTGCTCAGCTTAAAATTACTCTAAATTCTGTGGAAGATGCTGAATATATTGACTATGTGAGAAAACAAGCCAATAAACTATTTGATTATCAACCTTCAATTTATCCAGTGAAGACGGCAAAGGCTGTCAACTTAGTCTTGTCTGGTGTTGATTTGGTTGAGAATCTAGTGAAATTGGGACTGAAAATTGGGAATAAAGTCGAAAACCAGGTTGGAGTGCCTGATTGGATAAATGAAAATGACATTTATGAGAGAGCTTGTTTAAGAGGATTAATGGATACGGATGGGGGAATCCTTAAACATAATTACTTTGTTAACGGCAAGCACTACTCTTATTTAAAGATCTGTTTTACAAACAATTCGAAGCCACTGAGAGATTTTGTGTTTAAAACATTAAATGACTGTGGGTTTTCTGCTAAATCTAGTTTTAACAAGGTTTGGTTATATTCAGAAGAGGAAGTAAGGAAATATGTACATGTTGTGGGTAGTTCAAATTACAGGTTATGGAGAAGATTTGAGGTATAATTAGCCACAAGGAGGGATCGTCTAGTGGTATGACAGCAGATTGCTAATCTGCGACCCGCAAGGGTCTCGTGGGTTCGAATCCCACTCCCTCCGCTGTGAACATATATAATAGGAAGATGAAGAAAGTCTCTTATGCTGATGATGACACGGCCTCGATTGCTTCTTTAGTGAAGCTAAGGGTACCTTCTTTGATGGTTGGATTGGCTTTGGGTGTGCTTTTACCTTTTGTAATCTCTGGATTTCGTAGTGTGCTATTACTCGACATTGAGGTGGCTTTCTTTATCCCATTTATCGTCTATATGGCTGATGCAGTGGGGACGCAGACGCAGAGTATCTATGTAAGAGACTTAAGGACAGGGAAGGCAGATTTCAAGCGATATTTGGTTAAAGAGATGGCGTTGGGAGTGATACTGGGGATATTGTCGAGTTTGATTACTTTCTTGGTAGTGAGACTTTGGTTTGGCGAGGTAGATTTGGCTTTAGCTGTAGCATTGGGAATGCTAATGGCGATAGTATCAGCACCAGTGATAGCGCTTTTAGTTACAGAGTTACTACAGCTTGAGCGTCTGGATCCAGCGGTGGGGGCGGGGCCGATTGCGACGGTCATACAAGACACGGCGAGTGTGTTGATTTATGGTTTGGTAGTGAGCCAAATTATTCTCTAAGCGACGTTGGTAATTTTTGTTTTGTGCTAGGATTAAGTTTATATGTCAACCGAACTAGAGAGAGGGGTAATTGATGTGGAGGATGAAGCAGAAGAGAAGGTATTGGTTTCTTGGAAGAGTTTGGAGAAACCGATTACTAAAAGAGGGAAGGATTTTTATAGCACTGTGTTAGTATTAGCGGTCTTGGTGGCAATAGTGCTGTTTTTCATTGAAGGAATCATGCCGGTGTTAGTCGTGGCGGCAATTGTGTTTGTAGTATTTGCTTCATCGAAGGCACAACCGAATATGACGGAACACGTTATTACAAACCAAGGGATAGTGACGGGAGGACAGAAATATCTTTGGGGGGAGCTAATTGTTTATTGGATAAAAAAAACAGGGGGGGGAGAGTGGATTCATATTGCCAAGACAAGACGATGGCCGACGCAGCTAGTGATGATTACTCCAAAAGAAGACGAGGGAACGACAACGAAGGAAATAAGAATGGTGGTTGCAAGGTATTTACCCTATGAAGAACCAAAGGAAACGTTTATTGATAGAGCAATGAGATGGTTGTCGGAGAAGATGCCATTGGAAGGATAGTAACTTATAGTCAATGAGGGGTGTTACATGGTAGAATATGGAGATTGCACTCGTAGCTCAGTTGGATTAGAGCGCTTCCCTGCGAAGGAAGAGGTCGCGCGTTCGAATCGCACCGAGTGCACAAATGGCTGCTATATTATTGGCAGCTGTTGTTTTATGGTGGGGTGTACCGAATGGAGAGGTACCGAAGTGGTTGTAACGGGTCGCTCTCGAAAAGCGAAGTGGACGCAAGTTCACCATGGGTTCGAATCCCATCCTCTCCGCCCATTCGTTATACTCAGGACGTCGCAGTGTAATCTTTGATGCTCCGCCCCGCACTCGTAGCTCAGTTGGATAGAGCGCTTCCCTCCGAAGGAAGAGGTCGCGCGTTCGAATCGCACCGGGTGCACTAAGGTGTGAGAGAATCGGGATATGAATGAATGGCAGTTGAGTCATTTTTTGGGTCAGGCTGGAGTTATTGTTGTTATGTCTTTGTTGGTACAGAAGGGGTTTTTGTTTAGAAGATTTTCTTTTTTATATTTAGCCTTGATTCCTGGAGTAGTGTTGTTTCAAGGGCAGATTGAAATACTTATCTGGGGGATATTAATGGGATTGTTTAGTTACTCCGTCTGGAGAAATGGCAAGTTGATGTGGATATTCATTTTGGGAGTAGCTTTGGTGGGGGGGCTTTTTTTCTTTGGGGGGCGGATTGATGCACCAAGGATGGCAGCGGAACTTGGGATGATTAATGCAGAGAGAGGAGAGCATCTATTGGTGGGGGACAACTTGGGAAGATTGTTTCATAACAAGCTTGATTTAGGATACTTTACCTTGAAGAGGATAGAAGACCAGGTATCGATGGCAGCCTTGTTCGCGGGGGGGAGGCGAAACTTATTAGCAGAGATATTTCCGGTGGGGTATTTGTTTTGGTGGGATATTGTCTTCTTGATTAGGTATTTGATAGGAAAGACGAAACAAGGGGCGGGTAAGTTAGGACTAATTGGGGTCTTGCTGTGGTTGGGAATCAGTTTTATCGGTATCGGATGGTTGTCAGGGGTGGTAATTGAGGGGTTGATTATGGGGGTGGTTTACTTCTGGGCCCTATTGGTTTTAGAAGAGATGAATGGATTGAGTGAAATATGGTTTAAACGAATATTGATTTTGGATCTTTTGGCGATTTTATTAATCATATATTTGGCGAAGGGATTTGTAGTTTAGTTATGAAGAAACTTTTTTTTATCAAGCTGTTGGTTCTGTTGTTGTTAATCTTTATAACTAGATTTTTGAAGCTATCTGAGGTGCCGTTGCACTTAACTCAGGACGAAATAGTGGTAGGATATGAAGGTTACTCGATCTGGAGAACGGGAGCGGATGAGTGGGGAGAGAAATTTCCACTCATATTTCGATCAATTGGGGATTACAAGCAGCCGGTATTGGGATACTTGGTGGCAGTAAGTGTGGGACTACTGGGACTGACCGAATGGGCGGTGAGATTGCCGGTGGGGATATTTTCTTCTTTGAGTGTTTTGCTTTTGTGGTGGATGAGTGAGAGGTATGTCTTCAATCAAAGATATAAATATTTAGGATTCTTGGTGGCGGTGATTTTGGTAGTGAGTCCGTGGCACATTCGCCCGTCGAGAATGAGCCATGATGCAGTGATTGCCTTGTTTTTTGTCTTGGTTAATCTAGTGGCTTGGTTAGCTTTCTTGGAGAAACAGAAGTTGAGATATATGGGAGTGGGGATATGGGGAGGACTTTTGGCGATCATGAGCTATCACTCGACGAAGGTATTTGTGCCGCTAATGAATGTGTCATTCGTGTTGATGTTTCGAAACGAGATCGTGACTTTATGGGAGAAAGAGAAAAGGAATAAGAGGGGGTGGGTGATTATTGGGGTGATTAGTCTAGTAATTCTTTGGGTGGGGGGGAACTATATCTTGGGTAGGGCGGCAACTCGAGGACAATCGACTTTTGTTGCCAAGGACTTTGAGTATGCTCGCTTGATTAGGCCATTGGTGACCGCCTGGTGGGGACAGGGAGTGTTGTTGGTTGCTTTTTGGTGGGGACGGCTACTTGAGTATATGGATCCAAGTTTCTACTTAAGTGATGGTTTGGAATTGGTTTTGAGGGGCAGGCCGGGACAGGGAGTGCTGTTGGGGACAGAGTGGTTGGCTTTGTTGTTGGGAATTGGTGGACTTTTGATGGGGAAAGTGAGGAGGGTTCTAAAGAAAGAATATTTACAAAAAATACTTTGGGTGTACCTATTGTTGGCGTTTTTGCCGGCATCTTTGGCAAATAACAGTAGACATCCTTATCGGACGGGATTGGCGCTTCCGGTGATTTGCTTGTTGATTGTGCTGGGTTGGTGGATATTAGTTGGGTGGTGGAGAAGGAGAAACTGGTTGGTAATAGGGGTAATTTTGGTCAGTTACTTATGGGGATTAGCGAGTCTTTTGGATAACTACTTGATTCACTATCCGGTTCAGTTGTCGGAGTATCGACAGTATCCTTGGGGTGAGGTGGCGAGTGATGTGAATGGGATAAGAGAAAATTATGATTTGGTAGTGGTTGATCCCGCTTTTGGAACAGAAGGGCCTTATACAATTGGCGTGCCACAGTATTATTTTCTTTTCTATGGTCGGTATGACCCGGCTTTGTATCAAATGAGGGTGATGAAGGGAGCGGATACCTATGATTTTGAGAATTTCGCTTTTAGAGGGATTGAGTGGCAGAAGGAGAACAAAAAGGGAGTACTGTATGTAGGGAGTCCGTGGAGTTTTAGGACGAGAGAAGGAGTGGTGACGAGTCAGATACTAGGGCGATACAAGTTCAAGAATGGGGCGGAAGCGATTTGGGTGGTAGAGGGGGCAAACTAATGATTGTGTTTTTGTCTGGCTGTGATAGTAATAGTACAAGTTGGCAAAAGAGAGGTTGAGCAGAAGAGGGTTTTTGAACCTTGTGGCGCTTAGCGGGGTGGCGGTGTTTCTGGGGGCCGAAAAGAGAAGGAGGTTGTATGACGATGTTTTCGGTGTCTACTATGAGAAAGAGGTAAAGAGGGAAGAGATAAAGATGTTTGCTGAGAGACTCTTTCGTTTGACAGACAAGATTGATAGCTTGGGGTACCGACCGGAAGTGTCGATTGAAGATGTTAGACAGTGGGTGGATGAATTAGTACCAATGTATAGTTACCAGGGAGCGACTGACGTGTCACGTTTTCCAGACGAGGTGGGATATCAAGTACAAAGGGATGGTTTTCGGCACAATCATGTTTTGGGGACGTCGGACTGTGAGGAGTTTGTTTCTTTGAACGCAAGATTTGGTAATCCACATTCAACTTGGTACAAATCAAGATTCTTAGGTACGTTAGCTCATGAGTTGGCGCATATTCAGCAAGGAAGAGTGTGTAGGGAGAGGCCTGTTTCAGAGGTTGAGAATGCGGCTCAGGTAGTGAGTTTTGAGGTTTTAGCAGCATTGGCTAATCAGGGGAATATGGAGGCAGCGTTTGCTTTGGTATGGGAGCTTAAGGCAACGGCGGTATTAGCGGTCTTATATTTTGCTCTAAGGGATCATGGGTTGGATGAGTTTAGTAGTTGGTATGGACGTTTGAGTAGAGATCCAATTACGGATGCAATAATGGACAATTACATTCGAGGATGGCTAAATCGGGGGAAGTGGGAATGGTTGGATGTGCTACGAACTTATCGACTGAAACCCTATGAGATGATCACCTCAGCGCATCGATATTCGGATGATCGAGTCTATGGAATGGCAATTGCGAAGCGCTATTACGAATATGACCAGAGACGCTATGCCAACATTTCAGTGGAAGACAGAGGGTTTGTTATAGACGATTTGGTATATTTTCTTGGTCATGCAGAGGTGATGGTGAATGACTATGTGGAGAGGTATATACAAGGGGGAACATGATCTGAGTGATTTGACTATAGGTGAGGTATAATATGTAATATACGGAGGAGTCGCCTAGTGGCTATGGCACACGCTTGGAAAGCGTGCGAGCGTTAAGCTCTCGTGGGTTCGAGTCCCTCCTCCTCCGCAAAAAAAAAGCCCTGGAGGGTGAATGCTAGAATTGTGGGTAAATGGATCAAGTTGAGGAAGTGAAGAACAAGCTAGATATCGTAGAGGTGATTTCAGGATACATGCCATTGAAACGGGGAGGAAGGAGTATGAAGGGGTTATGTCCGTTTCATGGAGAGAAATCGCCATCTTTTATGGTTAATCCGGAGCTTCAGATATTTAAATGTTTCGGCTGTGGAAAGGCGGGTGATGTGTTCTCCTTTGTGCAGGAGATGGAGGGATTGGAGTTTGGTGAGACTCTTAGGATGTTGGCAGAAAAGGTAGGAGTGACACTCACTTTTAGGGGAGATGAGAAAAAGAGTGAGAAAGAGGAGCTGGTGGCGATTCAAGAATTAGCGGCGGAGTACTATCACTATTTACTAACGCAGCATCAGGTGGGTGAGGAAGCGAGGGAGTATCTAAAGAGCAGGAAGATTTCGGAGAAGATAATCAAAGAGTTTAGGTTGGGGTTTGCTTTATCAGCTTGGGATGGAATATACGAGTTTCTGGTGGTGAAAAAGAAGAAGAATGTGGCGTTGGTGGAGAGAACTGGGTTAATTTTGGAGTCAAATAAGAAAAAAGGGCAGTATTATGATCGGTTTAGAAACAGGGTGATGTTTCCACTGTGGGATCATCGAGGGCAGGTTGTTGCCTTTGCGGGGAGAGTGATGCCTGGTAATAGAGATGAAGAGCCGAAGTATATTAATTCGCCGGAAACGCTGGTCTATCATAAGTCGGAGATGCTTTATGGACTATCTGCCGCTAAAAAGGCGATACGGGAGAAAGACAGGGTGGTGATTGTAGAGGGGGAGCTGGATATGATTAGTAGCTTTGCCGCCGGAGTATCAGAGACAGTGGCAATTAAGGGATCGGCGCTGACGGAAGAACAGATCAATCGTTTGGGGCGGTTGACGAAGAACTTGGTTTTGGCGTTGGATGCGGATACGGCAGGAGAAGCTGCAATGAAAAGGGGGATACATCTGGCAGAAGAAAAAGGAATGAACATCAAGGTAATACAGGTAATTGGGGGAAAAGATCCGGATGATGTAGCCAGAGAAAATCCGAACAAATGGATGAAGTTGGTGGAGAAGGCGGTGGATGTATATCAGTTCTATTTAGACAGCAGTTTGACAAAGTATGATGTGGGGACGACGGAAGGTAAGAGGAAAGTGAGTGAAGAGGTTGTACCAGTGTTGGCGAAGATAACAAATAAAGTGGTACAGGCGGTGTATATGCGAAAGTTAGCAGATACTTTGGGTGTTTCGGAGGAGGGGGTGATGAAAGAGACCGAGCGGGTGGCAAAGGGATTGCCGGGAACGGTGAAACAAGAGGTGGATAAACCGGTTAAGCCGCGAAGCAGGGAAGAACTACTTATAGAGGAGATCTTGTCACTTCTCTTTACGGTGAAGATAGAGAAGGCAGTGATGGAAGCGAAGAAATTAGTGGAGATGGGACTTAATGTCGTTGAAATGAAAGTATTAAGGGAGTGGCTTTCGTTTGTAGAAAGTGGGGGTGGAGATATGACTGTGTTTATTAATCAGTTGCCGTCTGAGTTAAAGGTGCTGGCCCAGACAGCATATATGAAGGAATGGGAAATAGAGAAAGGGGAAAATGATTTAAGGGTGGCGGTGGGAGAACTGAAGCGATTGAGATTGACGGAAAGGCTTAAAGCGGTTGCGATTGAGATATCGAGGGCGGAGAATAGAGATGAAGATGAGAGAGTGAAGGAACTGCAAGAGGAGTTTGTCCTACTATCGAGGAGGCTCAAGTCTTGAAATGGAGGAGTAAAAGTGTTAGTATCTGGTTTAGTTGTTATGTTTTGGGGACCACTTTGAGAGAGAGTGGCTTTTTTGGGTTTGTCATAGGATATACCCAAGTAATTTGAATTTACTTCTTGATGTGTTGGGATATATACCCAAATTTTTACTTTTAAAGATGCAAATTGGAGTTATTTGAGTATAATAAGGAAAAACAAATTAGATCAATACATGGTGAGTAAAAACAAGAGAAAGGTCAGTAAAGAAATGATTGAGAAGTTTGGTATTTATGAAGGAATCATTACTCAGGGGAAGGAAGAGGGTTTTGTCACTCAGGATGATATTCTAAAGCTTTTTCCAGATGCAGAGGACAGGATTGAGGAGTTAGATGCCTTGTATGACATGCTTTTCAAAGAAGATATTGATGTTTTTGAAAGTGTAGAAGCGGGAGAGGAAGCGGGGGTAGTGGAGGTGTCTGGGGCACTTGAGAAAGAGCTGGAAGAACTATCGTCTTTAGACGATCAGGCAATAAATGATCCGGTGAGGATGTATTTGCGAGAAATTGGAAGGATCCCCTTGCTCAAAAGGGAAGAAGAGATCTCTTTGGCACAGGGAGTGGATGTGGGAGATAAGGAGTCAAAAGATAAGTTGACA
The DNA here is from genome assembly GCA_964618725.1 of uncultured Pseudomonadales bacterium. GTDB lineage: Bacteria > Patescibacteriota > Microgenomatia > UBA1400 > Chazhemtobacteraceae > CAZUBK01. Next base: position 283,124 of record CAZUBK010000002.1, read on the forward strand.
AAAAGTAATTTAAGATTGGTGGTATCGATTGCCAAGAAGTACATAGGACGGGGAATGAGCTTCTTGGATTTGATTCAGGAGGGGAACAAAGGGTTAATAAGAGCGGTGGAGAAATACGACTGGACCAAGGGATTTAAGTTTTCAACTTATGCAACTTGGTGGATTAGGCAAGCAATCACTCGAGCGATTGCTGATCAGGCGAGGACAATCCGGATTCCGGTCCATATGGTGGAGACGATAAATAAGCTAATGAGGATTCAACGAAGATTGATGCAGGAACTGGGCAGGGAACCTACTCCAGAAGAAGTGGGGAAAGAAATGGAGAATATGCACCCCGATAGAGTGAGAGAGATCTTTAAGATTGCTCAAAAGACGACTTCACTAGAGACACCGATTGGAGATGAGGAAGACTCGTTGCTGGGTGATTTTATCGCTGACGAAACTGCAGCGACCCCCTATGAGCAAACGAGTGCAAGACTCCTTAAGGAGAATGTAGAGGAAGTGTTGGGTCAGTTGTCGGAGCGAGAGAGAAAGGTTGTCAGAATGAGATTTGGTATTGATGACGGGAAGAGACCGATGACTTTAGAAGAAGTTGGAAAAGAGTTTGGGGTAACCAGGGAGCGAATTCGTCAGATTGAGGCAAAGGCGCTGCGAAAACTTAAGCATCCTTCTTTGAAGAGGAAGCTTCAGGATTATTTGGAGTGAGATTTTCTTTTGGGATGGTTTTTGACGAAGTGATGATTGGGACAGCGGGCTTCATAGCCTTCAGTAATATTGCCAATGACGATGATGGGGTCGGTATAGTCACAAGGTTCGCCGTTTAGGCTGCGATAGGTTTCGTAGGCTTCAGCATTGCACTGATCTTTGGTTTCAGGATCGATGTAAGTACAGAGGGCGGCGAAACTTTCGATTTCTTGAGACATGGCGAGGATTTGGGGCATAGGGCCAAAAGGTTCACCTCTAAAGTCACGGGATAGTCCAGAAACCACAACTTTACAGTTAAACTGGTGGGTAATATCATAAAGAACCTCGGGGAGTTGATGGTCAAAGAATTGAGCTTCATCAATGCCGATGACTATTCTAGCCTTGGGGTGATATTTTTGAAATTCCTGGAGTGCCTGTTGGAACAAAAGAAATAGTTGCATGGAAGATTCAACAGGAAAAGCGGGAAGGTTTTTGCCACTTCGAGAAGATACATAGTTTTCAGTTCGGGTGTCGAGCTTGGGCTTGAAAACAATAATTTCGTTTCTGGCGATTTGTTCGCGAGTAAGTCGACGGATGAGCTCATCTGACTTACCGGAATTCATTGGACCGATCAGGGTTTCGATTTTCTGAACCATCGGGACGATTATATCAAGACGATAATGTGTTAGCTATTATCGGCGCAGATATATGAGGAAGCGCAAGATGGCATGATAATAATATCTTTATTATCAGCAAGGATGAGCAAGCTCATATGTGGAAGGAATGGAAATATCAAGTGGGGATTGACGAGTTTTGAAAAATGCTAACATTTAACTATGTTGATGTCATTGGTGGTGAATGCAATAGCCTTTTATGTGACGGCGTATATTGTTCCGGGAGTGAAGATTGCTGGGGTGGAGAGCTTGATTGTGATCTCAGTAGTTTGGGGAATATTGGCGGCTTTATTGAGACCAATACTAGTATTACTGACATTGCCGATAAACGTATTGACTTTGGGGTTGTTTACCTTTGTGATTAACGCTCTTCTTTTGATGTTGATGACAAAGATCGTGCCCGGGTTTGAAGTGCGAGATTTCATGACTGCTTTGTTAGCGGCAGTGGTCTTGGCAATTGTAAACATGTTTTTGGGGATGCTGCGATGACTTCCGATAAGTAATGTTAGTGGAAAGTCTTGCAGCGCGGATCCTCGTTGACAGTGAGGTTGGGATTGTTGATTAGGGGTAGAAGGTCTGAGTACTTACTGACCGGGATTGGACTAACAAAGTCTGGGAGATATCCATCCTGGTAGCAGCCGGTGAGTGTTTGCAGTTGTTCGATCATGCTTCTGACTTGAGTAGGACGAGTGGTGTAGGGAATGGCACGAGAGTAGAAACCAGATATCTGAATGAGGATGATGAATAGGGAAAAGAGAATGATTTTTGCTTTGAGTGGTTTATGGGTGTATTGGTTGAGGAAGCGGGCGGCTAGGATGAGAAGAAAAAATAACCCGATGTAGGCATAGCGATTGGCTTTGGCGATGCCAAGGCCAAACTGAAACCGGCCGACAGCGATAACGAGGTAGTAGGCAAAGAGACAACTGAGGAAGAAAAGATTGTCTTTGTTTTTGAGAAAAGAGAGGATCTTTTTGTGAGAGGTGGTGAGAAGGGAGAAGGTAAGAAAAATAAGTATGATAGCTCTGGTACGAAAAAGATCCCATGGGACAAAGAGACTTCCAAGGGCGGTACTGAGAGGAGCAAGAAAGGTGATGGAGACGATGGTGATGAGGGTGGAGAAGGTGAAGTGTGGGATTTGAGAGTCGGGGTTGAGACCGCTACTTTGAGTGGAATAGAAGAGGAAGATGGTGAGTAGAGAAAGAAGGGAGGAGACTCCGATCCAGTTGAGTTTCCTTTTAGAGAAGTTAAGGCCATAGAAAGGGAGAATGACGACAGGGAGCCAGAGACCGAGGGCAGAGGTGAGACTAGGGAGAGTGAGGATAGGAATGAAGACCAAGAGTTTTTTAAAGGAGAAAGGCTTCTCTTTCAGCTGGAGAAGCCGATAGATGGCAAAGAAAACAAAGAAGGAGCTTAGGGTGATAGTTTGGCCGGAGATCCAGAGAATAGTTTCATTCCAGTTATTGTTGAGGATGAAGAGAAGAACAGCTATCCAGGCAAGGAAGCTATCTTTGGTGAGTTGTTTGACGATTAGCCAAAGAAGCCAGAGATTAAGGAGGTGGAGAACGACACTGATAAGGAAGTATGGAGCAAAATAGAGGTGAAAAAGTTGCCACTGTAATTTGAAGAGGAGGGTAAAGGTGTAATGGAGGTGTTCGTTGACTGGGGCGGTGAGGAGATTGAGCAGATTGGTGTTGGAGTTGATTAAATAGGTGAGATCGTCTTGATGGAAGTACATGGAAGTTAGGCCAAAGTGGAGAAGTAGACTGATGAGAGAGATGACAAGATAAGGAGAGAGGGCGAAAAAGTGGCGAGAGAGAAGGATAGAACAATGGTGGAGGAAAGGGTGTTTCATTAGGTCAGAGTTTTTTGGAGGATAAGGTTATTGCGGGATTGTTTAACGGAAGAGAAGTTGAGGGAGCGATAGAAGCGGATGGCAACAGAATTATTTGTCTCTGTGTCGACGGAGATAACTTTTAGTTTCTTTTTTTGGTAGTCGGAAATAACTTGTTGGAGTAGAGATTTGGCTATGCCTTGGCGGGTGAAGCGGGGGTGGACACCGAGAGTGAGGATCCAAGCTTGTTGACCAGGGAAATTTTTTTTGAGAAAGACAGAAAAGACGATTTTTTTGAGAAGATTAAGACTGTGATGGGGGTGGGTGAGTAGATGAGTGAGGATAAGCGATTTTAGATTTGATTGTGCTTGGACCTTTTTGTTGAGCAGGTGGAGATCTTGGGTTACTGAGAGGAAGGCGATTACGGTTTGGTTTTGTTTTTTTACCCAAAGTTGAGAGTGATTATCGGTAAGGATATTCTGATAGAGGAGAGTGAGAAAGGGGAGACCGATTAGGGAGTTAAATGTATGAGGGAGAACCTTTTTGTGAAGTGAGACTACTTGTTTGAGATCAGTTTCTTTAGCGAGTGAAATCATGAGTTAGGTTGAGCTTGATTCTAACTCTGAGAAAAGAGAGTCTTAGAGCGAAAAGAACGTAGTTTAGCCCCCGCTTGATTAATTGGATGAGGTTGCCGCCGGTTTTGGATTCACCCATTTTTCTGGGAAGATTGACGAAGGGGATTTCGATGAAGGTATAGTTGGCGAGAAGCGCGCGGACTATTAGGTCCATAAAATACTCACCGTAATCACCTCGGAGTTTGATTTTGTTAAGGACCTTTTTTTTGATGGCGATAAAGCCACTAGAATAGTCTTTGAAGCGATGGTCGAGGAGGAGTTGAATAGTATAGTTCATTAGGCGACTAAGAGTAATGGCTAACCAGGAGTCGTTACTGTCTTTGAGATTCTTTTTATAGCCGCCGCCTTTGATGAAGCGGGAGGCGACAGCGATATCGTAGCCTTGATTGATCTTCTTTAAGAGTTTTGGGATAACTGCTGGCGGATGGGAGAAGTCGGCATCCATCCAGATGACGATATCGCCTTCGGAGAGTTCTATACCTTTCTTGAGGCTGTTGGTTAGTCCCCGATTCTTTTTCCTGATATGTAATCTAAGATTTTTGATCTGTTTGGTCTTGATGAGATTATTCACCGCAGCAGCAGTGCCGTCAGGCGAGTTGTCGTCAATAACAATGATTTCCTTCTTTTCATTCACTGTTTGATCAATTGCCTTGATTAGGTCGACGATGTTGGGACGCTCGTTGTAGGTGGGCAAAATAATACTGATCATGTTTCAGATGATACAAGAAGAAAGAGAAATATTCTTGGTTTAGGAGAAATATGGGAAGCGGAGATTGGGACGAAGACAAGCAGATCATATAGTTGGTGTTTGATCAATCTGTGCTTAAACATTAGTTTTCATTTGCCCACCCAAAAGGGTTGGTAAATTTGTGGTCAGTGTCTGGCCAGGAAGGGAGGGGGATGATAAAATGTTGGGGTACATAATATTCCCCGGTGGCGCAACGGTAGCGCGGTTCGCTGTTAAATAGGCAGCCCTATTCAGAAATGGGTAGCGGAAAACCAGGCTAATTCGGGGGACTCCTCATTTGAGGATTATCCCGAGCTAAATTCTTGAGTAATCAAGATAAATGTGTAGAGACTATATACCTGGCACCTAAATAAGGTGATGAGATAGTCCAAGCCAATAGGTAACTAGTGGATACTTGTAACGAAAAGGTTGTAGGTTCGAATCCTACCCGGGGAGCCAGATGTTTAGACGAATTGCTATATTTTCTTTAACGATATTTTTGCTTTTTCAGGTTGACTTAGTGTTTGCAGATGATGAAGTTCTGAAACAGTCTTCACGGTTGGAGGTACTGAGTGCGAAAGTGGACAGACTAATAGCAAGGGTTGACGAGGATACAAGCAATAGAACAGAGAACATTATTGGGTTGGCCAATCTTCAGATGCAATTAATAACTGTTATTCTGACGGTAGTAGCTTTGGGGCTGCCATTAGCAGCTTATGTATTCCGGAAACACTTAAAGGATATTGAGGATAAAGCAATGTTGAGTGTGGCTAACATGAATAAGGAAGTGAATAAGATTAAGCTTTCTGAGAAAGCAATTAGAATACGTAAGGATAGTTTTGACAAACTATACTCAGAAATTGAAAAACGAGAAGCCACTATCGACAAAAGAATTGTCAAGCTTAGGGATTTGAAAGGAAAACCAGTAGAGAAACAAAAACTAGAGGAGCTGGAGAATGAAGTGTTGGGATTAAAAAGAAGACTATCGCAGGGAATACAACCTTATGTTTGGAGCACGCCTTTTCCTGCAGGTTCAGCTAGTGGATATGTAGGTCCAATCGACACTATTAGCTATCCAGAATACCGTGGCGTGACTACTACCACTGTGTCACCGAGCCCAAGTATGAGCCCTACAACGACAACAACCGTTGAACCTTTTTATTCTAGCCCCTCGGCTTCACCTAGTCCAGAACCACCCGAGGATGAAAATGAAAGTTAATACTATAGGCAAGATAATAAGTTCTCGCGGGTTTCAACCATCGGAGCAATAGTCTTGTGGTGTAAAAATTGTGCTATAGAGGTGAGGTTTTGAGGATAAAGTTGCTGTGATTTGTGGCTGGGTTTCCTCCTATAACATTGACATTCTGGATCATAAGCAGTATGATTGCTTCTTAGTTCAACGACAATTTTCTATCGCACACTAAGGAGGCCGTAATGACTGTATATGATGATGATCACCCTGAGGTGATTCGTGCACGAGCAGAGGCGACGGTAAAGAAGTTGGAGGCTAGAGCAAAGCTACATCCAGTGGCCCAAGCTATCTATGCACTGTTCGACTCGGTGACGAATTTTGTCACGAACCTTGGTTGCTTGCTCATCATTCTGGTAGTAGTGCTGCTGTTCTTTGGCGCACCACTGCTGGAACTTATCAAGGCGGTGCTGGGTAACTAGCCTGCTTTTATCAAGACGCTAGCCGATACGTGGCTGGCGCTTCTTGTATAAAGGGTCCTGACTTGCTCCAAGGTGGGGAGCCATAGACCTGTGGTGTATAGTGTTTCCGGTTCGGTAGTCATAATTCGAGGTTGTGTTTCTACTTGGTTTGTGGCTGTATTTATCCCTATAGTCTTGACAAAAAGGAATCTTTGTGTGATACTCTATTTAGTTGTTTTTTAGTTAAAAAAGGAGTGACTTGTGGACCGAATAGTCGCGATAGTAGCCGGGAATGTAGTTGGGTTTGACCTGAAACTTGCCGGCGCATACAAGCCTGCGCCAGTAACTGCCATGGTTCTTCGTGTTACGCGAGGGGCAATCGTGGTAGCCGAGCCAGAGAGCGTCAATGGTCTAGCCCGCATCATCTGTCATATTGGTGAATCCGGAACCAACGGGACGTATTGGCATGAATATAAAGACCTTGATGGTCAAGGTCATTCTTGCGACGCAATCAACCTTATGGTTGATGGTCAGCAGATCATTACAGACAGTTTTATTCAATAGAGGTGTAGGAAGTTTTGAAAGTACCATTTATAATGGTACTTTTTTTTGTCAAAATTTCTAAAAGAAACTGGTCCTAACCTGGTCCAGCACGGGGAGCAGTAGACCTGTAGTGTGTAAGTACTGTGACTAATTAGGCACAGTTTGAGCTAATCTTCGGTGGCTTCGTGGCTGAGCTTGTTCCTATAGTCTTGACAAAATACGGTTTTTTTGCTATTATTCCCATAATTCAGCTTAGGCTGAAACCTACTCGCTAAGGCCTAGCGAGGCACTTTGAGAGGTTATCATGGATTTTAAAAGTCTGATTCTAAGTGGGACAGCAGTCCCTTCCTACGGTTCCGAGTACCAGTTAATATGGGCAGATGGTCGAAATATTATGGCCATCATTTATTTTACTGGTGAAGAAAAGCCGGAATTGAAAGAAATGCCCACGCATCCGCACGAGTTTGAAGCGGAAGTCGAAGCTCTTAATAGAGCTAGCAAAGAAAAGATGCTTGCATATACGCTTTACACGTATAAGGAGTCGTAAGGGCATTAGATGCTCTAGAACTATGAAAGTTCAAAGACAATCCAGAAGTACCAAGTACCCATCCGCTAACACCTTTGCCAATCTTAGGCAGAGCGGATTTTCTTTTCTGCTTAGCAGCTGATGAGACCTAGGAAGTTTAGGTCGAAAAAGAAACAATTTACCGCACGTGAGGCGGTTTTTTATGTACCAGGAAACCCCGCACAAGGCGAAGCGTCGTTGAGAGTCTGTAG